>CAZYPR010000036.1:0-25153 GCA_964649495.1 uncultured Clostridia bacterium | reverse complement strand
TAGTTCCCTCTTTTCACCTTTTCTTCTACTTGACATTTATTATTGCATCTCCTTAAATTTTTTCAATTTTTATTTTTTCTTTGATTTTGTAAATATCCTTCTCTATTTTCATACTAACGGGCTGTTGAGAAGAAAGAATGGTATAAGAGAGAGTCTTACCAATCCTTTCAAGAACCTTATCAAATCCTTTTTTATAAAAGTCTTCATGCCCACTAATCTCTTCAAAAACACATTTTGGAAGATTGCAAATTTCTATGTACTCGGGACAGGATGGTCCTACAAAATAAATCATACATTTCAAAGAAACTATTTTTTCGCATAATTCCTTCATTTTTGATCTTTGGAACTCTGGCTCATATCCACCTTCTAATGGTTCATCTGTGAATAAAACTACAATTCTGTGAGCTTTTTCTCTCCATGGGAAATCAAGACTCCAATCTAAGGCGGGAAGCGTAAATTCATTTCCACCTGCTTTTATCTTTCCTAAAGCCTCTTTGAATCTGTTTATATCAGAGACGAAATCCATAATATAGAATCTCGTGCAGTCATGGGCAATAATTCCCAACCTCCAGTCGACAAATGAAAGCTGAGGATTTGAGGAAACTCCATCAATAAATTTCTTAATATGCTCTTTAACTCCTTCAATGCAGGGGCTCATGCTTCCTGAGGCATCAATACAAAATACAATATCAGCCACTCCCTTGATCTTTTTTTCCTTCGGTTGTTGTTTGATTGTTTGACTCATGAAAAACCTCCATTTTTTTTAATTTTATTGGAAAAATATTGTAAGCGCAAATTTTTTCATCAAATATCTTAAGATAAAAGGGTTCTGTGGGAGTATATAATTCATAAGCGGTTTCGTTTCCTTTCCCCCCTGTTGAGAAAATGGAAAATAACTTTCCATCATAGAACTCTTTGAATCCTACAGCGTCATGAGCTCTTATCATTATTTTTCCACCAATCTTTTCCATAAACAGATTAAAATGTCTTTTCGCAAAAGAAAAGTCAGGAGACCCAAAGGTTATGATAACATCATCCTTTTCTTCGGGTCTCGACCATAAAATTTCTTCAAGAGTTTGAGGAGAATTTAATGCATTAAGGTTTTTCAAAAAATTATAATCCCAGTTTCCATTTTCAGATACTTGAGGTCTTGGGATTCCTCCATGAACAAAAATTAAACCGTTGCTAATTATTAAAATGACAGGGAGCTTATCAAAAAAATCTTTGATTTTCCTTAAAGTATCCATTCCAAAATAATCTTTCCAGAATTCCAAAAACATATTATCTCCTTTTGCTGTTGAATAAATTTGCCCATCTTCTTCCTTCCACATTTCATGATTCCCTCTTAGCATGATAATCTGCTCATTAAAATTTATTTTTAAGAAAATAATACAAAGTAGTATATTTATTCCGTAAAGTCCTCTGTCGATATAATCACCTAAGAAAATAATTTTAACATTTTTTTCTGGGTTCTTAAGAAATTGAACATTCTCAAAAAAGGTTTTAAAGGAATTTAAATCTCCATGTAAATCACCTATGACATAAAAAATATCATTTTCATTTGCTGGCATAAAATATATTGAGCCCTTTCTAAATGGAGTTTTCTCCTTTACATCCTCTATTTTTTGGGCATTATTAAAAACATCTTCATTTATCGGAGGAAATTTCTCAAGGGATTCAATTGCTGTATCTAAAATGGAAACAAAAAATTCCTCAAATGCTTTAATCTTACTTTCCTCTATCTCCAGCGATAGAATTTCATCAAATATCTTTTCAAGATTACATTTAAAAAACAATTTAAAAAACTTATTCATAGGAATTCCTCTCCTCCAATAAATACCTTTTCAAGAAATCTACTTTCAATAAGTTCCTGAGGTTTATCAGTGCAACGAATTAATTGTCCATTTGCCATTATACATACTCTGTCGGAGATTTTCAAGGCTTCACCAATGTTTTGCTCGACCAAAACAATCCCGATTTTCCAGATTCTTTTAATTTCCTCAATTTTTTTTATAATCTCTTTTGCAAGGAGCGGAGAGAGCCCAGCAGATGGCTCGTCAAGAAGAATTATCTGAGGCTCTTTAAGCAAAATCATGAAAATTGCGAGTTGTTGTCTTTGTCCTCCTGAGAGTAAGCCAGCTCTAAGGTTTAACCAATTTTTCATATCTGGAAAAATATTAATAATATCATCGACTATTTTTCTGTTGTTTTTAATTCCTATTTCAAGATTCTCTCTAACAGTAAGGTTAGAGAAAACTTTCCCCCCTTGCATAAAATAAGCAATTCCCATGTCCGTTCTTCTATATGGAGGCATTCGGGTTATGTCATTTCCATCTAAAATTATTTTTCCCTCAAAAGGTGTTAGGAACCCAGCAATTACTTTCAATAATGTAGATTTTCCAGCACCATTCGGTCCTATAATGGCAACAATTTCATTTTTTTCTACATTTAAAGAAACTCCTCTTAGAACCTCTTTCTTTCCGTATCCTGCATAAATATTTTCGACCTTAAGCCCGCACATTTTTCTCCTCAAATTCCAATATAAGCTCTTCTTACCTCTGGGTCTCCGAGAACATCTTCAGGAAGTCCAAAGGAGGTTACCAGCCCTTCATCCATAAAATATACCCAGTTGGCAATTTCAATTACAACATTCATATTGTGCTCAATTACCACTATTGTCTTCCCCTTTTCAGGAAGCTTTTTTATCAGTTCGAGAAGCTTTGTTATCATTTGAGGATCTACTCCTGCAGTAGGCTCATCCAGTAGAAGGAGTTCAGATTCACTTGCGAGGAGTCTTGCAATAGAAAGGAGCTTTTGTTGTCCATAAGAGAGATTTTCTGCAAGCTCATCAGCTTTATCTTTAAGACCTACAAATTCAAGAAGGTGTAAGGCTTTTTCTTTGTAGATTTTTTCTTCCTTTTCTACCTTCCATCTTGCTATTATTGGAAAGAAAAAAATCTCACCTTTTTGTCTTTTAAAGGCGCTCATTACATTGTCGATAACTTTCATTCTTTCGAAAACTCTGACATCCTGAAATAATCTTCCGATTCCTAAATTGGCAATCTCCCAGGGTGGAAGCCCAATTATATTCTTTCCTTTATAATAAATCTCTCCTGAGTCAGGTCGGATGAATCCACTTATTAGATTAAATACGGTTGTTTTCCCTGCACCATTTGGACCAAGGAGAGCGGTTATCTTACCTTTTTCAAAGCCTATGAATAAGCTATCCACAGCCTTTATGCCATCGAAAGTTTTTGTAACATTTTTAAGTTCCAGAATAATCATTGGAATTTATACTCTCCTTTTATTCCTTGGGGCATATATCGCATTATTATAATTATTAAAATCCCGTAAATTATTTGTCTCATATTTGCAGCAATGGAGTCGGGGATTGCAAGGAATCTCAAAATCTCAGGAAGAATTATCATAAAAACAGTTCCTATAATTGGTCCAGATATATTTCCCGTTCCTCCAATTATTATTATGGAAATGATAAAAACTGATTCGCTAAGAGTAAAGCTTGTAGGGTCAATGTAACGCATATAGCCTGCAAAAAGTGCTCCAGGAATGGATGCAAAGCCTGCAGAGATAGCAAAGGCAGTTACTTTAAATTTGGTTATATTTTTCCCGAGAGAGGAAGCAGATATTTCATCTTCCCTTATTGCTTTGAGAACTCTACCAAATGGGGAATTTCCTAAGAGATAAAATAATCCTATACAGAAAAGAGCAATTAAAGAAGTAAAGATAAAATAGGAAGGAATTGAATCAATGTTGATTCCAAAAATTTCTGGGAACGGGATTCCAGGAATTCCGTAAGGACCACGAGTTAAACTTACCCAATTGTATAGAATTGTAAAGGTTATAATTTGGAATGCGAGAGTGGCAAGAATAAAATAATCACCCTTTAGTTTTAACGAAGGGATTGAAATTGTAAAACTTAAAAGGACTGAACCTAATATTGAGAGAAAAAGAGAGGGCAGGAAGGGTATTCCCGCCTTCATCATTAAAAGAGTGCTTGTGTAAGCACCTATACCATAAAAGCTCGCATGACTGAGGGAGACAAGTCCTGTGTAGCCTACAAGGAGGTTAAGAGAGATTGCCAGTATTGAATATGTGTTTATCATAATTAGAATATGAAGGAGATAATTCATAGTTTAGTCTCCTCAACCCTTCTTCTGATGCCGAGAATTCCTTGAGGACGAAATAGGAGGAATATAATTAGGAGAATAAATGTAATTGTGTCTTGCCAACGTGCAGATGCCTTCCATATTATAATGCTCTGGAGAATCCCTAAAAGAAGAGCACCAAGGAGAGGACCTTCAAAAATACCCATTCCTCCTATAATTACTGCCACTGCACCATTGAGGAGGGCTGGCATCCCAATATTTGGATCGATACCTACATCGAGGGCATTTAGAATCGAGGCAATTCCTGCAAGAACAGAACCAGCTGAGAATACAAACCATCGAATCTTTTGAGGGGATATTCCCATAGCCATGAGTAGGTCAGGGTTGTCTCTCATTGCTCTTATCATAATTCCTAATTTTGTTGTTTTTAAAAACAATAGAGATGGTAATAATAAGAAGAGGGCAGTGATAAAAATAATGAGCTGAATTCTGGTAAGAATAATTGTGCCCAATTGGTGAGTGGGTTGAATTCCTGGATTTAAAACTTTTGTTTCATTTCCATAAAACATTGCAATGAAATTCACCATAACAATATAAAGACCCAAGGAGCTCAGCATGTGTATTAGAGAAGAGGAATTTTTCTTTACAAGGGGAACATAGATTGTCTCATCTATCAGGATTCCAAAAATGGCTATTATTAAGAGAGAAATGAGAACGGAGATTGTTAGAGGTAGTTTCAAAAGATTGTAAAATGTAAAAAGAAGATAAGCAGATAGAGTATAGATTGCTCCATGGGCAAAATGGAAAGTCTTGGTTGTAAAATAGATCAGTGCAAAACCAAAAGCAACAAGAGCATATGAACAAGCTGATACAATTCCATTGGCAAGAAATTGAGTAAGCATTATTTCATCCTCCTGATATATTTTGAGATAATTTCCTTTAACTCTTGCAAATTTATAGGCTTTTTCAAATAGTGAGAGGCACCAAGGTTTAATGCATCTACAGCTGAATCAAAGTCCCTGTAAGCGCTCATCATTATAACAGGAACATCTGGAAAGTTCTCCTTAAGCCATCCTAAAAAAATTATTCCATCCCTGTTAGACATGTCTATTTCCGATAGACGAATGTCCACAAGAGCAAGCCTGATCGAATTATCCATTTTTTTCTTTGCCTCTTCCAGAGAAAAAGCCTTTACCACTTCATACTCTCCAGTTAGAGCTCTGGAGAGGGAATTTACATATTCCTCAATATCGTCAAGAATTAAAATCTTCACATTTAGTTTTATTCAATTTTTATGCCAGAGAACAAAGAAATAAAAATCCTTTTCCTTAGCCAATTTTCAACACACTTAATTTTTAGAGAAGAAAAGGATGTGACAATTTTGCAACATATTTAGAATTAAATGTCACATAATTTAAATGCCTAAGAACATTCTTTATAAGGGGATAAGGATTCTCTAATTATTTCTTCAACTTTTTCCTTTAGAGTTCCGTACCTATTTCTTGATTTATCTCTTACCCTTTTTTCCTTCTCAGGATTAGGTTTAACATTGAAAGGAATGGTCTGTAAGCTGAAAGGAAAAAGTATCTCGCCCTTAACCTTAGTTTTTACACAAGCATGCCAATCAGGAAGGTTTGTTAAGTCATCAAAGTCAAAAACTGGAAGAAAGTAATCTTTTAAAATCTTTGCGTCCTCTTGACCTACTCTAAAGCTTATTATTGTGCCTACATTTCCAAATATTGAATTTTTTATCCTTTCATTTTTTATTTGAGAGACAAACTGGTTTGCGAGGATAAGGGATAATCCAAACTTTCTCGCCTCAGAGAGTAAAAGCACAAAACTATCAGTGGCAATGCTTTGAAATTCATCTACATATAGAAAACATGTTCTTCTTTTATGAGGCGGGGTATTTATCCTTTCCATTGCGGTTGTAAGAATTTTTGACATAATTATCATTCCTAAGAATCTTGAGTTGGTTTCCGAAAGATCGCCTTTTGCCAAATTTATTAAAAGTATTTTCTCATTATCCATTATTTCTCTCAGATTGATGGTAGATTTTTTCTGTCCAAAGATTAGTCTAAGCTTAGGATCAAGAATGAAATCATCGAATTTACTGCTTAAATATTCTCCCAATGTCATTTCTCCACCTCTTCTTTCTAAATAGTTTATATTGGGCAAATTCTTCGTTACCCATCTTTTTAAATGCGGATCGTCAAACTCAATATCTTTCCATCTTTTCCAATAATCTTCAGAGTGATAAATTTCATAAAATTCAAGTAGAGTTCCCGGATTTTCTTTATGGGACATGACAAGAAGAAGATTCATTTGCATGTGCTGGAAAAAAAGAGGTCCAGCATAATCTCCCGAAGCTCTTCCATATTGATCTTCGATAATTCTTTCCATTATTGCACGCATTTCACGAGCTACAAAATACTTTTGCTCAATAGTGCATTCCAGTAAATTAAAACCAACAGGGTATTGAGTGTCACAAGGATCAAAAATAACTAAATCATCTTCTCTTTCGTCAGGGATTAATTGAAGAAGCTCTTTAAAGAGATCTCCATGGGGATCAATCACAATAATTCCTTTTCCATTCTTTATATCCTCAAGAATCATTTTTTTTAAAAAAGTTGTCTTCCCTGTTCCTGTTTGTCCCACGCAGTAAATATGATTTATCCTATCAATGTCTGATAGATAAACATTGTAAGTCTTCCCCATATACTTGCTTATTCCAACATGAATTGCGTTTTTCTCCTCAAGAGAAAGAATTGGAGAAGGAGGTGGAACAAACTTGGTCCTTCGGACATTCACTCCAGAAAGCTCATCATTTATTGGTATAGGAAAATGAAAAACTGAAATTGCTTCTAAAGGGTCAAACAAATATTTAAATCTCTTTAAGGAAGGAGGAGCTAAATTTTTCCTCCATTGCTCAAAATTCAATTTTCTTAAATTTTCTATAAATTTGGAATTTTCTTCAGGAGTAGCGGCGTAAAAAATATCATATCCACCATAAAAGGCATCCTCTGGTCGGTAGATGTCCTCTCCAGGACACTTGGTAAATTCGATGCCTATTGACTCAATAATATGTGAAGAGAAAGGCTCTGGAGATGATATTTGAATTACAAGATGAAAGGGAGCATCTAAGAGGCGAGCTAATTGTTTTTCAAGAATATTGCTTATTGCTGACGCTCTCATCTTAAGAGCTTCGGATTCTTTACTTTCAACAATTTTTTCACATTTTTTAATCTCAATATTTATAGCATCAATTTCTTCCTTCGACAAAGAAGTTGGCGAGGCACGAACGCTTATTAATATGGGATAATATAAGTTTAATAGGATTCGGAGTAAACGGGAAAAGGAGTTTGGAAATGGTATAAGTGGATGGACAAAATAAACCAAGTCTTCTTTGCTCCAATCCAGATAGTCTAAACCTTTAGTAAGAACCGTCTCCCTTCGAAGGTTTTTCAAAGAAATTAGGTTTTCTCTTTTGCAAATTTCTGCATTATAGCGAAATTCAAAAGGATTATAAATTTTCTCAAAATCTTCTTCATAGATTGGTTCAAATTCATAATCCTCTAAGCCTCCGTTCAAAAGAGCCAGTAACTCTTCGACAAATTTTCTCGCTTCTTCATCGCATTTCTCAACATTTGAAGATGAAATTTTTACAAAAAGGATTATTTCAATCTTCCCAAGGTGAGAAGATGTCCCAGGATATGAGATTATTCTTAAATCAAATGTCTTTGACGGCTCTGTAGAATAGAGGGAACTAAGGAACATCTGTTGGGTTCTTAACTTGTTTTTTAACAATATTTCCTTTTGGAATTCGTCAGCTAAATTTGCCTTACAGGAGGTCAGTCTTACTGCAAAGAGCTTACTATAAATAGAGGGAGGCTCATGGATATCTTTCAGAAAAAGATTCATACTCCTAAATGAGGCTTTTATAGCACCCATAAACAGTTAAAATTATAAAACAATTAATTATAATTGTCAAAAAATTAAAGTAATTGGATTTGTGCAGATGTCAGCTGTATTGACTCCTTGACCTGAGGGAAAATTTGAAATATTATAATGCTATGAAAAATAAATTATTGAGAAGCGGGGGAGTTTAAATGGAAGAGAAAAAGGGTAGATTCATACCACCGTTGGACATAACATCCCTTCTGGTGCCATTCTATACTCAGGCTCTCGTTAAATTGGGTGAAATAAATGACCCCATTTCAGGGAAGTCTGAAATAGATCTTGAATATGCAAAGAGACTTATCGACCTTATAGATTTATTTAAAGAGAAGACAAGAGGAAATCTTACCGGAGAAGAGGAAAGTTTTATCGACACTGTTCTTTACAAATTAAAAAGGACATTTGTTGAGAAGAGCAAATGAAAAGGGTTTTATTTATAATTTTAATTTCATTTTTGACTTTTGAGCTTTCAGCTTTGGAATCCACCCGCAAAGTTCGAGAGGTCATATATTTGTGGGATAGTGGAAAAAAGGAAGAAGCGCTTAAAGCTATAGAACCTCCCTTCCCTATTGAGAGAGAAGAATTTTCCAATGCCCTTTATCTTTTTTCAATTAATCTTTATGAGAAAGGTGATAAGTTTTATACTAAAAAGTTTTTGAAAAAAGCTCTTGAGGTAAACCCTGAACTTTGGAGGGGATGGTCTTTTCTTGCATTTGTAGAGCTTAAAAGTGGGAATATCCATCTGTTCTTTAAATATCTTCCAAGAACTTTCCTCTACTTTTTGAAGGAGTTTAAAAATCAGATTATAATCTTTTCAATCCTCCTCAAGTCTTTCTTCATTTCTGTTTTAATCTCCCTTTTTATTTTATCGATTTTTTTGCTTGTAAAGTATCTTCCCCTTATAAGGGATGATATTTCCAATGTAGTAGGTGAAATATCCTTTAAAAGTGGAAAACTTTTGAGTTATCTTTTTATACTTATTTTGCCTGCTATTCTTTTTCTTGGATGGGCTTTAGCTTCTATTATCTTTATTGCATTTGCCTGGTCATTCCTTATAACAAAGGAAAGGAGATTGACTATTGTTGCAATATTACTTCTAATTTTTGGAATTATCGGGAATCAAGTATCTATTTCATTAATTGAAGAAATTGCGAATTCAGGAAATGATAGTGGTTATTTAACATTTAATGCCAGCAAAAGTATTGAAAATGGCGAGTTTGAAAAGGGAATAGGAATTCTTGAGGAAATAAATAAAAGAAAACCTAATTTATTTTCTCTCGTTACACTTGGAAATATTAGATTGAAAGAAGGGAAGTATGAGGAGAGCAGAAAATTGTTTGAAAGAGCCTTGATGCTTTATCCCAATTCTGAAATTCCTTACTCAAATCTTTCAATTCTTTTTGAAAAGACGGGTGAAATTCAGTATGCAGAAAAATACAGAGAGAAGGCGAAAGCTTTAAAGGGAAGGGTAGAGGAGTTAATCTGGCCTGAGTTCAGTTATATTGAGGCATGGAAGACAATTCTAAAAGAGAGATTGAATTCGAAAAGTATTTTAAGCTCAGAGCTATTTTTTGTTCTGGGAGTTGTTTTTTTTGGAGTTTTAATTAATTTTATTTTAAAGTTATCACCTAGACTTTATGGAGAATCAAGATTCTGCCTTTCATGTAGAAAAAGTATTAACTTCCATTTTGATTTGAAGATAACCAATCCTGATTATTGTGAAGAGTGCTACAGGTTATTTGTCTGGAAGCCACCTGAGCTGGAGATTGTTAGAGCTTCAAAATCAAAAGAAATAAAGAGGAAAAGATTTAAAGAGTTGAATATATACAGAATAATTTCAATCTTCATTCCATATTCTGGTTTGATAAGATATGATAAGCCTTCCACTGCATATTTTGGTTTAATAATTTTCGCTTTTCTTCTATCTTCAGGATTTTTACTAAAGGGAATAGAACCTTTTTCCATTTCCTTTACTTTTGTTTTACTTTTTATAATTGTTTATGTTATAGGAATTTTTATTTTTGAGAAGAAGGTGAGGGAAGAATGGAAGGAACTTTAAAAGAGTACTCCTTCGCTGATCTGATTCAGATGTTCGGTTATCAGAGAAGAACAGGTATTTTAACTTTAAAAAGGAGTGAGGAGTTTGTCACACTGGTTTTTCACAATGGCTCCATTGTTGGAGTAGAGGCTTTTCCTCATAGAATTGAAACAATGCTCGGAAGAGTTTTGATCAAACAGGGGAAAATTACTGAAAAAGGTCTTGAAAGAGCTTTGAATATTCAAAAGAAAACCAACGAGAAACTCGGAAGGATTCTTGTAGATATTGGTTTAATAAGCAGAGAAGATCTTTCAAGCTCTCTCGCCATCCAAGCAACAAAGATTATTTTCACTCTTTTCAAATGGAAAGATGGAGAATTTAAATTTAAGAGTTCAGAAACAGTTGATTACGATAGAGAAGTTTTCACCCCAATAGAGGTGGATAACATTTTAATGCAGGGAATGCAGATGTTGGATGAGTGGCCAAGAATAACAAGTTTGATCCGTTCCAAGAAAGTTGTTTTTGAACCATTACCAGTTAAGCCTGAGTTTGAGGTTGTGGAAGATTATCATGAGGGGATGGGGGATAAAAAATTAAGCAGAATTGAGTTTGAAACTCTGAAATTAATAGATGGGAAGAGAAGTGTTGAGGAAATCATTGATTTGAGTTTTGTTAATGAATTCATAGTGTTGAGAACCATGGTTTCACTTATAGAAAAGGGATTGATAAGGGAAAAGGTGGTAAGAGAGGTTGTTGAGGAAAAAGTGGAAAGCAAAGCTTTGAAGATTGGAGCTATTGTGGGAATATTATTATCTTTGCTCATAATATTTTCAAGTATTAGCAAACCTTTGAGAATATTGTGGTTTGGAAATTCAATAATTACTTCTGAAGAGAGGGAAAGCAAAAAAAATTTAAAAAAGATTGAAGAAGATTTTATAAATTCAGTATTGAATTCCACTTTAAATTATGGAAACCAAGAGAATTGAAGATATAGAAAAATTAAAGGATTCAACAGTTCTAACAGTTGGTGTTTTTGATGGTGTCCATCTTGGCCATAGGAGTATATTTAAAGAACTAAAAAAAATCAGTGAAGAGAAAAAACTTCTGCCCCTTGTCCTTACATTTTATCCTCATCCTGACAGAGTTCTTAAAAAAGGTGAGACTCCTCTAATCCAGACCCTTCCCCAGAGAATTGAAAGGATAAAAGAAGAGGGTATAGAGAATGTAATAGCGGTTAGATTTGATAAGGAATTTTCTGAGCTTTCTGCAAGAGAGTTTATTGATTTTCTTATAGAAAAATTGAATATGAAGGGAATTCTTGTTGGTGAAAATTTCAGGTTTGGGAAAGGAATGGAAGGGAACATAGAGCTTCTGAGGAAAATTGCTTCTGAAAGGAATTTTTATATCTTCACCATGAAAATGTTTGAGCTGGATGGGAAAAGAATTTCCAGTTCATTGGTTAGAAAAATTTTAGTGGAAGGAAAGGTTGATGAGGCAATTCCTCTTTTAGGAAGACCATATTCTATTACCGGAAGGGTTGTAAGAGGTCATGGAATCGGAAAGAGAATAGGGATTCCCACTGCAAATGTTCAAACTGAAAACGAGCTCCTTCCTGAAGGAGTTTTTATAACAAGGATCCATCTTAAAGGGAAATTTTTCCCGTCTGTTACAAATATTGGAAGAGCACCTACCCTCAAAAATCTCGAGAAAAGTGTAGAGACTCACATAATAGATTTTGAGGAAGATATAGTCAATGAAGAAGTTGAGATATTCTTTCTAAAAAAGATAAGGAATGAAAGAAAATTTGAAAACCCTGAAGAGCTAAAAAAGGGAATTGAAGAAGATATTAGAATTGCAAAAAATTTTTTCAAAAAATTTGACTAAAAACTTCCTTTATCTTATATTGTTTTTATGCCAATTTACCATTGCAAATTCTCCGACGAGAAAGGGAAGATACAAACTCTTACCCTTTTTGCTCGTAACAGAGAAGAGGCAAAAAGATTTATTGAAGGGAAGGGGTTCTTACCTCTAAAGATTAAATTCGATATCCCCTCCCTTATAAAAAACCTGAGAATTATTTTTGCAAGAAAGGTGAAGGATAACCATTTTTTACTTTTCAATCATGAATTTGTAGCTCTTATAAAGGCAGGAACTCCAATAGTGAGAGCTCTCGATATTTTATCGGAAAGGGCAAAGGATCCCCTTTTAAGAGAAATACTATTCAATGTGAGAGAGGAGATTAAAAAAGGGAAATCACCTTCAGAAGCCTTTTCCCCTTGGCAAAACTATTTTTCCTCAATTTACATTGCTTCCCTTCTTGCGGGAGAAAGAACAGGAAATCTCGAAGGAACAATAAGAAGATTTATCATTTACCACAAGACTCTTATCGCGGTTAGAAGAAGAATAAAATATGCCCTTTCTTATCCCGCTCTCCTCTTCATCTTTGCTCTTGTTATCCTTTTTGTCCTCCTCTCTTTTATAATACCCAGATTTGAGAAATTTTATGCTGATTTTGAGGCTCAACTTCCTTCTATAACTCTATTTTTAATAAGTATTTCCAAATTTTTTGCAAAAAATATTAAATTTTTAATAATTTTTCTTTTATTTTTAATTCTTTTAATGGAATGGGTAAGAAGAAAAGAAAAGGGGAAATATATCATCCACAGATTTTTAACCCGAGTCCCTTTTTTATCCGAGTATATTGAAAAAGGCTCAATATCAATATTTTCAAGAACAGTTGGTCTTCTCCTTGAAGGGGGTATCCCTCTTGTCTCAGCCATTGAGACAGCTGTAAGAGCATTACCCAACAGGTTTATAGCTGAGAAGTTTTCAAGGGTTGCAAAGGATGTAAGAGGAGGGGAAAGCCTTTCCTCATCCCTTGAGAAAATAGGGCTTTTTCCAGAAATATCCATAGAAATGGTAAGAGTGGGCGAATCCACAGCCACTCTTCCAGAAATGCTTTCAGAGATTGCCGATTTCTGGGACGAAAGAATTGAGGAGGGGCTTTCAGCTACTGTTTCGCTCATAGAGCCTGTTTTAATTCTATTTATGGGAGTTCTCATTGCGGGTATGCTCCTTTCAGTTTATCTTCCCCTTTTCAGAATAGTAACTTTAGTGAGATAATATTAAATGTATAGGAGAAAATTAGATGAGAGAAAAGGAAGTTGAATTTATTGACCCCTTGAGTTTTCAGATCGATAACAATCTTGTTCGTTTATTTCCAGCGGATTTTCTCTACAGATTAAATTTTATTCCTTTGAGAGAATCCAATGGAGTCCTTGAGATAGCGATAGCCAACCCTGATGATCTAATTGCAATAGATGAGATTGAATTATTTGCAAAGAGAAGAGTGAAAATTTATGCATCTTCCATTTCTCTTATTCATGAAGCATTGAGAAGAAGCGAGGCTTCTGAAAATATTCTTAAAGATGCAACAGAAGGGTATTCAATACAGCTACTTGAAGTTAAAGAGGAGGAGGGCGAGGAGGTGATTTCTGTTGAAAAGATTCTTGATGGAGAAAAGTCAATTGTAAATCTTGTAAATACAATAATATTCACTGCTGTGCAGAAGAGGGCTTCAGATATACATATAGAATCAAAAGAAAGGGAAGTAATTGTGAAGTATAGAATAGATGGTGTTCTCTATCAGGCAATGGATCCCCTTGATAAAAAGTTCCAGTCATCAATAATATCAAGAATTAAAGTTATGTCGGATCTTGATATTTCAGAAAAAAGAATACCTCAGGATGGAAGATTCAGGCTGAAAATTAAGAACAAAACAATTGATTTTAGAGTATCCATAATGCCATCAATTTGGGGAGAGGATGCGGTTATAAGAATTCTGGACAGAGAAATGATAACTGAGGCAGTTACTGAATTAAAACTTAATCATCTTGGATTTTCAGAGGAACTTTTGAAGAAATTCAGAAAATATATTTACCAGCCATACGGAATGGTTCTTGTCACTGGACCAACAGGCTCAGGAAAAACAACCACTTTATATGCTGTTCTTCATGAGATAAAGTCACCTGAGGATAAAATTATTACAATTGAAGATCCTGTTGAGTATCAGATTCAGGGAATCACTCAAATACCTGTTAATGAGAAGAAGGGCTTGACATTTGCAAGGGGGCTGAGGTCAATTTTAAGACATGACCCTGATAAAATAATGGTGGGAGAAATAAGAGATCCTGAAACAGCACAAATTGCTATACAATCCGCACTAACTGGACATCTCGTCTTTACAACTGTTCATGCCAACAATGTTTTTGATGTTATTGGAAGATTTGTTCACATGGGAGTTGATCCTTACAGCTTTGTCTCCTCTTTAAACTGCATTCTTGCCCAGAGACTTGTGAGGGTTCTCTGCCCAAGATGCAAAACTCCCAAGAAATACAGTGAAGAGGAGTTGAAAGAATCGGGACTTGATCCTTCTATTTATAAAGAGCACACATTTTATGAACCAAATGGTTGTGCTTATTGTAATTTTACTGGTTATAAAGGTAGAACAGCAATAGGAGAGATTCTCGAGCTTTCTGATAGAATAAGAGAGATGATTCTTACAAGGAAACCTACTTCAGAAATTAAAAAGATAGCAAAAGAGGAAGGTATGGTTTCAATTAGGGAGTATGGCTTGGAGAAAGTAATAAAAGGTATTACATCCCTAAGGGAGCTGAATAGGGTGACTTTTGTTGAGTAAAATGGAAATTTTATTTATAAAAAAATTCTTTAAAGGAATAGAGCTTCCACAATTTTCCATCTCCCTTGAGGATAGTGTAGGTGTTTTTGCTTTGAGAGAGAAGAAAAAAATAAAAAATTATATTATTGAGGGTTTAAATGATGATTTAGTGAGACTTGTGGAAGGAGAGTGGAAGATAGGTTTTGAAGGTGGGAAAATCTATGAGATTTTGAAAAAAATAAAATCCAAGAAGAGAATAGATTCAGGAGTCCTCTTAATTCCTGATTTCCTCACCAATACATTTATTATTTCTTTCGAAAGTTTACCAAAAAATAAGAGTGAAGCTGAAAATTTAATAAGATGGAGAGTAGAAAAACAATTTCCCATGAAAGGGGATATTATCCTGAGATACCATTTGTTCAGAAAAAATAAGGGAGTAAGAGTTCTTGCGGTTTCAATTCCGAAATCAATTATCCAGCAATTTATTTCTATTTTTGAAAAAGGTGGTATAAAAATTAATTTTATATCAATTCCAATTCTTACTCTTTACAATTTTATAAGGAATATATCCACCTCAAAAAATGGAATTATTATTGTTAATAGATATAAAAAAGGGACATCCTTTTTCGGCTTTTCCAACTCATTCCCTTTGATTTTCAGGAGCAAAATTGGTAATCTAACAAGAAAAGAAATAATGGATGAGGCACTTTCAACAATGAGGTGGATGCAGGAAAAGGAGAGTGTCAAGACCGATGAAATCTGGATAAGGGATATTTCTGATGAAAAATGGGAAGATCTTGAAAGACCTTTTTTATCAGTTTCTTCCCTTGAGGGGAAGATTAGAGATGTAAAATTTTTATCCCCCCACTTAGGGATTCCAGAATGGACAGAGTAGAAAGATTTTTTGTAAATTTAGCACCAAAGCCACCAAGAAATAAAAATCCCTTTATGGTTTCCTTGCTCCTTTTAGTTTTGGCGATAATAGTTTTTTTATACCTCGACTCTCGCTCGTTGTATAAGGAAATTAATTCTTACTTCAAGAATGAGAAAGCCATTGAGAGTTTAAGAAAGGAGCTGGAAAGATTCTCCCTTGAAAATAAAAAACTTGAAGAAAAAATAATAAACTTGAAAAAGAAATACAAGAGCAGGGTGGATAATGTAAATACTTTGATAGAAGAGAAGAACCTTTCGTGGCTTTCGCTCCTGTCATTATTCGAAGAATCTCTCAGCGAAAGGACTGTTTTGCTATCTCTCAGCCCCTATGGAAATAGTTTAAATGCTGAAATTTCCAGTGACAATATAGATGATTTGCTAAGGACAATAAATAAAATATCAAAGAACAATCTTGTTTCAAAGGTTTCTATTTTAAGGGAAAGAGAAAAAGAAGGGCAGAAAATATTTTTGATATCGATAAAATTGAAGGGTTAAAATGAATGAGAAGGAAAGAAAACTCATAACATACCTATTATTTTTCCTGATAATTGAAATAATTATTTACATTTTTGTTGTCCCAACCCTTCAGGATTCTGTTTTATCCCAGCTCGATTCCTATAATTATTTAAGGAAATCATTTATGGAAGCAAAAAAAAGGAATTCAGATTTAATGGATGAGTATACAAAGTGGGAAGATGTTCCAAAGGAGCTCGAAATAATTGAAAGGGATTATTTATTTGAGAACTCTGTAGAGGAGATAAGGCTTTTTCTTAAAAGAATTTCATCTAATTCTGGAATCTCCCTTGGAGAAATAAGTTATGATTATGAGGATATTTCAGATAATATAACAAAAATAAAGATAGATTTTACTCTTAAAGCTCCATACGATTCCCTGAGAAGATTTATAGGAGAGATTGAAAAAGATTCGAGATTCATTGTTCTAAAAAATATAAACCTGATTTCAACAGCATCTGAAATAATTAATGCAAAAATCTCTATTTTTATTTATGCAAGTAAAAAGAAATGAAAAGGTTTTTAATAACTCTTTTAGTATTTATTATTCCCTTAACTTTCTTTGCTCAAGAAAAGAAAGAGAAGGGATCACCGATTAAGTCATATGAGCTTAGAAAGGACAAAAAAATTACTGTATCCAAAAGGAATCCTTTTTTGAAAAAGGAAGAAATTATTATTCCTAATTTTAAAAAGGAAGAAAAACAAAAGGAAGAAGAGAATTTGCAGAGCATACCCCGCTTAGAATTCAAAGGTTTTTTGGAATCGAGCAAGAAAAAACTTGCTCTCATATACATAGATGGAATTGAAGCAATTGTTGAAGAAGGAGAAGAGATAATGAATTTTAAAATTCTTTCAATAAAAGGAAAAGAGATAGAGGTTCTTTATATTCTAACTGGTGAAAATCTAAAAATTTCTCTTACAGGAGGTGAGTAGTGAAAAAGATAATTCTCCTTATTCCTTTCATCATTCTATGGAGTTGTGCCACTTTAAGTGTCAATTATGAAAAGGGTGAAAGTGAGCTTTTAAACAGAAACTATGAAAAAGCGGTTTTCTATTTTGAAAAGGCTGTTAAAGAAAATCCGAGGAATTCTCTTTATAGAGTGGCATTGATGAGGGCAAAGTATGAAGGTTCTCTTTACCATCTACAGAAAGCGAGAATTCTGAGGAATGAGGGTAAGAAGGGAGAGGCAATTGAAGAGTATAAAAAAGCTATAGAGTTTGACCCTTCAAATTTGGGACTAATAAAGGAGCTTGAAATTTACCAAAAGGAAGAGCAGAAAATGGAAACTCCAAAGAAGATCGAACAACCGGTAAAACTTACAACAAAGGAGGAAAAAATAAAATTTAAATTTCAAAACACATCGTTACGCTCTATATTTCAAAGTGTGGGGAAGTTCTTTGGCATAAATATTTTATTTGATCCTCAATTTCAGGATGTGGTTCTTTCCATAGAGCTGGAAGATATGACGATTGAGGAGGCTCTTAGTTCCCTCTGTTCTGTGTCAAAAAATTTCTGGACAGTTATCAATCCAAAAACAATTGTTATTGCTCCAGACAATCTTGTCAAAAGAAGACAATATGAAATTCAGGGAATAAAGACCTTTTATCTTAAATATGCTGATGCAGAACAGCTTAGGCAGGTGCTTGCCACTGTTGGAAGAACACCAAGAATTGCTGTGGATAAGGCATCAAACTCAATAACTGTGAGAGGGACATACTTTGACTTAGAGGCTTTAGAAAATCTTATATCAAAAATTGACAAGCCTGCTGGTGAGGTAATCCTTGATGTGGAGATAATGGAGGTAAACAGGTCTAAACTCCTCCAGTATGGAATAGACCTTAGTCCATACGCAATATCTACAAAAATAAATCCTTCCAAGCTTAAAGATGGTTATATAAGTTGGCCAGAGATTAAATCCTTACCTTCTGAGGACATATTCCTCTCAATACCCACACCTCTAATAAATTTTCTCCATTCTGATAGCTCCACAAAAATAATTGCCCAGCCAAGACTGAGAGGAGTTGATTCCAAAAAAATAAATTTTAATATTGGAGAGAAGATCCCAGTTCCTATAACCACATTCACTCCAATTGCAGCTGGAGGTATTGCCCAGCAACCTGTGACCTCCTTTGAGTATAAAGATGTTGGTATAGGATTGGAGATAACTCCTAAGGTTCATTCAAAGGATGAGGTTTCTCTTGAATTGAAGCTAACAATTACATCCCTTTCAGGTTATGGATATGCAAATCTTCCAATTCTCGGCAACAGACAAATTGAAAACTCTATTAGATTAAAAGCGGGGGAGACAACTCTTCTTGCTGGACTCCTAAGGGAAGATGAAAGGAAGTCTCTAAAAGGAATTGCAGGATTAAGGAATGTTCCAATTATAGGTGACCTTTTCTCAGCAGATGAAAGAACAATCTCCCAGACAGATATAGTTCTTACAATTACCCCCCACATTATAAAAGCTTTACCTATTGAACCAAAAGACCTTGAGCCATTCTGGACTGGAACAGAAGAGGGAGGGATGATGCCGGGAATGATTCCTGCGGAAAGAGAGATAGTGGAGAAGCCCGGCATGGAGATTATTGAGGAAGCCCCCTCCTCTGAGAATGTCCTATCAATTGTCCCCTCATCAATATTCTCTCCCTTGAATACAGATGTCCCTCTTGAAGTTTTTCTTACATCTTCCGCTCAAATTTCCAATCTCAGTTTCCAGATTAGATTTGATTCATCGATTGTTCGTGTAAAGGATGTCAATCCAGGAGGTGGAATTCTTTCAGGAGAAAAGCCACCCTCATTTCTCAAGGATATAAACAACAGTTCAGGGATAGTAACTATAGGAATTACATCAACCGAGCCAATGAAGGGTATACCCTCTGGAACAATAATTAATTTTACCCTTCAGACTTTAAAGGAAGGAGGCACAGAAATACTCCTCGAAGGTATTGGAGCAACTGACCTGAAAGGTAAGCCAGTTCAGTTTACTTCATCCTCTTCTTATGTAAAAATTGGGAGGGATTAAAGGAGAAATTTTGTCTTGAAAAGTTTCTCCATAATTGGGAAAATAATCTAATGTATATTAAAAGAATAGAAATTCAGGGTTTTAAGTCATTCTATAAGAGAACAAAGATCGAGTTTCATCCAGGCGTAACTGCAATAGTTGGTCCGAATGGTTGTGGAAAATCAAATCTTGTTGATGCAATAATATGGGCACTTGGAGAGGGAAGGCTGAGGGCGATAAAAGGAGAGAGGGTTGGAGAGATAATCTTCAGTGGTTCCCAGAAAAGAGAGCCTTCAGGTATGGCGGAGGTTGTTTTATGGATTGATGACAAAGAGTGGGATGAGCCTCTTTCAGTGGGAAGAATAATTTATCGTTCAGGAGATTCAGAGTTCAGGATAAATGGCAAAAAGGTGAGATTAAAGGATGTCCAGGACGAATTGTGGAAGAGAGGGCTCGGTGGTAAGGACTACTTTGTTATTGAGCAGGGTAGTATTGGAGCAATAATAACATATAAACCTACTGAGAAAAGAGCTATTATTGAAGAAGCAGTTGGGATTGTAAAATACAAGGAAAGAAAGAAAGAATCAAAACAAAAACTTGAGGATGCAAAGCAAAATCTCATTAGATTGGAAGATATCATTCTTGAAACAGAAAAACAGAAAAATTCTCTTCAGAGACAGGCATCTTTGTCAAGAAAGTATAAAAATTTAAGGGAAAGAATGAGAGACCTTTCTATCCTTTATTTTTACTTAAAATCTAAGGAACTTATCTCTCAATTTGAAGAGATCAATATTAAAATTTCTGATTCAGAGTTTCGAGAGAAGGGTTTAAATGATAAGATTATTGGAGTAGAAGAAAAACTAAAAAGAAAAAGGGAGGAGTTCACAGTTCTTGAAAAGGAAATAAAGGATGCAAGGAACGAATTCTTTTCAAGAAGAACAGAATTCGAAAAAGAAAAAGCAAATATTGAAAAGGAAGAAAGGAGGAGAGTATTTCTCCTGAAAAACATTGAAGAAAGCCAAACAGAGATAGGAAGAATAGAAAAGGAGCTTGAAGAGTGGTCTTCCCAGGAGAAATCCGCTCTTGAAGAAATGGAAAAAAACAGAGCGGGAAAAGAAAGATCGTTAAAAAAAATAAATGAAATTGAAAAAATTTTAACAGAGGAAAGTAAAAATTATGAAGAGGAACAAAGAGTTTTTTCATCTCTTGAAAAAGAACTTTCTCAACTTATTGAAAAAAATATGAAATATTCTAACCAGATAAAAGCTCTTGAAGGAGAGCTAATTTCTATTGAAAAATCAAGAGAAAGGCTCAGGAATGAATTAAAGAGATATGAGGAAATTTTAGAGAGAGAATGGAAGGAGGATGAATTTGAATCCTTGAAAAATATATTTAATTTGAAAAAGAGTGAGATTGAAAGTAAAAAAGAAAGGTTTGAAGATGTAGCGAAAGAAATAAAAGAAATTGAAAAAGAAATTCATTTTCTTGAGATCAAAGAGAAGGAGATTTCCGCCCGTCTTGAAATTCTCTCGATGACAGAAAATAATGAAGAGATTGAAGGGGTTTATGGAAAATTAAAGGATTTTTTAAAGGTTGAAAAGAAGTATATAAAAGGGGTTGAGAATATATGGGAGAAGGAACTTTCCTCCTTTGTGGTGAAAGACAGTGAAAGAGTTCTTTCCTTGATAAAAGAAGGGAAGATCAAGGGGCGTTTTTTATTTCCTCTTAAAAAAGAGGATAAAGTTTGTAAAGGTGAAAAAGTGGTCCCAGAAATCAGGCTAAAAGAAGAGCTTTCCCTCCCTCCAGTTGCAATGGTGGAAGAAATTGGGAAAGCATTTGAACTTTTGGAAAAATTTCCCGATATGAATTTTATAACTCCTGAAGGCTTATCCCTTTCATCCTATGGTCTTCTCTCCATTCCATCTAATGAGGGAGCCCTTTCTTTAAAAGAAGAATTTGAATCTCTCCAGGAAGATTTTGAAAAGGTAAAGTCTGCACTGGAGGGGAAAAGGGGAATACTTAAATCGCTGAAGGATAAAATTAATCAGATAGAAGAAGAGTTGAAAATAAATGAAAAGGATTTTAAAAGAATCTCTCATAAGATTAATGATTTAGAGATTGAGAAGAATTTACAGGAGAAGGAAAGAAAAAGAGCAGAGGAAAATGTTAGTAAAATAAGGGGAGAACTTCAGAATCTTGAAATAGAAAGGAGTAAAATTGAGGGAGAAATAGAAAAATTAAAATCATACTTTAAGGAAAACAATGAAAAAGTAAATGCTCTAAAAAACAGAATTAAACCCGTTCAAGAAGCCCTTGAAAATAAAGGAGATAAGATTTCAAAACTTAAAGAAGAGATGGCTTATGAAAAAGGGATGCTCTCCTTGTTCGAAGGAAGAGAAAGAGACATAAATAAAAATCTTGAAAATATGAAAGTCAGGAAGGAAACCCTCCATAAAAAACTGATTGAACTAAATGAGAAAATCGAAACTTTCAAGAAGGAATTAGATGAAATATCAGTAACATCCAAAAAAGCTTATGAATCTTTGGAAAATCAAGAGATAGAAATTTCAAAAATTGAGTCAATTATAAAAGAAAAAGAATACCAACAGGTAAAGATAAGGGAGGAGATAGACAATCTTGAAAACGAAATCCGTTCTTTAAAAAGGAGTCTTGATGATGAGAGAGAAAAAAGGAACTCTTTAGAGATTAAGAAGGCTGAGCTGAAGAGGGATCTCCTTCATATAGAAGAGAGAGCATGGAATGAAGCATCTCTTACCTTGAAAGAATTGGAGCAAAAGGTGGGAGAAAGGGAAGGAAATTTAGAAGAGATCGCTTCTGAAGTGGAAAAATTGAAAAGAGAAATTGAGAGATTTGGGCCTGTCAATCTCCTTGCAGAACAAGAGCTTGAAGAAGTTAAGAAAAGACTCGATTTTCTCAAGTCTCAGAGGGATGATGTGAAAAACTCCATTGAATCAATTCAGAAGGCGATAGAGAAAATAGATGAGGAGTCAAGATCTCTGTTTATGCAGGCTTTCGAAGAAATAAATGAGAATTTTAAGAAGACATTTTCGATGCTTTTTAAGGGAGGTGATGCGGAACTGAGACTTCAGGATAGCGAAAATCCTCTTGAATCAGGGGTTGAAATTTATGCTCAGCCACCAGGGAAAAAATTACTTAATCTTAATCTCCTTTCAGGTGGGGAGAAAGCTCTCACATCCCTTGCATTTCTCTTCGCACTTTTTCTTTTCAAACCATCTCCTTTCTGTGTATTTGATGAGGTTGATGCTCCCCTTGACGATGCCAATCTTGGAAGATTCCTCAAATTTATTGATGATATGAAACCTTACACCCAGTTTATAATCATAACCCACAATCCCAAAACAATAGAGAAGGCAGACTATATTTATGGAGTCACAATGAACGAGCCGGGTGTCTCCTCAGTCTATTCTATGAAACTTGAAGTCATCAATCAGGATAATTCAGCTAATAGCTAATAGCTTACAGGTCACAACTTATAAATAAAAGTTCACTCTCAAAGTTATTTTATATGAAATAAAAGTTCTCCCTTACTATTTTCTCCCTGATAGTGAAGTAACCAAGTTATCAACTCGATTTATAAATTCTCTCTGTTCTTGAGCATTTTTTGTAGGACTTTCGTAAAGAATGATTTTGTTATGACTTACAAATATTTTAAACGGTGTAATTACCTTGATATTCAACTTTGATGAGATTTTATTCTTTAAATCCTCATTTTTATCATATAAAATAGGGAAGAGTATCTTATATGCATTACAAAATCTGGAAACTCTCTCTCCATTTTCCTCTGAAGTTATACCGATAAATTTAACTTTGTCATTCTCAAATTTTTGAGAAGCTTGTCCCCAAAATTCCGCTTCAAAAAGGCACGCAGGACAATCTTCAAGAGTGAAAAATATTAAAATATTCAACTTTGCATTTAGGTCTTCTGTTGTTATTGTCTTCCCTTCATAAGTTGTCAACTTAAAAGAAGGAAGAGTGACCTTTTTAAAAAATGAACTTTTGTATATTACATACCACAATATTATGAAGTTCAATACAATTAATAAAAATATTAACTTGATAACTTTATTTTCACAAGGCTCTTTAAAATAGCTTAATAATCTCCCCATCATCTAATTGGAAATATTTACAGCCATTTTCAAGATACTGAAAATTATTTTAAAACTTTTTTCTTCCTCCTTTAAAAAATAAGCCCTCCTATTTCTGTCTAAACAAAGTAATCGATAATTTGTCTTTAAACCACCAGATATAAAATCTCCGTTAAGATTATAAATATCCAAGAAATACTCTTCAGATTTGTAATTGTGAAGAGAGACAATTAATAAATTATCAAAAATATTTAAATCAGATATATGAGTCCAACTTTTAACCCAATTTTCTAAGGAAGATTTTATATAAAACTCTTTAAAGGGCTGGGAAGGTGGGGAAATGTAATAATCATTTATTTTTGAAAAGCTCTTTAAAAATTCCCCATTAGGCGAATATTTATGAATTTTATACTCCATTTCCTGAATAGCGTAAATATTTCCTGTCCCGTCCAAATCAAAATAAACCCAATCACATAAAAGATGATTTTTTAAAACTATCTCAGCTATGGGGAAAAAAGATTTAATTAAGCTCCCCTCTTCATTATACATATGAAGACAGAACCCTCCTTTTTCATTTTCCAGAAATGGTGCTGAAATAATTATTTTATTGCTGCTCTCCAATTTCTTTACTTGGCGGCCATCTCTAATTTTAAAGGATTTCTCAAAAACACCATTTTTACGAAAGATACTCAGAAGCCTTCGAGACGAATCTACAATATAAATTCTTTCCTTTCCCACAAAGAAAGAAAAAGGATTGAAGAATTCGCCAGGTCCTTCCCCTTTTCTTCCAAATGAAAAAAGAAGTTCCCCTTTTCTATTGTATTTTCTTATTTTGCACATTTTGGAATCCAGGATCCAAATATAACCATCATTGTCAATCTGGCATTCTCTTACATTACCAATAATTTCTTTATCCTGGGAAAGGGTAATAACTTCCAAAAGCTTGAAAACCTGCTCAAATGTGGTAGAAGAACCACTTGATTTTTGAAATAGATTTTGTGCTAAGATAGCTTGAATAGATAAAATTAAAAAAATTGAACTTAGTAAAAACCTCTCATTTCTCATTTGCAACTCCTTTCATTCTTTTCATCAATTCTTGAAGGAAAGGGGCAAAAGCCCCTTTCCTTTTGAATTATACCCTATAGTTTACTGCAACAGCAATCAAAAGGGCTCCCTATGCACCAGTAGACTTTGTCGAAATCATCCCAAACCAAATGACATTTCTCTGGGCATGGTCTTGAAGAGAGCGGAGTAGAAAAAAACTCAAAATACCAAACACAAGAGTAACTATCAAAATCCCCAGTAGAATCAAACCAATAAATCTGGGCATTTTAACCTCCTTTCCTTAAGTTCTGCCAGTTGTCTGGCATCATTAAAATTTATATCAAGACTCATGCCAGGGTTGATGTTGGCTTCTGGAGAGGGATTTGGGGAGCAATTCAAAAATTAATTGTGCAAAATTTTGCATAGAAAATACCATATATTCTCTAATGTCTTATCTATAAAGGATAGAGCGAGTGCAAAGAATTGCACAAATTTTGCAAAAAATTGCACAAATTATTCCTTTTGAAGAATTCCGTATTTTTTCATTTTATAATAAAGAGTTCTTCTCGGTATCCCCAGACTCTTTGCTGCCTTAGAGACATTCCATCCACTCATCTCAAGGGCTTTTTTTATTGTTTCTTTTTCAAAATCTAAAAGTCTCTCTTTTAGCCCTTCTACTCTTTCCTTTGAACATCCAATCTCTGAAAGATGCCTCCTCACAGACTCTTCAT
>CAZYPR010000035.1:0-25240 GCA_964649495.1 uncultured Clostridia bacterium | reverse complement strand
CACGACAAATCTCTGCAATGTCTTCATAACTAATGGTTGTCTCGTTTCTAAACCGGTGTGCTTCATCTATAACGATGTTTTTATATTCTCTGCGTTCAATTTCCTTCTTTGCTTCATCAAGCTTACCAATAGAGACAAACTCAGCTGGAATATGAAAATCAGAAAAAACATTGCGCCAAGAACCAGGATTTCTTTTATCAAGCAGTGCTGGTGGAGCAATGACAAGGGTTCTTCCATCGAGTTGTCCACAGAGCATAGCGGTAACATAAGTTTTCCCAAGTCCAACTACATCAGAAATAAATACTCCTCCATACTCTTCTAATATTTTCTTTGCATTTAGAACCGCCTGTTTTTGATATTCAAATTCTTTGAAATTTTCTGGCAAGTATCTTGTAAAAACCTCATCAGTTCTTGATAATTCATCACGGAAATATTCGTATAAAAATTTAAGATAAAGTTCATAAGGGGTAATGTTCGGGTTAAGCCAGGTTTTTTCTTTTATTGTCTGGACATAGTTTTCAGATACATCAACAGCATTTTTCCATAATTCTTCAAATCTCTCTTTTGCAAATTCATAATCGCAAGCGTTCTTTAGCTCTACATTGAACTCAAAGTTTTCCACAAGCCCAGCCTGGGTGAAATTACTTGAGCCTGTGATAACCCTTCCTATATCTCTGTCACCTTCCTTAAAGGTCATGATGTATAATTTTGCATGGAGATTCTTGGATGGATAAGCCCTTATTTGTAGTTTCCCTTTTTTTATCCATTCAATAAACTTCTGGACTCCCTCTTCAATATTTTGGTTATCTTCCGATTCAGCCATTTCATTTTCCAATATGTTTTCAACTTTTTGCTTTATCTCATAGTGGGAAAAAGGGGGCTCGTCTTCAGGATTCTCTTTTGTTAAACTGATTAAACCGTAGGTTTCTTTGGTTGTACCAATACCTATGAGTATTCTTATTCGCTCAGTATTTTGTAATGATTTATATAATGCGTGAGACCCGCATACATAAAAATAAGCAACTAAACAATCAAAAAACTTGCAATCCTTTATTAGCTGTTCAAATCTGTCTTTAAGTGTTTTACCAGGTTCATTTACTATGAATGTTAAATCTAAAGATTGAGGGGTCATCTTTAAACAATTAAATAATACAAAATAAATCAGTGTAGGTCAATTGAATTTCTCTTTGGGGTTAGGACATAGTGATCAGGGTAAGAATAAGCCATGCAAGGGACCCTATTGCCGAAGACAAAAATAAAGCACAGTGTATCCCAAATACACTGAATTAAGGAAAGCCAATCCAGAGCTCACCAAATAAAACACCTCCCTATTTAGAACTTGCAATTATCTCTATAAGGAAAAAAACAGGTTATGGAGGGGATAGAATTGTAAGAATTCTCAAAGATTTTATGATTTTGAGGAGCTGTATCCTCTTTCCCAAATGGATACTATCTCCCAACCAACGATCAATTAGTCTGTCCTATTTAACTTCAAAAATTCATTTATTTGGTTTAAAAATTCTACAAAAACAGTAATATTTTCTTTTGTGGATGATAGAACTTTTTTATTATCTATGCATTCCATAAGTTCCTTAAGATAAACTTTTGAGAACTCATGATAATCCATGTATTCCAAGCCCAATTTTTCTATATAATTTAGCCTTAAATCTCTGTCTCTTTCAAATAGTAACTCCCCTTCATTTATTACTGAAAACTGGAAACCGATCGGTGCAAAATTAATAACTTTAAAATCAACAGGAAAGTGAGTCTCTTTCTCTAATTCAGAGCCAATCTCCATCTCGAAATCAAACACTTGCTCTTCAGATATAAAGCAGTATGCAGAGATATCAATATCTCGAAACCGTCGATTTTCGAAAGAACCATGTATATAGGCAAATGAAATCTCTTTATGTTTTAAAAAGATCGATAGAATTTTTTCTTTTATTATTTTAATTTCATCATCAGAGACTTCAAATCTTTGCTCCATCATTCAAAAAATAGCACAAACAAACTGATTTTACAACAATTTATACCTATTTAGAAGACCTTTTTCTCAGATAATCCAGAATTATATTTGCCATAACCTTAACTCCAATAGGGATACTCCTCTCATCTACAATGAATTTTGGGGAATGAACAGAATTTACTTTAATATCTGGAGGGCAGACTCCAAGACCGAGCATAACAGATGGTATTTCCCTTGCAAAATAGCTAAAATCTTCACCTCCCATCTCAGGTAGACCTTCCAGGAGGAATCTTTTTCCGCCAAGAACTCTCTCCACAGTGGGTAAAATTGACCTCATCAAATCAGGATTGTTATAAAGGGATGGGGTTCCAAAATAGTAGTTGAGTTCATAATCAGCACCAGCACTCTCGCATACATTCCTTATCACCCTTTCAACTTTCTCTTTTAAAACTTTTCTTTGCTCCTCTCCATATGTTCGGACAATTCCTCTCATCTCTGCTTTCTGAGGGATTATATTCGGTGCAGTTCCTGCATGAAAAGAACCAACTGTTATAACAGTGTTATTATGGATGGATATTTCCCTTGAAACCATTACCTGGAGAGCAAGGACAATTTCTGAGCCGACCACAATGGGATCAACACAAGAATGGGGGGATGAGCCATGACAACCCTGAGATTTTATAATAAGGTGGAAGCCATCACAGTTAGCTCCAGAATAGCCTGGTGTGTATCTTATATAACCAGGAATGAGTTCATCATCAACATGAAAGGCAAACATAACCTCTGGCTTTATATCTTTGAAAACACCCGCTTTTAGCATCTCGTTAGCTCCATCACCCCACTCTTCTGCAGGCTGAGCAACAAAGAGGACTGTTCCTGAAAACTCATTTTTCAATCTTGAAAGAACACTGGCAACTCCTAAAAGAATTGTTGTATGGACATCGTGTCCACAAGCATGCATGACTCCTGTCTCCCTCCCATCAATCAAAACTTTTACTTTTGATGCAAAGGGCAAACCTGTCTCCTCAGTAATTGGAAGAGCATCCATGTCCGCCCTCATTCCAACAATCGATCCTGGCTTTGAACCTCTCAAAATTCCAAGAACTCCTGTTCCCGCAATTCCTTCCCTTACCTCAAGCCCAAGTTTTCTCAGATAATTTGCAACAATCGATGATGTCCTCTTCTCCTGAAAAGATAGTTCTGGATTCGCATGAATATCTCTTCTAATGTCAACAAGCTCTGGAGTTATTCCACTAACAATCTTTTCAATTCTTCTTTCAATAGGCTCCTTAGAAAAGGATGGGAAAACAAAAGGGAAAATTAGAAACAAAAATAAAAATTTTTTCATGTTTCCACCTCTAAGAAATTTATATTAACCCAATCCTTTGAAAAAATTAAGTTTTTTAAGTTAATCTAAGGGGGGGATTTCCCCCCACTTTTCCCAAAAAAATAGTTAATTTATTTACTTCAAATTAATTTTTTAAATTGGTTTATTTAAGGTAAAATATATAATGAAATGTTCGATTCAAGTGAATTTCTTATATCCTTTTCAAAGCCTTCAAAATATTTGGGGAATGAGTGGAATGTAATAAAAAAAGAGCCAGAAAAGGTAGAGGTTAAATTTGCCCTTGTCTTCCCTGATCTTTATGAAATTGGAATGTCTTCCCTCGGATTCAGGATAATCTATTCTCTTATAAATTCAAGGGAATGGGCTTCTGCTGAAAGGGTCTTCGCTCCATCACCGGATTTCGAAGAATTTTTGAAAAAGAAGAACATTCCAATTTTCTCTCTTGAAAATAGAATCCCTCTCTCAAACTTTGATATTGTTGGGTTCTCTCTATCCTATGAAATGAATTACACAAATGCCTTAAATATTCTTCAGCTGGGGAAAATTCCGTTGAGATCTGAGGATAGGAAAGGAAGGGATCCAATTGTAATTGCTGGTGGACCATGCACTTTCAACCCTGAACCCATCTCTCCTTTTATTGATATTTTTTACATTGGTGAGGCTGAGGATGGGATTTTGGAGATATTGAATATCTACAGAGAAAACAGGGGAGAAGAAAGGGATAAGATTTTAAAAAGAATTTCTGAAATAGATGGAGTATATTTGCCAAAATTCTGGAAAAGGGAGAGGAAGGGAAGATTTTTAATCCCTGTTTCTTTAAATGGAATAAATCAGGTTAAAAAAAGAATTTTAGGAAAAATTGAGGGCTCTCCACTACCCTCTCCAATAGTCCCATTTAACGAGATAGTTTTCGACAGGATTACAGTTGAAATAGCAAGGGGTTGTCCTCAAAGATGTAGATTCTGTCAGGCTCTACCTATTTATTCTCCCTACAGGGCAAAAAATCCTCAAAATGTTTTAAAGGAGACAGTTCAACTCCTTGAAATTTCCGGTTACGAAGATGTTTCCCTGAGTTCTCTGAGTGTATCAGATTATCCTTATATAGAGGAACTTTTATCCGCTCTTACAGAGAGCCTTGCAGAGGACAAAGTATCCATATCAATTCCATCTCTAAGACCTTCGGGCTTAAAGGAAAAAATAATTGAAGAGATTAAAAAGATAAGAAAAACCGGTTTTACAATTGCTCCAGAAGCTGGAACTGAAAGGTTGAGGAAGGTTATAAACAAAAATATATCCGATGAAGAAATATACAAAGGAGCTGAAATCCTTTTCTCAAAAGGGTGGAGACTAATCAAACTATATTTTATGATTGGACTCCCCACTGAAAGGGAAGAGGATATTGAAGGGATTGTTGAGATGACAAAGAGAATTTTTGAAATCGGTAAAAAGGTTTCAAAAAGAAATATTGAAATAAATCTTACCATCTCTCCCTTTGTTCCAAAACCCCACACTCCTTTTCAGTGGTGGGGAATGGAGAAGGTAGAAGCTCTTAATGAAAAAATAAGGAAGATAAAAAAGGGGCTTTCTCCATTTTCTACCATCAATATTAAAGCTCATGACCCTGAAATGTCCAGGATTGAATGTATCCTTTCAAGAGGAGATTTTGAAGTCTCCAATTTGATTGAAAAAGTTTTCAATAAAGGGGGTAAACTTGAGAGCTGGAATGATTATTTCAAATATGAATTATGGGAAAATCTGATCACAGATGAGATCGAAGAAAAATATCTTTTCCCAATAAAACTTGATGAACCATTGCCATGGGATTTTATAAATACAGGTTTTCCAAAGGAAACTCTAATAAAAGAATTTAAAAGTGCTTTGAAAGGAGAACCTACGGAAAGCTGCCTTGAGATAAAATGCTCTCAGTGCAGAGATTGTATATTTTTAACCAAGAGTTTGGGAAAGGGTGAAATTAATGTGATTCCGAAAAAATCGGATTATATAGGAGAGAAAAAGAAGGATATTTTCTATTACAGGGCTTACTACTCCAAAGTGGGGAATGCCCGTTATCTATCAAATCTTGAAACAATGAAAACCATAGAAAGGGCTTTCCGGAGAGCAAGAATTCCAGTATGGATTACTGAGGGATTTCATCCCCACATGCACATATCTTTTTCTCCCCCAATTCCAACAGGTGTGGCAGGGCTTGAAGAAATATGCGAGTTTAAATCTAACTATTTGATAGAAGAAGGAGAATTTTTTAAGGCAGTATCGGGAAATCTTCCTGAAGGTATCAGTTTCTTCCGTCTGGAGAGAACAGAAAAACCTTATCTTTCAAAGAAGATTAAAGGTTTCTTATACTCCATTGATCTTGAGGCTATTTCAGCAAACTTTGATTCCAAAGAGCATTTAGATGAAAAAATTATTCTTGAAACAGTAAACTCCCTTGAAGGAATAGAAACATCAATTTTGCTCTCAGAACCAAGAAAAATAGTTTTCAGGATGAGATTCGATCCCGAAAAAGGAGGAGGTTCAATCAGAGAGCTTTCAGAAAAATTCTCACCAAAAATATTCTCCTTTATCACAAGGGAAAAGGTGATTCTTCAAGATGAGTGAGTTATATGTAAGAGTAGCTTTACCAATACCTTTAAGGAAAACTTTTGATTACAGAGTCCCTCCCGCTTTAAAAGAAAAGATTGAATTGGGAAAAAGAGTCTCTGTTCCCTTCAGGAATTATGAAATGAGGGGATTTATTGTTGACTATTACGAAGATGAACAAAAAGAAGATATAAAAGAAATTAAAGACATAATAGAGGAGAAACCTTTGCTCAATAAAAAAATTCTGAGTTTGTGCAATTACCTTTCAGAGGAATATTTTCTTCCCATTGGGCAACTCCTTGGTCTTGGAATTTCTCCAGGAATTAGAATAGGGAGAAAAACAAGAGTAAGAAAGGAAAGGGGAGAAAAAATAAAAATCTTTCCTCCCGATGAGAAGGTAGTTAAAGAAATAATTGAAAAATTAAGGGATGGCAAACCTATTGTCCTTTCAGGAGAAAGGGAGAAGAGATTCTCAATTTATATTGAAATTGCGAAAAAATTTAAAAAGGAAGGTAAGAAGACAATAATTGTTTTCCCTGAAATTATAAAGGCAAATTCATTTTACAAAATTGAAAAAGATGGCTTAAAACAATCAATCATACATTCCTCCCTATCTCCATCAAAAAGGGCAAGGGAACTTGAAAGAATAATAAATGGAGAATCAGACATATTAATTGGAACTCCTCAAATTCTTTTTGTTCCTTTAGATGAACTCAATCTAATTATCCTTGATGAAGAGGAGAGCAGATACTTTAAAATGGAAGAGAATCCGAAGTTTCATACAATATGGGTTGCTGAAAAAAGGACTGAGATTGAAAAATCTTATCTAATCTTAGGAACAAAATATCCTTCAGTAGAAACATATTATAAAATTTCAAAAAAAGATTATTTATTTTTTCAAATTCCTGATTTAAGAAGAGTTGAGATTGAAGTATTGAAAGAGAGGGCACCGATCAATTTAGAGGTTGCAAGGGAGATAAGGAAAAATCTTAAAGTTGGAAATCATATATTATTTTTAACAGTAAGGAAAGGAATGGGAAGCATTCTAATCTGCAAGAAGTGCGGCTGGCTTTCCCAATGCCCAAAATGTAAAGTCCCACTAAAAGCCCATGAGGAAGGAGAGCAGATCTGTCATATCTGTGGATGGAGAGAAAATTTCAGACTTTACTGTCCTGAATGTAATGGAAGATTATCTTTTATAGGAGCCATTGGAACTGAAAGGCTCTCCCAAATTCTCAGGGAGAAATTTCCTAAAATAAAAGTTGGAATTTTAGATCTTGAAAAAACAAAAACAAGAAAAGCTCAAAAAAGGGTATGGGATGATTTCTTTTCAAAAAAAATAAACATCCTTGTGGGGACTCAACTAATACTAACATCAAAGGAAAATTTTCAAAAGAAAATAGCTCTCATGGTAATTGTAAAGCCTGAGGTAAATCTATCTCTTCCTGATGTAAAATTTTCCGAAGAAACATTCCATCTTATAAATGGGGGAATAGAAATGGTGGAAGAGGGAGGGAAAGTTCTTATCATTTCAGAGTTCCCAGAGCATCACTCTATAAAATGGCTTTCAGAAAAAAATCCTGAGTTATTTTACAGAACTGAAATGAGAATAAGGGAAGCATTAGGTTATCCACCCTTTGGAAGGATTGTCAAAATTGTTTTTTCAAGAAAAACTTTGAAAGGGGTTGGAAGAGTTTCCCGTTCAATTTTTAAAAAGCTGAAGGAAAAAAGGGGGAAAGTTGAAATTATTAGTCCTTCAATAAATCCTTATGAGGGAGGAAAAAGAAAAAGTGTTCAGATAATTGTAAAGGGTGAAAAAGAAAAGCTCAAAGAGTGGCTAAAAGAAAAAATTGACACCCTTGAAAAACACTCAGTAGAAATTGATATCGATCCTGCTTCCCTATTTTAATTTAACTGGAGAGAGAAAAATAAAACCTTACTCCAGGCTCTCTTCCAGCAACATCCTATTTTTCTCTGATCTACTCTCTCCTACAGATGTTACCCTTATAGCTGGAAGATCAGCAACAGGACATTTAAATTCACATATTCCGCATCCAATACATTCCAAAGGATCAACAATTGGAGCCTTTACCTTTTTAATTCCATCCTTTGTGGGAGTTTCAACTTCCACCATTTTTATTGCCTTTGGTGATGTTGGACAGACCTCTTCACAAACTATGCAAGAAATACCAAAGGCATAGGGTAAGCATCTTGATTTGTCGACAAATGCTGTCCCTATTTTGATTTTTTTCTTTTCCTCCATTCTTATCTTTCTCAATGCGTCTGTGGGACATATCTGAGAGCAAAGGTAGCAGTTGAACTCGCAGTATCCAATTTTCATTATAAGTATAGGTGTCCAAAAACCTTCTAAGCCACTTTCAAAAAGAGAAGGATGGATTGCATTTGTAGGACAGATTTTCATACATTCAGCACATCGCACGCATTTCCTCAAAAATTCGGATTCGTCAATAGCACCTGGTGGTCTTATGAGAAGAGGGTGAGACCTTTTTTTGGAAAAGGTTGTTCTGAAAAGGGGGAATGTTAGAAAAGATAAAAATGTTGTTAAAATAAGTTTTCTCTTTGAAAGGTCAAAACTTTTTTTTGATTTTTTTAAAGAAAGTGGGAATTTTACTTCAGAAAAAGGACATTTTTCAGCACAGTTGAAGCAATAAAAACATTCTGTTGGCTTCCATTTCTCTTCAGGGAATGGAGTTGCTCCCGATGGGCAAACAATATTGCAGAGATTGCATTCACTGCATTTCTCCTTTTCAATTTTCAATTTCAGAATTGTAAAGGGGCTTAAAATTCCAAGAAGAGCACCGAGAGGGCAAAGACTTCTGCACCAGAATCTTTCAGATATTAGATTTAAAAAGAGAATTCCTATGAAAATAATACCTATGAAAATTCCCTGGGAAGATAATCTTTCAAGATAGAATCCTTGAAGAAACTGGTATAAAAAATCTCCTGTTTTCTGGAAAAGACTCAATGAAATTCCTGTTAAGTGAAAGGATAAAGAGGAGATGAGGGAACCTAATGCAGGAAATATTGAGATCGAAAAGGCTCTGAAAAGGAGTGAGAAGGGGTCTAAAATACCGAAAAGATTCAAGGAAAAAATTGAAAGTATAATGAGAAAGATGAAGATATAGTATTTCCACCAGACTTTTACATCATTTTCTATCTTAGCCTTATAAATTTTTGTTTTTTTGAAGACAAATGAGACGAAATGGGTAAGGGAACCCATTGGGCAGAACCATCCACAAAAAAATCTTCCAAGTAAAAGAGTAAGAAAAACCACAAATAGAGAGATTAGAAGCGTAGTTTTTAAAGAGTGGGTTGAAAGGAGGGTGCTCAGAAGAACAAGGGGGTCAATTCTGAAAAAAATATCAAAGGGGAAGGAAATTTCATCCCTTCCAGGGTATATGGTGTAAAGAAGGATTATTAGAAATGAGAGGAAGAAGAGGGTTTGGAAAAAAATTCTTAAATAAACGAGGATTCTGTATTTATCAAACTTTCCTTTTTTCAATTTTCAACCTCTGGAGCTCAGCTTCTCCAAGCCCTCTATTCTTTGCAATTTTCAAAAAAGGGAGCTCCTCATGACTTTTTCCAAAAAGGAAAGCTCCGTAGGAATCCACTGCCACATAATCTTTTCCCGCAACGATTGTTTTTTTGACAACAACATCTCCAGGGCTACCACCTGTTGGACCATTCCTTACCATCATCCTCCATGCATCGAGAACAGTGAGGGCGGGCTTGAAAAAAACTGAAAAATCATTGACAGCTTCATGGATTCTCTGATGGAGTCTGTTCCTCTCTCCACCTACAGCTCCCAGCCAATTCTTCATTCCAAGGGTAAGGATTGCAAGGGAATGATTTTTTGCAACAGGAACATTTATTATTTTATCAGCCTCAAGAAACTGGGGAAGAACCTCCCACTCTTTAATCCATTCTCCTCCAATCTTCACCCTCTTTGCAATTCTGGGATTGGGGAAAGGGGTTTCCACATCTAGTCCCTTTAAAGCTTCGATAATCCCTGAGTTTCTATAACATCTTCTCGGGTCATTTACAGAATTGTCCATGACTATTATCTTCTTAGCACCAGCATCAAAGCACATTTCTACAATAGCCTTTATAACATCAGGATTTGTATTGGCTCCCATCTCAGGCTTTCTATCCCATCCCATATTTGGCTTAACAATGACAACATCACCCTTTGAAACAAATCTCCTCATTCCTCCAATCATCTCAATTGCAGACTTTGTTCCCTTGTAAGGTGAGTCTGCTTCAACAACAGCAAGATCAGGATAAGGGGTGATTGCTGATAAATCTTTGATGTAAGGATAAAGGTATCCAAAGGCTAAAAACTTTATAAAATCCCTTCTTTCCATTGAGCCTCCAGAATTTAATTACGCAATTTTACATGGAAGGTTTACCAAAAGAATTTATATAATTCAAAATTCCATTGAAAAGTCCCATTGCAACATTTTTTCTGAAAGAATCGGAGCAGAGCCTTCTTCTGTCATCTATATTTGAAAGAAAACCAACCTCAACAAGTATTGAAGGCATCTCAGCACCGATCAAAACATAGAATGGAGCTTCCTTTACTCCAAGACTTCTAACATTAGTATACCTTCTCAAATCACTTTCAATGAACTTTGCAAAATTTGAAGACTCCTCCTTCTTTGTATTCAAAAGAATCTTTTTTATCAATGATTCCAGCTCTCCAATTGTTTTTGAGGAAACAGCATTCTCAGATGCTGCAATTTCAATGGCATGGGGGTCTTTTGTAAAATTCAGAGTGTATACTTCAAAACCTGAAATATTCCTGTTCCTTACTGAATTGGCATGAATTGAAACGAAAAGGTCTGACCTCTCTGAATTAGCAATTGCAGTTCTTACCTCAAGGGGAACAAAAACATCCTTATCCCTTGTTAACACTACCTTCAAATCAGAATTTCTCTCAAGGAGTTCCTTAAGTTTGAGAGCAATATCAAGGGTTATTTCCTTTTCAGGGATTCCACCAGGACCAATTGCACCTGGATCATCTCCACCATGTCCTGGGTCAATAACAACCTTTTTAACACCAAGTCCTAACTGTCTTGCTATTGTAAGCTCTCCTGGTTTCAAAATTGCAGGAGGCTTTGAAGGAGTTTCTCTCTTTCCATAAATGTCAACAACAATTCTAAAGGGACTGTAAAGGGTAAATGTCCTGTAGCTGACAACTTCTGCAAACTCAAGAACAACTCTAACTGTTCTCAGAGTAAACTGCCCAACCCTTATCTCTTTTATATAACCCTTAGAAACAGGGATTGAAGGAGGAAGATTGAATAATTTTGCATTCTCTATATCGAAATAAATCCTTACTCTTCCAGGCTCTATCAATTTCTTTTCCTGAAATGAGACAGGTCTGTCAACATCTATAACAACCCTTGTATAATCAGAACTTGAATAATACCTTATATTATGAACCTTTGCTTTCTCTTGGGAAAAAACAGGGAGATAAAGAAGAAAAATTAATAAAAATTTTGGAAACAATTTCTTCATCTCCAGAAATTAATATAACAGAAAAAGTTCAAATCTCAAAGCAAATTAATTTTAAAATAGGTAGCCGCACCCTTTAGTGTGCTTGAAATCATTTGAATTATAGAATTTCAAATAATTTATAATCGATTAAAACGGAAAAGGGAACATTAACCAGGCAAAGGCAATAGAACCAAGAACCATTATAAGAAAAAGAGTTATTCCGTATTTAATTCTTTCTTTCCCATCCTTTCTAATCAAAGAGAGAACAAGGGATGTAAAGAAAGCATAAACAATCATTGAAAATAGATGACTTTTGAAAATCATTTTTTCCTTCCCTTTGCAATATCATAAGCGTTTAAAGCTATAAGATAATTTAGCAATCCCGCACCTGCGATGTAGGCAGTTCCAAACTCTGTAGATACATTAAAAAGATTTCCATCACCTTTATGGAGGAGCTTTGTAATAAAATAGAGGGAGCCGTTACCAAGATCCGCAATCCACGCAATGATATTCAGGAGCATGGCATCAGGTTTAAAGAATCTTCCACCCATGTAAAGCCCAAGGAAGAACATAAAAAAAACAGAGAAAAAGAAAATAGCTCCTCTCCAGTATCTTTTAAGCAGAATGTGACCCATCCCTGGAATTAACCATCCTACAAATAAAACAAAATAATTTTTCATACTACATAATATTCAATTTACGGGGATATGTCAACAGGAAATACATCTTACTATTTGCTGTAAGCTTATTTTCCCTTCGGGTCTTGACATCATTTTTCTGAGGATTTACTATTCATTTCTTGGAGGTAAAATGAGATGAGAGAAGAGATTGTTCAGGACATACTTGTATTGGGAACAGGATTGGCTGGTCTCAGAGCTGCAATTGAAGCGGAGAAAGTCTCCAATGGAAAATTAAAAGTTGCACTAATATCAAAAATTCAGGTTATGAGGTCCCATTCTGTTGGAGCTGAAGGAGGAACCGCAGCAGTTTTGAGAGAAGATGAGGGAGACTCCTTTGAGCTCCATGCATGGGATACTGTTAAAGGTTCTGACTTTCTCTGCGATCAGGATGCGGTTGAGGAATTTGTAAAAATGTGTCCTTCAGAGATTCTTCAATTGGAGCACTGGGGCTTGCCATGGTCAAGGGAGAAGGATGGAAGAATTGCCCAGAGACCTTTTGGAGGGCATTCTTTTCCGAGGGCTGTTTTTGCTGCTGACAAAACTGGTTTTTTCGAGATGCAGACCCTATACGACACGGTTTTAAAATATCCCAACATATCAATTTTTAATGAAGTTTTCATAACCTCAATAGTTGTTGAAGATGGTATTTTCAGAGCAATTACTGGGATTGATATGAAGACAGGCAATTTTATTGTTTTCAAGGGAAAAGCCCTCATTATTGCATCAGGAGGGGCGGGTAGAATTTTCGGCTTCACGACATATGCTCATTCCGTTACTGGAGATGGTCTTTCAATGGCTTACAGAGCAGGTGTTCCCCTTAAGGACATGGAGTTTCTGCAATTCCATCCAACAGGTCTTGTCCCATCAGGAATTCTTATAACAGAGGCAACAAGGGGTGAGGGAGGATACCTCTTGAACAACAAGGGGGAGAGGTACATGGAGAAGTATGCTCCCAAGATGATGGAACTTGCTCCAAGAGACATAATCTCAAGGTCATCAATGACAGAAATTGAGGAAGGAAGAGGGTTTAAAGGTCCAAATGGGCTTGATTATGTCTATCTTGATTTAAGGCATCTTGGAGCTGAGAAGATAAACAGAAGACTCCCCCTTATTAGAGAACTTTGCATTAAAATGGTGGGAATTGACCCAATCTATGAGCCCATCCCTGTTAGACCTGTTGCCCATTATTCAATGGGTGGAATTCATTGTGACTCAAAGGGAGAAACTCCTGTAAAGGGGATCTGGACTGCTGGAGAGGCATCTTGCGTTTCAATCCATGGTGCAAATAGGCTTGGTGCAAACTCTACCGCAGAATGTCTTGTTTACGGAACAGTTGCTGGAAGGGAATCAGCTAATTATGCCATGAATGCAAATATTCATGAGCCGAGCCAATCAGCGATTTCTGATGAGGAGAAAAGAATTGAAGAGCTGAAAAGGAAAGATGGTAAGGAGAGCCCCTATAAAATAAGGCATGAGCTAAGGGAAACCATGGATAGTCATTTCGGTGTTTTTAGAACAGGAGAGTCGATGAAGAAGGGGATTGAGAAAATAGAAGAGTTAAAAGAAAGATTTAAGAATGTAAATGTTGTGGACAAAAGTTCTGTTTACAACACTGACTTTACCACTGTCCTTGAACTTGGTTTTATGCTTGATGTTAGTGAAGTCCTTGCAAAGGGTGCATATTTGAGAGAGGAGTCAAGGGGAGGACATGCAAGAAGGGACTTTCCGAAGAGGGATGATGAAAATTGGCTAAAGCATACCCTCGCTTATTACACTAAGGATGGACCGAGATTTGAATACATCCCCGTTAAAATAACAATGTGGAAACCTGTTGAAAGGAAATATTGATGAGAAAGGAGGAATCAATGGCTCAAAAAACATATAAAAATCGTCTTGGAATTTTTGGTTGGTTCTATGGAGGAAGGTACTGGATTGAAAGATATGCATATATCCTTCATAGAATTAGTGGCTTCGCTTTAATTTTTTATCTTTCCCTTCATGTTTTTGTAACAGGAGAAAGGGCAAAGGGAAGCGAAGCATGGGAAGCAATTATGGGTTTTTTGAAAACCCCGATTTTCCATTTCTTAGAGTATCTCCTTCTCCTTGCTTTTATCTACCACGCGATAAACGGATTCCGATTGATTTTTCTTGAGTTTGGTGTCTTTCTCGGAAAACCCGCACAGCCGAGATATCCTTACATAACATCCATTCACAAGCAGAGACCATTTGTTTTTTTCCTCATGATACTCGGGGCTATCTTTATTGTTATTGCAACCATCGAGTATTTTAAAATTGGAGGTTGAAAATGAAAGAATCCAGATTATGGTTTTTACAGTTTTTAACTGGAGCTATTCTTCTTTTTCTTTTAACAATGCATATGGGAATAATGCATCTTGAGGATATTTTTGGATTTATTAGTAGAGTCTCAGGAGTTGAACCCCTTGACTGGAAAGCAGTCCTCCATAGGAGTAAACAGACAGCTTTTCTTGTTGTAAACATTATATTTCTTGGAGCAGCTCTATTTCACGGTCTTTACGGTCTTAGGAACATTATAATAGAGGCTCTCCCTGCAAAAAAGTTCGGGAAAATAATTGGACTTCTAATAACAGTTTTTGGTTTCCTCCTTTTCCTCTACGGCTCTTACGCAACAATTTCTGTTTTTGTAAAGAACTTTTAGGAGGCGGAAATGAAAAAAATAGAAATAGAATTAAAAATTATAAATTTCAGAATTCTCAGATATAGTCCTGATAATGAAAAACCTGAAATAAAGGAATATAAAGTAGAAATTAAAAAAGGGACAACTGTTCTCGATGCTCTTATTTATATCAAAGAGAATATTGATCCAACTTTGAGCTTTAGATATTCTTGCAGGATGGGCGTTTGTGGTTCTTGTGGAATGTTCATAAATGGTCTTCCCGCTCTTGCCTGTCAGACGCAGGTTCTCCATCTTGAATCTGATACAGTTGAGGTAAAACCTCTTCCCAACTATGAAATAATAAGGGATGTAGTTCCTGACCTTGATACTTTCTTCTGTAAGCATAAAGAGATTAAGCCTTTTATTATAAGAAAGGATGAGAGAGAGCTTGAAAATCCAACCAATGAGTATAGAATGAGCCCTGAGGAACTTGAGAGCATTTCTCAGTTCACCTATTGCATTAAGTGCGGAAGCTGTCTTTCGGCTTGCCCCACCTATGCGACAGACTCTGAATTCCTCGGGCCTCAGGCATTGGCACAGGCTTACAGATATATGGCAGATGTTAGAGATGAGGGATTTAAAGAGAGACTCAATATTGTAGACTCTCCCCATGGTTGCTGGAGATGTCATTATGCATCAGCATGCACCCAAGCTTGTCCAAAGGGAGTTGACCCCGCTCTTGCTATCCAGCTTCTCAAGAGGGAAATAATTTTCAGAATGCTGGGAATAAAGAAAGAAAAAGAAAGAGCGGGTCTATACACTCCTCCTACTGAGAAGAAAATAAGGGAAGGAATACCCTCTCCTCCTGAAAGAACAGTGAAGTGAAAAGTTGATGGCTAACCGCAAACCGCTTGAAAAATTAAGAATAACAGTCCTTGAAAAAATAGATAGATTTGTTGGAGAAAAAATATATGGGCTCCCTGCTGAAATTGTTGTTGGCATAAAGTTTTAATTTTTTCATTTTCTTTTTTGTTATATAATAAAATTATGAGGATTTTGATAATATCTATGACAATCTTTTTCCTTTTCTCATCCATCTTTTCCCAAACTCTTGCGGAAATTGCTGAAAAGGAGAGGGAGAGAAGAGAAAAAATGAAAGGTGAGAAAGTAGAGGTTGTAACAAATGATACATTGAGAAAAATAAAAAAGGAGATTTCAATTTCTGGAACTGAGGAAATGGGAGAGGTCAGCTCTTCCGCTCCTACTCCCGAGGTTGACTTAAAGGAGAGGGAGGATTACTGGAGAGCTTACAAAGCTGAGCTGGAACAAAAATATAAATCTGCAATGGAAAAAGTTAGAAAACTGGAAAATGAGATCTCTGAACTTTACATGGATTTCTATTCTTTCAGACCAACATCCTTTCGTTATGGACAGATATTCTATGAAAGGGGTTTTTTTCAAAGCAAAATTGATGAGCTCCAGGTAAAACTTGAAATTGCAAAGAAGGAAGCGGAAGAGCTGAAGAACGAACTTGATAGTCTACCCGATAAAGTAAGAAAAGAAGGTGGATACCCAGGTTGGCTGAGATAGAGCGAGAAGAGCGGAAAGAGTAAAAAGATTGTGAGTCACAGATGAAGGATTTAAAAAGGGGAAAGAGTTAATCCAACTTTCATATTTTTTCTTTCCAAGTCTTAAATTTTTAAATTAAATCTTATTTCTCTAATTTCTTTTTTGAGCTCTTCTTCTGCTTGAGAAAGGGAGGGGAGATCCTTTTCCATGATTTTTTTCTCCTCCATTATCCTGATGCCGTATCTTGTTCTGCAGAATTTTATTTTTATTGAAACTTTGAATAGTTTGTCCGGAAATGAAAGATAAGGGAAAAAGTTTTTTTTCAAAATCAACTTGTTCCATTTTTCCCTTTCAATAGGGAACCACCAGATTACCTCAGCGGGTGGATTCATGGAATCAGCAATTCTAACTTCAAGCCCTATATCCTCTGCTCTTTTTTCAGCGGTTAAAAATATTTTTCCTTCTATTCCTCCCACCTCTTCAATGTAAAGGTTTAAAGTTGATTTTAGAAGACTCATCGGGAGAATACCACCCTTCTTTATTCTGTCTGAGAAAAAACCGAGGGGGAAGGTTCCTTTATTGCTTTTGAGGAAAACTCCTACCATAACATCGGAATAAGAAAGAATTACCGATGGAATTTTCCCTTTTTGATTTTCAACAGGCACATAATTTTTTGATAATTCCTGAATATATGAGCCGAGAAAGCTTTTTCTCTGAGCGAACCACACAACCTCAATCTGGGCATTGGAGAGCTCTTTTCCTGATATGTTGTTTATGGAAATATCCTGTGATTTAAATTCGAATCGCTGAGAAGAGCATGAGAACAAGAGAATCTCAATAAATACAAATAGTAAAATACCTTTATTTTTCAATTTTATCAATCCTTAGAGTTACTCTCCTATTATCTTTACAAGAACCCTTTTCCTTCGCTGACCGTCAAATTCTCCATAGAAAATTTGCTCCCAAGGACCGAGGTCAAGCTTTCCGTTTGTAATAGCAACCACTACTTCCCTTCCCATTATTGTCCTTTTCAAATGGGCATCAGCATTGGTTTCTCCAGTCAGGTTGTGTCTATACTTTGAAATTTCAGAAGGAGCGAGTTTCTCCAACCACTCTTCAAAGTCATGAAGCAAGCCAGATTCATCATCATTTATAAAAACTGAGGCTGTTATGTGCATTGCATTTACAAGACAGAGTCCTTCCTTTACTCCACTCTTCTGAACAATTTCCTGAACCTCATCAGTAATATTAATAAATTCCTTTTTATTCTTGGTGTTGAACCAGATATACTCTGTGAAAGATTTCATTTTCTTCCAAGAATCTCATCAACAAGAGATTTTGCATTGTAAACCTTTAAAAGAGCTTCTATTATTCCCTGAGAATGAACCATTACAGAGCGTGCTTGCTCTTCTGTGTAGAAAAAGTTTGTTGGCAGTGACTGCATGTTTCCGTCAAATAGAACCCCAACAAGTTCTCCTTTTCTGTTTACAACTGGAGAGCCTGAATTTCCTCCTATGGAATCACATGTGGCAACGAAATTTAGAGGGGTATTCAAATTAAGAGCAGATTTCTTCTGAATGAAAGAGGGTGGAAGCTCGTAAGGTGGCTTGTTTCCAAATTTGTTTGCTCTTTCATAAAGTCCTTTGAAGGTTGTGTAATAGGGGATCTTTTTACCATTTTCTATATATCCTTTCACCACTCCAAAACTCAATCTCAATGTTCCAGTAGCATCAGGAGGTATTGATGTTCCTTTTAATTTGAAAAGTGCCTGGGCTATGAGGGAACCATTCTTTATTACAACTGCATCAACTTCTTTTTCGTATATTGACCTTAATCCTCTTGAGATTGGCTCAAAAAGGAGGGCAAGCTTAATCATCGGATCTTTTGAATTGTAAATATCTTCAACTGTTCCATCCATGTATTTCTTTCTTTCCTCTATATCCTTTAATTTTGTTCCTTTTATAAGTTTCTCTGCGACCTCAGCAGGGGTTTTATTGCCAAAAAGGAGCTCAACTTCCCAAAGATCTCCCAATTCTTCCTTAAGCTGGGAAAGAGAGTCGGTGAGTTTTAAAATTTCAAATTCATCGTAAATTGGAGCGGGTGAAAGAAGTGATCTCTTTATTGAAGGTAAATTTGCATCAGTAAATTCTCTAAGCCTTTTCTCATTAGATTTTTCTTTTTCAATGGCGACTCTTACGAGATTCCTTGCAATGTTGAAATAAACTGTGTTGAAAGCATAAGCCCTTTCAAAATAAAGAAGGGGTTTATAAATTTCAGCATACCTTTTCTGGGCAGATGCAATTTCATCCCATGCTTTCCCGAATTCTTTCTCCATTTCAGGGTCTTTTTTTATTAGTTCTCTTATCTGGGCTTCTTCTCTTGCTTTCCTCTCCATCATTTTTTTATCAAGAAGACCTGATTGATAGCCTGTGATTGCCTTGAGACTGTTTTCAATTCCAAAAAGTGTCCTCAAAGCTATTCTTGCTTCTTCTTCACCTCTTTTGCTGTATTCTTGAAGCAATGCTCTCCTTCTCTGATAGTTTGCAATTGTTATGGGATAACTTACATCCCTTAAAAATTCGAGCTGAGCAACTGTCAAAAGTCTTCCTGTTGAGCCTGGATTTCCTGATGCAAATACAAGTTCACCTTCCTTAATTCCTTCTCTGTTCCATTTCAGATAATGGGGTGTCTTTAAGGGTTTACCATTTTCGTAAATTCTGAAGAAACATATGTCAAGGTCGTATCTTGGGTATGTGAAATTATCAGGGTCTCCTCCGAAAAAGGCAATAGCATACTCAGGAGCAAATACAAGGCGAATGTCACTGTAAACTTTGTATTTGTAAAGGTGATACATTCCACCAGAATAAAGGGTGACCACTGAGCATCTAAGACCTGTTTTTTCAGAACATTCCTTTTCAAGATTTGCAATAAACTTTCTTCTTACTTCTGCCTGTTCTGAAGGGCTTTTTCCTTCCTTTTCAGAAGCTTTTATCTTTGCGGTTACATCCTCTATCTCCTGAAGAACCATTGCCTCAAGACCATGGCATTTAAGTTCCTCTTCCCTTGTTTTTGCATAAAAACCAGTCTTCATCAAGTCTCTCTCCTTTGTGCTCAAATTCTGGATTGCTCCCGCACCAACATGATGATTTGTGAGGACAAGACCATCAGGAGAAACAAAGGAGGCAGATGCTCCCAATCTAACAGAAGAAAGCATAATGTGGTCGAGCCACTCCTCTCTAACCTCGAAGTTGTATTTCTTTTTAAGATAATCTTTTGGAACTAAATTGAATGGCCACAATCCCTCATCAGAATAGAGAGGGAGGAGAAGGACTAACAAAAAGAACGGAAGTAAAGCCTTCAAAACTCTCTTTTCCATAAAAACCTCCAATATTTCAATAGCATATTTTAACACAAGAAAAAGAAACTGAAAAAGGATTAAAAACCATTGATTTTAAGATAGAACTTTTTCAAAAAATTCGGAAAATTCAAAACAATCTGTCTGCGATAATAAGTAAATATTCGAGGGATAAAATTTGAAAATACTTTTTATTGCTTTTCCTCTAAGTTCAAATCACCATTCAATATTTTCTTTTCAATTCTCTACCCTATTTTTCTTCCTCCGACTGTCATTTCAGAGACTCTGAATGATGGGCTGTTTATGGTTCCTCTCATGTCAAGGTCATTTCCAAGGGCATCTATGTTCTTAAGGATTTCAAGGGCAGAGCCACCAAGGGTTATTCCATCAACAGGGAATGCAATTGAGCCATTTTCAATCCAGAAACCACTTGCTCCCACTGAGAAATTCCCCGTTGTCTCATCTGTTCCAAATCCCCTCAGCCCCTTGCAGAGAAAACCTTCCTTTACATTGATAAGTTCTTCAAAATCTGTGTTTCCATTTTCAACAATTATATTTAGAAAGCCAGCTGATGGAAGAGAATTATATCCACCTCTTCTTGCTATTGTATTTACTTTTACACCCGCTTTTCGCAATGTGATGGAGTCATAGAAGAACATTTTAAGAACTCCATTCTCTACTATTTTATTTACCTTTGTGATTTTTCCTTCTCCATCAAATGGAACAGAACCAATATATCTTGGTATTGTGGGATTATCTACAATTGTGATAAGAGGAGATGCTATCTGAGAGTTTAGATATTCAGACATAAATGTTGTTTTTCTGAATGCAGAGTCACCATTAAGGGAGATGAGTATGCCCAGCCAGAACATTTTTGCAGAATATCTCTCAAAGATCACAGGGACCCTCTTTGTTGGGACAGACTTTGGTCCAAGTTTTTCAATTGCTCTTTTTACAGCTTCTTTTGCAATATCTTCTATATTTTCAAGTTCCTCAAAAAATCTTTTTGAAGATGACCAGCTTCCTCCTTGCATATTCTCTCCTTCTCCCGCTATTACATTTACTCCGATGGAGAAACTCGTGCTCTTGAATGTCCGTGAGAATCCTTTGGAGCTGAAAATTCCGATCTCCCTTTCTGAATCCTCAAAAAAACCTCCTTCAGAATTTTTTATTCTTTTATCCAGTTTTGTAGCAATCTCTTCGATCTTCTTAGCCATTGCAATTTTTCTTTCACTGGGAATAGATAAATATGAATTGTCATACAGATGGAGCTCAGGAGGAGTCCCTTCTTCAAAATCTGGAAGTCCATTCCATGGTTTTGATTCTGTTATTTTTGTAAGAGCTATAGCCTTTTTTATTGTTTCTTCGATTGCCTCATTGGATAAGTCTGATGTGTAAGTGAATCCAAGACACTTTCCATTGAATATTCTCAGTCCCATCCCTTTCTGAATGGATTGTCTCAAGAATTCAATCTCTCCTTTTCTCACATTTACCTCAAATCTCTTCACCCTTTCTATGTAAGCCTCAACTTCTTCAGCACCAAGACCTTTTCCTTTTTTTAAAATTTCTTCTCCTAAATTTTCAATTTTCATTTTTTAACTCCTAAATTTTTCTTCCACCAACTGTTAATTTTGATACCTTAAAGGTGGGGTTACCAAAACCAACTGGCTTTGACTGTCCATCTTTTCCACACGTTCCGCCACCTATAACAAGAAGATCATTTCCTACCATGGAAATATTCATTAGAACCTCCTGACCACTTCCCATAAGCATAATTCCTTTTAGAGGCTTTGTAATTTTTCCTTCTTCAATCATATAACCTTCGGTAACTGTAAAGACAAATCTTCCTGTTGTTGGCTGAACATTTCCTCCTCCAATTTTTGCTATGTATACACCTTTATCTACTGATTTTATTATCTCATCAGGCTCATTATATCCAGGAAGAAGATAAGTATTTGTCATTCTCGGTATGGGGTAGAATCTGAAAGATTGTCTTCTCCCGTTTCCTGTGGGCTTCATCTTCATAAGTTTGGCATTCAATCTGTCCTGAAGGAAGTTTGAGCATATTCCCTTTTCAATAAGAATTGTTTTCTGTCCAGGAGTCCCCTCATCGTCAATATTTACTGTTCCCCATCCACCTTTGTATGAGCCATCATCGCAAAGGTTTACAATTGGTGAAGCAATCTTCTTTCCCAATTTATCCCAAAAAACAGATGTCTTCTTTCTTATACCATCCCCTTCAAGACTATGACCGATTGCTTCATGGAAGAATATCCCGCCATATCCCTTCTCAATAACAACAGGGAACTCTCCAGCGGGTGCATCTTCTGCGGGAAGTAGCCTCAATGCCATTTCTGATGCATTCTTTGCTATTTCTTCTGCCAATTTCTCAGGGAAATTTTCAAATCCATAGCTTCCACTCTTTGAGTCATATCCAGAACTTCTTCTATCTCCTTCAATTGCATTTACACTTCCTGAAAGTCTTGTCAATGTCTGCCTGTCTTCAACATATAAACCTTCTGAATTGGCAATTATAATTAACTTTGAAACATCGGAGAATGAAGCACTTACCTGTGTTATTCTTTTGTCAAACTTGCGGGAAATTTCATTAATTCTATATAGTAGATTGGTTTTCTCCTTGGGAGAAACTTTTTCAGGAGGGACTTTGACAAGATAGTAGGATGGTGGTTGATAATTTCTCAATTTCTTAGGTGCTACCCGAAGTCCAGAGGCTATTAGTGAGGCTGTTTCAGCACATTCCTTAAGACTTTTGAATTCAATTTCATCAGTGAAAGCATATCCTGTTCTCTCTCCATTAATAACCCTTATTCCCGCTCCACAATCAACACCTCTAACTGCATAGGAAATTTTTTCTTCATCAAGGGATATAATGTTTGAGATGGTGTATTCGAAATAAAGTTCAGCGAACTCACCGCCTCTCCTTAGTGCAATTGATAGAACCTTCTCCATTTCCTTTTTTGAAATTTTAAAAGGATTATCCTCCAAAACCGCTTCAGGGTCTCTGTATGGAATAAATTTCATAAGGGGAAAGCTTACCATAAATGCACCAAAACTTAAACTACTTTTTAAAAATCCTCTTCTTCCTAATTTAAAATCCATTTAAAACCTCCACAACATTAATAAAAATTTATAAATTTCAGAAAAGAGAAAGTCAAATTTTTGAAAAATTTGACTTTCTCTTAAAAAGGTGGGATGATAAAGTCTTAGATTTTATCGATTCTTGAAGGAATTAACTTCAAGGTCGAGGAAGGAGTTAAGATAGTGTCTAAGAAGCTTTATGTAGGAAGTCTTTCCTACAATGTAACAAACGCACAGCTTGAGGAATTATTTTCTCAGGCTGGAAAGGTAGAGTCAGCCAATGTAATTACTGACCGATACTCAGGTCAGGGCAGAGGCTTTGGTTTTGTTGAGATGTCAACTGAGGAAGAGGCTAAAAAAGCCATCGAGATGTTCAACGGTTACAATCTTAACGGAAGAACAATTATAGTTGATGAGGCGAGACCGAAAAAGGAAAACCCCAGAAGAGAACAGAAAAGGGGTGATTTCCGAAGGTCAGGTTTTGGAAGGGGAGGAAGAAGATAACCGATAGATAGGCTCTGAATCTTTCCCAAAAATTAAATCAATAGAGAAAGGGGTGGAAGTTTATAGTTTAGAAAATTAAACTTTATCTTCCACCCCCACGCCCTTCAATGAATGAGGGGTGGCATCAGTAATTAATATATCTACAAATTTTCCTATGAAATTCTTGCTCGCTCTAAAATTCACAACTCTGTTCCCCTCATCCCTTCCAGCAAAAACTGAAGGATCTTTTTTTGATTTTCCTGTGACAAAAACTTTTATTATCTTTCCAACAAATTTTCTGTTTTTTTCAAGCTGAATCTCCTTCTGCAAATTCTGAACTTTTATAAGTCTTTCTGTTTTTATCTTATGGGGAACATCGTCCTTCATCTTTGATGCAAGGGTCCCTTTTCTGGGAGAATATTTGAAAGAATAAAGATTATCAAATTTAATCTCTTCAAGGAGTTTCATGGTCTCTTCAAATTCTTTTTCTGTCTCACCAGGAAAGCCAACAATTATATCTGTTCCTATTGCCATATCAGGGATATGATCTCTTATCATATTAACTTTTTCAATGAATTCCTCCCTTGTGTACCCCCTCCTCATCCTTTCAAGAACAGAGTTGGAACCTGCCTGTGCGGGTAAATGAATGTATTTTGTAACCTTTTTTAGCTCCTTTAAAGAAACTATAAAATTCTCATCAATATCTTTAGGATGGGATGTAATAAATCTTATCCACTCTATACCTTCGATTTCACTGGCTTTTCTTAAAAGCTCTATTAGCCTTTCTCCTGTGTCAGGGTCTCTGTATGCATCTATGTTCTGACCTAAAAATTGAATTTCTTTATAACCTTTTCTTGCGAGCTTTTCAGCTTCTTCAATTATATTTTTCATACTCCTTGAAATTTCCCTCCCCCTTGCAAAGGGAACTATACAGAAAGAGCAGAATTTGTTGCAACCTTCCATTACAGTAATATATGCAGAGAAGGGAGATTCTCTCAAAGGATTGTTTTCGAGTTCCTGATACTCCTTCCTCCATCTAACATCAATTATTTTTTCACTTTTTTCAATCTCATCAAGGATTTTTGGAATCTCCTTGTAAGCATGGGGTCCGAGAACGAAATCAACATATGGAGCCCTTTCAAAAATTTTCTCCCTTTCAACCTGCGATACACATCCTGTAACACCAATAATCACTCTTTTTTTCTTTCTCAACTCCTTTATCCTTCCGAGGAATGAGAAAAGCTTTTCCTCAGATTTCTTTCTAACTGCGCATGTGTTAACAATGTAGACATCAGGAATTTCTCCATTTCCAGCTTTTCTCATGGATAGAGAGGAAAGTATTCCTGCAATTCTTTCGGAATCGTATTCGTTCATCTGGCACCCAAATGTCTTTATTGCAAAAACTCTCATATTATTTATTATAACAAAAATTCATGGAAGAGAATTAACAGAGCTTTAAGCGGACAGCCAAAACCCTTTTTTCCTTTCTCCTTTAAAAAATATATGTCAACCCTCCATACAACCTGTATCTTTTTTCATAGCTGAATTTCATATTTCTGTAATCAAATCTAATCCATAATTTCTCAAATAATCTGAGTTTAACCCCTCCACCATAGCTCCAGAATCTCTCCATCCTTTCATTTCCCTCTTCTTTTACATCTTTCCATCCTGTTCCAAGGATTATATAGGGAAAAATATCTGAAATTTTTGTGCCTGCAACTATACCACCAAGAATCGATTTATCATCCTTTCCAAAAAATGCTCCCTCCATCTCAAGGGAAATTTTTCCTGAAAAATTCCATGCGCCCGCAACCCCTCTGAATTTTTTCTTATCACCTGTGTCCCAGCCGTAAAAGCCTGTTAATTCAATGCTATGGCATAAAGAAGAAAGAATCAGAATAGCGAGAACCAAAATCTTTAACCTCATTTTCCTCCTCCCATAATATTTATATTCATTTTATTTTTGAGTTATCATATTTATAAAATG
>CAZYPR010000034.1:0-26064 GCA_964649495.1 uncultured Clostridia bacterium | reverse complement strand
AATAGTTACTTTTTCATCAATCTATTCCCTAAATCAGTCAGATTTAAGGATTAAATTATATATAAAATATTATTTCCATGAAATAAAATGATAGAAAACTTAGAAATGAGAAGAAAAAGGAAAAATTCCTTAAATATAATAATCATCAATTTAACTCAATTTCCGCGATCATCCACTGTAATATCAATTCTTAAAAACTCCATCTATAAAATTAAATAAGGAGAAAAAATGTATTTTAAAAATACTATTTTAGAAACAATGGGAAATACACCATTGGTAAAATTAAACAAAATAACTCAAGGTATAAAAGCTTCAATCTATGCGAAGCTGGAATTTTTTAACCCAGGAGGAAGTGTTAAGGATAGAATGGCATTCTATATTCTTGACGAAGCAGAGAAAAAGGGGCTTTTAAAACCAGGAGGAACTGTTGTGGAATGCACCTCTGGGAATACTGGTGTGGCTGTTGCCATATATTGTGCGATAAAAGGATACAAAGCTATCTTTACTATTCCTGATAAAATGAGTAAAGAAAAAATCGACCTGTTGAAAGCTTTTGGAGCAGAGGTTTTTGTATGCCCAACAGATGTCCCCCCTTCTTCTCCAGAAAGTTATTATGAAGTTGCTAAAAGAATTGCCAGAGAAACTCCTAATTCCTATTTTGTCAATCAATATCATAATCTTGATAATCCAGAATCTCATTACAGAATCACTGGCCCTGAGATTTGGAATCAAACAGAAGGCAAAATTGATTATTTAGTCATTGGAATTGGGACTGGTGGAACTATATCAGGGGTAGGAAAATTCATGAAAGAAAAAAATCCTCAAATCAAGATAATCGGAGTGGATCCAATAGGTTCAGTCTATTATGATTATTTTAAAACCGGAAAACTGATCGAACCCCATCCTTATCTTGTTGAAGGCATAGGCGAGGATATGCTATGCGATGCCCTTAATTTTGATGTGATTGACGACATTGTCCAGGTTACGGATAAAGATTAATTTCTAACAGCAAGAAGACTTGCCAGAGAGGAGGGAATATTTGCTGGGGGTTCAAGCGGAGCTGTTGTATGGGCAACATTAAAAATATCAGAAGGATTATCCGAAGATAAGACTGTAATCGCAATTCTTCCTGACTCTGGAATGAAATATTTAAGTAAAATATATAATGATGAATGGATGAGAGAAAAAGGATTTCTTGATTAAGGTTAGAAGCTTTGCTTAGGCCTTAGTTTTTGGAAGTAAGTAAAGTTTTGTAGTAATTAAAATTTTATAAATTATTCGTAGGAGGAAAAAAATGAAATTTGAAACAATATGCATCCATGGTGGTCAAGAGCCAGACCCAGCAACAGGAGCAATTATGACTCCTATATACTTATCCTCTACCTTTGTTCAAAGTTTTCCTGGAGTGCATAAAGGATATGAATACTCAAGAACAAAAAATCCAACAAGAACTGCCCTTGAAAGGAACCTTGCTGCTTTAGAGGATGCTAAATATGGACTGGCATTTTCTTCAGGTATGGCTGCGATAAATACAGTAATGAACCTTTTAAAATCAGGAGACCATGTTGTTTCAGTAAATGATCTCTATGGAGGTACATATAGATTATTCACGAAATTATATTCAAATTATGGAATAGAATTTGATTTTGTTGATGCATCTATTTTAGATGAAGTGGAAAAGGCAATAAAGAAAAACACAAAAATCATCTGGCTTGAATCTCCTACCAATCCACTTTTGAAGCTTTGTGATATAGAAAGTATATCCAGGATTTCGAAAAAATATAACATTATTGTTGTAGTGGATAATACATTTGCCACACCATATCTCCAGAGACCCTTAGATTTAGGAGCTGATATATCTCTTTACTCCACTACCAAATATATTGGAGGTCATAGCGATATAGTAGGTGGAGCAATTGTTACCAACAGAGATGACCTTTTTGAGAGATTATCTTTTTTTCAGAATGCTGTTGGAGCGATTCCAAGTCCTTTTGATTCCTGGCTTGTTCTAAGGGGAATAAAAACTTTAGCCTTGAGAATGGAGAAACATTCAGAAAATGGAATGATTATCGCTCAATATCTTCAGTCTCATCCTTCAGTAGAAAAGGTGAATTATCCTGGTTTACCCTCTCACCCTCAATTCAATCTTGCAAAAAAGCAGATGAAAGGTTTTGGTGGCATAATTTCTTTTGAGTTAAAAAACGGAGGAATGGAAGAGGCCAAAAAATTCGTATCTTCTACAAAAATATTTTCTCTTGCTGAAAGTCTTGGAGGAGTTGAATCTTTGATTGAACATCCTGCTTCCATGACCCATGCTTCAATCCCTGAGGAAGAAAGAATAAAATCAGGACTTTCCAATAAACTTATCAGAATTTCAGTAGGAATTGAACATTCAGAGGATCTTATTAAGGATCTGGATCTTGCCTTTAAAAAAATAAGCAATAACTAATTTGTAGGGTTTTATTGGTATAGTTATTCTTCCTCAGCTTGGATTCTTCCTTCTTCTTTTGCCTGAGCAATTATCTTTTGCTGGAGATGGGTAGGAACTTCCTCGTAATGGGAAAATTCCATTGAATAGGAGCCTCTTCCTCCAGTAATTGATGTGAGGGATGGCTCAAAATCAAGCATTTCTGCCATTGGAACTTGAGCCTTTATAACACTTTTACCCCCCCTTTCCTCAACTCCAACTATTCTTCCTCTTCTTCCATTCAGATTACCCATTATATCTCCAAGATATGCTTCAGGAGCATAAATTTCCACATTCATAATCGGCTCAAGTAAAGTAGGATTTGCAGCCATCATTCCTTTTTTGAAAGCCATTGACGCAGCGATTTTAAAAGCAAGATCTGAAGAGTCAACTTCATGGTAAGAACCATCATATAAAATCACCCTGAAATCCACAACGGGATAACCCGCAAGAACTCCCTTCTGTCTTGCTTCCTGAATACCTTTTTCTACAGACGGGATGTAATTTTTAGGTATCGCTCCTCCAAAAATCTGGTCAACAAATTCAAAATCCATACCTCTTGGAAGAGGTTCCATCTTTATCTTCACATCACCATACTGACCCCTTCCTCCTGTTTGCTTTTTGTATTTACCCTGAACATCCGCACTTCCTTTAATAGTCTCTTTATAAGGAATCTTTGGTCTTCTCAAAACCACATCAACATTATACCTCTTCTTAAGTTTTGCAACTATTATCTCCACATGAAGTTGACCATTTCCAGATATCAAAAGTTCCTTTGTTTGATTGTCCCTTTCAAATCTTATTGTTGGGTCCTCTTCAGCAATTCTCTGGAGAGCAGTTGAAATCTTCTCCTCGTCCTGCCTTGTCTTTGGTTCTATAGCAAAAGATATTGAGCTCTGAGGAAATTTTATAGGTTCAAATAGGATTGGACTATCTTTAGATGAAAGAGTATCACCTGTTAATGTATCCTTTAACCGAGCAGTTGCAAGAATATCACCCGCCTGAGCAATTGGTGCTGGTATCTGCTGTTTTCCCTGAAGATAAAAAAGACTACTCAATTTTTCTGTTGCCCCTTTCAAAGTGTTCAAAACAGTTGTATCAGGACTCGCTTTTCCCGAGAAAACTCTGAATATTGATATTCTTCCTGCGTAAGGATCTGAGATTGTTTTAAAGACAAAGGCAGAAAAAGGCTGATCAGGAGAGGGAATAACCTCAATTTCTTTACCATTCTGCTTTCCTTTAGGAGGTTTTCTGTCAATGGGGGAGGGAAGATAATCAGAAAAAGCATCAAGGATTGGTTGAATTCCTATATTTGTAAGGGATGAAACAGCAAAAACTGGATAAATGAGCCTGTTTTGGACAGCCTTTCTAAGCCCTTCCTTAAACTCGGTCTCTTCAAGCTCTCCCTTTTCAAAGAAATTTGCCATTAAGGCTTCATCATTTTCTGCAACCATTTCCATTAATTCTTCCCTCTTCTTTTTTGCCATTTCAATATACTCTTCAGGAATTTCACTCTCTTTAAATGAACCACTCTCATCCTTTTCAAAAATGTAGGCTTTCATCTTTATAAGATCCACAACACCATTAAACTGGCTTTCTTTACCAATCGGAAGCTGAACAGGAATACATCCCCTTCCAAAACTCTCTTTTAAAGATGAAAAAGCCCTTTCAAAGTCAGAGTTTTCTCTGTCTAACTTATTTATCACAAAAATTCTCGGAAGTTCGAGCTCTTCAAGTATCTCCCATATCTTCTCTGTTTGAACCTCAACTCCAGAAACACCACAAACCAGCATAACAGCTGAGTCAACACCCATTAAACAAGCTTTTGTGTCCATTATAAAGTTGCCATAACCTGGGGTATCAATTATGTTGAATCTTTTTCCTTTCCATTCACAAAAACAGAGGGAAGAACTTATTGTTATTTTTCTTTCTATTTCTTCAGGATCAAAATCTGTAACCGTATTACCTTGGTCGACTTTTCCAAGACGGTTAACCGCACCACTATCAAAAAGGATAGCAGAGACAAAAGATGTTTTTCCTGTATGACCATGACCAACAATGGCAACATTCCTAATATTCTTTGCTTCAGGAACACTCATTTTTCCTCCTAAAATTTAAAATTAATTGGCGAGCAAATTACTCCCAATTAAGAAAATATGATAATTTAAATTTAATTTTCTTTCAACTTGTGAAATTCCTGAATTTCCATTTTTTGTATACATAACAAAGTTATTGACACACACTAATTGCTAATATATAATTTAACTGTTGGGCCTATAGCTCAGCGGTAGAGCTGCCGGCTCATAACCGGTAGGTCCCAGGTTCGAATCCTGGTAGGCCCATGTAAAAGGAATGGAAGAAAGTAAAATAGATTTAAGACCTCTCATTGAGCTTCAAGAATATGACCTTCAGATAAAAAACTTAGAAAAAGAATTAAAAGAAATACCAAAAAGAATTGAAAAACTTCAAGAGAACCTTGAGTTTGAAAAAAATTCTCTTCTCCAAGTAAAAATGCAAATGGAGGAAAATCAGAAGAAAAGGAAAGAACTTGAGCTTAATATACAGAATTACAGGCAAAACATATCAAACTACAAAGCCCAGCAAATGAAGAAAAAACTCACCAATGAGGAATATCAGGCTTTAAACGAAGCAATTGCTCTTGAGGAGAAAAAAATTGCGGAGGTTGAAGAACTTCTCCTTGAAGAAATGCTTCTTGCTGACGAAATTGAAAAGGAGATAAAGAATAAAGAGGAATCGTATCATCAAGCCGAAATTCAAATGGAGAAGGAAAAGGAAATCATTATAAAGGAAAAGGACGATATTGAAGAGAAGATAAAAGAGTTAAGAATTGTCAGAGAGAACACTACAAAAAGAATTCCGCCGAAATTGATGGAAATTTACAACAGAATTTACATAAAAAAGGATGGAATAGTCCTATCTGCTGTAAAAGATGAATTCTGCTCTATTTGTAACATGAGGGTAAGACCTCAGAATCTCGCAGAATTGAGAAAAAATACTAATATTATATTCTGCGAAAATTGTGACAGAATTTTATACATTAAAGAAGTTTATGAAAAGGAGAATAAATAAAAAAGCACTCGAAAGGAAAAAAAAGAGGTATTTTAACTTCAGCCTTTATTCTTAATCGGTTTTTAATTTTTCAAGCCTTTTCATAACTAAATTTACAAAAATCTTTATCCCTATTGGAATTGCACCCTCATCTCCATTGAAGTAAGGGGTGTGAAGACCATGAATAAAACCTTTTTCTTCATTTCTAACGCCCAACCAAAAGTGAAATGCGGGGACTTCCCTCGAATAAAAACCAAAATCCTCCGCTGTCATTTGAGGCTTTAGCTCTATGCAATTTCCTTTACCCAGAATATTTTTTATTAAAGAAATGCTCCACTCTGTAAGCTCAGGACTATTGTAAACAGAGGGAACCTGGTTTGTAACATCAAGCCTGTATTTTATTCCGAAGGAAATCTCTATCCCTTTAAGAATATTGTTTATTTTATCTAAAACCATATTCCTTGATTTATCACTAAGAGTTCTTATTGTTCCTTCCATCTCAACCTTTTCAGCTAAAACATTCGACCTTACTCCACCCTGAATCCTTCCAATAGTTATAACTACAGGGTCATTGACATCCGAAAATCTACTGGGAATTGACTGAATTTGTGTGATAAAAAGGGAAGATGCTAAAATTGCATCAATCCCTTGATGGGGATAGGCTCCGTGGGATGACTTCCCTTCAATTTCAATTTTAAATGAGTCTGCGTTTGCCATTGAGTATCCTGGAGTATATCCAACCTTTCCAACCTCAATATCAGGAGTGACATGGAGAGCAAAAATACATGATGGTTTGAAAATTTTGAATAATCCTTCCTTAATCATCAGGGATGCTCCTCCTTCTTCCCCTGGAGGTGCTCCCTCTTCTGCGGGTTGAAAAATAAAAACAACATTGCCTTTAACAATATCCTTAAATTTTGTAAGAACATCTGCAGTCCCAAGAAGTATAGTTGTATGGAAATCGTGTCCACATGCGTGCATTACCCCCTTTACCTTTGACCTATATTCCACTTCATTTTTTTCTTCTATTGGTAAAGCATCCATATCTGCTCTTATAGCCAGAGTGGGATAATTGTCCCCTTTCCAGAGAACTCCGATTACTCCTGTTTTGGCTATTTTTTCTCTCACATCAAGGCCAAGTTTTCTAAGATATTCTGCTACCCTTTTCGATGTCTGGAATTCCCTGTTGGATAACTCTGGATTAGCATGAATCTCTCTTCTGATGGTAAACATCCTTTCCTTTATTGAGTAAATGTAATCTTCCACAATTTCTCTTTCGTCCGAATAAAGAAAACCTGAAACAAAAAATAAAGATAGAAAGATAAAATTTAATTTTTTCATAATCATATTTATATTAAACAAATAAGAAAAAGTCAAAGCTTAGACTCTTCTTTTATTCATTTCTTTGATTTGATATAATCAACCATTAAAATGCTAAATATAATCTTGATTCTTATATCTTCTTTTTTGTGGAGCACTTCCTTTCCTATAATCAAATATTCCCTGAGATTTTCCAACCCTCTCGATCTTTTGTTTATAAGATTCGCCTTCGCTTCTTTTTTCACAGTTCTTATAATTATCTTTACTGACAGGAAATTCTCAATTCTAAAAAATGGCTCTATTGCATTACTTGGAATTTTAAATACTCTTGGTTTTATATTCCAGTTTTTTGGACAGAGATTAACCACATCCTCCAATGCTTCCGTCCTTTCCAATACATCAGTAATTTTTACTGCTATTCTTGCAATTCTTATTCTCAAGGAAAAAGTCACTCTTAGAAAAGCTCTGGCAGGATTAATTGCCTTAGTAGGAATAACTCTTATCTCTACAGGTTTCCAATTTAAATTAGGCATTACTACAAAAGGAGACTTATTAATTCTTCTTTCCGCCACATGCTGGGCATTTTTTACAATAACAAATAAAATAGCTCTTTCCAATACAAATGCCCAAAATATTGTTCTTGGTGTTATGATATGGACATTTATCTTTTTATTGCCCTATTCTCCTTTATTAGGAAATTCAATATCTCTAAGAACTGTTTTAGTTGGACTTTATCTGAGCCTTTTTTGCTCGATCATTCCCCTTTACCTTTTCAATCTTGCCTTGAAAAAACTCGATGCCTACTCAACAATTATCTATCTTTCAACAGAAATAATCTTTGCTGTCGCCCTCTCAATAATCTTTTTAAAAGAAACTCTTGCAATAACTTTCGTAATTGGTAGCATTCTTATATTGATAGGGATTTATCTTAACCCTCAGAAATAAATTTCAAGGTTCTTTCTAACCTTTCCTTTACATTTAAAATTTTTAATGGGAATTTAAGTTTTGAACCATCTTCTATTAAAGGAACAAAACTTTTTAGCTCGAGACCTGAGAATTTTGAAGTTAAGGCAACTCTAATGGGATGAAAAAGTTCTTTCCCTTTTATTTTTAGCTCCTCTCCCACCTTTTTTACTATTTCAGAGAATTCATCCCACCCAACATAATCCAAGTCTTTTATTTTTGAAAACAATTCTGAAATTACCTTTTTGGAATTTTCTTCGAGGATCATTTTTTTTGACTCCTCATCCATTTCTTGAGGGTTAAAATAAAAGAAGATCTGAATTTCTCTTTTTACATCTCTTAATGTCTCAAGATTGGAGAGAACAGCTTTTAGAGCATCGCAAAGCCAGAGCCTGTGAGAATCTGAAAGAATAGAAGGTAAAAAACCCTCCTCCCTCAGGAAAGGGATACATTCATCAATAATCTTTTCAATCGATGCCTTCCGAATATGTTGGCGATTTATCCATTTTAGCTTTTCGTAATCAAAAATCGATGGAGATTTTCCAACCCTTTCAAGCTCGAATAACTTTATTATCTCATCCACATCCATGACTTCTCTTCCATCTGGAGAGGACCATCCAAGGAGGGAAAGATAATTCACAAGAGCCTCCGGCAAATATCCACTATCTCTAAACTGGTCAATGGAAGTTGCCCCATGTCTTTTTGAGAGTCTTGTTCCGTCAGAACCAAGAACCATTGGTAAATGAGCAAATAGAGGATAATCCCATCCTAATGCTTTGTATACAAGAATCTGTTTGGGAGTATTTGAAATATGATCTTCCCCTCTTATCACATGAGTTATCTCCATGTATTTATCATCAATTACGCAGGCGAAATTATAGGAAGGGAATCCATTGGATCTTAAAAGGACAAAATCTTCTATAAAATTAGTCGAAAATTTTAAATCCCCCCTTACAATATCCCTGAATACAACATCTTCATCAGGAGGGACTTTAATTCTTATTGCACCCCTCTCACCTCTCTCCACTCTCTTTATGGATTCATCAATATTGAGACTCCTACATTTCCCAGAATATCTGGGAACTCCTCCAAGAGAAAGAATTCTCTCCCTCTCTCTTTCAAGTTCTTCCGCATCGCAGAAACAAAAATATGCATAACCTTTCTCAACAAGTTCAAAAGCATGCATCTTGTAAATTTCAAGTCTCTCAGACTGCCTGTAAGGACCAAATTCTCCACCTATATCAGGTCCTTCATCCCAGTCTATTCCAAGCCATTTAAGGTCTTTCATGAGAAGTTCTTCTGATTCTCTTGTTGATCTCTCCACATCTGTATCCTCTATTCTCAATATAAATGAACCTTTGTTTTTCCTTGCAAAAAACCAATTGAATAAAGCTGTCCTTGCATTGCCTACATGAATGTAACCTGTTGGAGATGGAGCAAATCTAACTCTTATCATTTTTCTTTTAATACTGCTATAGAATAGCAGGAAATAGCCTCTCCCCTCCCTATCTCGCCTATTCCTTCGTGGGTCTTTGCTTTTATATTTAAGAGCTCACTTCTAACTCCCATTAATGAGGAAAGTTTTTCCCTCATTAAAGGAATGAAAGAGATAAGTTTTGGTTCCTGTGCTATAACAACGCAATCAATGTTCATAATTTTCATGTTTTTTTCCTTCATCATCTCACAAACTTCTGAAAGTAAAATTGTAGAATCAATGTCTCTATACCTTTCATCTGTATCAGGGAAAAGCTCACCGATACTTTTCTCGCCCATAGCCCCAAGAATAGCATCTATTATCGCATGAACTATGACATCTCCATCAGAATGACCTTTCAGCCCTTTTCTGTGGGGAATATCAATTCCTCCGAGAATAAGTTTCCGCCCTTCTACAAGGGGATGGATATCAAAACCTATACCTACTTTTACTTTCAAGGATTGCCTCCGCCACTATTAAATCAATTTTTTTTGTTATTTTCAAATTTGTTACATCTCCTTCCACAATCCTCACTTCAAAACCTGCTAATTCCATAAGTTCTGAATCATCGGTAACAAAAATTCCTTTCTCATTTCCTATTTTATGGGAATAAAGAATGTCTTTCAAATGAAAGCCCTGGGGTGTTTGAACTCTGAAAACCTTCTCCCTTTTCAAAGAGCTCACAACCTTTCTATCTTCTACAAGTTTTAATGAATCACTCTCCTCAATTACAGGAATCACACTCCCGTATTTTTCTACACCTTCTATAACTCTTGTTATAAGTTCTTTCGACACAAGGGGTCTTACAGCATCGTGAATTAAAACAATACATTCCTCTTTCAATGCAGAAAGACCATTTGCTACTGAATCCTGCCTTCTTTCCCCACCCTTTACTATACTCTCAATTTTTGGATATTTCTCCTTCAATCCTTCCCACATGGATGGATTGTCAATCACAAGAACAATAGAATTCACAAGCTCATGTAATGAGAAAGCCTCGATGGACCATTCAAAGATAGGCTTTCCCTTTAAAAGATGAAACTGTTTAGGAAGAGGGTCTTCAAATCTTTTCCCTTTTCCAGCGGATAGGATTATTGCAGAAACTTTACTCTTCATTAAACCTTCCAAAAATCATCTTACCTGCAGTTGTCTGAAGGACCGAGGTCACAGTTATATCTATGTTCTTTCCAATCATCTTCCTGGCATTATCCACAACAACCATTGTTCCATCGTCAAGGTATGCAACTCCCTGATCCTTTTCCTTTCCTTCTTTAAGTATAAAAACCTTCATTATCTCTCCTGGAAGAACAACAGGTTTGAGGGCATTTGAAAGATCATTGATATTTAGAACTGGTATCTTGTGGAGTTGAGCTACTTTATTTAAATTAAAATCATTTGTTATTATTTTTGCCTCAAGTTGTTTTGCAAGCTCTATAAGTTTTGAATCCACATCCTTTATCTCTGGAAAATCGAGTTCAGAAATCATAACAGAAACTGATGATGATTTTTGTAATCTTTGCAAAATATCAAGTCCTCTTCTCCCCCTCTGCCTTTTCAAAGGGTCTGGTGAGTCTGCCACCTGTTGTAACTCTCTTAGAACAAATTGGGGAACAACAAGAGTTCCCTCAACAAATCCAGTATCGCAAATATCCATAATTCTTCCATCAATTATCACAGATGTATCAAGAATTTTATAGCTTCTTCCCGCACTCCTTTCCCTTAAGAATGTGAAAAGGGTTATTGGATTGAACCACTCGGATTTTTTTGCTCCAACAATAAAACCCATATAAGGTAGAACAATCAAAGAGACAAAGGAAATAAACTGAGAGGTTGTTTTATCAGGAGAAAGAATTTTATATATGCTGGATAGCAACCATCCAAAAATTATTCCACCCCAAGTCCCTATTGTTGCACCCCATATAACTTTAAACTGGGCTTTTTTTATTATATACTCTACATAAATAACAACAATTCCAACAATTACTCCCAGTGATGCGCCATAAACTTTAGGAATGCTGAAAGGTGGAAAGAAATAACCTATAACACCCATGGCAAAAATGAACATAATTCTTAAGAATATAAAAACCATTTTTAATCTCCTTCTCTATAATTTTAATACTCTATAAAGCTCCCTTATGTGGGAAATCCCTTCTATTTCTATTTCAAATTCCCTTTTTCTTGGAATGTTCTTCTCAGGAAGAATAACCTTTTTGAAACCAAGGGATTCAGCTTCTTTTATCCTCGCTTCAGAATCCTTTACACTTCTTACCTCTCCCGCAAGCCCTACTTCTCCGAAAAATACTGTTCCTGCTGGAACAGGATTGTTTTTCTTGCTGGAAATAAGAGATGCAATCAGAGACAGATCTGAAGATGGGTCATCAATATAAATGCCTCCCGCAACATTAACAAAAATATCCTCTCCCGCAAAGCTAAATCCAAGCCTTTTTTCTGCAATTGCAATTAACATTGAGGTTCTTGCAGGATCAAGACCTATTGTTGTCCTTCGAGGAGAACCAAGATAAACTGTTGGAGAGACAAGGGTCTGGATTTCAAGCAACATAGGTCTTGTTCCCTGAAATCCACAATAAATTGAAACTCCTGTCTCCTTTCCAGCGAGGTCAGAGAGGAAAAGATTTGAAGGGTTTTGAACAGGGATAAGACCTTTTTCCTCCATCTCGAAAAGTCCTACTTCAGAAACAGCACCGAATCTATTCTTCACCGCTCTTAAAATTCTATGACTTTGAAATCTTTCACCCTCAAAATAAAGGACAGCATCAACAATATGCTCTAAGGACTTTGGACCAGCAATGATCCCCTCCTTTGTAATGTGTCCGATTATAAAGGATGTTATCCCCCCTTTCTTTGCAACATTGAAAATCCTTGATGCTACCTCCCTAACCTGAGCCATACTTCCTGGAAGAGAGTCAAGATTTGCAGAAAAAATTGTTTGTATTGAATCACAAACAAGGAAATCAGGCTTTAGAAAATTTATTTTCTCTTCCACTTGCTCCCACATTGTCTCTGAAAGAATATAAAGGTTTTTTGCTCTTATTCCTATTCTTTCCCCCCTCAATTTTATTTGGGAGGGCGATTCTTCCCCTGAGACATAAAGGACTTTATAACCTTTATTTTCAAGGCTATGGGAGACCTGAAGAAGTAGTGTTGATTTCCCTATCCCGGGCTCTCCTCCAATTAGAGTAATGGAACCTTTTATAATCCCACCTCCCATACATCGGTCAAATTCTGATATTCCAGTTTTCATTCTTTCCCATTCATCAATGCCAATTTCATTATAAGAAAGAGGCTCACTTTCAGAAATTATAACTTCACCTTTTTTTCTTTCCACCTCTACAAATGAGTTCCAGCTTGAACATGAAGGACATTTTCCAAGCCATTTCGGTGACTCAAACCCACACTCCTGACAGATATATGTAACTTTCATTTTGCTCTAAAACCTATACCAAAGTAAAACTGAGACTTATCTTTCAAAGCAAAATCATCAATTCCTGCAACTAAAAAAAGATTTGAATATGGATAAATTCTTGTATAGGCTCTAAAAATTGGCCTTGGTCTTCTGTTTAGCTCAAAACTATCTATGGATAGTTCCAGACCTTTAAAGGGTTGGTAGCCAAAACCAATTCCAAAACTCGACTCTATAAATCCCGCTCTTGCTGAAAAATTCTTGTATTTCAAACCTCCAAGAAATGAAAACTTGAGCTTTTCATCCCATGGGTCTTTTAAAAACTCTCCTTCAAAAAATCTTTCATTTTTTCCTATTGAAAATGTCAAGTATCCCCTTGCAAGAAGATCTGAAGAGAGGTATTCCCCTCTGATTCCATAGGAAAGATCTGGAAAGCTATATTTGGTTATAACCTTTCTTGATTCTTCAAGGGTAGATTTAAGTTCTTCCACTGTGTTGTCTATTTTCTTGTAAAAAGAGGGATCATTGATTACTTTAGATGCAAGACCCTCTCCTCCTTTTATCTTTCCTGTAATTTCTTCAAGCTCTGAAATTAGTTTTTGAGCTCTTTCCATTGTTTTGTTTAAATTCTCAACACTTTTATTTAACTCCTTTCTATTTTCTGAGATTAGAGAACTAATTTCACTGGAGAGCTTTGTAAAATCAGAAGAAATTTTTTCAAGGTCAGATTCAAGCCTTTCCGTGAGTTCAGAAATAGAATTTTTCATATCGGGATAATCTGAATTTAAACTCATTGAAATCTCTTTCAGGCTCTCGGTTGTAATCTCAAGGTTTGCTATAAGATTTCTAAGTCTGTTCTCTCCAGAGGGCTCAGTTAGAGCATCCTTTATAATTTTTCCAACAGATTTCACATCTTCACCAAGGGAGTAAAAAGTCTGGCCTATCTGGTCTATGGAAAGAGGCTGAATCCCCTCTACATAGGAATCTTCTTTCAAAAAAGGTTTATCTGGTGGACCCGGAAATATTTCCACATATTTCTCACCCATAATACCCATTGAACTAACAGCAGCCTTTGAACCTTCCCTTATCTTCACATCTTTGTAAATAAACATTGTAATTTCAGCCATCCCCTCCTTAAGGTCTATGTCCCTCACTCTCCCTACCCTCACCCCCGCAACTCTTACAGAGGAGTTTTTCTCAAGACCCGCAAGGGTTGTAAATCTTGTCTTGAGAATGTACCCCTCTTTTTTGAATATTTCAACCTCTCTTGTCCCAAGCCAAAGAACCAAATAAGCAAAAATCATTAGACCTATCGCAACAAATATCCCTACTTTATATTCAATCTTCATCCCATCCCTCCATCTGAATTATTTTCATTTTAAATAATCCTCACAGGACCCTCTGATTCACCTCTTATGAATTGCTGAACAATAGGATTTGGGGAATTTTTTATCTCTTCAGGAGTTCCAATTTCAATAATCCTTCCATCATGTAACATCGCAATTCTGTCAGCAACTCTAAAAGCGCTAACAATGTCGTGGGTTATGATAACAGAGGTCACACCAAGGGAATCTCTCATTTTCACAATGAGCTTATTTATTGAATCTGCTCTTATTGGATCAACACCTGTGGTAGGCTCATCATAAAGGAGTATTTTTGGTCTCAAAGCAATTGCCCTTGCAAGACCAACCCTTTTTTTCATACCACCACTCAGCTGGGAGGGCATTAGTTTTTCAATTCCAGGAAGATCAACCCTTTCAAGACTATCTTTAACCCTTCTTTCGATCTCATCGGGTGGGAGACCGAGTCTTTCAAGTCCAAATTTTATATTCTCTTCAACAGTCATGGAATCAAAAAGAGCAGCACTCTGGAAAACCATTCCAAATAGTCTCACAACTTTAAACAATTCGTCTTCTTTAAGACTTGTAATTTCTATATCATCCACATATATCTTACCTCTATCAGGCTTAAGGAGCCCCATCATATGTTTTATAAGGACAGTCTTTCCCGCTCCACTCCCTCCCATTATTATCATTATCTCACCATCGAGTATTTCTAAGTTTACACCATTGAGGACTTTCTTTCCATCAAAACTTTTGTAAAGGTCAATAATTTTAATCATCTTTTCATTGAAAAGGGGAGTATTTTTGCGATAAAGAAGTCTGCAATCAATATAAGAATAGACGAGACAACTACCGCTGAAGTTGTAGATCTTCCAACCCCCTCTGCTCCACCCTCTGTTTTCAAACCCTTGTAACAACCTATAATGGCAATAATAGCTCCAAAAAATATTGATTTTATAAGACCTGATGTTACATCCCACCACTCAGTGTAAAGAAGAAGGAATTCATTAAATAGAACAGGATTTATTCCCATTAATTGAACAGAGACAAATTTCCCTCCTATTAATCCTATCGCATCTCCATAAGCAGTAAGTATTGGAACCATTATCATTGCTGCAATAAATCTCGGAATTACAAGATACTTTATAGGGTCAGCACCAAGGGTAAATAAGGCATCAATCTGCTCTGTTACCTTCATTGTCCCTATCTCAGCCGCCATTGCTGAACCAACCCTTCCCGCAACCATAAGTCCTGTAAGAACAGGTATTAGCTCCTTTGTAAGGGATATGCCAACAACAGAACCAACATACATCTCAGCACCAAATCTTTTCATTCCAATAATTGTTTGAAGAGCAAGAACCATTCCAGTAAAAAGGGATGTGAGGGAGACAACAGGAAGGGAGCGATTACCAATCTCCATTAGTTGAGCAAAGAAAACCTTTTTCTCGAAAGGTTTTTTAAATATCTTTTTGAAAATGTTAACTATGAGAATTGAGATTTCACCAAGGTCTGCTACACCCCTTCCTATTCTCCAGAAAAATCTTGAAATCAATGGAAATCTCTCAATGTTAATCACTGGAATTCCTCAAATGGAGCAAGATCTTCAAACCTTGTAAATTTGTCAAGAAAGGCGAGCTCGACCGTTCCTGTAGGTCCATTCCTCTGTTTTGCAATAATTATCTCCGCCACACCCTTTTTTGGTGTATCCCTTATATAAAATTCTTCTCTATAAATAAAAGCAACAAGATCCGCATCCTGCTCAATTGCTCCAGATTCTCTAAGATCAGAAAGCTGAGGTCTTGCCCCCCTTCTTTCCCTTTTTTCAGGAGCTCTGCTAAGCTGGGAAACCGAGACAACAGGTATAGATAGTTCCTTTGCAAGTTCCTTCATAGCCCTTGATATTGCTGAAATCTCCTGAGTTCTATTTTCAAATCTCGCGCCACCCCTCATAAGCTGAAGATAATCAATGAAAAGAATATCAAGCCCCCTCTCCATCTTCAATCTTCTTGCTTTAGCCTTCATCTCAAGTATTGAAAGAGATGGTGTCTCATCAATGAAAATATCTGCCTTGGAAAATGTGTTCTGAGCCATTATTATCTTATCCCACTCGTTCTGACTTATGTATCCATTTTGCAATCTCTGTATATCAACCTGTGCCATTGAACCTAAGAGCCTTATGCAAAGATGCTCTTTTGACATCTCAAGGGTAAATATTCCAACTTTCTTTCCAAACTTAACAGCGGTATTTGTAGCAATATTCATTGCAAAGGCAGTTTTCCCCATTGACGGTCTTCCAGCAATAACAATGAACTCACTGTTGTGAAGTCCTGATGTTTTCTTATCAAAATCTTTAAATCCTGTAGGGATACCTGATATTAATTCTCCTCTTTTAGAGAGAGCCTCTATGTAATCCACGGTTTCCTGCATAACCTTTTTTATTTCAACAAAACCCTGTTTTACCCTCTGTTCAGAAACCTCAAATATTTCGTGCTGAGCAAGCTCCAAAAGCTCATCAGGATCTCCTACTCCTTCAAGGCCACTCTTAGCAATTCTCAGACTCGAAAGAATAAGCCTTCTTGTAAGTGCCTTCTCTTTTATAATGTTCACATAACTATCAATGTTAAGGTTTTTAGGAACACCGTCAAGAAGGGAGGAGATATAGGATGTTCCACCTACATTTTTAAGCTCTCCCGCATTCTCAAGCTCCTCAGAAAGGGTTAAAAGATCAACCCTTTCGCCTCTATCTGCCATTTCCACAATCTTTCGCATTATTTTTTGATGAGATTCAATGTAAAAGTCGTCAGGAGTTATCAAAGAAAGAACCTTATGAAGATGGGAATTCTCAGTAAGTATTGCACCTATAACAGCTCTTTCCGCATCCAAATTGTGGGGAAGAGACTTCTGGGGCAATGAAATGAAATCTCCCATATATTTTTACTCCCCTTTGACAACTTCTATTTTAATTTCACTTGTTAGCGATGGGTTTAATTTTATAGGAATAGTGTAAATTCCAAGTTTTTTTATGGGTTCACTAAGTTGGATCTTCTTTTTTTCGATCTCTAAACCCACCTTTGAAAGGGCTTCCAAGATGTCAGCTACTGTAACTGAGCCAAATATTGTGTCCTTTTCTCCACATTTTTTGGGAATTGTCAAAAGTAGTCCCCTGAGTTTTCTGTCCAGCTCTTCTGCTGTCATCTTCTCAATTTCAATCTTTCTCTGCATCTCCTGAATTTTTTTCTGAACCCTTTTTACATTCTCCTCAGTTGCGGGTAAAGCGAGTTTCTTTGGTAAAAGGAAATTCCTCGCATATCCATCCTTTACATCAGCAATATCACCAATCTTTCCAAGGCTTTGGACATTTTCAATTAAAATTACTTTCATTTTTCCACCTATTCAGGTAAGAATGGAAGGAGAGCCATTATTCTTGCTTTTTTTATCGCTGATGCAAGTCTTCTCTGGTGATAGGCACATGTTCCTGTCATTCTTCTTGACAGTATCTTTCCTCTATCAAGAACAAATTCCTCAAGAAGAGAAACATTTTTATAATCAATGTAGTGAATACCTTCAGCACAGAATTTACAGAATTTTTTCCTTGGAGAGAAAAATCTTCTCTGTTGCGTCTGGGTCTCTTTTTTACTCATTTTTCTCCTCCTCTAATTTTTCAAAAGAAATTTCTGCCCTTTCAGTTTCCAATCCTTTCTTTTCTCCTTTCTTCTCCTTCATTTTCTTCATTTTCTCGACTTTTTTAAGATAGTCATCCATTCTGACTGTCAAAAATCTTATTACCTTTTCAGATTGTTTAAATCTTCTTTCCAGCTCCTTGGGAACATAGGGATCTCCTTCGTAAAAAAAGAAATAGTAGTTTCCTTCACGAAACTTACCAATTTTGTAAGCAAGAGCTCTTCTTCCCCAGTGTTCTTCCTGAATAATCAAACCTTTGGAATCCTCAATAAACTTCCTTACACCTGAGAGGAAATCTCTAATTCCCTCCTCACTCAGTTCGGGACTGAGTATAAAACCTGTTTCATACTTTCTCATATATACCTCCTTATGGTTTTAGCCCTTCTCCGAGAGAAGAGCAAGGAGAAATTCTCCTGTTAAACCTGTTCATTGCTTCTTCAACCTTTCCATTTACTATAAGTTCAAGGGCTTGTTCAGCTTTCTCAAACCCTTTTTCAAGTAAATTTATCTCATCACTGGTAAAGGGTGAAAGGACATAATCTACTCTGTCTCCATCAGGCTTCCCTATTCCGATTCTTATCCTTATAAAATCAGATGTGGAGAGCTCAGAAATAACTGATTTTAGCCCCTTATGAGTTCCACCCTCCCCTTTTTTCCTTATTCTTATTTCAGATAAGGGGATGTCCATGTCATCAAAAACAACTATCAAATTTGATGTTAGGATTGGATTAAATTTCAATAATTCAGCAACAGCTTTTCCGCTCATATTCATATAGGTCTCAGGAAGAACTAAAATTAATTCACTTTCCAAATATTCGGTCATGGCAAATCTATATAGGCTTCTCCTTTTAAACATCACACCAATTTTTTTTGCAATTCTTTCCACAAACATTCTGCCTGTGTTATGTCTTGTATTTTTATATTCCTTTCCGGGATTCCCAAGTCCAACTAAAATCCATTTCATTATGTTGAAATCACTCCTCTTCCTCTTCCACTTCTTTCTTCTTCTTTATAACCTCAGGTTCTTTTATCTCTTCAGTGGGAGTAATTGCAACTTCCTCTTCAACAGGTGCTTCAACAAGGGCTATAACTGTCTCTGGCTCGGTAAGGACTCTTATCTCCTCAGGAAGCTTCAAATCCTCAACCTTAATAGAATCTCCAATATCAAGGGATGAAACATCCACCTGAATATTTTCAGGGATAAACTTCGGTAAGCATTCTATCTCAATTTCTCTAAAAGCAAAATCAAGAAATCCTCCCTTTTCAACTCCCACTGCCTTCCCTACAAGAACAATGGGAACTTTAACTTTTACAGGTTTGTCAAGGGAAACCCTGTAAAGATCAAAATGTAGAATGTTCCTTTTCACAGGATCCCTCTGAAAATCTTTTAAAAGAACATCGAATTTTTTGTTGCCTGCATCCGCTTTAAATATAAAATTCTCACCCATCTTTATTATCTTTGCGATATCCTTCTCCTCTGCCTCCACAGGGAGTGGCTCAAGACCAGGACCATAAATTATTCCTGGAACTTTTCCATTAAATCTAAGCTTTTTTGCATGTTCTTTACCAATTTTCTCTCTTAAATTAATTTTTAAAATGACCTCTTCCATGTTCACCTTCCTATATCTCGAATATTGAGCTCACTGAGCTCTGTTCGAATATTCTTTTTATAGCCTCAGCAAAGAGGCTTGCCACTGAGAGTATTTTAATTTTGTCAATCATTTTATCTTCAGGAATGAGAATTGTATCCGTGACAATTAAAGCCTCGAGAGGCGAGGATTTTATTCTTTCTATTGCTTCTCCTGAAAGAACAGGGTGGGTGCACGCAGCCCAGATTCTTTTAGCTTTGTGATTTTTCAGAAGTTCAACAGTTTTAACAAGAGTTTCAGCAGTATCAACCATATCATCAATAATTATTGCATCCTTCCCCCTCACATCTCCTATAAGTATTGACTCAGCAACCTTATTGGGAATTATTCTTTTCTTGTAAACCATTGCAAGATCAACTGAAAGAGCATTTGCCATTATCCTTGCCCTCTCCACTCCACCCGCATCAGGGGAAACAACAATGGGTTTTTCAAGGTTTATCGACTTAAAATAATTAACGAGAACCGGAAAAGCGTAAAGGTTGTCAACTGGAACTGTAAAAAAACCTTGAATCTGAGGAGCATGAAGGTCCATTGTTAAAAGCCTGTTAATTCCTGCTGCTTCGAGGAGATTGGCAATAAGTCTTGCGGAAATCGGAACCCTCGGTCTGTCTTTTCTATCCTGACGAGCATATCCATAATATGGCATGACAGCAGTTACAGATCGAGCGGATGCTCTTTTAAATGCATCTATCATTACAAGAAGTTCAAGAATATGAAAATTCACTTCACGGGAAGCGCTCTGGATAACAAAAATATCCCTACCCCTAACATTTTCAAGAATCTGAAAATTTACCTCTCCATCAGCGAATGTTCTTAAATCTGCTTTTCCAATAGGTATATCTAATATCTTACATATCTTCTCAGCAAGTTCCCTATTGGATGACCCTGAAAATACCTTTAGATACTCTTTATCCATTTCAATATCCTAAGCTGGGGTGGGAGGATTCGAACCCCCGAATGGCGGATCCAAAGTCCGCTGCCTTACCGCTTGGCGACACCCCAATCAATTTATAAATAATCTTTCCCAATATTCCTTTCTCCCTATACTCCTTACAATTTCAACTCTATAATTGATAAAAATACTCTTTAATTTTTCGGCTTTTTCCATATCATCTATAATTCCAAAAATACATGAGCCACTTCCGCTCATCAAAACTTTTTTAAAACCTTCTTCTCTCATTTTTTCTTTTATTCTTTCAAGATCTTTATATTTTCTGAATACAATCTCTTCTAAATCGTTTCTCAAATAACCCAAATCAAAATGTCTCTCTAACCTTTTAATATTAGAATTTTTTGTTGAAAAAGTCAATCTGGACTTATCCCAATCATTATATGCCTCTTTGCTACTAACTTTAAAATCAGGAATTACAAGACAAAAATATAAATTTTCAATATCCTTAATTTCTTTTATCACATCTCCCCTACCCTCTCCCAAACATGTTCCACCATAGAGAAAGTAAGGGACATCAGCTCCAATCTGTCGCGCAATTGGAATCAATTCTTTTATTTCCATCCCTTTACAAAAAAATTCTCTTAAAGCAATCAGAGTGCATCCCGCATTGGAGGAACCTCCTCCAAGACCTGAACCAGGTGGTATTTTCTTTTCTACAAAAACTCTAATCCCTTCTTTAATTCCAAATTCTTTCTTAAATTTTTCTATTGCTCTGTAGATAAGATTTTCTTTATTCCATGGCATATCTTCTCTATTACCTTCAATTTCAATACCTGAGTCAATTATCTCAAAACTTAAAATATCAAATAAGTCTATGCTCTGAAAAATTGTCCTTATCCTGTGGTATCCATCAGGCATTACACCTTCAATCTCAAGTCCCAGATTAACTTTTGCAAAGGATCTAACTTTCATATGAAGATTTCCTCCAGAGAAACTTTCTTAAAAGAGGATGGTATTTTTAAATCTATATTTAAATCATGGCTCCTTTTAACCCATTTAATTTTTATTTTTCCTTCAACTCCTTCTCCCTTCCACAAGATCTCCTTTGGAAAATTTGAGTTTTTGAAAAACCCCTTTATTTCAAGGGAGGTGGTATTACCCTTTGAAAAAACCGACAAAATCTCATTTTCTGAAATCTCTTTTTTGAGAAAGAACTCTGTAAGCTCAACCAAACTCCCTTCCCAGTAGGATTGAGATTTTGGAACAATCATACAGGTTCTCTCAAAAATATAAATCTCGAATAAGGGTGTTCCAAGCACTGATACTCCTTCAATCTTAAGCTTTTCATTCCCATAGAAAAAGAGAAAATCTAAATAATCAAATTTATTATTTTCATATAAATAAATTCTTCCTTTTCCAAAAATCTCCTCTCCTGCTAAAACTGGCTTTTCCCTAAAAGTTGCACAGGAGATAAATAATAAAAAAACAAAAATTCCAAAAGTTTTCTTCATATTTTATATTAAGATAATTCTAAACTTTTGGCAAAGAGGAAAAATTGACAAATTTTATTGCGTTGATTATTATAAAAAACTTAAAAAAAATTTAGCAGGAGACTGAAATGAAGAAATTTCTAACTTTTTCAATGCTTTTCTGTTTTTCATTATTTGTATTTTCCCAGGATGATTACATAAAAAAGATTGAAGAGCAAAGAAAAGCAAAAAATGAGAGATTTGCCACATCAGAAGTTTCACCCCTCTCCCCAGTCGCCCATTTCCATTTCGATATTGGCTCTCCCCTAATAATTTCTCTATCAGAGGGAGATGTGAAAGAGGGAAGGCTTGAGGATGCCCATCACATCCTTAGCTTCTCCTGGGAAGGAAAGAATCTTTTTCTTGAAGTTATAAAAAGCGAAAAGGGAGTTCAGATAGATAATTCTCCTGTAAATGGAAAGGCGGAAGTAAAAGAATCACAAAGGATAAAGGTTTGTAAATATGTTCTTGTTTACACAATTCAAACTGAAAAAATAGCAAGGATAATGGTTTATGATATATATTCTTCCGCAAAAAAGAATTTTAAAGGCTTGAATTATTTCCCTGTTAATCCCGCTTATAAATTAAAAGCAAAACTAATTAAAAATCCCAAACTCCAAGAGGTCAAGCTCCTCACATATCAAAATATATTGAAAACATTTGTGAGATATGCTTTTCTTGAATTTGAAATAAATGGAGTCAAATATAGGTTATCTGCTTTCAAAACACCTGAACGATTGGATTCAAAGGAGCTTTTCGTTCCTTTCAAGGATAAGACCTCGGGTAATGAAACCTATTCCGCAGGAAGGTTCCTTGATGTGGTCGAAGAAGGTGATGAATGCACGATAGATTTTAATTTAGCCTACAATCCTTTATGTTCATACAATCCTCACTGGAATTGTCCCATTCCACCAAAAGAGAATGAGTTGAATGTCAGAATTGAGGCGGGAGAAAAAGTCTACTCAAAGGAAGAGTAATTATCATTCTTGAATTAATTAGAGAAAAAGAATACGAGCAATTTAATGCGTCGAAATTAGGACCTTTTTAAAAGAGAATCTGAATTAACCAAATCTACACTAATCTCATAAAGTTGTTCATTCTTGAACACCCTCTCTATATTTTTCCTCTTCAACTATTTCTAAGAGTTTCAGTTTGGCAGAGCGAAGTTTTGAATTTATCTTTTGGATTTCTTTCTCTTTTATAATTCTGAATTTTTCCTCTGCCTTTTTAAGTTCCTCCTCAAGAACCGCTGTATGGATTAGCTGAGAGTTTGTAGGTCTTCCGCCATAACTTAATACAGAGCTGTAAAGGTCAAAAATTCTTTCACTCAGTTTTGGTTCAGTATAGAGCCCCTCTTCTGAGACAAGTTCAGAGTGGAAATTTTTAAGCTGGGTTGAAAATTCATTTAGAATCTTTATAAGTCCTTTGCCTTTCTTCTCTTTTTCAAGATTTTTTATCCTTTCATCAATTTCTTTTCTGGCATTGAGAATAGAATCAGAAATATAAGCAATTTTTTCAAGCATTCTGTAAAGTTTCATAACAGTTTCATACTGAATCTTTCTATCTTCTGAAGTGTAAGTTGAAATTGGATCAGGAATTAAATCCAATTTACCAAAGTAAGATTTTTCATTCTTTGTTATCTTTATTGTATAAGTCCCTTCTGGAACCATTGGACCGACAGCAACTCCAGTAGGAACACCAGGCTTATAACTAACTTTCGGTGGTTTAAGCCTCATATCCCAGTAAACTCTATTTATTCCCTTTCTCTTCCCTGTTGGAAGACTCTTTATTAGCTTCCCCTGAGAATCTAAAATTTCAAGTTTTAAATCGCCAAAAATATGTCTGTTTTTTAAGTAGTAAGTTATTGTAGCTCCAGAAGGAGGATTGCTTCCTAAGAATCCATCATCACCAGGAAAATCCTGAATCGAAGAAGAGTAAGAGATTGTTGATGGGCGAGAGGGAAGAATTGCAACTTCATTTTCAAGGGTATCTTTTTTGAGGTTTCTTAAAGGGGTTAGGTCATCAATAATCCATATTCCAAGACCATGGGTTGCTATTATAAGGTCATGTTCTCTTGGATGGATTACCATATCTCTAACTGCCACCATTGGAAAATTTTCTTTTAAATGTGTCCACTTTTTACCGCCATCAATTGATATGAATAGTCCAAACTCTGTTCCGAGGAAAAGAAGATCAGGATTCACAATATCTTCTCTTATTACATGACAATAACCTTTAATTTCTGAGGTGGAAAGTGACTCCCATGTTTTTCCGAAATCCTCTGTCTTATAAGCATAAGGTTTCATATCTCCAGTCTGATGTCCATCGAATGTTACATAGGCTCTTCCTTCCCTAAACCTGCTCGCTTCAACATGGGAACACCATGTGTTGGATGGAAGTCCAGAAATGTTTTTTACCAGATTTTCCCATGATTTTCCGCCATTTTTTGTAAGCTGGAGATTTCCATCGTCAGTTCCAACCCATATAATATCTGGATTCAGTGGAGATTCAGAAATTGTGTAAATAGTGCAATGATTTTCAGCAGAAGTGTTATCTATTGTCAAACCACCGGATTCTGCCTGACGCTGTTTTTCAGGGTCATTGGTGGTAAGATCAGGAGAAATCTTTTCCCATTTTTCTCCTTTATCCCTTGTTTTGAAAAGGAATTGAGCTCCGATATACATAATTTTAGGATTATTAGGGCTTATGTGGACAGGTGTATTCCAGTTAAAGCGATATTTTGGCTCTCCTTTTTGAGGGTATGGTTGAATATTTTTCATTTCCATTGTTTTAAGATTAACTCTCACCAGCCTTCCTCCCTGCCATTCGTGGTATACAATGTCAGGGTCTTCTGGATCTGGAAATGCATGGAATCCATCCCCTCCACCGATGTTCCTCCAGTGTCTGTTCTCAATTCCTCTCCCTCCAATTACTTTAGATGGTCCCATCCATGAACCATTATCCTGTAATCCTCCATAAACATTGTAAGGGACTCTCATGTCATAACTTACATGATAGAACTGGGAAACAGGAATGTTACCAAGAAATTTAAAGGTTCTCCCACGGTCAAAGGAGAGATATACTCCACCATCAGTTCCAACGATTAGGTGGTCAGGATTTGAAGGATTGATCCATATGGCTTGAATGTCAGGATGGTAGGAGGAAGGGAAAACACTCCCTCCGCCTGCAGTGGTGAAACTTTTCCCACCATCATCACTGGTAAAAAGAATAAAGCTGAGATTGTAAAGTTTTTTGTGATCCTTGGGATCAACTTTTATCTCCGCAAGATAGAAAGGTCTTGCTTTTGTTCCAAGAAAGGCATTTACCCTCTCCCAGCTCTCACCCATATCATCAGAGCGATAAAGGGCGGTCTCCTTTTTTGCTTCAAAAATTCCATAAATTGTTCCTGGTCTTGACTGAGCAACATCAAAAGCTATCCTTCCAAGATCTCCTTCAGGGAGTCCCTTTTTAATTTTCTTCCAGTTTTTCCCTCCATCAGTTGACTTGAAAAATCCTGAACCAGAACCTCCCGATACAAAAAAGTATGGCATCCTCCTTACCTGCCACATTCCTGCATAAATAACATCTGACTCCTGAGGGTCAATGGCAAGATCACCACAACCTGTGTTTTCATCCACATATAATATTTTTTCCCAGGTTTTTCCACCATCCTTAGTCTTATAAACCCCCCTTTCTTTGCTTGAATTCCAGAGATTACCAAGAACACAAACATATGCAATTTTTGGATCCTTTGGATGGAGCACAACTTCAGCAATTCTCTCCGAGTGCTTAAAACCAAGATGCTCCCATGTTTTTCCACCATCTTTACTTCTGTAAAGACCTGTTCCAACAGAGACAGAGTTCCTAACATTTATCTCTCCTGTTCCAACCCAGATTTCATCAGGATTATTCTGGTTTACTGTAATGCATCCAATTGACATTGTGTATTTCTCAAAAATTGGGAAAAATGTGATTCCTCCATTTGTTGATTTCCAGATGCCTCCCCCTGCAGTCCCAACATAGATAATTCTTGGATCTTTAGATACTCCTTCAATATCAGTTATCCTTCCGCTCATTACAGCAGGTCCAATAAATCTCGGTTTGATATCTCCAAAAAATGAAGAATCAATCTTTAAAGTTTCTTCTGGAAAGATAATTGCAGAAAAAAAATAAAGTTAAAATTGATAAATAGAAGCCTTTCTGTCGAGTAGACATCATAACCTCCTCTCAGGAATTTTTAGATGCCCCTCACAGAA
>CAZYPR010000033.1:0-27108 GCA_964649495.1 uncultured Clostridia bacterium | reverse complement strand
AATTTCTTATGAAAAACCCGCTGTTTTTCTTATGAAGGATCTTCATCCTTTTATAAATCAGAGACCGGATGTTTCAAGAGCTCTAAGAGATGCTTATCAAGCTCTGAAGAATACCTTGAAATTTATATTTTTAATTTCTCCTTTCGCTTTTCTTCCTCAGGAACTAAAGAAGGAAATAGAGATAATAGATTTTCCTTTGCCTTCCTTTGAAGAGCTTGGAGCTCTTCTAAATCAAGTTTTGTCAAGCTTTTCAGCTAAGAATGCAAGGATTGCATTGAGTGAGGATGATAAGAAAAGTATAACTCTTGCTCTCCAGGGTTTGACATTTGACGAGGCATACAGAGCCTTGATAAAGTCTTTTCAAGGAAAAAGCACAATTTCTTCAGATGTTGTGGAAGAACTTCATCTTGAAAAGAAACAGGTAATTTTGAAAGAGCTTGTTCTTGAATATGTCCATGAAAAATTGAGCATAGAGGAGATAGGAGGTCTTGAAAATCTTAAAGATTGGCTTAGAAAAAGGAAGAAAGCTTTTACTCCAGAGGCTCGAAAATTTGGACTTGATCAACCCAAAGGACTTTTAGTTATGGGTGTTAGTGGCTGTGGAAAGAGCATTTCAGTAAAGGCTATTTCTTCCCTCTGGTCTCTCCCCCTTTTCAGGCTTGATATGAATCTTGTATATTCAGGAATTGCAGGACCTCCTGAGGAGGCATTTGCAAGAGCTTTAAAAACAATGGATTCCCTTGCTCCCGCAATTCTTTGGATAGATGAAATTGAGAGTGGAATAAATGACAAGGTTTCTGAAGGTGCAACTGGAAGGATTCTCGGATATTTTCTGACCTGGATGCAGGAACATCGTTCACCCGTTTTTGTTGCAGCAACAGCCAATAGGATTGACCTCCTCCCTGCTGAAATGTTGAGGAGGGGGAGGTTTGATCAGATATTTTTTGTGGATCTGCCCATTGAAAAAGAAAGGGAAGAAATATTCAGAATTCATCTTTCAAAAAGGAATATAAATCCTGACGATTTCAACATTTCACAACTTGCAAAGATAACAAAGGGATGGTCAGGAGCTGAGATAGAACAGGCAATAATTTCTGCTATGTATGAGGCTTTTAATGAAGGAAGACCCCTTTCTGAAGATGATCTTTTTAAAATATTTTCAAGAAGCGTTCCCCTCTCCACAACAATGTATGAGCAAATTAAAAAGATCAGAGAATGGGCACACAAGAGGGCTGTTAGAGCATCTGAAGCCCTTCTTACTCCTGAAATATGATGAAAAGGTTAAAATTAGGAACTGAACAGGAGGTTATCTGGATGCAATTTAAAAGGTGGAGATCTTTTAACTTTTTAATTTTGACTTTAAAATTTTAGATGGAGGTTTAAATGATAAATTTAAAGGAAGAAGAGATCAGGAAAGTGTTGCTGGAGAAGAATGAGGAGTTTAGAAAACTTTACGAACTCCACCAGCAATGCGAGCAAAGGCTGAAAGAACTTCATTCAAAACCGTATTTGACAGAAGAGGAGAAAATTGAGGAGAAAAGATTGAAAAAGGAAAAATTGGGACTAAAAGATAAAATGCAAGTTTTTGTTAACAAGTTTAAAATGGGAATGGAAAATAATGCGAGTAACTAAGGAAGGGATACCTTTTATTCTTATTCCATTAATTCTATCTATAGTATCCTTTATTTTTTCTGTATCACCTTTAGGCATTATCTTTTTCCTGATAGCGCTTTTCATGGTTCTTTTCTTTCGGGATCCATCGAGAAGGATTATTTTTAAAGAAAATTTCATCCTCTCTCCTGCGGATGGTAAGATTATAGAGATGGAGGAAAAGGAGGATGAGATATTCCCTGGTAAAAAATTTTTTAAGATTTCTATCTTTATGTCTCCACTAAATGTTCACATAAATAGGGCTCCTTTAAATGGAAGAGTTAAAAAGGTTATTTACAGACCCGGTTATTTTAAACCTGCTTATAAAGAAGATTCTTCAAGAAATGAGCAAAATATTATTATTCTGGAGACAGAAAGAGGGGAAGTTATCATGAAGCAGATTGCGGGTATTCTTGCAAGAAGGGTTATCTGCAATTTAAAGGAAAGTCAGGAAGTTAAAGCGGGAGATAAAATAGGAATGATTATCTTCGGTTCAAGGGTAGAGCTCCTTTTACCTGAAAAGCCAGAACTATCTGTAAAATTGGGTGAAAGGGTTAAAGGAGGAGAGACAATATTAGGAGAGTTTAATGATTAAAAAAAGGAAAAGAACGAGAAGGAAACAGGTTGTAAGTAAGAGGATTATATCCCTTGAGGTATTTCCCAGCATTTTTTCACTTCTGAATGCCTTTTTCGGATTCTTATGCATTATGGAGACAATGAAAGGGAGATTCAAGACTTCCGCAATACTTATTTTGATCGCATGGCTTATGGATGTTATGGATGGAATTGTTGCCCGTTCCCTTCGTGCGACTTCCACGATAGGGATTCAACTTGATTCTCTATCTGATTCTATATCCTTCGGTTTAGCCCCTTCTATTCTTATTTATTCAATATATCTAAAAAATGTTCCTCAGGGATGGATAATTCCCTTTCTCTATTTTAGTGCAGGAATTATAAGATTGGCGAGATACAATGTGATTGCCCTGAGTGAGCCTGTCAGACAATCTTTCTTTACAGGACTTCCAATACCTGCTTCTGCAATTCTACTCTCAGGGATTGTTCTTCTTTTTAAGAATAATTTTTCAGGACCTTTATTTTACGGTTTTATCAACCTTCTTCTTCTAACTCTTTCTTTCTTGATGATTTCAAGGATAAAATATCCAAATTCAAAATATTTCGAGCTTATGAAGAGAAGGAATCTTGTTTTTGCCCTTATTCTATCATCCCTTATAGCAATTGCTTATGTTGCGCCTCATTTTGTTGTTCTTTCATTGATAATCCCATATATTCTTTTTCCCCTTATTTTCTCTCTTAACGCTTATTTGAAAAGAAGATTTCAAAAAAAGAAGATAATGGAAGAAGCAAAATTAAAGCTGAAAAATTAAGAAGAAAAATGCAAAATTTCAAATGCATTTTTAATTTTCCAAAGGAGGTAAGCCCTGAGTAATTCTATTAATTTAGCAATACTTGGCATAAAAAGTTTAAAAGGAAGAGAGATTAAAGAAACATTGGAAAAAAGCTCAATTCCTATAGGGAAAATATTTTTTTACGATTCATCTGCGGAATCGGAATGGAGTTTGTTGACAGAGTTCAAGGGAGAACCATATGTTGTCAAATATCCCGATGAGGATATGGTGAAAGAGGTTGAGGTAATCCTTCTTGCCTCTTCAGGTGAGATGGAACTAAAGGCAATATCCAGAGCTAAGGAGGAAGGTGTTTTTGTTATAGACCTTTCCAATTCTCTAAACGAAGATGAAGAGGTGCCTCTTATAGTTGATGGCATAAATCATGAGCTTATTAAAAAAGCTTCTGTTATTGCTAATCCTCATCCTGTAAGCATAATCCTTTCCCTTCTCGTCAATCAATTGAAGGGAAAATTTGAAATTGAGAATCTTTCCTCTGTTGCTTTCCAGCCAGTTTCAGAATATCAGGAGGAGGGGGTTGAAGAATTTATTAATCAGACTGTTGCAATACTAAATGCAACTTCTGTTCCAAGGAAAATATTGAAGGAGCAGAGGGCTTTTGATCTTATCCCTGAAAGTGAAAAAAATGAAAGGAAAATTGTGAGGGAAATTGAAAGGATTCTTGGTATAAAAACTTCAAGCATAACTATTATAAAAGCACCTATTTTTCATTGCTTTGCAGTCATTACATTTCTTGCCATAAAAGGTGAGCCAGATTTAGAAGAGATAGAATCAGAATTCAGAAAAAATAACAGATTTAAATTTCTTTCCCGCCATCAGACTCCTACCCCCGCCTCAGTTGCGGGAAGAGATGGAATCTTTATAAAAATTTATAAGAATGCAGATTTTCCATCGAGATATTCAATTTGGGCAGTGGCTGACAATTTCAGGTCAGGTTTTGCAAAGAACGCTATTGGAATACTTCAGAGAATTGCGGGAATGCTATGAGGGAATTTTTAAAACTTTGCTCTTTCCTTTTTTCCTACTGGAGGAGAATCCTCATCGCTTTCATTTCCATGATAATGGTATCTATTTTTACATCTATTTCTGCTCTTCTTATTCAGCCTGTTGTAGACCATTTATTTATTCCCCAGAGGGGGGTGGGAAAGATTCTTCCTGTAGTTTCAGGGGATTTCCTTCTCAATCTTCTTTCTATAAAGAGAGAAAGCTACTACATTTATGTTCCAATACTAATTGTTATAGTTTTTTTCTTCAAATTTATATTCAGATTTATTTCATCGTTCAACATGAATGTTGTTGGAGTTTTTGTTTCAAAAGATCTCAGAAATAAACTTTATTCCCACATAATAAATCAATCAGCAAGGTTTTTCTCTTCAAAGCCAACAGGTGAGCTAATTTCAAGAGTTACCAATGATATAGACAAAATTCAGTTTGCTCTCTCCGAGACTGTTGGAGACCTTATAAGAGAATCTTTCACCCTTTTAGGCTTAATAGTTGTCATTTTTTATCAGGACTGGACTCTTGCTCTATTCTCTTTGTTACTTTTGCCATTTTCATTAGTTCCCATTGTGACCCTTGGAAAAAAAATGAAAAAACAGGGAATGATTGGGCAGAAAAAGATGTCGGAGATTTCAAATGTTTTAGTGGAGACAATTTCAGGTAATGCCATAGTTAAAGCTTTCAACAGAGAAAAAAAAGAAGAGAGAAGATTCAAGCAAAAAACAGAGGAATACATGAACGCCAGTAAGAAAATAGCGAAAATAGTTAATTTTGCTTCTCCCTTCATGGAGTTTCTTGGAGGGGTTGCAGCTGCTCTAATTATTTACCTTGGGACTTACAGAATTAACAAAGGAGTAATCTCTCCGGGTCAATTTACAACCTTTCTATCTTCTTTAATTCTAATGTATTCACCAATCAAGATTTTAAGTAAGGTCAATTTTAACATTCAACAGGCAATAGTTGGGCTCGAAAGGTTTGAGGAAATAATGAGTATAGAACCAGAGGTGAAAGAAAAGAAGGGAGCCAAACCTTTTCCTCCTTTTAAGGGAGAGGTTGAGTTTAGAAATGTTTCCTTCGGATATAGTGACGGAACTAAAATACTTAAAGAAATAAGTTTTGTGGTTAAGCCTGGTGAGATGCTTGCCATTGTTGGTCTTAGTGGAGCGGGGAAAACAACCCTGATAAATTTAATATTGAGATTTTACGATATTCAGGAAGGGCAGATCCTGATTGATGGAATTGATATAAGGGAAGGGACTATTGAATCTTTAAGAGCTCAGATAGGTCTTGTTCCTCAGGACATCATACTTTTTAATGATACAATAAGAAACAACATAACTTATGGAGTTGATGGAATAAATGATAAGAAGATTGTTGAAGTAGCTCGAGTAAGCATGTGTCTTGATTTTATAAGTAAACTTCCTCAAGGATTTGATAGTAATGTTGGGGAAAGGGGGCAACTTCTCTCTTTAGGACAGAGGCAGAGGATTGCAATAGCGAGGGCAATAATAAAAGACCCTCCCATACTGATTATGGATGAAGCTACCTCCCAGCTCGACTCTGAATCCGAAAGGGCTATTCAGAGGGCTATGGAAAATTTATCCAGAAACAGGACATTAATTGTAATTGCCCATAGGCTTTCAACTGTAAGAAGGGCAAACAGAATAATTGTGCTGGATAAAGGCAAAATTGTTGAGTCGGGAACCCACGATGAGCTTGTCAAAAGAGGGGGGCTTTATGCCCATCTTTACGCATTGCAATTTCCTGATATTAAGGAGTGAGAATGCTCAGGAGTATGACAGGATTTGTGCAGGAAAGATATAAGAAGGATGATCTTTTGATTTTTCTTACAATAAAGAGTTACAACAGTAGGACTCTCGATATATATCTAAAAGTAAATCTTCCATATGTAGAAATAGAGAAAAGAGCATTACAACTAATAAAGGAATTTATAAAAAGAGGTAGAGTGGAATTTTTTGTAAACATATTCTCTCAAAAGAATGAACAAATTGAAATTGTTTTGAATAAACCAGCGATAAATAAAATTGCAGAGGAGCTCAGGGAAGCTGAACTTCATACGAATTCTTTATTTATAAATCTTTCAGAGATTCCTGGAGTTATCACAATGACTCCATCTCGCTCCCTTCTTGTTGATGAAACTTTAAGTTTTATTGAGGATTCTATAAAGGATGGGCTTAAAAAACTTGTGAAGGAGAGGGAGAGAGAAGGTAGTGAAATAGAAAGGGAAATAATAAAGATGATGAGAAATGTAGAAAAACTAACAGAGAAGATAAAAAAAATGGAGAGTGGTCAGATTAATAAAATAAAAAGAAAGACCAAGAAGAGTTTAAGATTATTAAGGAATTTGGTGAGAGAAAAAGAGATACCAGATGAGGGGATATTTGCAATTTTGAGGAAAATAGACATTGATGAGGAAATAGTGAGAATAAAGACTCACATAAAAGAGTTCAAGAAATGTCTGGAGAAAGGAGAGCCTGTGGGTAAAAAAATGGAATTTTTAGCCCTTGAAATACAGAGAGAGGCAACATCTATTCTTTCAAAGAGCGAAGACAAAAAGATTTCTTCTTATGCGGTTCAGATAAAAGATTTTATAGAGAAAATTAAAGAACAGTTAAAAAATATAGAATAATTTTAAGGAGATGATAGGATGAGAAACCTTGTTTTCATTATAACAGGACCATCGGGGGTTGGAAAATCAACTATAATTAAGCTTCTTTTGAACTCACTTCCCGATGTCCATTTTTCGGTTTCCTATACAACAAGACCTCCAAGACCTAATGAAGAGCATGGAGTTGACTATTATTTTGTAACTCAGGAAGAGTTCGAGAGCATGATCAAAAAAGACAAATTTTTGGAATGGGCTGAAGTTCATGGTTTTTTGTATGGAACATCAATAGCTGAGGTAGAGAAAGCATTTGGAGAAGGGAAAGACTTAATCCTTGATGTGGATATTCAGGGTGCGGGTTCGATAAAAAGGAAGATAACTGATGCAGTAACGGTTTTCGTCCTTCCTCCTTCATGGGAAGCTTTGAAAGAAAGACTTTCTTTTAGAGAAAATAACAATGAAATTGTTGAAAGGAGATTGAAAAGAGCAAAGGAAGAGCTAAAAGAATGGAAGAATTTTGAGTATATAATAGTTAATGATAATCTAAAGAAGGCTGTTACTGAAGTGAGTTCAATTATTTTAGCTGAGAGGGCAAAAAGAAAAAGGAGAGAAGATATTGTTAGAGAAATTATATCGGAGATAGAGGAATGAAAGTTTTACTTGGGATTTCCTCATCAATTGCTGCATTTAAGTCCATTGACATTTTAAGGGGGCTTTTGAAGGAAGGAATTGAAGTTCAGTGCATTATGACTAAAAATTCCTTTAATCTCATTTCTCCTTTGACTTTGGAAATTCTCTCGGGGAAAAGGGTTATTGTTGATTTATTTGAAAAGGGGAGGAATGGAGAGATAACCCACATTGATGTTAGCAGAGATGCAGACCTTCTTATTGTTGCACCTGCAACTGCCAATATAATTGCTAAATTTGCCAATGGGATTGCGGATGACGCTCTTTCAACAATATATTTAGCTTCAAGGTGTCCTATTCTAATTGCTCCCGCCATGCACTCCCAGATGTTTCTTCATCCAACAACCCAGGAAAATATTAAAAAATTGAAAAATATTGGAGTTGAATTTATAGGTCCCTATGAAGGAGAACTTGCCTCAGGAGAGAAGGGGATTGGAAGGATGGCAGAACCTGAAGAAATAGTAAATAAAGTGATTAGAATGATAGGGAAAAAGAGTTTAAAGGGGAAAAAATTCATTGTTACAGCGGGTCCAACCTATGAAAGAATTGATCCTGTCAGGATTATTACCAATCCTTCCTCGGGTAAAATGGGATACCATATTGCTGAAGAAATTTTAAAGAGGGGTGGAGAAGTAATTTTGGTTTCCGGACCTACCCATCTAAGACCTCCATTTGGAGCTCAGACAATAAATGTAGAAAGCACTGAAGAGATGAAAAATGAAGTTATGAGAAATCTTGAAAGAGCAGATGTTATTGTAATGGCAGGAGCTCCTGCTGATTTCAAGCCGAAAACCACCCTTTCTGATAAAGCAAAAAAGGAAAAACTGAAATTTATTGAGCTTGAAAAGACTCCTGACATTCTTGAAGAAATTAAAGATAAAAAAGAGGGAAGACTGATTGTTGGGTTTTCAGCGGAGACATCAGATATAGAAGAGAATGCAAGGAATAAAATGATTTCAAAAGGAATGGACATTATTGTAGCCAATAATGTTTTAAGAAAGGATATAGGATTCCGCTCCGATTTTAATGATGTTCTTATAATAGATAGAGATGGAAATAAAATTTCAACTGGAATAAAGAGTAAAAAAGAGATTGCAGTTATCATAGTTGATTTGATTGAGAAAATACTTTCCACTTCAAAATGAAAAAGGAACTCTTAGAATGGATAAAATATTTGAAGGAACTCGGTTTTGAATGGTTCTTAATGGAGAAAGAGGGTCAAAAGGCTAAAATTCCTTATCAAGAAAACAAAATAGAAGAGCTGGAAAAAATTAAGGAAAGAGTTTTTGAGTGTAAAAAATGCAGATTGTGGGAGGGGAAAAAGAACTATGTATTTGGAGAGGGGAATCCAAATGCTGAGATCATTTTTGTAGGAGAGGCTCCAGGTGCTGAAGAGGATTCACAGGGAAGACCATTTGTGGGAGAGGCAGGGCAACTTCTAACAAGAATAATATCTGCAATGGGGTTCAGGAGAGAAGAAGTTTATATAGGGAATATAATAAAATGCAGACCACCTGGAAACAGGACCCCTTTAAAGGAGGAAATTGAGGCTTGCAAAAATTATATTTTTGAGCAAATTGAGATTATAAAGCCTAAGATTATTATAACTCTCGGCTCAACACCATTGATAACCCTTTACGGAAAGAATATTCCTATCACTAAAGTAAGAGGAAAGTGGTTTGAATGGAGAGGGATACCAGTTATGCCGACATTTCATCCTGCCTATCTCGTGAGAAATCCCCAGAGCAAGGAATTAAAAAAACTTGTATGGGAGGATGTGAAAGAGTGTTTGAAAAAATTGGGAAAAGAGCCCCCTTCAAAAGGGAAAGGGGAAACTTAGTTGGGTAATTTGATTGGTGAAATCTTCCCCTTAAGTTTGACACCAAAGAATGTGAATTCATAATTTCAATCCATCCTTTTTGCAGGGGACAATTTAATTTTAACATAAAAAGAATCTTTTTTTGAACAGAAATATTTTATAAAAGGGAACGAGTTTTTTGAAGGGGCGTATTATAATAATGGATGATGAATGGAATTTATGATTGGGAAGAGATTGAGAGATTAATGATGGAAACAAAAGATTCCCTTTTTAATTTCATTTACAGAATGATCTTGGAAAAAGAGGTGGCAGAGGACATTTTTCAGGAAACATGGCTAAGGGTTTTAAAAAACATAGAAAGATATAATTCAGCAATCCCCTTCAATGTCTGGTTATTTCATATAGCCAAGAATTTGTGCAGAGATTATGAAAGAAAGCTCAAGAGGAGAAGGGGAAGTTTTAAGCTGGGAGGATGCGAAGAGAGAGAATTTGAAAAGGAATTCCTTCCCCATGAAGAAGAGAGACTTAAAATTTGTCTTGAAAAGCTACCCATTAAATATAGAGAAGTAATACATTTTCGTTTTTTTGAAGAGCTTGAATATGAAGAGATAGGAAATATTTTGAATATTCCTTCAGGAACTGTTAAAAGCCGATTGGCAAGAGGACTTGAAAAATTGAGGAAAATATGGAGGGAGTTATGAATCACAAAAGAGCTAAAAAAATGTTTTTTCAGTATTTTAGTGGAAAATTAAGTGGCATCGAGAAGAAAGATTTTGAAGCCCATGTTTCTCAATGCAGAGATTGTAAAATAGAGCTGGAAGAATTTAAAGAAATAATATCCAAAATAAAAAAAAGACCATCAGTTTCTATGGATGAGAAATTTTTTGAAAGAACAAAATATTTGGTTTATAAGAAAATCAGAGAAAGGGAGAGAACTCAAGAAAAATTGAGTTTATTTCTTGTTCTTCCACTGATAATTTCTTTTGTCACTTTCTTTATTTCAAATCTTCTTTTCTGGCAAATCCTCACAAAAATTTTTAATGTTTTTTCTCCTTTTATCTTCTGTATACTTTTAACCTATCAAGTTTCAGGAATAGCCTTCTTTTTTGTATCATTAATTATTAAATTTGAAGGAGGTTTAGAAAATGGGAAAAATTTCCTTTGAGAGAATTCGAGAATTTTTATCAGTTAAAATATCTAATTTTATAGAGAGAGAGTTGGGAGACCCATTAAATAAAAAATATTTTAAGTTCTTGAGAAATCGAATTATATTTTGGGGAATTCTTCTGATAATCTTCTGGCTGGGTGTAATATACTTCTATATTACTAAAGAAATAAGCAAAGAGAATATTTTTGTAATAATAGGAATCTCATTTGCACTCTATATTGGAATCCTTATTGCCCATACTTATGCTCTCGCTCTTTCCTATGTATTGGAAGATGCAAAATTAAGGAGCATGCCGCCCACTCTTTGGTTTTTAGTATGTTTGCTCGTTCCTTACCTTCTTGGTTTTGTTCTCTATTTATTAGTTAGAAAACCTCTTCCTTTAATCTGTCCCAAATGCTATCAGCCAGCACCGGGCTTCAGCAAATATTGCCCAAATTGCGGTTACTTGCTTAGAACTTCATGTCCGAAATGTGATTCGCCTGTTCCAGAGAAGGCAAATTTCTGCCCTCAATGCGGGAGCTCTTTAAAAAGTTAAATTCTCCGGATAAATTTACATTGAGGATAAAATGAGCCTATTGAATGCTCAACCAAACAAGATTTTTGAATTTCTTTCAAATTCACTAAAATTCTGATATATTTTAAATATGAAAAAGATTTTTTTATTGATTTTAATTTTACCCCTTTTCTTTTTCTCTGAAGGGAAAATTGAGGATGCATGGGATGAAGGTTTAAAAATCTACAGTGAAGTTGTCTCCATCATAGACAAGTATTATCCTCAAAAAATAAATTATGAGGAACTTATTTACAACACTATCAGGGGTGAGCTTTTAAGGCTTGATCCCCACTCCTCATTCCTTGATCCAAAATCTCTTGCCAATATGAGAGAAGACCAAGCGGGAAGATTTTATGGTCTTGGAATAACAATTCAAAAAGTAGAGGAAAGATTAATAATTACATCGGTTATTGAGGGAGGACCTGCATGGAAGAAGAGACTGAGAGCGGGAGATGTTATAACCCATATTGATGGAGAGCCAACAAGGGAGATCTCAGCTCAGGAGGCGGTGAGAAAACTGAGGGGAGCAAAAGGAACTGAGGTAAAAGTCACAATAATGAGAAGGGGTCTTGAAAAACCCTTTGAAATAACAATTTTAAGGGAGGAGATACCATTTCATAGTGTGAATTATTATTTTATGTTGAATAAAGAAGTTGGTTACATATCTTTGAGAAACTTTGCAGAAAACACAACAAAAGAGTTTGAGGAGGCTGTTAATGCTCTTAAAAAGGAAGGGATGAAATCTTTGATTCTCGACCTTAGATGGAACCAGGGAGGGGCTTTACAGCAAGCAGTAAGTATTGCAGATGAATTCCTTGAAAAAGGAAGGCTTGTTGTCTATACAAAGGGAAGAAGACCTGAATCTACACAGGAATTCTACTCAGAAGAAAATAACCAGCTAGAGAAGATACCTCTTGTTGTTCTCATAAATTCAAGTTCCGCATCAGCTTCAGAAATAGTTGCGGGAGCATTGCAGGACCACGATAGGGCTATAGTTGTAGGGACGCCATCATGGGGAAAAGGTCTTGTGCAGACCCTTTTCTACCTTTCCCATAATACTGCCCTTGCCCTCACAACTTCAAAATATTACACACCAACAGGAAGATCAGTCCAGAGAGATTATACATTTCTTGAAGACTACTTTTTATACATAGAAAGAAAGGATGAGGATTTAAATCTTCACGAATTCAAATTGACTCCAAAAGGAAGGAAGGTTTATGGGGGAGGAGGAATTATCCCAGATATAAGAGTTGAATCTTTGTCCCTCCCTAAGATTGTGGGCGCTTTAAGGCTAAAAGGTGTATTCTTTGATTATGCCAACAAGTTCCTCGATGACAAAAATCCATTACTAATAAGTTATCTCAGGAGTAAGAGGATAAAGAAAAAAGACCTTTTTGAAAGTGGTTTTACAATCACAGATGAAATCTGGAGGGACTGGCTAAAATTTCTGAAAGAGTCCAATGTCAAAATTGATGAAAAAGAGCTTGAAAAATCAAAGAAATGGATTGTTCAGGAGTTACTTTACGAAATTTTCTCTCAGGCTGATGGATTTGCTGAAGGAACAAAATATCTGAGCACCTTTGACCCTCAGGTTATAAAGGCAATTGAGGCGATACCAAAGGCAAAAGCTCTACTTCAATAAATTGCCCATCTTTCTTTTCTTTCCCATTCAGTGTTTTTATTGAAACCTAAAAAAAGGTTCCAGCGTCTTACTATATAGAAAAATGGATGAAATAGAAATTATTGATAGGCTTAAAAGAGGAGATGAGGAGGCAATTCGAGAAATCATGCGGATTTATAAAAACAGAATTTTCAATTTTGTAATGAGGATAGTAAAGGACAGGGAGAAGGCTATGGACATTACCCAGGAAGTATTCATAAGAGCCTATTTCAAGATAAATTCCTTCAAAAAGGGCTCCAAGCTTTCCACCTGGCTTTTTACAATTGCTTCAAATCTTTCCCGCTCAGAACTAAGAAAAAAGAGGATATCTGATATTCTTCAATTTTTCCCTTCAAAGCTTATTGTTCATGAGCACCCTGGAAATTCCAATGGAATAGAATTCTATCTTAACCAGCTAAAGCCTGATTACAGGATTCCTCTTGTTCTAAGAGAAGTGGAAGGATTCTCTACAGAAGAGATTGCCAATATTCTCAAAATTCCAGAAGGAACTGTAAAATCAAGAATTTTCAGGGCAAAGGAGACATTGAAAAATTTAATGGAAAGGAGATGAAAATGGAAAGAGAATTTAAAAATACAAATTTTTTTGAGCTTCCCGACTCCTTTGAAGATGAGGTGATAGAAAGGATTAAAAAAATAAGGAAGAGGAGGAAAAGAAAAAAAATAATAGTCCTACCAGCAATACTCATAGTAATCTTATCTCTTGGTGCATTGATAATCATAGATTTTAAATATGAAAAAAGGCAAATCGATGGAGAGACTTTGACAATGGTTAAAACATCGGAGCAAAAAATTCCAGAAAACATTTATATTGAGGTAATTCCCATTAAAAACTTTGAAAAAGAAAATCATTATCTTATTGAATTTGTAAGTGAAAATGAGGAAAAAATTTATGCTTTTTAGGAGGGATAGATGAGAAAAAAATTTCTCTCAATCATAGTGATATTTTTGTTATTCTGGAGTTTAAATCTTTTTTCAGACCCAAAAATCTCTGACATCGAAAAGGAGATAAAAGAAATAGTCAAGAAATGCTCTCCCGCGGTAGCAAAGATAATTTCAGAAGATGGGAGAAAGATAATTTCCTCAGGAGTGGCTATTGATAAAGGCTATATTCTTGCCCATTCCTATGCTCTTTATCCTGACAAGGAGATATTTGTCGAGAATTTTAAGGGAGAAAGGACAAAAGCAGATGTTGTAGGAGTGGAGTGGGAAAACTCATTGGCTCTTCTAAAAGTTGAAGAGGAGTATTTCGAGGTTCCAAAATTCGGTGAACCTTCGAAAGTAGAGATAGGAGATTGGGTTATTGCAATAGGAACTTCCTTTGAAAGTTTTCCTTCTGCCTCCTTTGGAATAATTAACTCTATAAAAAATGAAGGTGTTCATGTGAGCCTTGCAACTCCTCCTGGTGGAAGTGGAAGTGGTGTGTTCAATTCAAAGGGTGAGTTGATAGGGATTTTAAGGGGTGATATTTCTGGAAGGGACATAAGGATCACTGCATGGAGAGAGAGAAGGGAAATCATCTCACCTATCAGGTCAGGAGGCTCTTTGTCAATGATTATCCCTGTTGGTAGAGCAAAAAAAGTTTACGAGGATTTAAAGAGGAAGAGTTTTGAAAAAAGACCATATCTTGGTGTTACTGTTAGAGAGATTTATGATAGGGTAATTGTTCAGAGTGTCTGGAAGAGGAGCCCTGCAGAAAAGGCTGGTATTAGAGAAAAAGATTACATAATTTCTATTGACGGAAGGAGAATTTACAAACAGGAAGATCTTTCCAGAATGATTCAGGAAAGAAAGGTTGGAGACAAAGTAATTATAGAGATTGAGAGAGATGGGAAATTAATGAAAAAGGAGGTTTTTCTTGAAGAAGCACCAAAAGGATATTTTGGATTCCCTCCCTATCCCGCTCCACCACCAATTAAAATTGCACCAAAAGGGTATTTGGGTGTTCTTGTTGATTATGTTCCAAAAGGGATTGAGCCTCGGAAGGGAGCATATGTAAAGAGAGTTGAAGATGACAGTCCTGCAGAAAGAGGAGGTCTTAAGGAAGGAGATATAATAATATCTGTTGATAAGGAGAAGATTTTCAGCCCTGATGATTTGATAGAGGTTATTGGTAATAAAAGACCTGGGGACAATGTTGAAGTTTCATATATCAGAAATGGGAAGGAGGGTAAATGCAATGTTACTCTTTCAAGGAGAAAGGAGTGGACATGGTACTGGGACTGGGATGATTTTTCCAAATATTTTGAGCTTGAGCAAAAGGGAACAGAAGAGCAGGAAAAGTGGAGAAAAGAGCTGGAAAAAGCCAGGGAGGAACTCAGAAAAGCGCTACAATCCCTCAGAGAGAAATTCGACTCTATAAAAATAATGATAAAGAGCAAAAAGGAAGGGATCGAAATTTAGCTAAAATATACTTTCTCCTTGGATTTTTTCTGGAACAGGTAAATTGTATAGTTTGCAGATGCTTTTATAGAAATCGAGAATATTTACAGGATTCTTTTTAATTTTTACATTGCTGAAGAATATCCCGTTTATCTGACTTGGTTCCATTGTGCAATGGTCAGCACTCCAGTTTTTATCATTGTCCTGGACAACCTCCTCATTCATTCCTCCAAGAGTTGACTGCCATGATACTCTGTATCCGTAATTTGTAGCTGCTCTTAAATCTGGAACAATCTCCCCATCAAAATTTCTGTAAATTTCTTCCCTTTTATATACTCTGAAAACAGGTCTTTCTCCAGTCACAGGATCTACGAATTCCTCCATTTTTCTTGCAATCTCTTCCTTAACCCTTTCATAGTCTTCTGGTTCAACAGAACCTTCTGGTTCTCTTCCTTTTAAATTTATGTAAATCCCCCCGAGACCTAAGGAGAAAGCTTTTGTTCTTGACCAGTCAACATAAGGGAAGATTGTCCTTCCCTCTGAACCCCATAAGTCTTCAAGATTTCTCAATCTATCCTTTGCTGAAAATTTTTCAACTAAGAATCCATTTTCCCTCAGCCAGACATTCAGATTAATTCCTCTTCTGAATGGAGCAAATCCATGGTCAGAAATTACCATAAGTATGGTATCTTTGTCCATGATTTTCATAACCTTTCCCACTATCTCATCCATCTTCTGGTATGCCTTTAAAATTGTGTCTCCATACTTTTCTGCAAGTTCAGGATTATATATTGGATTTTTTGGGTCTATGAGTCTCCACATAACATGCTGAGCTCTATCAGTGAACATGTAAACGAAAATGAAAATGTCCCAGTCCTTCTGATGGAGCATTTTCATCATCATTTCTTCTTCCATATTTGCAGTGGCAAACATATCAGAAATGAAATACTCTTCACTCCCAAGAAATGAGGAGATAGACCATGTATCTGTCCTCCATCCAATTGTTTTGTATAGCCCAATTAAATCTGCAATTTCCCGTGAGAATTTTGGAGGATATGAAATAGGGAAAATCGGAACTCTGGGATGGATGTTTATAGGAGTTAGATGGAGCATGATTTCTGGCTCTATTGATTCAAGATAGAATTTTGCGATTCCTTTGACTTTTATGAATCTGTTAAATGGAAATTCAATTTCGAACCAGTCAGACCACTCTCCTATCCCTATCTCCTGAATCCTATCCTGGATAATCAATCTCATTCTTTTTGTTGAAGGATTCAGCTCAATTCTAAGAGGAACAGATATGTCTCTTTTAATTCCTTTCTCCCTCATTTTCACAGGGTTTGTTGGATCGTAAAAGAGCTTGTTCCTTGGACCAAGAACATCTTTCTCCCATGAATTTTTCCCTTTTTCAAGATAAACAATTCTTACAGAAAACTCATTGGAGGTGTTGAAAAGTTTTTCATTTGTAGTGTAGAGAGAGGGATAGCCGATAGTCCCCCTCATGTCAGGGATTCCGAGACCCGCAAGGAGCTTTCCTGCAGAACCAAGTTCAGGAGGAGGGAATGTATCAGGAATATGAAAAACTTTTGCCTTTATTCCATTATAAGTTAGATATTTGAAAAATGGCTCCCCTTTCATGTTGTTTATAGGGTAGGGCATTTTTTCAGGAAGGAGGCTAATTGTGAAGTATAATATTGAGATAGAGATAGCAAGACCAAATATTAATGAGAGAATAAAGGAGTATGATGTTTTTGCTTTGAAAATCTTCAGGGAAATGAAAATGGCGATAAAAAAGAAAAGAAAAGAGATTAAAGGAATAAATACAGGGTTTCTTTTTCCAAAAAGGAATTTTTTTTCCCCTTCTCCCATAACAACATAATCGGGAAGGTATGTCCCTGGAACTCTTTTCAAGAAGTCAAAAACTCCCGAGCCTCCTGGATCAAGTCCTGTCATAAATGAAGCCCAGGAAACAGGTGTCTGGGGTGGGTTTGTTGGAATCATATTTGTAAAGATACCTTCATTTTTAAGTTTTTCAAGATTCGGGAGTTTACCCTCTTGCAAAAACTGAGTTGTCAATTTAAAATCTGCTCCATCGAATCCAAGGATTATTATTTTGGGTTTCTGTTCTGCTGAAAAGAGGGTAAAGGTTATGAAAAATAAAAAAAAGAAAAAAGGAATTTTATTTTTAATTGAGAAAAGCTTCCTCATATTTGCCTCCAACTATTTATTTTAAATAAAGGGTTAAAGTATGTCAAAAATGGGTTATTTATTGATATTTTAAGAAAATTTATGAGATAATCTTTTTTCAGGAGGAAGAGATGAGAAGAAATTTTAAAATTCTCTTTGCTTTATTGTTTTCATTCCTTTTATTGGTTAAATTAATTTCTGCTGAAAGCAATAAAAAGGCTCTTCCACCGAATATTGATAAGATTGTTGAAAGGGTAATGAAGACCTTTGAGGTTCCAGGACTTTCAATTGCGGTCGTAAAAGATGGGAAGGTTCTACTAACAAAGGGTTATGGAATGATGAATATGAAAAAAAATATCCCTGTTGACTCTAAGACCCTATTCTCTATTGCATCTAATTCAAAGTTGTTTACAGCGGTTGCCATCGGGATACTGGTTGATGAAGGGAAAATCTCATGGAACTCTCCAGTGATTGATTATATCCCCTGGTTTCAGATGTTTGATCCTTATGTTACAAGAGAAATAACAGTTAAGGACATTCTATCCCATAGATGTGGACTCGGACTTGGCGCAGGAGACCTTCTCTGGTGGCCATCTTCCAATTACAGCAGGGATGAAATTATAAAAAGAATAAGATTTATCCGTCCATCATCCTCTTTTAGAAGCACTTATGCTTACAACAATTTAATGTTTCTTGTAGCAGGTAAGGTTATTGAATCTGCAAGTGGAATGAACTGGGAAGATTTTGTAACTGAAAGGATATTCAAGCCTGTGGGAATGAGATTCAGCTCAGCAAGAGTTTCTGACCTTGGAAAATCTGAAAATACTGCAACTCCCCATGCAAAAGTAGATGGGGTTTTGAAGGAAGTTCAACCATTTTTAAATGACAACATAAATCCTGCGGGTGGAATTATTTCCTGCGCAGAGGATATGGCAAGATGGATGCTTGTAATTCTTGAAGAGGGAAGGATAGATAAGGAAAGAAGGCTATTAAGTGAAAAAAGTTTCAGAGAGATTACCACAATTGTCACACCGCGACCGATTACAGACCCTCCTGAGGAAATATCCCAGCTTAAACCCAATTTCAGCGGATATGGTCTTGGGATTGGAATCCGAGATTACAGGGGGATGAAGTTACTTCAACATACTGGAGGTCTGCCGGGTTTTCTTTCCCAGGTAACAATGGTTCCATCCCTCAAACTTGGGATCGCGATACTGACAAATCAAGAATCTTCAGAAGCATACAATTCAATAACTTACTCCATTATAGATTTTTATTCCTCTGCTCCATCAAAGGATTGGATAGCCTCATTCTTAAAGTTTAAAGAAAGACAGGAAAAATCAACATCGGAAGAGGAAAAGAAAGCGGAAGAAAGTAGAGAGAGGTCTTCTATACCATCATTACCCCTTGACCGTTATGCAGGGCTATACAGGGATGACTGGTATGGAGATATTGAGATTTTGTGGACGGGAGAAAAGTTGAGAATAAAATTCAGTCAAACTCCTTCTCTTGTTGGTGACCTTGAGCACTGGCAGTATGATACATTCATTGCAAGATGGGATGAAAGGGAGCTCAGGGCTGATGCCTATGTAACCTTTTCTCTTAATCCCGATGGAACCATTGAAAGAATTCGAATGAAAGCCTTCTCACCAGCAACTGATTTCAGCTTCGACTTCCATGACCTTAATCTGAAACCAATTAAATAAAATAAGAGACCTTTCTATAATAAAAGGTGTGCAAAAATATAGAGAGGTAGGATTGATAATGTCTGAGATTGCCCTAAGAAGACCTGTTCTCTAATTTAAACTCATAGAACCTGAAATGGAATACCAATTTTGGAGGTCTCGCTATGCTAAACAAAAATCTAATCTATAAGATTATAAATAATTCGCATTGCATCATATATTTTTTCTTTTCATATTTTCTCCCGTGCCCCTCTTTCTGTCATAGAAAATCGTTAATGCAATTCGTTCAATTGAAATGTATGTATTTAAAATGGTAAAATTTTTTTTGTCCATGGATTGGGATGAAAAGATAAAGATTGAGAATATGAAGATTCGCTTTTTGAGACTTGTTGTGGAAATGTCCATTGCTGAAATTTACCAGTCGGAACTGACCCTTCTTGAAGCATTAAGGATAATGAAAAGAGCAAAGCAGGTTGCTCTAAATCTTTTTCCAGGCTCTGGAAATACCTTTGACCTCATTTATGCTCCTCGATTCAAAAGGGCAATTCTCGAGAGATTCAAACTGAATTAAAATAAATAAAAGGAGAGGAAAATGGATAGAAGAGTATCTGACAAAAATTTTGAGACAAGCATTGGGAAAGGAATAATAATTAAAGGAACAATCGAAGGTGAAGGGAATATATCCTTTAAAGGAAAAATGGAAGGAAATATCTCTTTAAAAGGGACGGTGTTCTTTGAAAACGGAAGCGAATTCGATGGAGAAGTTAGAGCGGAAAATTTAATTGCTGAGGGAAGAGTGAATGGGAAGCTGGAAATAATAGAATGTGTTGAAATAAGAAAGAATGCAAAACTTGAGGTTGAATGCAAATGTAAGAAAATCTCAATTGAAGAGGGAGCATCCTTTAATGGAAAGATTGAGACTGAAAGAGGAGAAGAGTTACAACCCTATATTTTTAAAGAGAAGAGGGTAGAAAATTCTCAAACTTCTTAAAACTTCTCTCTGTAACTAATGGCTCAAAATTTAGTTAATTCAATGAATCTTATATTGACTTAATTTTCTCTCCATGCTAACCTATTTTTTGTTTTGAAAGGAGTTTTAATATGAAGATATATCCAGGTGAAAGGGATTATCCACAGGATAAGAAGACAAATCCAAGGTTTCAGAGAGAACTTGCCATTTACAAATTCTGTTCTCAATTTGTTGAAGATAAATATACTCTTGATGTGGGTTGTGGAGAGGGTTTTGGAACATACTATTTGAGTGAGAAGGCAAGAAAAATAGTAGGGATTGACAATTCAGCAGAATCCATCGAACTTGCAAAGAAAAATTATAATAAAGAAAATATTGAATTTCTTACTATGAATGCAGAAAAACTTGATTTTCCTGACGAAACTTTTGAAGTGGTAATTTCGATGGGTGTGATAGAGCATGTCAAAGATTATGAAAGTTACTTGCGAGAGATGAAAAGAGTTCTGAAAAAGGGAGGGATAGGAGCCCTTTCATTTTTGAAAAGAATATATAAAGTTCCCCTCGAACCGTATCATTTTAGAGAGTTCTATTTATCTGAAATACAGGAACTTATGAAGAAGCATTTCGGAGAAAATTACGAGTTGTTCGGTTTGTTCAATGTTACAAAGAGTGCTGTATCTTATAGGAAAACAAGGTTTAAACTTTACGATATTATCTATTACTTAGGGCTTATAAGGTTAATGAAACTTTTTCCTCAAAAAGTCCAGATTTTCCTTTACGAAGCAATGAGATTTATCCTCCACCAAATTTTATGGCTAATTAAGAAAAAAGAAATAATGAGTATCACAGATAAAGATTTTGAGGTATCAAAAGAAAATCTTGAAGAGGCTATAAATTACATTGTGGTTTTTAGGAAGGATTAAGAGTGGAATTGTAAACAACACCTATTTCAATTCGTATTTTTAAATATGGAGGAAAGGAATGAGAAAAGGAATAATATTTATTCTCTTTTTTATCCTTTTTTTCGCAGACTTCCTATTTTCAGTTGAGGTAAGAATTAAAGTCTTGACTCCGAATGGCAATCCTGTGGTGAATGCTGAAATAAGGATTTATGGAATTGATAAAGTTTATGTAACTGATGAGAATGGAGAATGTGTTCTTGAAATTGAAGAGAAAAAGCCAGTAAGATTGAAGATCTTCCATCCTCTCTACCATGAAAAAGAACTAATTTTCAGATTACCCTTAAAAGAGGAAGGGTTCAAAATTATTATTAATCCTCTCATAATGCAAAGAGAAGAGATAATAGTTACTACTACAAGGTATCCTGAGACATCTCTTAAAATGCCTGTTGCTGAAAAAGCCCTGACAAAAGATATTATAGAGGAGAAAGGGGATCCAACAATTGAGCAGGTTCTAACAGGAGCTCCAGGAGTTTCAAGCATTGGTAGTGGAGGGTATTCAAAAGTTCCCGCACTTAGAGGGATTGCAAGAAAAAGATTACTTTTTCTGGTAGAGAATTCAAGAGTTTTCAGTGATAGAAGAACTGGTCCAAATGCATCATTCATTGATCCTGAAGAGATTGAAAGAATAGAAGTTGTAAAGAGTCCATTATCTGTCCAGTATGGTTCTGATGCAATGGGTGGAGTTATTCATACATTCATGAAGAACTTTCCTGAAAAAGGGATTGAAGGAAGGGTAAATTTAAAATATGGTTTTAATGGAGAGGAGAAAAAGGGTGGTTTTCAAATTGGAAAAAGATTTGGGAAAAAGGGAATTTTCCTTTCAGTAAATTTTGTAGATTCTGAAGATTATTCATCTCCTCAAGAAAAAATTTCCATGTCCCACTTTAGTAGAACCAATACATTCCTTCGTTTCGGACACAAGGATGAAAATCGTGATTTAAGCTTTGGCTTTCTTTTAAGCAGAGGGATTGATATAGGTAAACCAACTGTTGACAGTTTAACCTCTCCTACCTATTATCCAAGAGAAAATCACAATCTTGTATTTATTAACTGGAGGGAGAAAGGGTTAAAAAATGGTGAATTTTTCATTCACTTCTCCTTTAATCCTAATTTTCTTGAAACATTGACAGAAAACTTCAAAGGATACAAAACAGGTGAGACCTTTGCGAGGACAGAGAGTATTGATCATAGTTTTCAGGCTTCATTCAGCAGAAATTTTTTTGAAAAAATGAAAATATCATTTGGACTTGACTCATTTCTCAGGAATAATTGTAATGCAATAAACATTTATAGGAATTTTTCTGAAAAGGGTGAGTTAATTAGTGTTAAAGAGGAAAAGTCAGTGAAAAATGGTTTCTTTGGAAATGCAGGAATTTTTCTGACCCTTGATTACTGGGGATTTAAACCTTTTGATATAGTTGCGGGTGTTAGAAATGACTTTTTCAGATTGAAATCCGATGTATCTGATCCTTCAATAAAAAACAGTGTAAAGGAGAATGCTTTAACAGGTTTTTTCGGAGCATCCCTTGAGATTAAAAAGGGAATTTATCTTTTCTCCAATTTTTCAACAGCTTTCAGAATTCCCGATATTTCAGAAAGGTTTTATACAGGGATAACAGGAAGAGGTTTTATTATTGGAAATCCTGATTTAAAATCTGAAAGGAGTAAAAACATTGAAGGGGGATTGAAAATAGCAAGAGACAATTACTTCGCTGGGATTTATCTATTCAATTATTCAATGAAAAATCTCGTTGAGAGATATAGAAAAGAAGGGAAGATTTACACTTATGGTAATCTTGATGAAGGGACTCTAAAAGGGTTTGAGGCTGAAATAGAATATTTTCCATTATCTGGTTTTAAAATCTTTTCAAATTTTCACTGGATTAAGGGAGAAAGCAAGGTTAGAAATGCGCCTCTGAATGATGTCCCTCCTCCTTCAATTCTTGCGGGAAGCAGGATCTGGAAAGGAAGATTCTGGGGAGAACTCAATTGCTATGCCCAGAGAAAGCATGACAGACCTGGTCCATCAGAAATAGCAATTCCAGGTTTTTCCATTTTCAATTTTAATGGTGGATATTATTATGGCTCAAAAAGGATTTTCGTAAGTATCAGAAATATTTTCAACAAGACATACAAAGGAAGACCTGATCCCGACTCCAAGGAGGAGCCTGGGAGGTCAATTTCAATAAACTTTGTTTACGATTTTAGATAATTCCGTAATTTTTATTGAAACTAAAATTTATTCAAATTCGTAAAAAAATTGGAGGTTGACATGATGAAAAGAATTGATTCAAAGAAGATATTTTTAATTCTCCTCTCAATTTTATTAATTTTCTCCTTTTCATTTTCAGCTAAAAGGGAGAAACCAAAGCCACTCTTAATTGATGAGACAATTCTTAAAGGAATTCCTTTAAGAAACATTGGACCTGCAATAATGGGTGGAAGAATAGATGACTTCGCAGTGGTTGAAGATAAACCATGGATCATCTATGTAGGGACTGCATCAGGAGGGATATGGAAGACAGAAAATAATGGGATAACATGGGAACCTATTTTTGACAATGAGACTGTTAGCACAATTGGAGATATTGCCATTGCTCCTTCAGATCCTAATATTGTTTGGGTAGGAACAGGTGAGGCTAACAATCGTCAGAGTTCTTCATGGGGAAATGGAGTTTACAAGTCAACTGATGGAGGAAAAACATGGAAACACATGGGATTGGCTGACACCCACCATATTGGAAGAATTGTAATTCATCCAACCAATCCTGATATTGTCTATGTTGCCGCTGTCGGACATTTGTGGGGTCCTAACAAGGAGAGAGGGTTATTTAAAACAAGTGATGGAGGGCTAACATGGAAATGTGTTTTGTTTATAAATGAGGATACTGGTGTTACAGATGTGGCGATAGATTATGAGAGTCCGAACATTATTTATGCTTCAGCATATCAAAGAAGGAGAACTGCCTATGGTTTTGTTGGAGGAGGACCCCATAGTGGAATTTACAAATCAATAGATGGAGGAGAAACCTGGAAGAAATTGACAGAAGGTCTACCTTCAGGGGATACTGGAAGGATTGGATTGGATATTTACAGGAAAGACCCAAGAATTGTTTACGCTATAATTGAGAATAAAGATGGGGGGGTTTTCCGTTCTGAGGACAGAGGAGAGACATGGAAGAAGATGAGCTCAACAAATCCAAGACCCATGTATTATAGCCAGATAAGAATTGATCCCCAGAATGACCTGAGAATATGGGTTCTTGGAGTTCAGATGCACTATTCTGAGGATGGAGGAAAGACATTTCTGACAGATCTTGTCCAGAGAATACATGTTGATTTCCATGCCATGTGGATAAATCCCAACAATTCTGACCACATAATTCTTGGCTCGGATGGAGGAATCCATATTTCTTACGATAGGGGAAAGAGCTGGGATTTTATAAACACTATTCCTCTTGGACAGTTCTATGAAGTCGGATACGACATGAGGAAGCCTTACTATGTTTATGGAGGTTTACAGGATAATGGAACCTGGGCGGGACCAAGTGCAACAAGGTATTCAATTGGAATTACCAATGAGGATTGGTATAATGTTGCAGGTGGTGATGGTTTCTATGCTGTTGTTGATCCCAATGATCACAATACCGCATATGTTGAATCTCAAGATGGAAATTTAATGAGATTCAATCTAAAAACAGGGGAAAGAAGGAATATAAGACCAATTCCAAAAGATGAAAAGGAAGAGTATAGATTCAACTGGAATTCACCAATTCTAATATCTCCCCACAATTCCAGTGTCATTTATTATGGTGGAAACAAATTATTCAAATCCACTGATAGAGGTGAAACATGGAAAGAAAGTCCTGACCTCACAACAAATCCCAACAGGGATAAAATGCCAATAATGGGTGTAATTCCTGATGAAAACACTCTTTCACGGCATGATGGAGTTTTATATTATGGAACGATAACAACAATATCTGAATCTCCTATTAAAGAAGGTTTACTTTATGTGGGAACAGACGATGGAAATGTTCAGATTTCCAGAGATGGTGGGAAGACATGGAAGAATTTAACGCCAAAAGTAAAGGGTGTTCCTCCAAATACTTATGTTAGCAGGGTTGTAGCATCAAGATTTGAAGAGGGGAGAGTTTATGTAGCCTTCGATGGTCACAGAAGCAATGATTTCAAACCTTATATTTTTGTAAGTAATGACTATGGAGAGACATGGGAATCCATATCAAATAATATTCCTTACGGTTATTGTGTTAATGTGATAAGGGAGGGCTTGAAAAATCCCGATCTTCTATTTGCAGGAACAGAGTTTGGAGCATTTTTCTCCATTGACAGAGGAAAGAACTGGATAAGGCTAAAAAGCAATTTCCCTACAGTTCCTGTAGATGACATTGCAATCCATCCAAGGGAGTATGACCTTATTCTTGGAACTCATGGAAGGAGCATATGGATTCTCGATGATGCAAAATTCTTTGAGGATTTGAAGGAAGAGGTTCTAAATTCTGATGCGTATCTTTTTGACATTAGAACCGCAGAGATATTTAATCCTTATAGCCACAAGGGTTCCACAGGGCATAAGATATTTATTGCTCCCAATCCTCCTTTTGGGGCTATAATCACATATTATTTGAAAGATAAAGCAAAGGAGGATGTTAAAATTCAGATCTTTGACAAAGAGGGGAAAAAGATAAGGGAAATTAAAGGTCCCAATGAAAAAGGGCTTAACAGGACAAACTGGGATTTAAGATATGAACCTCCGAGAGCTCCTGAACAGGCACAGAGATTTTTCAGAGCACAAGCTCCTTTTGTAATGCCTGGTGATTATACGGTTAAGCTAATTGTAGGAGGAAAGGAATTTTCTAAGAATGTGAAAGTTGAGCTCGCTCCAATTTATGAGATTTCCATCGAAAAATATAAGATTTATCATGACACTTTATTTGAGCTTTACAGAATGAATGAAAATATTACAAGGATTGAATTTGATATAAGGAACTTGGATAATCAGCTAAAGACATTGAAGGAAAAATTAAATAAAGAGAAGTTCCCTGAAGAATACTCAAAACTTGAAGAGACAATTAAGAGATTTGAAGAGATAAGAAACGAGATTACAGGACAACCAGGAATGCCAACAGGAAGAGCAAGAACAATATCTGGAATTTTAAGATCCCTTTATTTCTCCATAATTGGTTATATAGATGTTCCGACCCCTCAACAGATGGAACAGTTTGAGATTCTTAAAAAGAAAGCAAGGGAAGCCCTTCAGAAATTCCAGAATTTTAAGGAAAAAGAAATACCTGAACTCTTGAAACTTCTTGAAGGGAAAATAAGCCTGATTGAAATAGAGGCAAGAAGGCAAAGGTAGAAGATAATAAATTAATTAATCATTAACTCCGTAATAACAAGCAAAAAGAGAGATTAATATGCAGGTTTTCTCTCTGAATCTCTCCTTTATCAGATTCTCAATCTTTCTTTCAGATTCTTTGTCAAGCTCTGGTGTTGCTTCATCAAAAATTATTATGTGATTTATTTTGAAAAATTTAGTATGTCATCATTTAAATTGGAGACATTATAATGAGAAAATGAGGGAAGGGAGAGAGGCTCCCTTCCCTCTAAATTAGTTTTTAAAGTTCCTCAGCGATTTTTTGAGCCGTCGTTTTTAAATGGAACAAATATTACTTTTCCTCCCTTCCCTTCATCATCATCACAGATGTCGTATCCGTCTATCTCTTCCTCTGTGGAGTGAGTCCACTTTTATGCTGAGCATAGATCTCTGAAGGTGATTCATTGAGGAGATCATACTTTCCATTGTTTCTTATAATATTCCCTCCCGGGCTCCCTCTCTTCCCTCCTCCAAGGTCTGGTTCATTCTTGTCATCTATAGAGATTCCGTTTCTTATTCCATATTGCTTGTTACTTTCTATGGTATTGTTAGAAATTAGTGGCATAGAAGCTATATCTATTCCCATTGTAATTTCAATTCCGATATCGAACTTCGAAATCTTGTTATTCCTTATAGTGGGAGAGGCACCTGTCAAGCTAATTCCGCATCCATATGTCACTCCTACAACACGAGATGGTATTGGTATCCCTTCCATCTCATTATTCTCAATAATAACATCGTCGGATAAGTCTATTCCTACTAGTCCTTTTATAATGTTGCTGAAGATATATCCTGAAGCATACTCAAAAAATATTGACCATCCGGCGGGATAATAAATTTTGTTATTGATTATTTTTACATCCTTTACATTCTCTCCATATATTGCAGGTCCAAGAAATGTTCCTGACCATTGAGACTTT
>CAZYPR010000032.1:18190-28259 GCA_964649495.1 uncultured Clostridia bacterium | reverse complement strand
AACATTTCTACTCATGATTTATGGAAGGGTGGTCAATATGTGTTGGACAACTACATCGAATTGTATTCCGTAAGGGGTTAATCCAAGCGAGTTTAACCTTTCTTATCCTTTGAAGATACTTTTATTACAGTTTTTACATTTCCCCTTGGATTAAAATCTCCAATTACTTCTAAGAATCTCGGCTTCAAGATTTCATAAAGCTCATTATAGATTTTATTTGTAACCTCTTCATGGGAAATATAAATATTTCTGAATTTGTTAAAAAAAAGCTTCAAAGACTTAAGCTCTATTATGTACTTATCAGGTATGTAATTAATCCTTATAGTGGCAAAATCAGGATAACCGGATCTCGGACAAAGACATGTAAACTCAGGAAAAGTTATTTCAATTGTATAATCCCGCTCAGGGGAAGGATTTTCCCATACCTCAAGAACCGCTCTCTCTATTGCCTCTTCTCCGTATTTTTTCATTTAGCAAAAATTGCAATTTTAAAGATATTATTATATCATAGATAGATTATAAAGTGAGAAAAAGGTTCACAATAATAGATCTTTTAATGTTGACTATAATTTTGATATGGGGTTTAAATCTATCGGTTATTAAGATCTCCCTGAGAGAAATTCCACCACTACCCTTCAATGGAATAAGATTGCTACTCTCCTCTTTTCTGCTTTTGGTTTCACTTTTGATCTCTGAAAAGAGTCTTAAAATAAACAAAGAAGATTCGCCAAAAATATTATTTCTCTCAATTATCGGGCATACAATTTATCAGCTCCTTTTTATAAAAGGAATTAATTACACAACAGCTTCAAACACTTCAATAATCCTTGGAACATCTCCAATTGTAATTTCAATCTTTAGCTCCTACTTCAAACATGAAAAGATAAAGCCCTTAGGATGGTTAGGAATTTTTCTTGGATTTATAGGGCTTTACATTGTTATAAGAGGGAAAGGCGATCCTCATCTTTCTTCCCGAACACTAAAAGGCGATATTCTTCTTGCTATTGCTGTTATTCTTTGGGCATACTATTCAGTTTCATCAAAACCTCTTTTGAAAAAGTATTCACCTTTAAAATTTACAAGTATAACAATGAGTGTTGGTTCAATTCTATTTTTCCCTTTTTCGTTCAAGGAAATCGAAAATCTAAAATTTTCTTCAATTTCATTACCCACATGGCTTTGGCTCATTTATTCTGGAGCCTTCGCCCTTTCCTTTTCTCTTGTCATATGGTTCGTCTCAGTCAAAAAAGTTGGGAACAGTCAAACAGCGATATATTCAAATCTACAGCCTGTTTTTGCGGTGGTTTTTGCTCATTTTATTCTCTCTGAAAAAGTAACCTCCAATATCACAGCAGGAGCAATAATTATCTTTATTGGAATTTATCTCGCAAGAATTGGAAAAGAGCAAAAATAGAATTAAAATTAAAATCTTGAAGATTAAGGAGGTGCTTTATGAAGCTTATTAGAAGTTTTCTTTTTCCTATTTTGATTCTTTCATCATTGCTTTATTCGCAGGAGAAGAAGTTAAAAATCTACATTTCAGTCGATATGGAAGGGATTTCAGGAATTGTCCATTCTGATCAGGTCTCATCTGAGGGGCATGACTACAACATTGCAAGAAAATGGATGGCTGAGGATGTAAATTCTGCTATAGAAGGTGCTCTGGAAGCAGGGGCTACAGAGATTTTGGTTAACGATTCCCATGGAAGTATGAGAAATATATTGCCCAGTGAGATTCATCCAAGAGCTTCTCTTATATCAGGCTCACCAAAACCCCTCTCAATGATGCAGGGAATAGATGGAACATTTAATGCATGTATTTTTATTGGTTATCACTCAAAGGCGGGAACAACATCTTCAATCCTTGACCACACATATTCTGGAGCATCCATTTATTCAATAAAAATAAATGGTGTAGAAATGCCAGAACTTGGAATCAACGCTCTTGTTGCAGGTTATTTCAATATTCCTGTTATTTTTGTAAGTGGAGACTTTGAGGTTTGCAGACAAGCCCAATCAATTCTTGGAGAAAAAATTGTTACAGTTGCAGTAAAGGAAGGATTTGGAAGAACATCCGCAAAACTTTTACCAATGGATGAGGCGAGGAGGAAGATAAAGGAAGGTGTAAAATTAGCATTAAAAAGGTTAAATGAGATTAAACCTTTCAAAATGAATCCTCCTTACAATTTCGAGATGGAATTCCTCTACTCTTCCCAAGCGGAAATGGCAGAGCTTATTCCAATTGTGAAGAGGGTGAGGGGAAGAGGAGTTAGCTTTAACTCAAATGACTTTCTCGAAGGTTTCAAACTTATGAGGGCTCTTATTGCTCTTGCACCAACAAGGTAAAGCAACAATTTTCAGGTTACGGAAAATCACAATCTCAGGCTAAAGCCTGAAGTTACTTCTCCAGCCAGTGAACAATTCTGCTTTTTATGTTGAAAGGTGGTTGCTGGAGTCCCTGAATTACAACACCTGTTGAAACCTGGACAAATTTCTCAATGTTCCCTTCCTTTGTTATTGCAGCTGAAACCCCCTCACCAGGAGGAGGGGCACCAGGACCAAGAGATATTGCCCTCTCCAATTTAGAACCAGATACCGCTGAAGGTGTAAGATAAATTGGTTGAAGGAATGCTGTTCCTGTTTGGTAGAAAAGGGTATACATTTTAGTTTCACCTCCCATGGCACAGGGATCATCTGTTGGAGTATAAACAAGGAAATCTGCAAGACCCGCAATTACAAATGGTCTTGTTATGCATCTTTCTCTAGATGGTATTATAAGCCTCCATCCTTTATACTGAGTTGTAACAGTATTTAGATGCTCCTTCCAGTTTGTTGTTCCTACTTTGGCATTTTTTACATATGTAACAACCTTTTCAGCAGGTGAAGCACATCCAATCTTTTTACCATTGGCATCCCTTTGAATCATCTGGGGAACCTCGACCCCGTTGCAGTAGCATGTGAAATCCTCAACTTCCGCAGTTACATCGTAATCATTGGCAGTGTTGTTGTCCGATAGATCCATTGTGAAAAGCTGATTTAAATTAACTGTTCCACTTCCTGTGCTTCCATTCCAGTTATCATCCCTTATACCAAAAAGGGACTGGGGATAGGTTATGGTTTTATCCTCAACGCTCAGGAATATTCCTGTTCCAAAAAGAACCCAGATGTTTCTTCTCTCATCAAATACAACCTCAGGAGAGGCTGTAATTGGAAGTTCTGGATTGACAAGGGTTGAGACAACCCAGGATGAAGGGTTAGAACTCTCAAATGTTTGAATTCTCAGCAATCTTCCCACAAGAGGGGGGTTATTTTTCATCTCAACTGTTCCCGCATAGATTGTGTCAACCTGATAATCCTTGTCAGGGTCAATAGCAACTAAATCACCTAAATATCCCTTTATGTTTGAAGCAATTTCTATCTTTCTTAAAAGGGCTCCTGTTCTTAAATCAACCACATAAAGTTTAGGAGATTTTGTCTGATCTCTTCCTGAGAAATTCTCTGGTCCATTTCCAAATACAACATACCACTCACCATTAACACTTTTATCTCCGAATCGGACAACTGTTGGAAAAGAGGTGGTAAAACCAAGTTCAGGGTCTGTAAACTCCCAGAGAAGGGAAGGATTCCTCGGATCTGTGACATCCATTGCAAATATTGCTGAACGGAATGTTCTTGTTTCATTTCCAAGTCCGAAATCTCCTGTTATACTGATAGGTTTTCCTCCGAGTCTCATTGTTCCAATTAGAATTGTTCTCCAGCTATCCTTTGTCTTTGTCCCTGCTGAAGGTCCATTTATACTTGCATCAAAGACAAGGGTCCTTCCATCAACATAGTAAATATGACAATAATCAGGATATCCAATCCATGGGGTTTGGGGGAGCAGATTATAAGGAATATAAGCCCACAGTTCCTCTCCTCTTCCTTCACCCTCAAGATGTGCTTTCTGAGCAGGGTTTTTTGGGTCTTTATCCTCTTTGAGCTTTCCCATATTCACACAGTGAAGCATTCCATCGTTTGCTCCAAAATAAACAACATTGTCCCTTGTCTCATAGAGAGTTGGATTGCTCGGGTCAGAGCTTTTTACAAATTCCTGATATGTTGTATCCATATAATCTATGTGGTAAGTATTTAGAGGGGTGTTCCCAACAATTCTTGGTGTGGAATGAACAATATCACCCAATTTCCAGACATTTCCCAATATAGTTCTGTCCCTATGTCCAAAAGTGGTGCATGATGGAGGGTCAAGGCATATATCAATATCCTCACCTCTAATGTATCTAATGTATTTTTCAGCTTCTGTTGAAGAAACTCTGAAATATGGAGCAAGTCGAGAGGATTCAGAAGATTTAAACTCAATAAACTCATTGCCATCAGGTCTTCCATTTTTATTTGTATCGAGGAATGTGTATATCTTTCTATCATTGGGGTCACGGAGAAGGAGGTTTGCCTCTGCCCTCCAGATTGCTTTTATCTCTTCAAAGGAGCCTATACTATCTGGAGTGCACGGAAAATCGGGTTTTCCGTCTGCATTGTTGTCTGAAAAATATCTAACTTTGATATCATTTGTTGAAAGATCAATATAAGGTTGAATTATTTTGTCTTGATTTAAAATAAGTTTATCATCCTTTATACTATCTTCCCTTATATTGAATTTTGGATCAAGCCACAGATACTGAAGATGACCTGTCCAAGTGAGCTCTTTATCTACTGTTACATATCTGGGAGTAAAGAATGCCTGAATCATTGAGACTGCTCCTCTTGTAGATGTAGAAAGGACTGAAGCTGCTGTTCCAGAGGATGTTCTCTTGAGAATGTCAAGAATAGCAGATTCAAGCTTTCTCTCAAGCTCTAAGGGATTTGAAACATAGAAATAGGTATCTGGATTTCCATCATTATCTTTATCCCATTCTTGGGGTAGATTAGGAGTTTTTGAGCCGTCCATATCAGTGAATCCACCCCATTTAGAAGCATACCATAAAGGATCTTTCAATACTCCCGCTGTTTCTCCAGAGACTGTGAAAGTTTTTGACCATGTAAGGGGCAAATTTGCAACTTGCTCAGGAGTATCGTCATCTCGAACAGAATCTTTATCCCTTACTGGCAAATAAATACCATCCTCAGTTGTTCCTGATATTACAAAACCAAGAACCTGGTCTAAACAACCCGCAGCGTAGACGGATGTGAGTTTTACCATTATTTGATTGGAACCTACACTTTGTATCTCATACTCAACAATTGCATCCATGTCATGGTCAGCTCCCTGCTCAACATCCTCAAAATTTATTCTGAATTTTGCATAGGTGATATTGTTATTTGCATCATAGGAGATACTTATCGGATAGAAGTCCACTATCTGGTTAGAAGGACAAAAAGAGCCACTCGAACAATTTGAAATATGGAGACCATTAGAGTCTCTGGTTAAGATGCATTTTTGAGCGCAATAGGAATGAACGTCGAGGCATCCACTTACAGACTTTCCAATTGGGACTATCCTAACATAACTTCCACCAACTTTTATGTTAATATCAGGAACAGGAGATGGTGTCACTACAGAATATGTATTAACACTATTACTCATATAAGGAAAATAATCCTTTATCAAACTATTTCCGTAATAAGCAATCGCTGCAGAATAAAAACTCCCCTGTTTAGTAGGCTCTTCTGGACAAAGCCCCCTTACAGAACCAAGGTTAGTTATAGTCTTTGGAGAACAAATGAAATCGTATAAATCCTTAGTCTGCCCAATAAATCTCTTTCCTTCAATCCCTTCCTGAGCTCCTATAAAATTCGCTAATGATCTCACATCAAGACCAGTAAGGTCTCCTGAAAAATTTCCAAAATCGCTGCCTGGAACCTTGTCCGAATCATAGCTTGGATAAGTGTCACTCAGAATAATAATAAAAGGTTTTGTGCACCAAGGGAATATATCAAGGGGCTGAAGATAACTACTCCCTTTCCTAATACCCCAGTCAGGTTTTGAAAGATTGAGACCTGAATCCTGTGTTCCGGTATATGTATAATCCGAAGTTGGAGTTCCTTTCCCTGTAAAATATCTCAATGTTTCGTAGAGTATCTCAGCAATAGGATTCCCCCAGGAACGACATTTACCTTCCTCTAAAGGTCCATTAGTTATCCAACCGCAACTACCGCCTTGCGGATCCTCATATGAATAATAAGGAAATCCATACCTAAAGCCAATGATCTTCATTCTATCGAGAGTCAGGACTATATTCCCTTCAACATTCTCAGAAGATTGAAATATTCCTGTGTTGGGATTTGTCTCATCTGTTATACTCCAGATATTCTTCCTTAAGACACCTCCAGAAAGATTCTTTGTGTAAGAACCTGTGAAGAGTCCGAAGAACATTCTCCCATTATCTATACAAAACCCTTCTCCTGCTCTACAATCCGCATCACTATTACAAGGTTTAAAAGACTTAGAGCATACCTTTGAACCAGTTCCTTCTCCGTATTTCTGTAAAAGTCCAACAGGTTTGTATGTTCCTGCTGGATAGGCTCTGCAATTGGACTCAAGACCAACTGAAGGATCACATACCTTAACTCTTATGAAGTAGTCTTCAGGAGTAACTATTGTTTCACCTACTCCATCACTATTGGAATCTATTTTATTCCCGCAAACAGGTCTTTCTATTGAAACCCACTGCCAGATTCTCTCATTTCTATTTTTTAGGACTCTGATGCGAGGAGTCTCACCATCACTTAAGCTTGTTACTGCAAAGAGATGTCTTTTCCCTGGGTCTGGATTTGAGAAAGGGGTGAGAAGAGGGGTATCAGAACCTGAGTACTCCTTCCCCCAGCTATGACAATCTTGTGGAATGAAGGTTCCACCAAGAACAGTTTCAGAAGCAGAATCATTAATTCTTGTTCCACCATAAAGAACCTTTTTAAGAACATCCATTCTTGACATCGCCAGCCAGTTAAGAAAGTTTCCACTCCACTGCCCTCCTCCACAATATTTGTTTGCTGTTTTGCAAACAGGAACAAACTTGGCATTTGCTCCAGAGCCTACATAAGTGTAACATTTATACGGATCAAAATAACCATAATAATCGATGGAGTGTTTATACCCAGTATCCAACCTTCCATCTCCATCTAAATCAGAGGCATCATTGTAAGCTTCATAATAAAGTTTGTGGTCTCTCTCCATCACAAAGGCAATAATAGGTGGAACACTCTGAGTAATAAATGGGGGAGTGTTGCAGTATTCACCCATAACAATTATTGAGCCTCCATTGGTAGCTCTTATAAGGGAAATGTTTGAAATAAGAATAAAACATGAAAGTAAAAATACTAAAAAAAGTTGTTCCCTTCTCATCTTCACCCTCCTCTACATCACTTTTATATATACACAGGAAAGGGTTGTCATTGGCTTGTATCTATATGATGGAGAGCCGAGAACCCCCTCTTGGGTTGTTGCAACCCTTTCCCTCAAAGAGTATGCCTTTGAGTCTATTCTGTAAACAAGGCAGTTCCTTCCATACTTTGCTGTTTCAGGAGGAAATACAGGACCAGCTCCACCAGGTAAATTTGCAACATTAAGGAATATAATCTCTGCCTGAATTTTATATCTTTCACCCATTACTTTTACTTCCTCTTCAATTCTTCTTTCATTTTCATCAGTAATTATTGTAGGTGTTGTAAGTATCTTATAAATTGCCTTCTCTACTCCACTTTCTGCTGCCTCAAAGGCAGAAAGATACCCCTTTGCAATCCCTGAAACCCTCATGCTGATCACAGAAATGTAAAGGGTTAAAGCTCCTATGATCAGCATGAAAACCATTACTACTAAGGTTGTTGGAAGAGCTATTCCCTTTTCTTTCATAGCAAATTCCTCGGTTTTAATTCTAAGGTTAAAATTTTCCATCTGTATATTTTTTGTTCAGGAGTGAATGTATAGGTTCTGTCTTCGATTTTTTCAGAATCCCGAGGATGGGGAGATGTAATAAACTGTCTCAATCTTGCCATCGGAATGAGAAGATTCACCCTTACAATTTTCAACTGGTCAATTATGATATCATAGCTATACGAGGAGATATCGTTTACCCAGGTTACATTCCCTTCAGAATCCATTAACTGATAAGCATATTGAACATCCGCAACACATGGAAGAATTGTCTGGATATTGGAGTTAGCTGAAACTTCATTTCTGACAAGTCTCATGCATCCTGGTGGACATCTATCTTTTGGATCAGCGGGTTGGAGAGTATAGGTAACCTCAGTATAAAAAGGATTTGCGGGTTGAGACCTCTCAGTCACTCCGTAAACAAGGTTTCCACCTGATACAATTGGATTTCCAGAGCCATCATCGAGAGAAACTGAAAATGTAAGAGTTCTAAGTTCATCAGGAGGGCTCCCTGAATCACTGATAGAGGCAACTTTGTAACATAGATTTGTGGCATTGTTATTGGTTAAGACCCTCTTTGTGAAGGGATCCATGAATACAACCCAATATCCCGCTTCGATGTTACCTCTTTCCCTCAATTTTTTAACAGTTACTGAATTTGTTGTTGCATTCGTAACAGTAGATGCAGATTCACCCGCTTTTTCAAGCGTAATGTATGTTCCTCTTAAAGTTATCTCATCAAAATCATTTGATCTGTTAATACTCTGGATGGGCAAAATTTCTGAAGGAAGTCCGAAACCTGCCATGAATATGTCCCTCTGTAATAGATAAAGGGCGGTTCTTTCCTCCATTTCCTCTTCTGAAATAAATCTCTGCTTGGCAGACTGTCTCACAAAGGCAGTATAAACTGCAAAGATTGCTATAAGAGCCATAACTATTATAGTAGAACTGACAAGAAGCTCTATCAATGTAAATCCTTTTTGATTTTTCATAATTCCTCCGCAATATAAAAGATGTGTTCATGGGAATGATAGGGGTAATTCTTGCATTGTTCAATATTTTGTTGTGTTTTCATACAATTATCAAAATCTTTTCTTCTTAATCCTTCCCATCCCCAGTAAACTCCCATCTTTATCTCCCTCATTTCACTCATAAGGTTTCCCTTTTCATCCTGTGGAATTCTTACTGATGTCTGGACAAAATAGAATGTCCCCTCTCTATAGACTATCGTGAATTCATCCTTTAAATCTTCAAATCTTTTAGCTTTAAATTTTTCTGACTCAGCAAAAGCAGTCATTATAGCTATGTTTCTCTTTGAATTAACCACATTAACCCTCATGGCAAGAAGGACAAGTTGAAATAGTAATAAAATTGAAAGAACAAATAGAGATAAAGCAACTAATAACTCAATTAATGTAAACCCTCTCTCCTTCATAATCTCCTCCTCTTATTTTTTAATTGCCACTCTCATGGAAATTTCAATTGTCCTTTCCAATTTTTTCCCTTCATGAGTAACAACAAGTTTGAGGGATTTCTGGACGAAATTCCCGTTCGCATCCCTTGGCAATCCTCTCCTGTCAAAAAATATAGTCAAAGAATTATCTGGCGGAGTATATTCAAATTTCAGGTAAGAGGGAAGATTGAAATAAGAAATTTCCGTTCTTTCACCTTCTTCAATCTTATAATTTCCGTTCTTGTCGTCAAAGGTGAAAGTGGCATAGCAATCCCTTCCACTCATACACCCAGAGCCTGTCATAAATCCACGAAGCTTATCTGTTGTCATTGAACTCAGTCTTAGATCCATTAATGTGGTTGCAATGGAGTTAGCTGCATTATCAATATCAATTCTCTTTCTTGCTCCAGAATAACCAATAAAAATCATACCAGCAATTAAAGCAATAATTCCCACTACAATAAGAAGTTCAGTTGTTGTCAGCCCTTTCTCCCTCATTCTTTCCTCCATTTTTGATTTATTCAAAATTCGTGCCAAAAAGAGAGGAACTCCTAGTAATGATGTTTAATTTATAAAAGAAAAGATATGGATATTTTTTACCCAGTCTATGGAAATAGAATTCCCTAAAAGCTAACAGCATATCTATTTTGTTTCTGTCTTTCAAATTGAAACTTTACTTTTTTGTTTTTCTTTAGTTGTTTCAATTCCAAATTTTCAATCTTCAATTAAATGGAAAATAAAAAAGGGAAGGG
>CAZYPR010000032.1:0-18180 GCA_964649495.1 uncultured Clostridia bacterium | reverse complement strand
TGAAAATTTTTCATTTTTTTCTCAGTACATATCAGATGGTGGGGATGGATACTTGGAGTGTTTCTCCTCTTCTGGAATCTCTGAAACAAGAGCATCTGTGGTCAAGAGCACTGAAGCTATAGATGCCGCATTCTGAACCGCTACTCTTACAACTTTTGTTGGGTCAATTATTCCCGCCTCTATCATGTCAACATACTTTTCTGATAGAGCATCAAATCCCCATGTTGTTTTCATATCTTTAACCTTTTCAACTACTACATTTCCTTCCCAGCCAGCATTATTGGCAATCCATTTAATCGGCTCTTCAAGAGCCTTTTTCATTATGTTCACACCTATCTGCATATCACCTTCCAGCTTTAATTTTTCAAGGGCAGGAATACATCTGAGAAGAGCAACTCCTCCCCCAGGAACAATCCCTTCCTCAACAGCTGCTTTTGTAGCGTGCATTGCATCCTCAACCCTTGCCTTTTTCTCTTTAAGTTCTGTCTCGGTAGCAGCACCTACTCGGATCACCGCTACTCCACCTACCATCTTTGCAAGTCTTTCCTGTAACTTTTCCCTGTCGTAGTCAGATGTTGTCTCCTCAATCTGAACCCTTATCTGCTTAATTCTCGCCTCTATTGCCTTTGGATCTCCTTTCCCTTCAACAATGGTAGTGTTGTCTTTATCAATAACCACTTTTTTTGCCTCGCCAAGCCAATCAATTGTAACATTCTCAAGTTTAACTCCAATGTCTTCTGTAATAACTTTTCCACCAGTAAGAATTGCTATATCCTCAAGCATCGCCTTTCTTCTGTCGCCGAATCCCGGAGCCTTAACCGCCGCTGACATCAAAGTTCCTCTTAGTTTATTAACTACAAGAGTGGCAAGGGCTTCACCTTCAACATCTTCTGCAATTACAAGAAGGGGCCTTCCTAACTTTGCAACCTGCTCGAGGAGTGGAAGAAGCTCTCTAAGATTAGAAATTTTCTTTTCGTGCAAGAGAATAAGGGGATTTTCCAGAACACACTCCATTCTTTCAGGGTCTGTTACAAAATAGGGTGAGAGATAACCTCTATCAAACTGCATTCCTTCCACTACTTCCATTGTGGTTTCAAGAGATTTCGCCTCTTCAACAGTTATAACACCATCCTTTCCAACCTTGTCCATTGCGTCAGCTATTATTTTTCCAATATCATCATCATTGTTTGCAGCAATAGAGGCTACCTGAGCAACCATTTTCCCTTCTACATTTTTGCTCAGTTTCTTCAATTCTTCAGTAATTACTTCGACACCTTTCTCGATACCCTTTTTAATAAGCATTGGATTGGCACCAGAAAGGACATATTTCAAACCTTCCTTGTAAATTGCTTGAGCAAGAACAGTGGCAGTGGTTGTCCCATCACCCGCAATGTCTGAGGTTTTTGAGGCAACCTCTTTTACAAGCTGGGCACCCATGTTCTCAAGGGGATCTTTGAGTTCAATTTCTTTAGCAACAGTTACACCATCCTTTGTGCTGACTGGAGAGCCGAATTTCTTCTCCAGTAAAACATTTCGTCCCCTTGGACCAAGGGTGACCTTAACAGTGTCTGCAAGAATATTAACTCCCTTCAAAATGGCATTTCTTGCTTCATCACCATAACTAATACTCTTTGCCATGTTTCACCTCCTTATTGTGAAATTATTGCGAGGATTTCATCCTCGCGGACAATTAAGTATTCCTCATCGTCTATTTTTACTTCTGTCCCAGCATATTTACCAATAAGAACTGTATCTCCTTCCTTCACATCCAGTGGAATCACCTTCCCATCTTCAAGGATTTTCCCCTTTCCTACAGCAATTACAGTAGCCTGCTGGGGTTTTTCCTTTGCGGTATCCGGAATTATAATCCCACCTTTTTTAACTTCTTTCTCCTCAATTCTTTTGAGGAGAACTCTGTCATGTAAAGGTCTGATCTTCATATTCACCTCCTTAGCAATTTTATTCTTAGATTGCTAATATATCAAAAAATCATCCTATTTGTCAAGGGGGAATTAAAAAATTTGGTGTTATTTCTTTATTATGAACAAAAAGATTAATAGATTGAAAATTAAAAAGAATTTAAGAACTGGAAAGAAACCAGCAACTGGTAAAAGGATTGTGGATATGGAAATAGCTCCAATAGTAGAACCAAAGAGATCCACAGCCCATCCAAGACCAAACCTTTTCTTTTTTTCAATAAAAAGTTCATTGGTTATTATAAAAATTGAACCGCTGACCATTCCGTATAGGAAAAGTAGTAAAAACATAAAAAAATGAAATAATGGATTCCCCATTATTGAGTAGGGGATTTTGAAGAAAAGAAAAGACAAAATTGAAAGTAAAAGAATCAAAAATTGAAAAATAGATAGGAGTTTCAATGAGGGATTAAGAAAAAATTTTACAAATGATGAGCCGATGGCAAGACCAACCATAAAGGAAAATAGAAGAATGGCAATTCTTCCATAAAAATAGCCATAGAAAACCTGATAGGCAAGGACTATAAGAATCTCCATTGAGAGAGTTGTGAGTCCTATTCCAAAAACTGGTAGCATGGAAAATGATTCTTTTTTAAAAAATTTGATGAGAAGAAGAATGGCAAATAAAATTAGAGGCGCATCAATCAGCCAGAATGTTGGGACTGAAATTAGAAAATCATAAAATTTTTTTTCTATTTTTCCGTGATAGCCACTCAAATAGTTTAGCTGGAAAAGATAAAGGGAGGGATTGAAATCTGAATTTATCCTTTGCTCAGTTTTTATTGCAGACTCAATAAGAATATATCTGATTGGCGACATCCTCATTCTCAAATATCTCTCATTTATGAAAGAAGTCTCTATCTCAAGCTCCTCTTTTTTTCTAAGTATAGATTCAACACTAATTTTGAAATGCTCACTGGATGCTATAAAGATACATGTGCTTCCAGGAATACAATTAACATGTGGAAAAACACTCTTTAAAGTAGAATAATGAATAGAGATAACCCTTTGAAGATCCAAATTGATGTATTCTGCTGAAGATGGAACTTTGAATGAGAATATCCCTCCAGTTTTCAATCTTTCTTTTATGAGGCTAAAAAACTCTTTAGTGTAAAGTCGATTGACCTGGGCATTTATAGGCTCAGGCAGAATCATAACTATACAGTCCCATTTTTTCTTTTCCTTTTGTAGATAACCTCTCGCATCACCCCAATGGAATTTTATTCTTTCATCCTCAAAATATTTTTTAAAAAATTCTATCCCTTTTGAAATCCTAATTATTTCAGGGTCAAGCTCCAGATAATCTATTTTTAAATCTTTGTATTTAAGAGCCTCCCTTAAAGCGCCTCCAAAACCACCACCTATTATCAATATTTCCTCTGGAGAATTATGAATAAGAAGAGGCAAATGGATACTTTCTTCTCCACTTTCTTTTTCATGGGAAGAAAATGAAAGCATACTGTTTTCATAGACAGATATTTCGTCCTTCTCCTCCACAACAGATATTTTCCCGAATTTGGAATCTTTTGAAATTTTTAGTTCAAGGGGGGACCAGTATTTTTTTACAAGGAAGTTGTCGGCAAAAAAGCTAAAAAATAGAATTAGAAAAATAAGGAGAAGAGAGGCGGAAAGTAGTTTTAAATTTGGCTTAAAAATAGACAAGAGAAAGAGGATCCCGATTAGTCCTATTATTGCTGTTCCCATCCAGTTGGAAGTGTATGGAACAATGACAAAATACACAAATATTGAACCAAAGGCTGAACCTACACTTTCAAGAATATAGGTAATAGCCAATCTTTCGCCTAAAAACTTTACATTAAGAACAAAAAGAATGCCTAAAAATAGAGAGACAAAAAGAGTAGAAAGGGCTGAAAAAATAATAATCCAGGACAATGGTAGAATTTCTCCCGGAAGTCTGTTTATTAAAAATCTGTTTATCCTGATAAGAGTGAGGGAAACTAAAAAAAAGAATAATGTAATCAGGTAAAATTTGTAAATTTTATTGGTGTCAAAACTTATCTTTTCTGCGATTAAAGCTCCAATTCCTTCCCATAAAAGCCAAAAACCAAGGATTATGCCAAAATTGAGTTCATTCCCCCAGAATACAGCAGAGAATTCTCTTATTATTATTATCTGAAATCCGAGGCAAAAAAAACCAAGAAGTAAGGGTGAAAGTAAATTTAAATTCCTCATTTATTAAATAATTTAACTTTTAAAAAAAAGAAAAGTCAATATATTTTAAATTCTATGCTGACTGCGATGACAAATTGAAAATTGGAAGCTGTATTCTTTTTGCCTTAGATTTTTTTTGAATTTTCGTTTGAGATTGTTGAGTGGTCGCTTAATGGTGATTTTTAGTTAAATGGCGGGGCCGACGGGACTTGAACCCGCGACCTCCGGCGTGACAGGCCGGCGTTCTAACCAATCTGAACTACGACCCCAAGATTTAAATATAAAACAATAGAAGAAAATTTGCAACTTAAAAAATAAAGCAAACAGAATAAAGCTGTCAACACTTTTAATTCAAAGGATTATTCTCTCTGTTGACTTCCTCTTTTTAAAATGCTATCTAAAATTCTTATGAAAAAAATCTTACTTATTTTTCTCTTCCCCCTTTGCATTTTTGCTCAGGATAGCCCTTCTCCATACGGAATAAATGCCCATCTTCCAAATTCAGCGGTTCTGGATAAGATCAAGAATGCAAGTATAAAATGGGTGAGATTGGATTTTAACTGGTATGAAATCGAACCATACCAGGGATATTTTAGATGGGAAAATTTTGACAGAGCGGTTAATCAAGCTTTTGAAAGGGGGCTTTCAATATTTGCAACCCTTTCCTATACTCCTCCATGGGCGGGAGATGGTTCAAAAAATTCTGTTCCAAAAGATTCAAATCTCTGGAAAAACTTTGTGAAAAAAACCGTGGAAAGATACAAGGGAAAAATTCTCTACTGGGGAATGTGGAATGAGCCAAATTTAAAGGAATTCTGGAAAGGAACAGTTGATGAATACATAAGCATAATTCTTATCCCAGGTTATGAGACAGTGAAAAAAGCAGATCCAAACTCAAAGGTTGTGGCTCCCGAGCTTTCCCATCTTTTCGGTGTAACTGAGTCGAGATGGGATATATGGTTGAGAAGAATTCTTTCTACTTCCAAGGAGTTTATCGATGTAATTTCCCATCACATATACGACCTCCCTGACAATTGTTTTCTGAAAATGGAATCATATGATCCAAAGAATCCTCTGGCTCCCTCACTTCTGCAGGTTTTAAGAGAGGAGGGAGCAAGCAATAAACCTCTTTGGATTACAGAGACAGGCTGGCACACATGGGAGGTTAGCGAGGAAACCCAAGCAGATTATTATAAGAGATTTCTGCAACTAATGAAGTCAAAAGATTATGTAAATAAAGTATTTTTCTATGAAATAATAGATGACCCTCGCCCTGAAATCCCTCCCTATGGAATTTTACGCTCTGATTTAAGTGAAAAAAGGGCATATTTTGCTTACAAAGAATTCATTGAGAAGGAAGCGGAACAGAAAAAACCAAAGGAAGGTGAAAGATGCCCTGTGGAATGGATTTACAGAAATGAGGAGAAAGTCCAAATATTGAACATAATCGAAGAATTCAAAGAACACATTTTAAGCAGTTCATTGGAAGGAATGGAAAATGTAAAGCTATATTATAAGTTTGCTCCTGAAATTACTCAAATATTAAGCAAAGATAGGGAGAGCGAAGAGATTGCTAAAAAATGGATTGAAAGAGTGGAGATTGCAATAATCAATGGAGAAAATTTTGTTCTTGAGGAGAAAGAAGTGAATGAGATTCTAAAAATCATTGAAAGATTTAAGAAAAATTCAAGTCCTTCTCTAAAAAAGATTTTAGAAGAGGTTGAAAAAGAATTTCTTTCCAAAGATAGATTATCATTTTCCGATATTTTAAATTCATTTCTTTCTAAAGATTTTTCAGGAAATATTGAAAGGAAGAAAAGGTGAGATTCATAGCTGATTTTCATATTCATTCAAAATTTTCGAGAGCTACATCAAAGGATATGGAATTTGAAATTATTGCAAGATGGGCAAAGATTAAAGGAGTAAAACTTGTGGGAACAGGTGATTTCACCCATCCTGAATGGTTCTATTTAATAAAAGAAAAACTTGTCCAGAAAGATAATGGGTTTCTCGTTCTTAAAGAGCCAGGGAGTATCCCCAATGGTCCATTAAAGGATGTCAAATTCTCTCCGGAGGATGCATATTTTATTCTTTCAGGAGAGGTGAGCTTAATTTATCAAAAGGGTGGGATGGTTAGAAAGGTTCACATTTTTATCCTTTCACCCTCAATTGAATCATCAGAAAAAATAAACAGAAATCTTGAAAGATTTGGGAAACTAAGTTCTGATGGAAGGCCAATGCTCGGTCTTGATGCCAAGGATTTTGTAAGTCTTGTTCTGAAAGTCTGTCCTGATTGTATGATAATTCCAGCCCATATATGGACTCCTTGGTTCTCCCTTCTTGGCTCATTTTCTGGCTTTGATTCGGTTAAAGAGTGCTTTGAGGATATGACTCCCTACATAACTGCTCTTGAAACAGGTCTATCCTCAGACCCAGCAATGAACTGGAGACTTTCAACCTTGGACAATTTTTCCCTTGTATCGAACTCAGATGCCCATTCTCCCGACAGAATAGGAAGAGAGGCAAATCTTTTTGATTGTGATTTTAATTATCAATCCCTTAGGAAAGTCTTAAAAACCAAGGACAAAAATAAGTTTTTAATGACAATTGAGTTCTTTCCTGAGGAGGGGAAATATCATTACGATGGTCATAGAGCTTGCAATGTCTGCCTTCATCCTCTTGAGTCGAGAAAGAAAAATCTCCAGTGTCCGGTTTGTGGAAGGAGATTGACCATCGGTGTTCTTCACAGGGTAGAAGAGCTTGCAGATAGAAAGGAAGGGGAGAATCCTCCCAATTCAATACCCTTTGTAAAACTTATCCCCCTCAATGAAATTCTCGGGGAAATTATGGGTAAAGCCTCTGATTCAAAATCTGTTTTCGATGAATACCATAGATTAGTAAAAGTTCTGGGAGATGAAATTTCCATCCTTAACGAAATTCCAATAAAGGAAATTGAGAGAAAAGGTGGTGAGTTACTGGCAACCGCTATCGAAGCAATGAGAAAGGGAAAGGTAGAAACAGTGCCTGGTTACGATGGAGTGTATGGAAAAATAAAAGTGATCTTAGAAAAAGAGAGGAAAGAGGGAAAACAATTGAAACTTTTTTAGCATGAAAGAAGAGATTAGTGAATACGCAAAAATAATAGCTTTTGAAGCGGGAGAATTGTTAAAAAGGAAATTTGGAAAGATTAAAAGGATTAATTTCAAAGGAGAAATAAACATCGTTACAGAAGCGGATTGTATAAGTCAGGAATTTATAAAAAGAAAAATAAATGAGAAATTTCCTGACCACAGTATCCTTTCGGAAGAAGACCTTGAAATTAAATCGAACGCTCCAATTCGTTGGATTGTTGATCCCCTCGATGGAACAACGAATTTTGCTCACGGTCTTCCAATATTTGCGGTGTCAATTGCTGTGGAATTTGAGGGAGAAATATTTACAGGGGTTGTATACAACCCAATTTCAAAAGAAATTTTCTGGGCTTTAAAAGGAAATGGTGCTTTTTTGGGAAAAAGAAAGATAAAAGTTTCAGAAACAGATTCCCTAAGTAGGGCTCTTCTTGCTACTGGCTTTCCATACGACATAAGGGAGGACTCCAATAATAACCTTGACCATTTTTCAAAATTTGCTCTAAAGGCTCAAGCAATAAGAAGATTAGGATCTGCAGCCCTTGACCTCTGCTTTGTTGCCTGTGGGAGATTTGATGGATTCTGGGAGCTAAAACTTTTCCCATGGGATGTATCTGCGGGAATTTTAATAGTTGAGGAAGCGGGTGGAAAAATTACTGATTTTAAAGGATTTCCAACAGACATTTACTCTAAAGAGATAGTTGCCTCCAATGGAAAAATTCATGAAGAAATGATAAGAGTATTAAATGAAAAACTTTGAAATTGGAGGAAAATTTGTTCTTATGCAGACACTCCCTGCCCTCCAATGCAAAATAAGTATTAAGTTCTAAGACCTTTCAAAGATTTCCATAACTCATGGAATTTTTCCATTTCAATTTCCTCAGGTCTTTTCATCTTATCAATTGAAAGGGAATCAAAAATATTGAGAAGCTCTTCTCTTTTAAATCCCATTGAAATAAGGTTGTTGACCAATGTTTTTCTTCTTTTGGAAAAAGAATTTTTTAGAAATTCTATAAATTCGATCTCATCGTCGATCTCTAACATTGGCTTCACCCTTTTCTTAAGTTCAATCAAAGAAGAAGTAACCTCAGGAGGGGGAGAAAATGAATAGGGATTCACATGAAAATAAATTTTAGCCTCAAAGAAAATCTGAGTATGGATAGAAATGAATGAATAGGATTTGCTTCCTGGCTTTGCACATATTCTTTCAGCAACTTCCCTTTGAAGCATAAAAACTCCTTTTTTGACAAGATTCTTTTCTTTAATAAACCAACTTATTATCCTGGAAGAGATATAGTATGGAAGATTCCCTACAACACATATCTCTTCATCAACGATGTCTTTTAAACTCAAAGTTAATATGTCTGCCTCAATAATTTCAACATTTTTTAATTTTTTTTCTTTCAGGTAATTGGCAAGCTTTCTGTCTTTTTCTACTGCTATCAATCTTTTACAAAAATTTGAAAGGGGAATTGTTAAAGCTCCTTTCCCAGAACCGATTTCTAATATTGTATCTTCTTCCCACGGACTGATCACCTGAATTATTTTTCTGAGAATATTTCTGTCTTTAAGGAAATGTTGTCCAAATCTCCTTTTTCCCACTTTACCAATTAATCCTGATTAAATTATCAAGCCAGTTGAGAATTGAAAATGTAAAGGGGAAAGAAGCGAGAGGAAGAAGAGCAAAAACAAGCTTAAAGAGAGGGTGGGAGAGGTAATCTTTGTAAAGGAAAGATAACTTTTTATATGAAATAAAAAGGCAAATTGAGCATATAAGGAGTGAAACAATTGGCCAGAAGTAAACATAAGGGTTTGAGAGAAAAATTTCTGGGTTTGAAATAGCAATTCTTTTAAATTCTCCAAAACCCATGGGGAAATTTACACCTTCAGTCCTGCTCAATCCCCATGCAACTTCATCTTCAAGAGTGAAATAGCCTGAGATTGCAGAAACAAGAAAAAAGAAAATCGGAACTATCCTCAAAAAGGAGTTGGCTACACCCATTGAACCAAAGAGAGCAGTAAAAAAGCCTGGTTTTTCTCTCTTTGAAAGAAGGAATGTAAAAATTATTGCAAGAGTCCATGTTGTAAAGGGTCCGAGTAAACCTCCTGAGTCAAGCTTCCCTGTTATAACATTATTTGAACGAAAATCTGGTTGGGAAGGGAATTTTCCAAAATCGCCAACCCTGTTAAATCCAGTGCTAACCCTTACTCCATCAATAAGAGAGCCAAATCCATGCCCACATTCATGCAAAAAAGTGGAAACAAAAAATGAGAAGGATAAAAAGAAAAACCAAACTATCAAATACTTTGTAAATTTTAGATTGGGCATCACTCCTCCTTAACCGAAGACAAAGCTTATAAGCTTGTAAATTAATTTTGCAACAGCATATTCAGAGAACGAGTTGGAACTCTGAGGAGCAAGTTCTGTAAAATCAGCTCCAATAACTTTTTTATTTCTACAAATATTTTTTATAATTGAGACGACTTCCTTCCATCTCATTCCTCCTGGTTCAGGAGTTCCCACTGAAGGAACTTCAGAAGGGTCAATAACATCAACATCCACAGAGATATAAACATTCTCTTCAAGAAAATTCATCAATTCATCTTTCCAAACATGAGATTCCAAATCTTCGATTTCAAAGAGTTTGTATTTTTCCGGATTATTTCTAATAAAATCAACCTCCTCGAAAGAGATTGCTCTTATCCCAACTCCTGCAACTTTAACCCCGAGTTCTGTAATCCTCCTCATTGTGCAAGCATGGCTAAATTTTGTTCCCTCATAAATATCCTTGAGATCAGCGTGGGCATCTAACTGAATAACTGAAAAATTAAACCCATTTTCTTTTAATGCTTTTACAATTGGAAAGGATATTGTGTGCTCTCCTCCTATAAAGATTGGAAATTTTGAAAGGGAGAGAATCCATTTTGTAGCATTTTCAATCCTTTTTATCATTTCATATGAGTCATGAACTATTTCAATGGGTTCAAGGGTAGAAATTCCAATCTTCCAGGGCTCCCATCCCATCTCCTCTTCATATAGCTCAAGAAAATTAGAAACTTCAATAATTCTTAGAGGGGCTCGAGATGTCCCTTTTAAAAAAGAGGTTGTCAATTCATAAGGGATTGGAAGAATAGCTACCTTTGCATTATTAAGCTCGCAAATCTCATCCCTTATCCCAAGGAAATTGAATGGGTCACCTTTTGGATAAGCCATGATTAATTATATCATTTTTCTATTGGCTTCGCACTTAAATATAAAGCCCGAATTAGTCTAATTCTAAAAGCCACTTCCAAGATTTTAGTTTATAGCGGTTTCGCCCGCCAGGTAGAATTCCCCTGTTCAATAAGGGTTTTACTGCTTCAATAGCTCTTTTATGTTGACTTAGAAGTTTCATCTCTTTGATAATACAGGCGCCAATAATTTAATGATTGAGGAGAAAAAAAGCTTTTCTCCTTTTTTATGTAAAAACTCTTTGATTACTCATCTACAACAAGCTCAGCAAAAAGTTTAAACTGCTCTGAGTCTCCAATTTCCAGAACTCTGGCAATTACAAATGGACTGGTCAGATTCTCCAGAACTGATTTCCAATCGTATTCCCAGAAAAGAGGTCTCAGGATTTCTATATCATTTTGCTTATTTCTATTTTTCATCTTGCATTCCGATTTTCTTTACTCTCTCAAAATTATTAGTCTCATTCTTAATCATATCATAAACTTTCATAACTTCCTTTGCAAGGGTGATGGCAAGGTTAGATTCAGTCTTAGTTGGAATTTCTAAGCCATATTCTGATTTTACATATAGTTGAAAAAGTCTCTTAAAAGCATCTGCTATTTTACTGCCAAAATATTTTTCACAAAGGGGGAGCAAAACCTTTATCTTGCTTGAATAACCTTCTCCTTTCATTGCTAAAGATGCCTGAATTGCATGCTTTGAGGCAATATAACAAAGCTCAATTCCTCCATAAAATGGATGCTCTTTCTTTATCTTTTCAACCATTTTAATTTTACTCGTCTCGAACTCTTTTGATCTAAAAAAGAATTCTCTGTATTTTATTTGAGGTTCAATCGGTGATGGTTCCATGTTGCATTCACCAAATATAATTCTTCCTTCTTTTTTAATCGCAGTGTAAAGGGGCACTTTCTCTTTCTCGAAATCCTCAACTGTTGCACATACAAAATCCCAATGATGTTTAGTATAGCTCTCAAAAACAAGCTCATGAATCTTTCTTTTGTTCTGATCCTCAAGCTCTGAAAAAAGAGCGATCAAATCTATATCTGAGTTTTCTTTAGAACTTCCCTTAGCCCACGAGCCATAGAGTATTACTGCTTTTAAAGTTTGAGGGAAAGTTTTTTTGAGTGTGTCAACGAGTTCTGATAGTTCATTTTCTATTTCTTTCATTTTCTCCAAACCTCTATACATCCAAATCCAAGGGAGTTTTTTGCTCCAAGGCCTGCTTCAAAAGCCATCCTGAAAAGCTCTTCTGGAAGAGTAAGTTCAAAAATCCCATCCCACCCCTTTATTACTGTATTTTTATAAATCACGATTCTTTGGTCCTTTGAGCTGACTTTATAAGGTTTTATTGAGCCTGAGGATACTGTGTTTCCTCGCCATGTTCTGAGTTTTCTTTGTAAGTTTTTAATCAGCAACTCCTCAAACTCCTTTTCAAAGGGGGAGTAATAGTAGGTTTTCTTTTTTCCGTCAGCACTTTTAAGGGTACTGTAAACTGTGATTGGAGAAAGGGTTTTCACATAGATTTTTTCCTGATAGGGAGGTAATCCTTCTACTTGAACAGATAACAAAATTAAGTCCTCATTACCCAGTTTTATTTTACCAGCTTTTAAGAGATTCATTGCGAAGGATTGAATGAAATTATGAAGAGGAGAGGAGACCACAAGACTCGTTCTTCCGTATAAATAAATTTGTCCGTTTTTTATATAAGCTCTTTCTTCTGGAATTAGCCTTGAAAAGGTGAAAAACTTTATTTTTCTCTTTGTTTCAGGGTCTTTGAACCCTTTATCGTGCAGCTCTTTCGCAAGCCAGCGATCAAGATACTGATAGATAAAACCTTGAATAATCTCATTGTATTGGCATGGTATATTAATAAAGGGCTTTTCAATGGGATTGAATTCTATTTTAACTCTCATTTTTATACAATTTTAAAGTAGCTTATTTCATAAATATCTTTAACCAATTTCCCAATCATTTTGAAACTTCCATGTATATTATACCATTTAATAAATTTATTTCACCTCTTCTGCAATAATACTCATGAATAATAAGTTTTTTATAAAGCCATATATTTGAAATTCCCCTTATTTTATGATAAAAACAAGATGAATGAAAGGAGGCTATATGAGAGGATTGTTTGCTTTTGTAGTTTCCTTAATGGTAATTTTTTCACCCCTTTCCTCCCTTCAAAAGGAAGAGGATCTGCTCAAAGGTTCTTCAAGGATAGAAAGAGAGGGGTGGATTTTTCTTCATTTAGAAGGAACTCCATATCAGATTGGCTATCAACATGGCTTTTTCTTAGGTGTTTATATTGATGAAGCAATAAAAACCATTTCTTTCTATTTGGAGAAGGAGACAGGCAAAAAATGGAAATTTTTTAAGAACACAGCAAAGAAATACTATTTGCCGAAAGTCCCGGAGGAATATCTTGAAGAGATGAAAGGGATACTTCAAGGAGCAAAGGCAATAGGTGTAAAGGAACTCGACCTTGAAGATATTCTTGCCCTCAACAGCTGGATGGAAACAGCATGGTATTACTTACCATATATAGAGCCAAAGAGAAAAGGAGCATCTTCCCACTGCTCTGCATTTATTGCAACTGGAGAAGCAACAAAAGACGGAATAATTGTAATGGCTCACAACACTTGGATTGATTATGTTACAGGTAGATTTTTCAATGTTTTTATTGATTTAAAGCCTGAAAAGGGTAACAGAGTATTAATGCAATCCTATCCAGGTTTTATCCATAGTGGCTCTGATTGGTATATATCTTCTTCGGGATTGATGGTAACAGAAACAACAATCGCCGGTTTTAAAGGATTTAACCCCAATGGGACACCTGAATTTGTGAGAGCGAGAAAAGCCACTCAGTATGCAAATTCAATTGATGAGTGGGTTAAAATAATGATGGAAGATAACAATGGAGGATACGCCAACTCATGGCTAATTGGAGACAGAAAAACAGGAGAGATTGCATGCCTTGAATTAGGTTTAAAAAACCATAGCCTCCAGAGAACAAAAAATGGATATTTTACTGGTTCAAATATTGCTTTTGACGAAAAGGTGAGAGAAGAGACAGACCTCGATTACTCAGATGAGACAACAACAGGTTTTGCAAGGCATAAAAGATGGAAAGAGCTACTGGATTCAAATTATGGAAAAATAGATTTAAACCTTGCAAAATCATTTATTTCTGACCATTTTGATGTTGTATCCAAAAGTGAGAATCCATCCGCAAGAACTCTTTGTGGTCACATCGAACTTGACCCGAAAGGAGAGCCCTCATGGGAAAGACCCCCTTATTATCCTGAAGGTGCGGTGGATGCAAAAGTGACTGATGGAATTCTTGCGGAGAGAATGATGTCATGGGCTATATTCGGTCATCCGTGCAAAACAGAGTTCAATGCTCAAAAATTCCTTGAAACAAAAGCTCAGTTTAAGTGGATGAAAGAGTGGCTAAAGGATATTCCTAAGAATGAATGGGTTCTTTTCGGAATAAAATAGAATAGCTTTTGAGTTGGTAAGGGGCTTAAGCCTGAATTTATTGAATTGGTTAAGCTCGGACTTCTAATTTTCAGAAAAATTCCATAATAATATCTATTTTGGAAAAATCTCATTTGAATTTTCCAAATTCACTGAGGGAGTTATTTTTATTGGAATTTCGATGGTAATTACAAAAGAAAGAATCTCCTTTTATTTTGCATTCTCCAATATCAATTCCCATTGAAATAGCTGTTAGACCAGCTCTTGGCTAACAAAACTACCACTTAAATATAGTAAAGGCAAGAACAAATCTTGCAAAGACAATTGATACTGTTGACATTAATTTTATTAAAATGTTTAAGGAAGGTCCAGCAGTATCTTTGAAAGGATCTCCAACAGTGTCACCTATTACTGCTGCTTTATGAACATCTGTTCCTTTTCCACCAAGATTCCCCTTTTCAATGTATTTTTTTGCATTATCCCATGCTCCACCAGAATTTGCCATCATGACCGCAACTATAAAACCGGATGAGAGAGCACCTGCAAGAAGCCCGATTACTCCGCTTGGACCAAGAAGAATACCGATAAAAATTGGCATCAAAATAGCTGTTAAGGAAGGTGCTACCATCTCCTTTTGAGCTGCAGCTATACATATTTTTACAGCCCTTGCATAATCAGCTTTTGCAGTTCCTTCCATCAAACCTTTTATTTCTCTGAACTGTCTCCTTACTTCCTCAACAATCTTTCCAGCAGTTTGAGAAACAGCCCTTAAAGTCATTGAGGAAAATGCAAAGGGCATACAAGCTCCTATCATTATCCCAAGAAGAACCGGAGGATTTATAATCTCAAGCTTTAGTTTGCCTCCAAGAATTTCGATCTGGTCCTTGTATGCAGCAAGAAGAGCAAGGGCGGTCAAAGCTGCAGAACCTATTGCAAATCCCTTTCCTGTCGCAGCGGTTGTGTTTCCAAGAGCATCCAGGGCATCTGTCCTTTCTCTGACCTGAGGTGGAAGATGGCTCATCTGAGCATTTCCTCCCGCATTGTCAGCAACAGGACCATAGGCATCTGTCGCAAGGGTTATTCCAAGAGTTGAAAGCATTCCAACTGCAGCTATCGACACACCGTAAAGTCCAAGATTAAAATTATGAAGTCCTCCAGAGACATAGTAAGCAATAATAACTGCAACTACTACAATCAGAACAGGAGGAACAGTTGAAAACATCCCTACACCTATACCCTGCAAAAATACAGTTGCAGGGCCTGTTTTTGCAGAGTTGGCAATTGTCCTTGTTGGCTTATATGTATCAGATGTAAAGAATTCTGTCGAAAATCCTATAAACACCCCAGCAACAAGTCCTGCAAAAAGGGCAAAGAAAATGTTCATATACTGGGGTAGCAAGAATCTAATTAGAATAAATGAGAATACAGCCACAGCAATTGATGAAATCCATATTCCTCTTCTGAGGGCAGTGAGAAGGGCAAGCTGACTTATCTCTTCCTTTGTCCTAACAAACCAAGTCCCCACAATTGAAGAGAGAATTCCAACTGTTGCCATAAGCATAGGGACAAGGACACCATTTATCCCAAGACCAGCTGCAACCGCAAGAGCCATTGTTGCAATAACAGAGCCAACATATGACTCATAAAGGTCTGCTCCCATTCCTGCAACATCACCAACATTGTCTCCAACATTATCAGCAATAACCGCTGGGTTTCTGGGATCATCCTCAGGAATTCCTGCCTCAACCTTTCCAACAAGGTCTGCTCCAACATCTGCTGCCTTTGTAAATATTCCTCCCCCTACCCTTGCAAATAGAGCCTGGGAGGACGCTCCCATTCCAAAACATATCATTGTTGATGTAATTGCCCTTATCTTCTCAACATCAGGAAGATTTCTGTAATACCAGTTCAGAATTATATACCAGATACTAAGGTCAAGGATTCCAAGCCCAACAACCACAAAGCCCATAACAGCACCCGCATTGAAAGCAACCCTCAAGGCTGAATTAAGGGAGTTCCTTGCTGCATTGGCAGTTCTTGCAGAAGAATGAACTGCCTGAGTCATTCCAAGATAACCTGAAAGACCTGAAAAAAAACCTCCTGTGAGGAATGCAAAGGGGACAAAGATGGGGAGTAGCCCATTTAAAGCGATTACAATCAGGATTAAAAAGACCACACCGAAGAATACAGAAACCCCCGCATACTGCCTCTTCAAATATGCGTAAGCTCCCTCTCTCACAGCCTCAGCAATTTTCTTCATCTCTTTTGTCCCTTCGTCATATTTATAGACTGATCTACCAAGAAAATAAGCGTAAAGAAGGGCTATAATTGAGCCAATAGGAACAAACCAGAAAAGTTTTTCCATTACCTCCTCCTTGAAATTTCAGATTTTAATAAATGCTTGATAAAATGAGAACTTAACATTAACAATGCAAAATTAAATCTCATTTTTTTCCTCCACCGGAACAAATTTCCACTTTCCTTCAAAAAGTTCAACCTTTCCAAAAACATAAATAGGGTCATGGTATAAAGCAAAAATCCATCCCTCCTCATTTGCAATTTTCAGTATTTTTCTCTTGTTTTCAAGGGTTTCAAGGGGGAAAAGATCGTATGACATAATATAAGGAAGAGGGAAATGAGCAGATGTTGGGATTAAATCTCCAGGGAAAAACAATTTCCTTCCTTTCCCCTCAATAAAAACGCACTGATGCCCTCTTGTATGTCCTGGGACATGCAAAATTTTTATTCCTTCCTCTATTTCCAAATCTCCCTCTATTAGCTCAAGATTCCCCTCCTCTTTTAACGGGAGGAGCTTCTCCTTTATATAACTTGCAGAGCTTCTCTCATCAGGATTAAAGGCAGACTCCCACTCTTCCTTCTGGACAAAATATTTCGCTCTGGGAAAAGTAGGCTTAAAAACATCTCCTTTCAAGGATGTGTTCCATCCACAATGATCAAAATGAAGATGGGTGTTTACAACATATGTTATGTCTTCAGGTTCAAGGCCTTTCTCTCTAATTTTTTCCAAAAAAGTTTTATCCCTCTTTACTCCGTAAATCTCCTGAAACTTTTGATTTCCAATCTCACCTAATCCTGTTTCAAGAATTACTGCCTTCTTCCCTTTTAAAATAAGAAGGGAGTTCAAACCAAGGGTTATTCTATTCTTTTCATCTGGAGGAGCTTTCTTCTGCCAGAGAGCTTTTGGGACAACTCCAAACATTGCACCGCCATCAAGTAAAAATGTCCCATCAGAAATTGGATTCACATCATAATCTCCAAATCTCATAATAAATTTAAAATTTACCATAATCCACCTATTTAATCAAGGAAGGGTTATCTTCACTAAAAGTCAAACTTCACAGCCTATAGCCTAAAATTTAAGTAATAAAAGATAATTAAAAACTTTGGAAATTTGCTTTATCATGGTCTATGTTGAAATATTCATAACTCTTTGATAATCTAATCTATGCAAATTTTTGGAGGGAAAAAATGAAAAAGGTCTTTTTAGTCTTTCTTTTTTTATCATCATTTGTTTTCTCTCAAGAAGTTAGTTTTAATGATTATTTCATCGACAGAACAATGAGGATTGATTACTTTCACATAGGAAATGCTGAAGAGGAATTTATAACTATCGATAGAATATATATGGCAGGAGTCTGGTCTGGAAGCAAAAAGAATTTGGTAGACAGATTCAATAATGGAAGGTATTATGTCAAAGTTTATGACCTGGGCTCAGGCAAGCTCATATTTTCAAGAGGTTTCGACAGTTATTTTGGTGAATACAAGACAACAGATCCCGCAATAAAAGGAAGGAAGAGAACCTATCACGAGTCTGTTCTAATTCCTTTTCCAAAAAATAAGATTAAAATTGAATTTGAGGTGAGAGGCAGAGATTTCAACCTTAAGCCATTCTTTAATGAAGTCATTGACCCACAGGATATTTTTATAATTAAAGAAAATCAAAGGAAGGACGTTGAAGTAATAGAAGTTCTAAAAAATGGAAAGCCTGAAAATATGGTTGATGTTGTAATAGTTGCAGAGGGATATACAGCGAATGAGAGAGGGAAACTAATTAATGACCTTGAAAAATTAAAAAAAGCTTTCTTCTCTCAGGAACCATACAAATCTTTAATGAATATGAGGCTGTTCAAAAATGGTTGGGATTTCTGAAATAGGAGCCTCCTTTGGAGGC
>CAZYPR010000031.1:23045-29278 GCA_964649495.1 uncultured Clostridia bacterium | reverse complement strand
ATTTCTGAAGCACATCCAGTATCTTAACTCTCATATTAGGGAAAACACCTGCTGTTGGTTCATCCAATAAAAAGAGTTCAGCTTCCATTGCCAATGCTCGGGCTAATTCAAGTAATTTTCTCTGCCCATGAGATAAATTTTCGGCAAGTTCATCTCTTTTGTCTATAAGACCCACTAATTCAAGATATTCCAAAGCCTTTTCTCTGTTTCTCTGCTCTTCATACCTCATAATCTTTGATTGAAGAAGTGCGGATATAAGCTCTTCACCCTTTTCATACTTTGTCGCAAGTAACATATTCTCCATAACCGTAATCTGTGGAAAAAGCCTGATATTTTGAAATGTTCGTGAGATGCCCAATCGGGCTATCCTGTGAGGTGGTAAATTGGTAATTTTCTTGTTCTTAAAATATACATCTCCAGATTGGGGTTTGTAGAATCCAGAAATTATATTAAAAACAGTTGTTTTTCCTGCACCATTTGGACCTATAAGTGCGTTTATAGTTGCTTGCTGAATAGAAAAGCTGAGATTATCCACAGCAACAAGTCCATCAAATTCTTTATAAAGATTTTTAACTTCTAATAACATACCGCTATTCATTTGAATTTATATGCTCCCATAAACCTATAAATCCTAATTTCGAAATCCTAAATCCTAAACAATATCTAATATCAAAATTCAAATCACCAAAACTTTTAGAATTTTGAACATTTGTGCTTCGAATTTGTTTAGAATTTAGAACTTTGGATTTAGAATTTTTCATTTAAACCTATACACTCCCATTATTCCCTGTGGCCTTTTAAGCATAAGGACTACAAGAAGCAATCCATATATCATCTGTCTCATTGGCGCTGCAACTGATGATGGCATACCCAAAAACCTCAGAAGTTCAGGAATAACAACAAGAATTACCGCGCCCACTATAGAACCTGATATACTTCCCATCCCACCAAAGATAACCATAAGAAGGATGGTTATGGATTCCATTACAGTGAAACTTGAAGGGTCAATAAAGGTTATGTAATGGGCATAAAGACTCCCAGCAATACCGGCAAAGAACGCTCCAATAATAAATACCAGGAGTTTGTGTCTGGTTGTATCTTTACCTAAAGCCTCTGATGCAATCTCATCTTCTCTGATAGACCTCAGGATTCTACCAAATGGAGAATGAACTATCCTGTTGATAACAAATATGGTAATTGCAACAAAGACAAAAACCAAAAGCAAGTAAGACCATATCTCTGACAACTGAAGACCAAAAATTGAAAACCCTGGTATTCCAGGAAGTCCCATTGGTCCTCTTGTAAGAGATACCCAGTTCTTTGCAATGGAGTAAACAATAACTCCTAATCCAAAAGTTGCCAAGGCAAGATAATCTCCTTTTAATCGCACTGCTGGATAACCTATTATTATACCTGATACTGCTGCCACGCATGCTCCTATCAACAATCCTAAAAAGGGAGATAAACCTATATTTAACACAAGAAGGCTTGAGGTATATGCTCCAATACAAGAAAAGGCTGCATGACCAAGTGCAGGTAGCCCTGTAAATCCTACAATGAGATTAAGGCTTAAGGTAAGGATTATGTATATCCCAGCAATAACAAGTATATGTAAAAGATATTCCATATTCTTTAAATTGTTTCCTTTTCTATCTTAGCAGGAAGGAAACCCGATGGTCTTATCAAAAGAAAGATTATGAGAATAACAAATGCAATACAATCCTTCCATCCTGCAGATATTTTCCAGATACCAAGATTCTCAGCCAGTCCCAGAAAGAATCCTCCAAGCACCGCCCCTGGGATACTACCAATACCACCCACAATAGAGGCAATAACACCTTTCAAGAGGGCAGAAAATCCCATAGTAGGTTCAATGTTAGTTTCTAAAGAAATAAGTATCCCGGCAGCACCAGCCAATGCCGAGCCAATAGCAAATGAAGTTAGAATTATCTTTTCAGGATTTATACCAACAACATTCGCTGCTACAGGGTCATCAGAAACTGCCCTTATTGCCTTGCCAAGTTTTGTCCTCTGGATAAATAGCCAGAGCAGTATCATAAGAATGATTGAGACCACCAAAATTGTAATCTGAATATCAGTAATCACGGCACCAAGGAAATGATGTCCTTCTTTGATAGGACCGGTTCTTATTGTAAGAATCTGTGCTCCATAGATAAGTTGGATCAGATTCTGGATGAAGATAAAGACACCAAAGGAAGCAAGAAGGAAAATCAGGTTTGATGCCTTCTGCCTTCGGAGAGGATAATAGACTAATCTATCGATGGCAATTCCAAGAATGGCAGATAGGATTATAGATAGAAAAAAAGAAAGGCTATATAAAGTTATGGAGTTGGAGAGTTGGGGAGTTGGAGAGTTGGAGAGTTGGGGAGTTAGGGAGTTTAGAGAGTTTATAAAGGTATAGGCAAAATATGCTCCCGCCGTATAAACAACGCCATGAGCAAGGTGAAAAAACTTCACCGTGCGATAAATCACAGTAAAACCTATAGCAATAAGAGCGTATATGCTGCCTGCAATAATTCCGTTTATTATTAGCTGTTGCACCATTTTTTACTCATCAGATATTATGCACCCATGTTAGGAAATTGATCATGCGCTACCATATTGATCGAAAGAATATGAGCATCGGATTCCAATGCCAACGTAACAGCTTCTGCTACAGACGAAGGAGGCATTAATGGAAAATTTTCTACAGTGTACTTCTTATCCCCGAAAAAGCCAAAAGTTTCTCCTATTTCTTGAACAGATTTAATCACTTCTTCTGAGTCGTATAAACCTGTATCTACAATGCCAGGCAAAATTTCTGTAACATAAACTGATTTATACCGAGAGCTAAACTCCAAGCACAGACTCCTAACAGCATGATGAATTCCGGCCTTTGCGGATGCATGAGAATACCCACACATATAGGGACGAATGCCACTCATAGATGTAATAACAACTATCCGAGTTTCTTCTTGTTGTTTAAATATCGGCTCTAAATACTTGACCAACAGTAAAAGGCTTTTCACTGGAACTTCAAATTCTTTTACGACTACATCGGGAGGGATTTTAGTGAAAGGTAAATAAGGATTATCCCCGTTTATGGTATATGCTTGAGCGCCAAGTCCAATACTGTGCACAAGCCAAATAGGACGCGCTTTATCTAAAGAAGCGATAAACTCTGTTACAGATTTTTCATCAGTAAGGCCTACATTGCGATAGAAAACATTTTCAGGATTACAATTTGTTTCCCTACATATGTATTCTTTTATGTGAGATAGTGCTTGTTCATTCCGTGAAACCATGCAGATTTTTGCTCCTCTCTTTGCAAGTAATTTAGCAGTAGCAGCCCCAATGTTGATTTTATAACTGACTCCATCAATATTAATTAGCTCGCAAGTTTTACCACCATGAAAAAACCTATTTGCTTTCTTATATCCAACACCAGCAACTATAACACAAACTTCCTTAAGCTGATATTTTTTCATCTTACTTTTCTCCAAGTCCCCGTTGTAGAGATTTTCACTTCTGGGTTCCGTCCATAGACATTAGCATGGCCCTGATAAACAATTTATCAACTCGATTATTTTACCTATAGCAAAACTTTCCTGAGCATTGTGTAAAAATTCCCTTTGAAGTTTATTGTAATTAGTATTGTTAATTTCTTCGTCGTTAATGACTTTCACAGTCACTAAAAGAACATTCATTGCATTTTGTTCTTCTATTCGGAGAAGGTACTTATTTTTGGATGTATCTATAAAAATTCCTTCTTCCTTTGCAAGTTTTTTTAGATTATCTTTGTTTCTATCTGTTACTTTTTTTTTCACAATATAGTGTCCTTCATAAGGTGGCATATGTAGGGAAGCAAAATCTTTTATAACCGATAAAGAAATTCTTCTTGATAATTGTTGAAAAGACGAGTGAGAACTACTCACCCCTTCCAAACAACATTCATCAGCCAACTTTTTCCACTTCTGTGAGTAAGGTAGGGGCTTTTCAACGATATTATATATATTCCCATACTCTTTGCTTAGGTTTTGGTCATATCTTCTAAGTACAGCTTGCATCCAGCTTACAATGGGATATGCTGCTTCATCATCTATATCAGAAGTCATAGCGGTTCCCAAGCTGTGAAAATAAACCTCGATTCCATGTTCTAATATAGATTTTAGTGCTTTCTCATCATCAACTATTGTAATCCTTTTTACTATTGCCTGCTCTTTTATTTTGCTTTCAATTTTGTTCTTATATTTTTCTATAGCTTGTTTAATTTGCTCATTTCTTTCAAACCGAATGGGATCCCTCCATTCATATGGCGGCGTAGTGTTTACAAACCACATCTCATTACAATTATCAATAAGTATTTCAGCTAATTTAAGAAAAGTGGGAAAATCCACGAGAAATTTGGACTCATTTGCTTTTCTGCTGTAATCTTCGATTAACACCCTCATAATTTCAGGATGCCGTGGCAAGCTAACTAGCTTATTGACCAGATTCTTCATTTCTTGGGTATGAATAAGGATAGTATGATAAGCATGATATGGATTATCAGAAGAATCTCTACCTAATTCTTCCAATAATTCTTTATGAATTTCTTTTAAATTACGCCTTGTCAACATCTCAAAATATTTTGTTGCCATAACCCCGACAAATGTCATGATTACTGTTTCCAAAAGTTCAAGCAAAGTCCCAATAGGGGTGAATTTGGCTTTGAAAATTGCCCTTAATATAGCTTCAAGAATCGGATCAATAACACGGTTTACGAAAAACGCAGATACGACTAGCCAAATAATAACCGCACAGATCCAAAAACCCATGTGGAATATTTTTTCTTTTTTGCTCATTTTCTTTCCCTCCACTCCACAAATTGGCCATTCTTAACCATTTTTAAAAATACGGGTTTGGTTACATCTCCGTTTGAATCAAAAGTAGTTTTTCCTGTAACCCCATGAAAATCTTTTATCTGGTATAAAGCCTTCTTTATATCCTCACTTTTGGTTCCTCCTTTTTCTATTGCAAGTAATATAATATTTGCTGCATCATAGGCAAGAGCACTGTAATAACCTGGATCACGGTTATATTTCATCCTGAAATCTTCCACAAAACTCTTTATATGTTTGTCAGCACTTTGAGGATCAAATCCACCATAATAAACATAGATGACGCCTTCAGCTGCATCTTTTGCTTTTTCTATTATTTCCTTATCCTCAAAAACAGGGGTGCTCAAAATTTGGGATTTTATTCCCAGTTCCTTTATCTGTCTCAGAATTAAAATGGTTTCTTTGTAAGCCACTATAAAAATAGCTTCAGGGAATTTTTGTTTTATACGGGTTAGTTGGGTACGAAAATCTTGAGCATCGGGATCAAAAGATTCAACTGATACAACTTCTCCTCCAAGGTTCTGAAAAGTCTGCAAAAATGCATCCTTTACACCAACTCCATAATCATTGTTTATATATAAAATAGCAACCTTTTTAATCCTTAACTTACTCCAAGTCAACTCAGCTTGGGCTACACCTCCATATGCATCAGAAAGTTCATTTCTGAAGATAAAATCGCCTGCTTTTGTTAGCTCTGGGCTTGATGCAGAAGGTGAAAAGAGAACTACTTTATTCTGTTCAGCAACAGGAGCGACCGCTAATGCAGAAGAACTTGTCATTCCGCCTATTACAACTGGAACTTTATGAACCGTTATTAATTTTCTAAATGCTGCTACAATTTGTTGGGGATTAGATTGATCATCTTCAAATATCACTCTGATGAGTTTCCTATTGATTCCGCCCTCTACATTTTTCTTTTCTATAGCTAATTCAATTCCTAATTTAGCATCTTCTCCATACTTTCCAGCACCTCCTGTCAGCGGCAAAATCGCCCCAATCTTTATCTCCTTTGGTTCTTTCTTTATCTGGGTGACAATTAGCACAATAGCTAAAGCCACGATAACTACAACACCAATTCCGATCCATAATTTTTTCATGGTGTTAATTTTATCCCTCCTTCACTTCAACGTCAAGTGTTCCTTTATCCCACTTCATGACCCCCTCCTTGCCAAACTTTCATCACCAGCAATTTCATCTAAGGTTCCGAGCGTATCTGAAGTCCAGCCCTTTTTCATTATTTTTCTTCTATATATCAATGGAACTCTCATACTATTTGTTTCATCAAGCACGCTCACAGCACAACCCCAAAAAGGGCTGGGTTTGCCTGCCTGTGCAGAAGGCGGACAGGAACGA
>CAZYPR010000031.1:0-23035 GCA_964649495.1 uncultured Clostridia bacterium | reverse complement strand
CCGCATGCAGACAGGGGTAAGTGCGGAAAGGCACGAACTTTTTATGCTGTGTTAAGCGATGCGGTGCCATTATCCCGTAGCTATCCTGTAGAAAGAGGAACGATGTAATTCGTTGATTTTTCACCATACTGTACTTCATATATTCGCGAAGCTGTCTCTTGAGGCTCATGGTATCGAACTGCTTCTATAGTTGGGAATGCTTGACGTTCCTCAACTAAAGGAATAGGCTTACCTATTTCCAATCTGATCTGCCCAAATGGGACGACCTTTATTTCTATAGTTGGCATGGTAAACTCCTCCTTTAAATATTTTCATCTGTCTTTTCTCTCCATTTCCCGCCAAATGTTCTTCCTTCAATACCAACAATTGGGGATTGGCGAATTATCTCTTGCTGGACGATCTGTGGAATTGCCTGAGCAATCTGCCCCATGAGTTGCTGGACTATTTGTTGGAAGTCTTGGGGCAACTTCATTGGATCAATACCTGGCGGGAGTCCCAGATTCATGTTGATGTTGATCTGTGGGTTAGATGGCACTTGTCGCTTCCGACGGAAAATGGCGTTGAGCTCGAACATATCTACCTTAGGAATGGTTTCAATAATGGCAATCGGAATATTGTCTATAGCATACTCCTCTTTATTCTCTCGAATGAGTAATTCTTCTGGGTCAATGGGTTCAGCGAGCTGTAGCAGGCGCTCATATTACTGATAAAGATTCCAGATCAATGTTTCAAGATTGTCGTCTGGCTTGTCCACGGGGAGACCTAATTCTATTGCCTCCATTCTACCAATTGCATGACCATGAGAATACATCTTTTCTGTCAGTGCCTCTATAATGCCTCCGATTCTGCTCTCTTCAATTTTTTCCTTCCTCGACGTTAGTAACTTACGCGCCACAAGTCTGATGTGAGAATACTGCCTATTTACGCTACCCAGTGTCAAAGGGGTTAGATAGCTTGCCAGTTGAGATACGACTTGGGCTAGGGCAGACTGATCGGTGATATTCGCTCGTTCCCGCATAAACGAGATGTAGGACGAAACATCTTCTACGTTTATCTCAGGGGGTGGCACAGTGGCTTCTCCAATGGCCGCCTTTACAAGCGTGGGGTCAATGGGACTAAGTTCTGCCTTTTTGCCCATAACAATTCTATCAGCACCTAAAGCAATCATTGTACCGGCACTGTGGGCTTTATATGGGATTAAAACGGAAAAATCACTGCAAAACTCACGAATCATTGTCACTATTCGCCAAGGCATACTTACATCACCACCCCTAGTGTAAAGAAAGAGGTCAATCCTTTCCGTTTTTGGCTCAGTCTCTTTCAAAGCCAAAAGATGTTTGTATAATGGGAGAACGGCGTCTTCCGCTATTTGTGATAGAAAGGGTCGTCTGTCACCTGTAAAATATACAAGCACCTTTGAGCCTCGATGTTCTTGGATCTTCCAAATAAGTTCTAACCTTTCTTTTCTACTGCCCATTTGTTCATCTCCTATTTTTAGTATAGCACTTACTTATATTAATGTCTAATGCTTCATGACCAGCCTTTCGCCTAATTTCTTCATACACGAACTGGTTCGGTTTTTATACCAAAATTGGGGTGGTAGAGGAACTGTTCGTCTATTTTTCATTTAGATTCCTTTCTCTTTGTGGGTGTTCGGAAATTCCGAAACACGTTCCTGAAATAAATTCAGGATGACATGATTTTCTATATTTTGCAAGCACTATTCTTTTTTTCTCCATCGCAGTTTTTAACACTTTATCCACCTCTATTTTAGGTTTTTTCACTCATACGCACCTCTTCTTGTCTCTCAATTTCTATTATAAATTTATACATAAAAATCAACCATTGTCAAAGAGTAATGTAAACTTTTCTCTTAAGACCAATTTTCCCACATTTTCTTGATAATTGCGCATACTCCAAATTGCTGACACCAACCCCATTTTTGTAAATAAAAGTTAGGTTATTATCAAGATCCATGCCAGGGTTGATTTTGGCTTATGGAGAGGATTTTGGGATTCTCACCTATTTTCTTGGCACATAAATATTTGTTCCAGCCTTTGTCTCAAAAATCTTCTCTTTTATAGGAGCAATAGACCATTCTTCAGTTTCAAAATCAAGCTCATCGCAGTTTATTATTAGAAGGGGAGTAAGTTTATAATGAAAGAAAAAATAGTTGAAAGCCTCATTGAGACCTTTCAAATATTCCTCTGAAGCAGATTTTTCCCATGGACTCCCTCTTTTTCTCATCCTTCTGATTAATACCTCATCAGATAGTTGCAAATATACAACCATATCAGGTTTTGGAATTTTTGGATAAAGAATGTCAAACAATTTATTATAAATTGAAAGTTCGCTATCGGAAAGTGTTTGATATGCATAAATCTTATCCTTTTCAAAAATATAATCGCAAACAACAATCTCATGAAAAAGCTTCCTCTGTAAAAGTTCAATTTGCTGGTTGTAACGATTAATCAAAAAGACAAGCTGTGTAAGAAGGGTCACATCCTCTTTACCCCTGTAAAAATCTTTTAGATATGGATTGTAGTCATTGTCAAGGAGAGTCAATGCAGAAAGTTCCTTAGCAAGAGCCTCTGCAAGAATCCTCTTTCCTGATTTGGGTGGTCCTTCAATTCCTATATGGCTTAACCTCATATTGAAGCAATATAATAACAAAATTCGAAATACAAGACAATTGTAGCCTGCAACTCTGAACTGAAAACTTTCAACAAAAAAAAATTTTACTCATTTTTTTGCCTATTGGCTTTTTCATGAAATATTGCTAATTGCATTTATATTTCTTGATAATGTAAAATAATAAAATGATGAAACCAGAGGAACAGTTAGAATATTTAAAAAAAGGGTGTGTTGAGATAATTCGTGAGGAGGAACTTCTTGAGAAGCTTGAAAAATCTTATAAAAGTGGGAACCCTTTAAAAGTAAAAGCTGGTTTTGACCCAACCGCTCCTGACATCCATCTCGGGCACACTGTTATTCTAAGGAAAATGAAACATTTCCAGGACTTAGGCCACACTGTTATTTTCTTGATTGGAGATTTCACTGGACAGATTGGTGACCCATCCGGAAGATCTTCAACAAGAAAGCCAATGACTCAGGAAGAGATTATTGCCAATGCAGAAACTTACAAATCCCAGATATTTAAAATTCTTGATCCTGAAAAAACAGTAATTGATTTCAATTCGAGATGGCTTTCAAAATTTACTCCTTTTGAATTTATAAAGCTTCTCTCAAAATATACAGTGGCAAGGATTCTTGAGAGGGATGATTTTGAAAAGAGAATGAAAAATGGAATTCCTGTTTTTATGCACGAAATAATATACCCTCTTTTCCAGGGATACGATTCCATTGCCCTTGAGGCTGATGTGGAGCTCGGAGGCACAGACCAGAAATTCAATCTTCTCGTTGGAAGGGAGTTGCAGAAGGAGTATGACCAAGAGCCCCAGGTTATAATGACCCTTCCTCTCCTCGAAGGGATAGACGGAAAAGAAAAAATGTCAAAAAGTCTTGGAAACTACATCGGTATAAATGAAAATCCAAAGGATATTTTTGGAAAAATTATGTCAATTTCCGATGATTTAATGTTCAGATATTACGAGCTTTTAACAGATATCCCTATGAAAGAAATTGAGAAGATGAAGGAGGATGCTAACTCAGGAAAGGTAAACCCAAAGGATTTGAAAGAAGAACTCGGCTATTTAATTGTAAAGGATTTCTGGGGAGAGGAGAGGGCAAAGGAGGCAAGGGAGGAATTCAAAAGAGTATTCTCAAGGGGTGAGATTCCTGAAGAGATTCAAGAGATTCCAGTTGATGAAGAATCAATAAATATTGTCGAACTTCTTTTTCAGAAAGGAATTTTACCCTCAAGGGGTGAAGGGAAAAGACTGATAAGGGGTGGCGGACTATATTTAGATGGAGAAAGAATAGAGGATATTAATTTTACAATAGATTTCAGAAAAAAAGAGGGGTATATCCTGAAGGTCGGTAAGAGAAAATTTTTCAGGCTCAGGAAAAAGCTTTAATCAATCCCAGGTATTTATTCTTCTCAGTTCCATTTCACCGTATCCTCCTCTACCCTTTTTCCCCCACATCTCCATTCTCATCCATTCCCTTAAAATCATTTTTTTGTTTTTATCCCACTCAACAACTCTAATATACTTTGTAATTTTATATCCTGACCATATTTCAACATTCGGGTCAGCCTCGCCCTTAATATAAATTACCCCATTATTCTCGTATCCTCTGTAAGGAACATCAAACTTCCTTTCCTGTTTGAATACAACAAAATCCCTTATCACCTGTTCAAGGATTCTACCTATTAGATTGAACTCGTAAGTGAGATCAATCCCTTTGTCTACCCAGAAAAACTCAGATTTTTCATTTTCTAAAGGTAAAATAGGTCTTGAAATAAGCCTTAGAGCCTGAACAAGCGCATCGTAGGATGCAAGGGGGATCTCCTCTTCAGAGGGCCAGAGATAGTAAGGTCCAAGATTGCAATTAAGGGAGGTGGTATCGACTCTTCCATCATTTCTAATTAAAAAAGAGAAACTTTTTTCATCATTATTTCTGAATCCAAAGGGAAGAACTTTTCTTTTCTCTTCTTTTATATGTTTACTGAACTCAGGATACTCTTCAATCCATTCTTTAAGAATAACACTTCCCAATTCAAGGGACTCCTTTATGGACAGGGATGCTATTCTTATGTGAATCTCGTGCCCCATAAAGTCAATGGTTCTAAGAAGATAACCTGGAAAACCTATATTTGAAAAATAGAACTTTACACCATCTTCCTCCTTCTTTGCCTTTAAAATTACAGAGGCAAAATTTTCATAATAAACCCTGAATGGAATTATAAAAAGAAGTTTGCCAGAGGCTTTCCCCTTCATTATATACCAGAGAACATATCTTTCTTCTGAAAAAAGTGAGGAGGAGAAAAAAAGAAGGATTAAAAGAAAAATTCTAAATTTCACCGCACCAGAGTCTGAGAATTTGATTGAACTCTTCTTCGCTAAACTTCGATTTACCATATTCTCCTTTAAGGCATCTCTGCCTCAAAGCTTCATATAATATCATACCCGCAGACACTGAAACATTCAAACTCCTTACCATTCCGAAAATTGGAATCCAGATTTTAAAATCTGAGAGGGAGAGCGCCTTTTCTGAAACCCCCTCCTTCTCGTTTCCAAAAATAATTGCAATTTTACCTGAAAAATCAACCTCCCATGGTTTCAATGAATCTTTATCATAATATGTGCATGCAATTTTAAATCCTTCCTTTTTAAGTTTTTCAATACATTCCTCCGTTGAATTGTAATAGTTCAGTCTCAGCCATTTCTCAGCCCCAGTTGTAATTGATGGAGTTATAGGGAACGAACCTGAATTTGGAAGAATTACATCCACATCCATTACTCCCATGGCATCGCATGTCCTGAGGATTGCACTCGCATTATGTTGATTTTCTATACATTCAATTACAACTCTCAAATCTGGCTGTCTAAAGCTTAAAACAAATTTTATTTTCCTCAGTCTCTCTTCTGTGACCATTTCAAAATTCAACGGAAAAGCTCAAAATCTATCTCTTTGGAAAGTTTCCAAAGAAGATTTAAAGGAAGACCCATAACAGAGAAAAAGTCTCCCTCAATTTTCTCGATAAAAAAAGCACCCATAGCCTGTATGCCGTAAGCTCCCGCCTTATCCATTGGCTCGCCCGAATCAATATATCTCCAGATCTCCTCTGGAGAAAGGGGTGAAAACCAAACTCTTGATTTTGTATAACCAGAGGCTTCCTTTCCATTGTATTTATTCAAAAGATAAATTCCTGTATAAACAGTATGTTCTCTTCCCTGGAGTCTGGAGAGCATTTCAAAAGCTTCCTCTCTACTGGATGGTTTCTGAAGAATTTCTGAGTCAAGAACCACAATGGTATCTGCGCCCAAAATAACTCCATTCATTTCTTCCGCTATCTTCATTACCTTTTCCTTGGAAATCCTAAGAACATAATCCTCAGGTTTTTCTCCAATTTTTGGAGTTTCATCAATTTCTGCTTTTCTCTGGATAAAATTAATCGACAAATTATAAAGAAGGAATGCCCTTCTTGGTGAGCTCGATGCAAGAATAAATTCCTTCATTTTCCAGACCTCTCTATTTCATTTTTTATTTTTTGAAGTTCTTTTAAATTTCTTCCCTCTTCTGTTTGAAGAAAATTCTTCAACTCTGGTAGACTCTTTATTCCAAATTCTTCGTAAAGTTTCTTTATCATTTTAATTGTTAGACCTTTCACATCTTTCAGTTCAAGAAGGGAAATAGGGAATTCTTCAATTAATCTTCTGTGGAGATTGCAATCTCCTGTCTCTATAATGTCAATTATTTTCTTCTCAATTGCCTCTCCAACTCCTTCAATTTTTTTAAGATCTCCTCCCTTTCTCCAGTAATCTTCAACACTTGTATCCAGCTTCAAAATAACATCTCTAACTTTCTCATAAGACCTTATTTTATAGATATTTTCAGATTTTAGTTTGAGAAAGAAAGCAATCTCGTCAAAAATTCTTGAAATGTAAGAATTTTCAACCATTTCAATCAATTTTTATACTATCTAAAAGTTTTTTCGCCTCCTCATTGTAAGGGTCTATGGATAAAACTTTCTCAAACATAGATTTTGCCCTCATTTTCATACCTTCGGAAAGATAAAGATTTCCAAGTTCAAAATAGGCATCTGGATTCCACTTTTCAAGTTCGATTGATCTCAAAAGGGAAATTTCTGCTTCCTTTCTCATAGATGGTATTTTTGCCTGGGCTTTCCCAAGAAAAAGATAATAATGATAATTGTTACTATTAATTCTTATTGCCTCCTTTAAAAGGAGAATTGCTTCCCATATCATCCCTAAAGAGAGAAGCTCCTTTGCCTCAGAAAATTTATTTTCAGCCAATTGGGGAGTTGGATTCTCTACAACAAAAATTTCTTCTCCTCTTTTTGGTGAGGAACTGGAGAGGATCTCAAATGCCTGAGTCAGCCTAATAAAAATTTCTTCACATTTCCTTATAAGTTCTGGATTGGATAAACCCCTTACCCTGTCGGGATGGAACTTTTTCACAAGAGTGTAATATCTTTCTCTTAGCTCATCCTGGGTGTAGTTCCTATCAAGGTCAAACAATTTATTTAAGTTTTTTTCATAAAGGGATGAATAAAACCTTTCTATCTCCTCCGTGAGCAAATCCCTTTCCCCCCCCTCTTTTACTTCTTCACCTTTGAAATCTATGGAATCTGTGCAATAAAGAAGGAAAAGGGTTTTGAGGACAAACTTTCTCTCTTTTCCTGTTATCAACACTATATCAATTATACTTTTCTTTCCGTCAATTTCTTTAAATATCTTTTCTTCATCAGGCTCAAGCTGAATTAGAAGGTCCTCATTCTTTTTTATTGGAAAATCTTTATCCATCATAAATCTTTGCGCAGAAGGACTGAAAAAGCTCCTTATCCCCTTTGCAATCAAAGGAGGTAAAAAGACCTGAAAAACTTCTTTGGGAAGGGATGGGTTCTTTTCTTGAAAATTTATCTGTGCACCTTCCATCTGAAATGTCATTAAAAATATCCTTTGGATTTGATGAAGGAGAGCAATATTAAGATCTTTCTTGCTTACTATTCCTTGAGAAACAAGATATTCCCCAAATCTCATTTTTTTTTCCGAAATTTTATGAAGGGCTGAAAGATGAATTGAATCTATTAATTTCAATTTCAAAAGAATCTGACCTATCTTCTCATCAGGAAGTGTTGACCAGCCCGCACATAGATATCCATTGGAAAAAAGAAGCACTCTTTTTACTCTTTTGTCGAAGACTAAAAGCTCACCTGATTTTCTCCTTTTGTAAATGTCCCTGTAGAGTAAACCAATATGTTCCATTCTATTTTATTTATATGCCTTTTAGCTGAATTTTTCAATATTTTTATCAAAATAAAAAGATTCAAAACTTCTCTATTCCAGAAATTTTAATTATGGCTTCTTTTCTTTTTTCTTCTTTTCCTTCTTCTTAAACTCACTCCCTACAAGTTCAACCATTGCCATTGATGCACCATCACCTTTTCTTTCACCAAGTTTTACTATCCTTACATAACCTCCATCCCTCCCTTCAAATCTTGGACCAATTTCATCAAAAAGCTTTTTTACAGTCTCTTTTTTCCAGAGATATTTTAGAGCAAGTCTTCTTGAGTGAAGAGTTCCATCCTTCGCAAGGGAAATTGCTTTTTCAGCAAATTTTCTAAGTTCCTTTGCCTTAGCAACAGTTGTTGTTATTCTTTCCTTCTCAAATAGGGAGGTGGCAAGATTCCTCAAAACAGCCAATCTATGCTCTGATGTTCTCCCAAGTTTCCTCTTATCAATAGCGTGTCTCATCTTTCTCTTCTTCCTCCTTTTCTTCCTCTATCTTTTTCAGAATCATTTCTTTCAATCTTGGATGAAGGGTTAAGCCAAAGGAAAGGTTTTTTCTCTCAAGAACATCTTTTATTTCACCAAGGGCTTTCTGTCCTATGGTCTTATTCTTTAAAAGGTCATCATAATTCCTTTCCACAAGTTCATATACCCAGTTAAACTTTGCCTGCTTTATTGCGTTTATCGTCCTCTGCTGTAAATCATCAAGCTCATCAATACTCTTGGAAAGAAATTCCAGCTGTTCAAGATAAGGTATTTCCTCAGGGGGTTCCTCCTCTTTTATCTCGACTCTATCAGGGACTGTAAGGAATATTGCAAGATGCTCCCTTACTATTTTTGAAGCCATTGATAAAGCTTCTCGAGGTTTAATTGTGCCATTTGTCCATATTTCAAGAATAAGTTTCTCATAATCTCCTCTCCCCCCAAGTCTCATTGGTTCAATATTGAAATTAACCTTTACTATTGGAGAATGAACTGAATCCAATGGGATGAATCCTACTGGAAGGTCAGGGTCAAAATTTTTATCAGCAGTTACATATCCAATCCCCTTCTTCACTCTTATTTCCATATCAAGCTTCCCCCCTTCCTCAAGGGTTGCAATGTATACCTTTTTATCCACAATTTTTAAATCAGAGGGAAAGGAAATATCCCCAGATTTAAATTCTCTGGGTCCCTCCACCTTGATCTTAAAGTTCTTAGGTTCATTCCCTTTTAGTATGAGAGGAATTTTTTTGAGATTTAAAATTATATCCATCACATCTTCATAGACACCGGGGATGGAGGAAAATTCATGGTAAACACCCTCTATTCTTATTGCTGTTATTGCTGCCCCAGGAATTGAGGATAGAAGAGTTCTCCTGAGAACATTCCCAATTGATGTTCCAAAACCTCTCTCCAATGGATAAACAAAAAAGATACCATAGGTATCCGTTGATTTATCATAATCGCACTCCAGCCTTCTTGGTCTCTGAAAATCAAATCCAAACATAAACACCTCCTTATCTTGAGTAGAACTCTACAATTAAATGTTCCTCCACAGGAATGCCCACATCCTCCCTCTTTGGAAGTTGTAGAACCTTTCCCTTAAAGTTTTCAAAATCCACTGAAAGCCAGCCCGGCACAGAGATAGAATCTTTGAGGAAAAGTATCCTGTTTTTGATATTTTCGTTGGACAAGCTTTTCGGAGTCAAACTAATTTCATCACCAATATTCACAATATAAGAGGGAATATCTGTCCTCCTCTGATTCACTGCTATATGCCCATGGGAAATAAGCTGACGGGCTTCCTTTCTTGATGAAGCAAATCCCATTTTACAAACCACATTGTCTAGCCTTCTCTCCAGTAAGATCAAGAAATTAGTCCCTGTAACACCTCTCATCCTTTCAGCCCTTTCGAAAAATAATCTAAACTGTTTTTCTGAAAGCCCATAATATCTTTTCACTTTCTGCTTCTCTCTAAATTGCAAGCCATAACCCACTGGTTTCTGAGTTACTGATTTTGCATGCTGACCAGGAGTATATGGTCTTTTTGTTAGAGGACATTTAGGGCTCTGACATTTTGTCCCTTTTAAGAAAAGTTTCACACCTTCTCTCCTGCATAACCTACAATTAGGACCTATTGCTCTACCCAATTTCTAAACCTCCTCAAAGTTTTTACTATTTAGCTTTTTAGCCATTTCTTTATTTAATTTGTGATGTGCAATCCTTAATCCGCAATTCCTTTCTCGCTCAAACATTATACTCTTCTCCTTCTTGGTGGCCTGCATCCATTGTGGGGAATGGGAGTAACATCCCTGATGGATCTTATTATCAATCCTGTTGCCTGCAAAGCTCTTATTGCAGCTTCCCTGCCAGCTCCAGGACCTTTTATCCTCACATCAATGTATTTAACACCCAGTTCTTTTGCATCATTTCCAGCTTTCTGTGCAGCAAGTTGTGCCGCAAAGGGTGTCCCTTTCCTTGCTCCTTTAAATCCTACAGTTCCTCCTGAAGCAAAACAAAGGGTGTTACCCTGCTGATCTGTAATCGTTACAATGGTGTTGTTAAAGGTTGCGAGAATGTGGGCTACCGCATGGATTTCACCCTTCTCTTTTTTTGATTTTTTTACTTCTTTTTTCTCTGCCATTTATCTATCTCCCTATACGGTTGTTTTTTTCTTTTTAATGAGGGCTCCTCTTGGACCCTTCCTCGTCCTCGCATTGGATCTTGTCCTTTGTCCTCTCACTGGAAGTCTCCTCCTATGTCTCAAGCCTCTGTAACATCCAATCTCTTCAAGTCTCTTTATGTTGGCTGCTATTTCCTTTCTCAGATCACCTTCAACTTTTTCTTCTTTTTCAATTATATTTCTAATTCTTGCTATTTCCTCTTCTGTCAGATCCTTTACTTTTTTGTCCTTGTCAACCTTTGCTTTTTCGAGTATTTTTTTGGATTTTGATCTCCCTATTCCAAAAATGTAGGTTAATCCTATCTCAACCCTTTTGTTGGGGGGGAGATTAACACCAGCAATTCTTGCCACTTTTTACCTCCTCATCCTTGTCTCTGTTTATGCTTTGGATTTTCACAGATAACTCTAACAGTCCCTTTTCTTTTAATAATTTTACATTTTGAACAAATCTTTTTAACTGAAGCTCTAACCTTCATTTTCCACCTCACTTATATCTGTAAACAATTCTACCCCTTGTAAGGTCATAGGGGGAAAGTTCCACAACTACTTTATCACCAGGTAATATTCTCACAAAATGTTTCCTCATTTTTCCTGAAACATGAGCAAGAACTTTATGTTTGTTCTCCAGCTCCACAAGAAACATTGCATTTGGTCTTGCTTCAATCACAGTTCCTACAACCTCAATGGGTTCTTCCTTAGGCACTCTTTCCCTCCAGAGAAGTTAGAATCAAAGCTGAATCAGCACCAACAGCAACAGTATGTTCAAAATGAGCAGAAAGACTCCCATCTTTTGTAACAGCTGTCCATGTATCAGGAAGAATCTCAACCTCATAAGAACCTGCTGAAATCATTGGTTCTATTGCAATAACCATTCCTTCCCTCAACTCAGGACCTTTACCAGGAATACCAAAATTTGGTATCTGTGGCTCCTCATGGAGGTTTCTTCCTATTCCATGACCAACAAAATCCCTTATAACTGAAAACCCATGGGATTCTGCATGGCTTTGAATTTGGTAGGAAATATCTCCTACCCTTACACCATCTCTAACAAGAGCAATTGCTTTAAAAAGTGCCTCTCTTGTAATCTCCAGCAACTTTTTCGCTTTCTCAGATATTTTTCCAACCGGATATGTGTATGCTGCATCTCCATAGAAACCATCAACTCTCACACCTAAGTCAATGCTAATAATGTCACCCTCCTTTAATACTCTTTTTGAAGGGATTCCATGAACAATCTCTTCATTTACTGATGCGCATATAGTTGCTGGAAATCCCCTCGGAAAATAAAAGTGAGGTTTATAACCTTTAAAAGCAGGGATACCTCCCATTTTCCTAACAAGATTTTCAGCAATCTCATCAAGTTTTGAGGTGGTGACACCAGGTTTTATGTATTTCTCCAGCTCAGCAAGAACAGTTGCCACGATCTCACCTGCTTTTTTCATTTTCTTTATTTCCTCTTTTGTTTTTATTTCAATCATTTATTTTTCTTATTATACTACAAATCTTTTCAAATATCATCTCCGAGCCAAGAGAGGCGTCTATAGAATAAAGATTCCCTTTTTTTATGTAATAATCTACAAGTGGGGTCTTTTCATCTTCCCACACTCTGTATCTCTTTTCTATTGTTTCCTCATTGTCATCACTTCTCTGAACAAGCGGGGTAAAACATATATCACATATCCCTTCGGTCTTTGGAGGAAAAGATATTTTGTTGTAAACTGCTTTACATTTTGGACAAACAAGCCTTGAAGTAAGCCTCTTTACAAGTTCCTCCTTACTTATTTCAAAAAGGAAAACAATCTCATTATCAGCGGGAATTGACTCAAGAGCTTTAGCTTGATTTAAATTTCTTGGAAATCCATCAAGGATATACCCATTTTTACAATCATCTTTTTCAATCCTTTCTTTTATAATTCCGATGATTGTCTCATCATCCACAAGCTCTCCTTTTTTCATTTTCTCTTCCGCTTTTTTTCCAAGGGGTGTTCCCTCAGCAACCGCTTCTCTCAAAATATCTCCTGTGGAAATTTTTGGGATGGAGAATTCCTTTGAAATTAAATCCGCCTGAGTTCCTTTTCCAGAACCTGGTGGCCCAAGAAATATTATCCTCATCCTCTTCTACCCCTTATCCTCGTCTTTCCAAGGAATCCCTCATAGTGTCTCATTATTAACTGGGCTTCCACCTGCTGAAGAGTGTCCATTGCTACTCCTACAACTATAAGAATAGAGGTTCCGCCAAAATAGAATGGAACACCGAGTCCTTCGGTGAACCATCTTGGAAGGTATGCCTCAAGAGTTTCACCAATCCATGGTATTGCTCCCACTTTAAACCCTGTCATTAGAAATTCAGGAAGAATAGCTATTGCAGAAAGATAGATGGCTCCTACAAGGGTAATCCTTGAAAGGACTTTATCTATGTAATCTGCTGTGAGTTTTCCTGGTCTTATTCCAGGAATAAATCCTCCATATTTTTGAATATTTTCAGCAACATCAGTTGGATTGAAGATTATTGAAACATAAAAGTATGTGAAGAAAATTATTGATGCAATGTAAAGGATTGTATAAAGGGGCATCCCCCATCCCAACTGTCTTGAAAGCTCTTGGGCAATGGGATGTTTAATCAAACTGGCAATTCCGGCGGGAAAAGTAATAATGGAAGATGCAAAAATTATAGGTATAACTCCTCCTGTGTTTACCCTTAATGGGAGATGTGTGCTCTGCCCACCATAAACTTTTCTTCCAACAACCCTCCTTGCATATTGAATGGGAATCCTTCTTTGAGCTCTTTCAACAAAAACAATTACTGCAACAACTGCTATCATCAGAAGGGATAGAAGAATTATTTTTATTGGTCCCATTGTCCCTGTTCTTATCCCTTCTATTACTGCCTGAAGACCACCAGGTAATCTCACAACAATTCCCGCAAATATTATCAATGAAATTCCATTCCCTATCCCTCTCTCTGATATTTGTTCTCCAAGCCACATTATAAATATTGTCCCTGTTGTAAGAGTGAGAATTGTCATGAGGACAAAACCTAATCCAGGATTGCTGACAATTCGCATTCCTGATGGAGAGGTTGTTGCCTGAAGAGAAACCGCAATTCCTGCAGCCTGAATGATGCTTATTAAGACAGTTCCGTATCTTGTATACTGGGTTATTTTCTTTCTTCCAAGCTCCCCTTCTTTGGAAAGTCTTTCAAGATAGGGCCATATTACAGTCAAAAGTTGTAAGATAATTGATGCACTAATATAGGGCATTATTCCAAGGGCAAATATTGTCATTCTTGAAAGAGTTCTACCGGAGAAAAGGTCTACAAATCCAAGGAATGTTCCCTTCATCTGTTCAAAAAGTTCTACCAGTGCTTCAGAGTTTATTCCTGGAGTAGGAATCTGAGCACCAATTCTGTAAACAGCGAGAAGTGCAAGGGTGAAAATAACCCTTTTTCTTAATTCAGGTATAGCAAAAATATTTCTTATGCTTTCTACTATTTTCATTGCAGGATTACCACCTTGCCGCCAGATTTCTCAATCTTTTCCTTTGCACTTTTACTGAAGCGGTGCGCTTGAACAGTGACCCCCTTTCCAATTTCACCCTCTCCAAGTATTTTTACAAGCCCATTCTTATCTTTTATTAAGCCTTCTTCCTCAAGAACTTCAGGATTTATTTCTTTGTATTTTAAATTTGCAAGATCTTTCAAATTTACAATTTGCCATTCCTTCTTAAATATATTATTAAAACCCCTCTTTGGTATCCTTCTATGAAGGGGCATCTGTCCACCCTCAAAACCTCTTTTCTGAGAAAATCCTGTAATTGATTTCTGTCCTTTCATCCCCCTTGTGGCAGTCTTTCCATGACCAGAGCCAGGACCCCTTCCCACTCTCTTTCTCCTCTTAGTAGCACCCTTTGAAGGGCTCAAATTATGAAGATTCATATTAAATCTCCTCCATTTCTACAAGATGTTTTACCTTTTTTACCATTCCTCTTATGGCTGGAGTATCAGGTCTAATAACCTCATGATGAAGCCTTCTCAGACCAAGCCCTCTAACAATCTCCCTCTGTTTCTGTGGATAACCTATAATACTTTTAACAAGTCTTATTTTCAATTTCTTTGCCTTACTCCTTTTCACCACCTTTTTCTTCCTCCTTTATCTTTCCTCTTAAAAGAAAAGTGGTTTGGTGATCTCTCAGGGATTTAAGAGCTTCAATTGTAGCATGAGCAGCTGAGAATGGATTCTTGCTCCCAACACATTTTGTAAGAATATCTTTTATTCCCGCAAGCTCAATTATTGCTCTTACCGCTCCACCTGCAATGACACCTGTTCCTTTTGAAGCGGGTCTTAAAACAACAAGACCCGCACCAAACTCTCCTCTTGCGAAGTGGGGAATACTACCATCAACAATTGGCACCATTATCATATGCTTTTTTGCATCCTCAATAGCTTTCTTAATTGCTATGGGAACCTCTCTCGCTTTACCCTTTCCAATACCAACTTTTCCCGCCTCATCACCAATCGCAACAAGAACTGAGAAATTAAGATTTTTACCTCCCTTTACAACCTTTGTAACTCTTCTTATAGAAATAACCCTTTCTTTGAATTCTTTCTTTTCAATTTCAAGCTCTTCCATTCATCCTCCTCAGAAAATAATTCCTTTCTCTCTTATCCCATCTGCAATCTCCTTTACTCTTCCATGATATGGATAGCCACTTCTATCAAAAACAATCCTTTCTATTTTTTTCTCCTTCAACCTCTCTCCAAGAATATTACCAAGAATCCTTGCAACTTTGAGATTCTTTATGTTGTAGGAATTATTCCCGAATTTTTCCTTGAACTCCTTCTCAAGGGTTGACGCAGAAACCAGCGTTCTTCCATTTATATCGTCAATAGCCTGGACATATAAATATCTTAGACTTTTATAGACACAAACCCTCGGTTTATCTGGGGTTCCAAATATCTTTTTTCTTATTCTCTTTTTTCTTCTTAATCTTAATTCATTTCTTGAAAGAGTCTTTTCCATTATTTCACTCCTGTCCTTCTTTCCTTCTTTTTAAGTTTCTCACCCGCATATCTAATCCCTTTCAATTTATATGAATCAGGGGGTCTAAAAGACTTTATCTTTGCAGCAACAAGACCAACTTTCTCCTTATCGATCCCTGATACAACTATCTGGAATTTCTTTTCAGGAGTTATACCCGCAGATATTTCAATACCTTCGGGCGGAATATATTCAATAGGATGGGAGTAGCCGAGAGAAAGGACCAGTTTTTTACCCTCAACCTGTGCTTTATATCCAACACCTTCAATTTCGAGCTTTTTAGTGAACCCCTCTGTCACACCTATTATGGCATTTTGAGTAAGAGCTCGGGTGGTTCCATGAAGGGCTCTTAGATTCTTGGAATCATTTGCCCTTTCAAATACGATTTCCCCATTCTCAACTTTCGCACTGATTCCATAAGGAAGAGGAACATTCAAAGAACCTTTTGGTCCTTCAACAATTATATCCCTCTCCCTGATATTAATCTTAACCTTTGGTGGTATAATTATTGGCTTCTTACCTATCCTTGACATTTTCTATCACCTACCAAATATAGCATAAAACTTCTCCTCCAATTCCCACTTCTCTACATTTCTGATCTGTAAAAATTCCTTTGGAGGTTGAGATTATAGCTATCCCCAACCCATTCATAACAAGGGGGATCTCATCCTTTGTGCAATAAATTCTGCAACCAGGCTTGGAAACTCTTTCAAGACCTCTTATAACACTCTGTTTGTCGGGTGTCCACTTGAGGTAAATGTGGAGAATACCCTGCTTACCATCATCTTCAAATTTGAAATTCTCAATAAATCCTTCTTCTTTAAGGATTTTAGCAATTTCCAATTTTAGTTTGGAAGATGGAACAGTAACCTCCTTCTTTTTCACCATAATTGCATTTCTTATCCTTGTGAGCATATCAGCAATAGGATCTGTCATAGTCATATCTTCCTCCTACCATGTAGCCTTTACAACACCAGGAATTTCTCCCTTTAAAGCAAGCTCTCTGAAGCAGAGCCTGCAAAGTTCAAATTTCCTTATAAATGCCCTCGGTCTTCCGCAAAGCCTGCATCTGTTTCTCTTTCTTGTTTTAAATTTTGGCTTTTTTCTCGTTTTTGCCATCCATGCTATAGTAGCCATAAATCCTCTCCTTATCTAAAAGGCATTCCGAGATATTTTAAGAGTGCCAATGCCTCTTCATTTGTTTTAGCAGTAGTTACAAAGGTAATGTTCATCCCTCTCGTCTTCTCAACCTTAGAAGGATCTATCTCAGGAAAAACTATCTGGTCCCTCATTCCGATGGTGTAATTGCCAAATCCATCAAAAGACTTGGGAGATACTCCTTTAAAATCTCTAACTCTTGGAAGAACAATGTTTACAAATTTATCCATGAATTCATACATTCTTTCTCTTCGCAGAGTTACTGTGCATGCGATAGCTTGTCCTTTCTTTACTTTGAACGCTGATATTGACTTTTTTGCTCTCCTTATCGCAGGCCATTGCCCTGCTATCAGGCTCAACTCCTTCATCGCTGCGTCAAGAAGTTTTATGTTCTGGGTCGCCTCTCCAACTCCAACATTTATCACAATTTTTCTAAGTCTTGGAACTTCATGAATGTTTTTGTAATTAAACTCATTCATTAAAGCTGGGACAACTTCTTTTAAGTATTTCTCATGAAGCCTGCTCAACATTTCATCACTCCTAATCAAAAATTGCTCCACATTTTTTGCATGTTCTAACTTTTGAACCATCCCCAAGGATTTTAATCCCTACCCTGACTCCCCTGTCACACTCTGGGCAGTAAAGCATGAGATTTGATATGTGAATAGGAGCTTCCTTCTCCACTATTCCTCCCTGAATATTCCTTGATGGGTTTGGTCTAACAAATTCCTTCATGAGTCTAACCTTTTCAACAAGCGCCATGTTTCTATCTTTAAAAACTTTCAAAACTTTCCCTTTCTTACCTTTATCCTTTCCTGCTATCACAACCACTACATCGTTCTTTTTTATTTTTAAACCCATTATCTACCTCCTATAAGACCTCAGGAGAAAGAGAGATTATCTTCATGAACTTTTTCTCCCTCAATTCCCTTGCAACAGGTCCAAAAACTCTCGTTCCTATTGGTTCACCCGCCTTGTCTATCAAAACCGCTGCATTGTCATCAAATCTTATGTATGAACCATCCTTTCTCCTTATCTCCTTCCTTGTCCTTACTATCACTGCTCTCACCACATCCCCTTTCTTTATCTTTGTATTGGGCTCAGCTTCTTTTACAGATGCTGTTATAACATCCCCTACAGTCGCCACTCTACCCGCTCCACCACCTATGGGATGAATACACATTATCTTTTTCGCTCCCGAGTTGTCAGCTACTGTAAGGATGGTTCTCATCTGTATCATACCAACTACCTCCTTTCATCTCCCCTTGAATATATTTCAATTACTCTCCATCTTTTTCTTCTGCTTAATGGTCTGCTCTCTATTATTTTAACTTTATCTCCAACCATGCAAGCATTATGCTCATCGTGAGCGAGAAATTTCTTCCTTCTTTTTATTACTTTTTTGTAAAGGGGGTGTCTAACGAATCTTTCCACCAGAACATTTACTGTCTTGTCCCCACTCTTTGAAACAACTATTCCAATTTTTGTGGTCTTTCTTTTCTTCTCCATCATCTACTCTCCTTTCTCTCTTTCCTTTAATATCGTCAAAATTCTTGCAATATCTTTTCTAATTTGCTTTATTTTCAAGGGGTTTTCGAGAGAGATAAATTTCTTCATTTTAAGTGTAAAAAGCTGAGCCTTTAGCTCAGAAAGTTTGCTCTGGAGTTCTTCGTTTGATAATTCTCTAAGTTCTGATCCTTTCATTTCAATCTTCCCTCATTACAATTCTTGTTTTTACTGGAAGTTTGTGGGAAGCAACCCTTAATGCCTCCATAGCGACTTCCTTTGGAAGTCCCTCAATCTCGTAAATTATTCTTCCGGGTCTTATAACATCAACCCATCCTTCAACATCACCTTTCCCTTTTCCCATTCTACTCTCTACAGGTTTTTTCGTGTAGGACTTCCATGGGAATACTCTTATCCACATCTTTCCACCCTTCTTTATAAATCTTGATATGGCAATTCTTCCCGCCTCGATCTGTCTCGCTGTTAGCCAGCATGGCTCTAAAGCCTGAAGACCCATCTCTCCAAAGGCAAGTTCATTCCCTCTCCATGCTTTTCCTTTCATTCTTCCTCTCTGAATCTTTCTGTATTTTACTTTTTTCGGCATTAACATCTTACTTCACCTCCACTGAGCTCTGAGAAATTGATTTTTGCTTTGGTAAATCTCCTCTATATATCCAGACCTTTATACCTATCTGTCCATAAGTTGTGAATGCCTCAAGAAATGCATAATCTATATCAGCCTTTAATGTCTGAAGGGGTAACCTTCCAAAAAGATACCATTCTGAGCGAGCAATTTCCGCTCCACCCAATCTTCCAGAACACATTATTTTAACACCTTTCGCTCCAGCTTTAAGAACCATATCAACCGCCCTTCTCATTGCCCTTCTGTATGCAACCCTCTTTTCCAGTTGTAAAGCTATATTTTCTGCAACAAGTTTTGCCTCAAGCTCTGGTTTCTGAACTTCCATTATGTCTATATAAATTTCCTTATCTTTTGCAATCTTTTGAACCATCTCCTTTATCTTGTCCCTTTCCTTTCCTCCTCTTCCTATAAGCGTTCCTGGTCTAACACAATATATAATAACTTTTAAAATTGTCTCTATTCTCTCAATTACAATCTGGGAGATAGAAGCGTGGGCGTATCTTTCACTAATAATCTTCCTTATCTGTAAATCATCATGAAGATTCTGTATATAATCCTTTCCTTTTCCATACCATTTTGAAAACCACTCTTTATTGTATCCAAGTCGGAAGCCTATTGGATGTGTTTTTTGTCCCACTTTTCTACCTCCTTTTAATCCTTTCATTAAGATAAATGGAAATATGACTTGTTCTCTTTAGTATTCTGTAGGCCCTGCCCATTGGCGCAGGTCTTATTCTTTTCAAAGATGGTCCTTGATTCACGAAACACTTAGAAATATATAATGAGTCAACATCAATGGATGGAAATTTTTGCTGGGCATTGGCTATTGCTGAATTGAGAACAGATGCAATCAAATGAGCAGCTTTCTTCTTCCTGGAGAAATGGAGAATAGTTAAAGCTTCTCCTACATCCTTACCTCTTATTAAATCCATAACAAGCCTGCATTTTTGGGGTGAAATTCTAACATATTTTGCTTCAGCTTTTGCAATATAGCTCGTATTCTCCACTTTGCCTCCTTACTCTTTTATTTTTGTAGCTTTTTCACTTTTTGAAGTATGCCCTTTGAAAGTTCTTGTAGGTGCAAATTCGCCAAGTTTGTGTCCAACCATATTCTCAGTAATGTAAACAGGTATGAACCTCCTTCCATTGTGAACCGCTATAGTAAGCCCAACCATCTCCGGAATAATTGTTGACCTTCTTGACCATGTCTTTATAACCTCTCTTTTTGTAATTGCTTGAGCCTGAACCTTACGAATTTTCTCAAGAAGATGAGAATCAACAAAAACTCCTTTTTTTAGGGATCTTCCCATTTACTTCTCCCTTCTTCTAACAATATATTTAGTTGTTCTCTTATTCCTTCTTGTTTTGAACCCTTTTGTATATTGACCCCATGGTGTAACTGGAATTCTTCCACCCTTTGTCCTTCCTTCTCCTCCACCATGAGGATGATCAATTGGATTCATGGCGGTTCCTCTAACATGGGGTCTTCTTCCAAGCCACCTTGTTCTTCCCGCTTTTCCAATGGAAATATTCTCGTGCTCAAGATTTCCCACCTGCCCCACAGTAGCTCTACAGTCAAGATGAACGAGCCTAACTTCAGAGGAAGGCAATTTCACATGGGCATAATCTCCTTCCTTTGCAAGAATCTGCGCACCCGCTCCAGCAGCTCTCACCAACTGTCCACCTTTACCCTTTTTAAGCTCAATATTATGGACAATAGTTCCAACCGGTATGTATCTAAGAGGGAGTGCATTCCCAGGAAGAATGTCCTCTTCCTTATCTGAAGATATTATCCTATCTCCTACTTTCAATCCAACAGGACAGAGAATGTATCTCCTCTCTCCATCAAGATACTTTATAAGGGCAATTCTTGCTGATCTGTTGGGATCATACTCAATACTCTCAACAACTCCTTCTATCCCTATTTTATCCCTCTTGAAATCTATTATTCTGTAAGCTCTTTTATGACCACCACCTCTAAACCTTATGCATATTCTTCCCTTATTATTCCTTCCTCCTGATTTTTTGAGAGGAAGAACAAGGGGTTTGTAAGGCTCTTCCCTTGTAACCTCATCAAAAGTGTAGCCTGTCCTTCCTCTAAGGGAAGGAGTAACAGGTCTGTAAGTTTTTATTCCCATTTTCTACCTCAACCTTCAACAAAATCTATCATTTTCTCGCCTTCCTTCAGTTTTACATAAGCTTTTTTCCAATCCCTTCTTCTTCCTTCAAATCTTCCCCATCTTTTCAATTTTCCTTGAAAATTGGATGTTCTTACCCTTTCAACTTTCACCTTGAAAAGTTCCTCAACAGCTTTCTTTATCTCTATTTTATTTGCAGAGGGCTCAACTCTAAGGACAATCTCTCCCTTTTCTTTCAATTTTGTTGTCTTTTCGGAAATTACTGGTCCTAAAATTATGTTATGGGGATCCTTTATCATGATAGCCTCTCAATCAACTTATCAAGAGCTCTCTCAGAAATCACAAGCCATTTATATTTAAGTAACTCATATGTGTTCAGATCCATAGCATCCATAAAACCAGCAGAGGGAATGTTCCTCAATGCAAGAGCAAGATTCTTATTCTCATGAAAATCTACAAAAAGAGCATTTTCAACCCCCAATTTCTGCATCAAAAGAATCCCCTCCTTTGTCTTGAATGATGGAATTTCAAGAGTATCTACAACCATGAGAAGATTCTCTTTAAACTTAGATGAAATAGCGCTTTTTAGGGCATTCCTTTTAGCTTTCTTGGGCAGTTCATATGAGTAATCCCTCGGCTTTGGTCCAAAAACTGTTCCACCTTTTCTCCATAGAGGAGTCCTAATACTTCCTACCCTTGCTCTACCCGTCTTCTTCTGCCTCCATGGTTTTCTCCCACTTCCCGAAACCTCGCCCCGAGTTTTTGTGCAGTGGGTTCCCTGCCTTTGAGAAGCAAGAATACTCTTTACCTCTTCCCAGACAAGATGTTTATTCAATTTGTATGAAAAAATGTCATCAGGAGCTTCTCTCTCTTTTATTTTTTTCTTTTCAGTGTTTATAATAGTAATCGTGCTCACCTCTTTTTACTCCTTATATTCACGGTTTTTCTAATAAAACAGTAGCTTCCCTTAAAACCAGGGATTGCACCTTTTACCATTAAAATATTATTTTCAGGATCTATTTTTACTATCTCCAGATTCCTCACAGTAACTCTCTCTCCTCCCATTCTGCCTGGCATTCTCTGCCCTTTTAGAACCCTTGCGGGAAAAGTGGAAGCTCCGATAGAGCCGGGTCTTCTATGGAACATCGAACCATGAGAAGCTGCTCCCCCTCTAAAACCATGCCTTTTCACTACTCCCTGAAATCCCCTTCCTTTGCTTATCCCTGTGCAATCAACCTTTTTGTCCTTTTCAAAAATATCAACCTTTATTATGTCTCCCACATTTATATTCTCAAAATTTTCAAGAACAGCAAATTCTTTTAATATCCTTGTGGGAGGAACATTCCCCTTTTTAAAATGACCCTCAAGGGGCTTGTTTACATTCTTTATAGGTTTCTCCTCCACAAGACCAAGCTGAACCGCATTGTATCCATCTTTTTCAATCGTCTTTTTCTGGACAACAACGCATGGACCAGCTTTTATAACTGTTACGGGTATAACCTCACCATTTTCATCCCAAACCTGTGTCATTCCAATCTTTTTTCCTATAATTCCCTCTACCATATCCTTCTCCTATTCTGACATAACATCCACATGAACCCCTGCAGGAAGCTCAAGGGTTTTAAGCTCATCAATAGTAGCTTCATTATAATCAAGAATATAGATGAGTCTTTTGTGAGTCCTTATCTCAAAATGTTCCCTTGATCTTTTGTCTACATGGGGAGAACGGAGAACACAGAATCTTTCTACCTTTGTAGGCAATGGAATAGGACCTGAAACCTTAGCTCCTGACCTCTTAGCCTTTGTAACAATCTCCATGGCAGACTTATCAAGAATTCTGTAATCATAAGCCATCAATCTTATCTTGAGCCTCTGCATGTTATCCTTTCCTTCCATATCAAATTACTCCAGAATATCAGTTACTGAACCCGCTCCTATTGTCCTCCCACCT
>CAZYPR010000030.1:0-30867 GCA_964649495.1 uncultured Clostridia bacterium | reverse complement strand
TGATAGAGGCATTGAAAGCATTAAGCAGAACCGATGAGAAACTCGCTGAGATATTGAGGAAATTCAATATATTGTAATTTTTCGTTTTAATTTCTTCTAAAATTTTCTCTGATTTTCAAATCTTTATACTTCTTGTCTTCAAACCTATTTTTATTTATAATCAATCTTTCTATGAATAGAATTCGTTCTGCTTTTGTGGTTCAAAGATATGGTCTTGAGGTAAGTGGAGGTGCAGAGTTACATGCAAGGCTTATTGCAGAGAGGATGAAAAAATTCTGGGATATAGAGGTCTTGACTTCCTGTGCTATTGATTATATTACATGGAGAAATCATTACAGGCCGGGTTTTGATCAGATAAATGGTATTCCTGTGAGAAGATTTCCAGTTAAAAAGGAGAGGAACATAGAAAGATTTGGAAAGATCCAGGAGAGAATTTTTGGTAAGGAGCACAAAGTTGAGGATGAGATTGAATGGGTGAAAGAGAATGGCCCATATTACCCTCAGATTATCGAATGGATTGAAAAGAACAAAAAAGAATTTGATTTTTTTGTTTTTTTTTCATATCGTTATTTTCACTCTTATTTTGGAATAATTAAGGTTCCAGAGAAATCCATTCTTGTTCCAACAGCAGAGCATGATCCTGCACTTTATCTAAGAATTTTCAGGGAAAATTTCAATAGACCGAAAGGGATTTTGTATAACAGTCCTGAGGAATGTGAACTTATTCAGAACATTTCTAAGAACCAAGATGTTCCCTATGAGATTGTTGGAGTTGGCGCTGAGGTAATGGAAGTCAATCCCTCAAGATTCAGAGAAAAGTTTGGAATTTTTGATAAATTCATAATTTACATTGGAAGAATAGATGAAAATAAAGGTTGTAAAGAGCTTTTTGATTATTTCTTGAGATTTTTGTATGAAACAGGCGAAAAAATAAGACTTGTTCTGATTGGAACTCCTGTCATTCCAATCCCTTCCCACCCTCTTATAACCCATCTCGGTTTTGTCTCTGACCAGGATAAGTTTGATGCTCTAAAAGCTTCTGAGCTTCTTGTTATGCCTTCCTTCTATGAGTCCCTCTCAATTGTTACTCTTGAAGCCTTTGCAGTTTCAAAACCAGTCCTTGCCAATGGAATCTGCGAGGTCTTGAAAGGACAGATTGAAAGATCAAATGGTGGGTTGTATTATGAGAATTATGAGGAGTTCAGGGATGCTCTTCTTATGATTCTTAAAGATAAGGAGCTTGCAAATGAAATGGGAAAAAGAGGGAGGAGATATTTTGAAGAGAATTATAGCTGGGAAGTTATAGAAAGTAAATATTTAAGGCTTGTGGAGAGGGTTCTATGAAAATCCATCAGCTTCTCACTTCCCTTACCTATGGAGATGCTATTTCCGATGAGGCAATTACTATAAAGAAAATCCTTGAAGAGGAAGGATTGGAATCCCACATCTTTTCCCATTTTTATCATCCGAAAGTTCTTTGCTTTCTCAGTAGAAAAGAGGAATTTTTTAATATTGTTGGATCAGAAGATATTGTTATTTTTCACTTTTCCATTGGCTCTCCCATTTCAAAATTTTATAAATCAGTAAAAACAAAAAGAATGATAATCTATCATAATATCACTCCATTTCAATACTTTATTGATTTTCAAAAAGAGCTTGCAAAATATACATATTTTGGAAGAATTGAATTGAAAGATTTTGCAGAGATAACCCATCTTGCTCTCGGAGACTCGGATTTCAATAGAAGGGAGCTCGAGAAATCTGGGTATAAGAGAACCGCAGTCCTTCCAATTATAAGGGATTTTGAAGCATTTGAAAGGGCAAAAAAAACTGCCATAGATTACATTTTTTCCGATGGAAAAATAAATATTCTTTTTGTGGGAAGGATAATTCCCAATAAGGGAGTTCATAATCTTATCCTTGCTTTCAACATTTACAAGAAAGAATTCAATCCATCTTCAAGACTCCTAATAGTTGGAGAGTATGCGGGATTTGAAAGATACTATTATTCCCTTCTTGAGTTGACAAAGTCATTGAAACTCAAAGATGTCCATTTCTCAGGGCATGTCACCTTTGACGAGCTTGTTTCCTTCTACAGGGTGTCAAATGTCTTTGTGATTCTTTCGGAACATGAGGGGTTCTGTGTTCCAATTATTGAATCATTTTTCATGGGAATTCCTGTTATTGCTTTCTCATCCACTGCTGTGCCTGAAACAATGGGTGGTGCGGGAATTTTACTGGAAAATAAGGATCCATTTTATGTTGCTCAGGCAATTGACAGGGTTGTAATGGATAGAGCATACAGGGAAGAGGTAATTTTAAAGCAAAAAATTGTTTTTGAAAAATATAAAAAAGACAATCTAAAAAAAATGCTTTTGGAATATTTGAATGAGGTAAAAAAAATTGAGGATTGACCAGCTTCTTCCTGCTTTTCATTATGGAGATGCCATTGGAAGTGAAGCACTCTTCATAAGGGATTCCCTTAGAGAAAAGGGGTTTAAATCTGATATTTACTTTATTGATGCAGATCCAGGTCTTGAAACAGAAGCAAAAAGTTATAGGGATTGGGATCTTTCCTCTGACATTGCAATACTTCATTATGCGATTCCCTCACCTATGAGTCAGATTTTGAAGGAAGCAAAAGGGAAAAAGGTCATAATCTATCACAATATTACTCCCCATGATTTCTTCCTTCCCTTTGATGGGAAGATGGCATGGATTTGCTATGAAGGAAGGAGGCAGTTAAAAGAGCTCCTTCCCCATTTAGATCTTGTCCTTTGCGATTCTCCCTTTAATGAGAGGGAAATAAAAGAGTTAGGGTTTGAAAAAACAGGAGTGCTTCCTCTTTTTATTGATTGGAGAAGGTATGATGAGAGAAAATCTCTTGTAAAGAATGTTTTTTCTGATGATATTCCCAATATTTTGTTTGTGGGAAGAGTTGTCCCCAATAAGAAAATTGATGATTTAATAAGGGTCGTTGCTTATTACAAAAGATTTATCTCACCCATTATAAGGCTTTTGATTGTTGGAAAAACTTTCTCCTGCCCTCCATACTTTGATTCTCTAATAAAATTAATGGCAAAACTTAAAGTTTCAAAAGATGAGGTAGTTTTCCTTGAACATCTTCCTGACAGTGAACTTTCTGAAATATACAGAATTTCTAAGGTTTTTCTATCCATGAGTGAGCATGAAGGCTTTTTCCTTCCCGCTGTTGAGTGTATGTATTTTGACCTCCCAGTTGTTGCATATCATTCCTCAGCAGTTCCCTTCACTCTCGGAGACTCAGGAATAATTTTCAGAGAAAAGAAGATCGATGAAGTCGCAGAGCTTGTTCACAGAGTAATTTACGATGAGTCTTTAAGAAAATCCATCATTTACTCCCAGAGAAGAAGGCTTGAATACTTTAGAAATCTTGACCATTTAAAGATTCTTTTGGATTATCTTGAAATAATATGAATCTGGCATTTGTAACTTCCCACTATGGAATTGAAAGGATTGAGCCTTTAGAGGTTTATTGCAGGAAGACCGCAGAAAATCTTTATAAAAGAGGTCTCGATGTTACAATTTATACCGAAACTGATGGGAAAAAGGAGGGTGAATACATATTAAATGGAGTTCTCATAAAAAGATTTAAGGATTTCTTGCACCTTCTTTTAAAGGAAGAGGGGAAATACGATGGGATTGTTTTTTTCGGGATGGTTCCAGCAATTTTGAAAAAAGCTGAAAATTTCAGAAAGAGGAAAATTATAGTTCCATACCTATATGAAGTTCATGAAAATAAAGAACTTCTTTCAAAAACTCTTTCTAAGTTTGATGGGATTGTTTTTATGACAGAGATGGAAAAATTACTATTACCGCTGGAATTTGAAAGGAAAGAAATAATTGAATTATGGGTAGAAATAAGGACAAAAATTGACCCACTGAATTTCAGAAAGAGGAATTTCATTCTCTCCGATTATATTCTCTCCTTTGTAGATGAAAAAAATTTTAGGGGAATCTACGAGAATTTTAAAATTCTGAAGAGAATATTTCCATTCCTCACTCTCATTATGACAGGTCAATTTTCGAGAAATATCCCCTTTGAACTGGATATAAAATTCATGGATTTAAGGGATGAAAAGGATAGATTGGAGTGTATTAAAGGTTCTCTTTTCACTCTTTTTCCATCAAAAAAGGATTCCTTCGATTACTTTTTTTTAGAGTCAATGGGTTTGGGCGTCCCAATTGTAGTAGATGAAATAAATAAGACTCTTGTAGATTATTGCTTAAAAAGTAATGGCGGTTTATGGTATTCTGGAAGGGAAGAGTTTGTAGAGGTCGCTTCTATCCTTGTAAAAGACAAATTTTTAAGAAATGGGATGGGAAGGAAAGCTCAAAAATATGTAAAAGAGAGTCTCTCTTCGGAAAGAATTTTTTTAAAATGGAAAGAATTTTTAAATTCGATCATTTAAAATCTCTTGTTTAAAGCAACTCGCTGAATGGAAATAAAAATCTTTTAAGTAAACTTTCAATTATTTTCTTCCTTTTTCTCAAACCCTAATTTTTCTTTAATCTCCCTTATTTCCCTCACTATTTCTGGGAGTCTTGATAGGGAGGCTTGAACTCTTCTCCACATTCTTATTTCCATTTCAGGATAGCCCGCAATTATTGAGTTCGGTGGAATATTACTTGCAACTCCAGTTTTTCCTGCAATAATGGTAAAATCTCCAATTTTTAAATGGTCTGCTATTCCAACCTGTCCCCCCATTGTAACACCTTTCCCGATTTGGGTGCTTCCCGCAATCCCTGTCTGAGCAGCAATAATTGTATTTTCGCCAATTTTAACATTGTGACCAATTTGAATTAGATTATCCAATTTAGAACCTCTCCCTATCCTTGTCTCTCCGAGAGCTGCCCTGTCAATAGTTGTGTTTGCTCCTATTTCAACATCATCTTCAATTATCACTGTCCCAATTTGTGGTATTTTAAAGTATGTCCCATCCTCCTTCTTTATATAACCAAAGCCATCAGAGCCAATTACCGCTCCGGAATGGATTATAACCCTTTCTCCTATCACAACCCTTTCCCTAACAGTAACATTAGGATAGATCAGACAATCCTTCCCTATTTTTACATCATCTCCTATAAAGGAATGAGCCATTATAACAGTATTTTCACCTATTGAAACTCTTTCTCCAATGAATGTGAAAGCTCCAATATGAGCGGATGGGTGAATGGAAGCGGAATCTGATACAATTACTGTCGAGTGAACCCCTGCTGCAAATTTTGGAGGAGGGTAAAAAATAGCCATAAGTTTAGCAAATTCCAGATAGGGATTTTTTGCCTTAAGGACAGGGACTCTTTTAAAGGTAAAATCTTCTGGAATAATTAGAGCAGATGCCTTAGTGGTCTCAAGTAGGCTTTTTAATTTAGGATCTGAGAAAAAACTAATATCCCCTTCTTTGGCACTATCGAGGCTTGACAGACCAGTTATTTCAATCTCTCCATCCCCCTCAAGGGGTAAAGATAAAATCTTTGAAATTTCCTTAAGTTTCATGTTCTATTATCTCCATATTTAAAACAGATGTGAGGGAAGCTCCAAATAGAAGGAAATAAACAGAAAGATCTACGAGTAAAATGAACCCGACAATTGCTGAAAGAGTTCCGTGGAGTCTTCCCCACAATGCTACATTCCCTATATACCAAGTGAAAATCCTTTTTGCAATTTCCCACAGTGTTGTTGTAAAAATAGCTGAGATTAAAGCTGAAGAAGTTTTAACAGAAACAGGAGGAATGAATTTGTAGAGAACAAAGAAGAAAGAGAAAGATAGGAGAATAGGAAGAAAATAAGTGACAAAAAAGTTTATGGTGAGAGAGAGAGTTGTTGGATTTATGTATTGTGTGATAACAGGGTTTCTCGAAATATATCCGTGAATTGCTGAAAATGTTAAAGAAAGAAGAAGGGAGAGAAAAATTAGTGTCCCCGTAAAGAACATAATTGAAAGTTGGAATATAGTGTTTTTGAAAAATGACCTTTTTAAAGGTATTCCGAACATTGCATTTATTCCTGCTGTTATCTTAGTGAAAACAACCACTCCTATAGGAATAGAAAAGAAAAATCCGATGCAGCCAAGTTTTTCCATACTTTTTATAAGATGTCTTATTTTAACAAAAAAATTTGGATCAAGGGCAGTAAAATATCCATTTGACAGAATATAAATTGAACGAAAAAGCTCCATATCTGAACCCATAATTTTCGAAACAATAAAACCAAGCAATCCTGTTGATGGAATTGCTGCAAGGAGAATATAGAAAGAAATTATAGCGGAAAGGTCATCACTTCTTTCGTTACTAAATTTTCTCCAGCTCTCTTTCAGAACATCCCAAAATTTTTTCAAAAATTTCATTATTATGGAGAAATAAGATCCTTCCAGCGTATGAAGTAAATAACAATGTTAATGAAAAGAACATAAATAACAAGAGATTCTATAAAGGCTAATCCTAAGAGGAAAAGTGCTCTTATTGAACCCGCAGAGCCAGGATTCCTTGATATGCCATCAAAAGCTGACCTTATTGCATTGCTCTGGGCTATTGCTCCTGCCATAGCTGAAAGGGTAAGGCCACCGATGCTTACAATTACTGCCCAGACAAGTTTGTCAGAGTTTGTTCCTCCATCCCCTGCAAAAAGGGGTGTAAAAAATAGAGAAAGGATTAAAAATCTTTTGAAGATTTTACCTGTTTTCATTAACTACCTCCTATGAGAATTTTAAGCTGAAATATAGGAAAAATTTTTTTTGTTCTTAAATTTCCTTTTCTCATTCACAATTCTTTTCTCCCTTATCTCGCAAATTTTAACCTTTTCATTTCAATGTTCCTCCATTGCGACTGCACCCGCAATATAAGTTGTTGTCAGAAAAACAAAAACAAGAGCCTGAATGAAAGATGTTAAAACCGCAAAGAGCATGAATGGCAAAGGAACTACAAACGGGAACAGAGTAGCAAGAACCAGTATTAGCAGTTCCTCTCCAAGAATGTTACCAAAAAGCCTGATGGAAAGTGAGAATGGGCGGGCGAGATGACTTATTATCTCAACCGGAAAAATAAGCCAGGCAAGCCACCATACAGGACCAGCGAAATTTTTTAGATAGCCAAAAACCCCATGCTTTTTAACTCCCTGGAAATGATAGTAAAGAACAGCGAAAATAGCACATCCAACAGGAACATTGAGATTACTTGTTGGAGCCATAAATCCTGGAATCAATCCAACCAAATTGCATGTGAGGATAAAAAGTCCAAGAGTTGTAATCATAGGAACATACTTCTTTCCTTCCTCTCCGATGAAATCGACCGCTATACCTTCGAAGAAGCCATAGATTGCTTCAAGGAGGGTTTGAACTGGTGAAGGATAAATAGAAAGCTTTCTGCTTGCCATTCCAAAAAACAAAACCAGGAAGATTGAGGCAAGGATTATCATCACAACATGGTCAGGAATTGGCTGATGAGGATTCAGTTTTATTCCAAAAAGAGAAAAAAGAAAATAGACAGGCTTTCCAAAAATTGTATTGAAAAGGGAGACGAAAAATAATTTATGTTCAAGGTCTTCCATTTATTTTCCCTCTCTTTTCAGCTTTAAAAATTGAACAACTCCTTCTACCATTATTGCCAAAATAATTGAAAGAAAACCTATAAAGAAATATAAAATTTCTTTTTTAGAAATGATAATTATAGCATAGAAGACAAAGCCTATCAAAGCAAGCCTAAAAAAATAAAGAATAACATAAAGAAAAGACCTTTTCTCCAGGAACCTGAATGCAATCCCTTTCAGCAAGAAAAAGAAGAAAATGGAAAAGATTCCGCCCAAAAGAGTGAAAAAAGATGATTCCAATCTATGAAATATTAAAATTAAAAGGGAAAGAAAAACAGTAATGCAGAGACCTACAATAGAAACTCTTTTTAAAAGTTTTTCTTCCTCACTCATCTTTTATCATCCAGTAAACCTTCAAAATATTGTAAAAACCCGCAATTATTCCAAGAACTGTGAGGATGATTGTAAGATACGGAAATGTTTTGAAAAGCTTATCTAAAACATATCCTAATGCAAGTCCTACAATTATTGAGGAGGGGAACATCAGTCCAACGGAGGAAAGAAGAATCTCTTCTTTTCTTCCCTTCTTCTCGCTCATTTTAAAAGTATAAACTATAACACAGATAAGTTCAAATTATTACTAAAGACGAGTAACATCTATCATCCTACCTTTCCTATCTCTATTCAGATCTCTGAAAATTCACAAAAAACAAAAAAGTTTGATAAAATTATTTATGGAAGCAAAAAGGATAAAAATAAGAGGGATTGTTCAGGGTGTTGGATTTCGTCCCTTTGTTTTCCGACTTGCCCAAAAATTTGAACTTAAAGGATGGGTTTTAAACTCTTCCTCTTCGGTTATTATTCATGTTGAAGGAAATCTTGAGAATTTAAACCAATTTATACTCTCATTACAAAAAGAAAAACCCGCGCCAGCAGTTATTGACGATATTTTTGTTGAAGATGCTATTTTGGAGAATTTTGAAAGATTTGAAATAAGGGAAAGTATTGAGAAAAAAGAAGAGTTTCAGCCTATTTCTCCAGATCTTGCTACCTGTGATGATTGCCTGAATGAACTTTTTGACCCAAAAGATAGAAGATACCTTTATCCCTTTATAAACTGCACCAATTGTGGTCCCCGATTTACAATTATTGAGGATATTCCCTATGATAGAGAAAAAACTACTATGAAATTTTTTGAAATGTGTGAAGAGTGTAGAAAAGAGTATAAAGACCCTCTTAACAGAAGATTTCACGCCCAGCCTAATGCATGCCCTCTCTGCGGTCCAAAGTTAGAATACATAAAAGGAAACATGGTTGAAAAGGATAAATGGATTGAAATGGTTGTTGAGGACTTAAAAAATGGACTTATTGTTGCAATTAAAGGACTCGGAGGCTTTCATCTCGCTTGCGATGCCCTGAACGAGAAAGCAGTTCAGAGATTAAGGGAAAAAAAGCTAAGGAGAGACAAACCATTTGCAGTAATGATGAAAGATATAGAGATGGTTGAAAAATATTGTTATATAAATGAAAAAGAAAGAGAGCTACTCCTCAGTCCTAAAAGACCAATACTTTTGTTAAAGGAGAGGGAGGAGTCAGAAATTGCAAGATCAGTTGCTCCAAAACAGAATTATCAAGGGGTAATGCTTCCATCAACACCAATTCATCATATAATCCTTCATTTTTATCCCAATCCCCTTGTAATGACAAGTGGAAACATAACAGAAGAGCCGATTGCCATGGAAAATGATGAAGCTTTAAATAGGCTGAAAGGGATTACGGATTCTTTCCTCCTTCACAACAGGGGGATTTACTCCCGCTACGACGACTCTGTTGCAAGAGTAATTTTTAACCAAGAGATTATTTTGAGAAGAGCAAGGGGATACGCTCCCTTTCCAATTTATCTTCCCTTTGAAGTAGAAGAAATTCTCGCTTGCGGTGCTGAACTAAAAAATACATTCTGTCTCACGAAGAAAAATTATGCCTTCATAAGTCAGCACATTGGAGATCTTGAAAATATAGAAACAATGGAAAATTTCCTTAAAACAATAGAGCTTTTCAAAAGGTTATTTAGAGTGGAGCCAAAAATCGTTGCCTATGATTTGCATCCAAGATATCTCTCTACCCAGTATGCACTATCCTTAAAAAATGTAAAATTAATAGGTGTTCAACATCATCATGCTCACATGGTAAGTTGTATGATTGAAAATGGTTATACAGGAAGGGGAATAGGTGTATCATTTGATGGGACTGGATATGGGCTTGATGGAAAAATCTGGGGTGGTGAATTTCTTTCGGGAGATTTAAAAGAATTTGAGAGAATGGGTCATCTTAGCTACATCCCCCTTGCAGGTGGGGAGGAAACGGTTAGAAAACCTTACAGAATGGCTCTCTGCTATCTTCTCTCCATCTCCAATGATATTCCCAACTATCTCCACAGAAATTTTCTTGATATATTGAAAGATGAAGAAATTCTTGCCATTGACTCAATGATAAAAAGTAATTTCAACACTGTTCTTTCTTCCAGTTCAGGTAGACTCTTTGATGCGGTCTCCGCTATTCTCGGTATAAGGGAAATAAATACCTATGAGGCTCAATCCGCTATTGAACTTGAAATGATTGCAGATGAAAAGGAGGAAAGTTATTACCCCTTCGAAGTAAAAAATAACTTAATATTTGACCAGCTATCCATTTTCAATTCTGTGCTCGAGGACATGAAAAGAGTTGTTGAAAGGGAGAAGATCTCAGCAAGATTCCATAACACTATTGCCCATGTTATTTTAAAGGGATGTGAAATCTTAAGAGAAAGGGAGAGCCTGAACACTGTAGCACTGAGTGGAGGAGTTTTTCAGAATCTTTATCTCTTTAAAAAAGTTGTGAAACTTCTTAAGGATAGAGGATTCTCTGTCCTTTACCATAGAAAAGTTCCAACCAACGACGGTGGAATATCCCTCGGTCAAGCAATAATCGCTTTTTTCAAAAACAAAGATAGATGAAAGTTTGTTGTCTTTCGGTTTCTGACTTTCAACTTTTTAAACAATTTTGTTTTTAATTTTTCAAAACTTCACTATTCAGTAACCTTAAAAACAAGGTCGTGCTCTTTAACTACATCATCAACTTTAATGGCAATGTTGTCCCCAGGTCTTCCCACTTCAATAGGTTTATGCTCAATTTGCATTGAGACAACTTTCTGTGTAAAATCTGTGGAATGGCCTTTAATATGAATTGTATCTCCCAACTTAATCTCATCAGATAGCTCCAATACTGCTACTCCAATCTTCTTAAAGTAATGGGTAACTTTACCTATAAGTTTTTCTTCCATTACCCCTCCTGAAAAATTTAAATTTTTTTACAATTTTTTCTTGCATTTATCTGAAATAAATCAAGTTGACCATAACCCCAAGCTCTCTTGGATCATCTGAACCTGGGATAACCTTTGATGGTATGAATGTTTTGTCAGTCTTTATTGTAAGGATAACCTCATCACCTTCCCCGAGCTCATAAGGTGTTAGATAATATCTTTTATCGAACTCTCCAGTTTCAGGTATGAAATCATCAATAACCTTATCATTGACAAAAATTACAACTCTCTGATCCTGATAAATAGCCTTGTTTACTCCTCCCTTTATCCAGAGAAGGGTTTCCCTTCTTGGATTGTCCATGGTGCAAACTGCTTCTTTTGATGTCCACCTCCATGAAATATTCCTTTTTGCATCATACTCTTCTGGATACCACCCCTTCTCATAAATTATCTCAGGAGTCTCAACTGGTGGTGGCTGAACTTTCAACCTTTTTATCAAAATTATGTGTTTTGTTGATGGATTAAATGGATTCCAGAGACCAATTGTTAATTTAACCTCCTCTTCCCCTTTAAATGATGGATCAAACTCATCAATAAACTTTGGAATGAATATCTCCCTTTCATATTCAAACTTATCTCCCGCTTTCCATTTTGTTGTTTCCACAGGAGGAAGATGGTCATCCTGAAGGATCATCCTGTTGTTGTGATCAGAAAAATGAACAAATGCGTATAGATTTTCATTAAATCCCTTAAAATTTCCCTTTACCGTCCAACTGTATTTTACCTTTGTAAGCCAGTAATCAGTTATAGGGGATGTAGGAAAGGTAAGTTCCACATTAATCCCAATATCCTCAGTCTTTTTCTTACAACCACTAACAAAAATCAAAGAGAAAATTAAAAATACAAAAAAATATTTTCTCATACCGCTTACCTCCGCATTTTTAAAGTTTATCAAAATTCTTCTTGCTTTTCAATTTTTAATCTATTGATTCCTCCTCTGAAGGACCTGAAGGAGGGCACATTTTAGATAGTTTGACTCGGGAAGGCAGAGAAGATATGGATGATCTTTTGGCTGGGTTCTAAAATCAAGGACTTTTACAATTCTCCCTGAGTCAAAGGCTGATTCTTCAAGAACTTTTAAAAAGTTTTCCCTTGAGAGTAAGTGGGAACATGAACATGTGAGAAGGAATCCTCCATCTCTGAGCATTTTCATAGCCCTTAAATTAATCTCTTTATAACCCCTCATACCCTCCTTCAACTTGCTTCTATCTTTTATAAAGGCTGGAGGATCAAGGATAATCAAGTCAAATTTTTCACCATTCCTTTCCATAACTTTTAAAAACTTGAGGGCATCAGCCCTCAGGAAAGTGTAATTACCTGAAATACCATTTAACTTTAAATTCTTATTTACAAGCTCAAGGGCTTTTTCAGAAGCATCGAGGAATACAACCTCCTCAGCTCCAAATTTAAAGGAATGGATTCCGAAAGCCCCATTGTTGCAGAATGCATCAAGAACCCTCTTCCCCCTTGAAATATCCATCAAAAGAAGATAATTTTCCCTCTGGTCAAGAAAAAAACCTGTCTTCTGACCCTCAAGGGGATTAATCACAAAATTCAAACCATTAATCTTTATTATAGTCTCCCCATCAATTTTTCCCTTTAATATTCCTTTCAAAGGCTCAAGACCTTCCTTCTTTCTCACGGGAGAATCAGACCTTTCTACAATAACATCAGGGTTCAGAACCTTTTCAATAGCCTTAACAATCCAATCCTTCCTTAACTCCATTCCAAAAGTGGTTATCTGAAGAACAACTATATTCTCAAATTTGTCCACAACAAGCCCAGGTAGAAAATCGCCTTCAGAAAATACAAGCCTGAAGCTCTCCTCTCCAGGATAAAGCTCCCTCCTCAGTTTTAGAGCAGATTCAATTTTTTCTTCAAAAAACTCATAATTAATCTCTCGGTCTTCATAGGTCAAAAGCCTTACAGTTATTAAAGATTCCGGATTTATGTAGCCAACTCCTACAAATCTTCCTTTTGAGTCTATAACCCTCACAATATCTCCGGGATCAAATCCTTCAAGAGAGGTCTTAATATCCGCTCTCCATGCCCATGGATCCCCTTTAATTATTCTCAGTTCCTTTTTTGGAAGAAGTTCAATGGTTTTTATTTTCGCCATATAAATCTTATGTCAAAACACAATTTTCAATTAAAAAATAATATTGACAATCAAACAAAATTGTATTATAAAATTATAATGAAATTCAAGCAGTTTTTAAAGATAGGGAGAGCTCTTGAAGATAAAGGGTTAGTCATTGCCCACGGAGGAAATATGAGCATTCGTGAAGGAAATAGGATATTTATTACAAGGCATGGGGCGGTAATGTCTGAGCTGAAGAGGAGAGATATAGTCGAAATTGGGCTTGAAAGCTTCCATAAAGAGGCATCCATGGAGCATCCAACTCACCAGTCAATCTATAAAAAAACATCTGTTAGAGCCATTATTCACTCACATCCTCCCTATACAATACTTCTCTCAACTCTAACTGATAAAATAACTCCCCTCGATGAGGAAGCAAGGATAATCCTCGGAGAGATTCCTGTTATTAAAGCGAAGAAGAAAGTTTCTTCGGAAGAGGTTGCGGAGAAAGCCCCCCTCCTTCTCTCCAAATCAAAGATAGTTGTGGTAGAAGCCCATGGGACATTCTCTGTAGGGGATTCTCTTGAGGAGGCTTTTTTCAACACCCTTCTTCTTGAAAATGCTTCAAAGCTTCTAATTCTGAAAAGGATTCTGGAGGTCTGAAATGCACGACAACATTGCCATTGAAGTGAAGGGTGTTTCCAAGACCTTTTATAGAGGTTTTCTTAAGAGGAAAAAAACGAAAGCCCTTGATAAAGTATCCCTTGAGATAAAAAAGGGAGAGCTATTTGGAATTCTCGGTCCAAATGGAGCGGGAAAAACAACTCTCCTCAACATACTTTCCACCCTTTTATTCCCTGATGAAGGGACAGTAAAAATCCTTGGGAAGGACATCTTTCATTCCCATGACAATATAAGGATAAAGCTTAATATGAGCTCTGGAAATCCGAATTTCCCATGGTCCTTTACAGTTGATGAGATATTATACTTTTATGGAATGCTTTATGGGCTTAAGGGGAATGCACTAAAGAAAAAGGTTGAAGATTGTATAAACTGGTTTGGTCTTGAGGATTTTAAGAAAAAAAGATTTGACGAGCTTTCAACGGGGACCAAGCAAAAACTTTCCCTTGCTAAGAGCCTTCTCAATGACCCTGAAATTTTATTTCTTGATGAGCCCACAGTAGGACTTGATCCCGACATAGCTTATAGAATAAGGAATTTCATAAAAACTCTTCATAAAGAGAAAGGAATGACACTAATCTTGACAACCCATTACATGCATGAAGCTGAAATGATGTGTGAGAGAATTGCTTTTATAAATAAGGGAAGGGTTATCGCCCTCGGAACAATTGAAGAGCTCAAACAGCAAGTAAGAGCTCAAAATCTTGAGGAGGTCTTCCTTGAACTGGTTAAATAGAACACTGGCATTTGCTTACAGAAGCTGGGTTTTCAGCATAAGGAATGGTTTTGGATTTGCAGAACTTCTTTTCTGGCCAGTTATTGGTGTTGTTTCCATAGGACTCATGGCTAAATACTTCCATTTCAATCCTGAGGAGCTTGGATTTGTTCTATCAGGAGCTATTGCCATGGGTGTTCTTCAAGTTATCCAGCTTGATGTGGCTTATGCTTTACTTTATGATATATGGGGAAAGAGCCTTAAACAGACATTTCTTACTCCCACGGGAATTTATGAATACATTCTTGGTCCGTGGATTGTGGGTATGCTCCGAGGAGCAATCTGTTTTGTGGTTCTTTATATTTGCTCAATCCTTTTCTTCCCCTTCTATTTACCAGGTTTTATACCAACCTTATGGTTCTTCACAGGGCTTGGAATAAATGGACTTATAATAGGTCTTATTGTTTGCATACTTGTTGTCCTTTTCGGGCAAAGGGCTGAAATTACAGCCTGGTCTCTTGCAACAATTCTTATGCTCATCTCAGGAATTTATTATCCTGTGAGTGAACTTCCAAAAGGGATAAAATCAGTAGCCCTCTTATTCCCCCTAACTTACACCCTTGATGACTTCAGGGCTTTCTATGGCTTCAGTTCTGGATTCTCCCATTCAGGAATTAAAGTTTTAACAATGAGTTCTGTTTATCTCTTCTTTGGATTTCTACTGATGAAGGTTTCCATTGATATAGCAAGAAAAAATGGCTCAATGTTGAGACTGTCTGAATGAAAATTCTCTTTTGCCTAAAATTCTTTTTTATTGTAAAATTTCATTCTTTGGAGTTATAAATGGCAAAGGTAAAAATTTTAGCAACGGGTTCTTACTTACCGAAAAAGGTTCTAACAAATTTTGATTTAGAAAAAATGGTAGATACCTCTGATGAATGGATTAGAACAAGAACAGGTATAAGGGAGAGGAGAATTGCAGACGAGAATGAGGCAACTTCAGATCTTGTTGTAAAAGCTACCCATAAAGCCCTTGAAATGGCAAAACTTAAAACTTCGGATATAGATGCGATAATTGTTGCCACCGCAACCCCTGATACTCTTTTCCCCTCAACAGCATGCTGGGTTCAGAAAGCTCTCGGAATAAATGGAATTCCTGCATTTGATATTTCTGCTGCATGCACTGGTTTCATATATGGATTAATAATTTCAGAATCGTTAATAAAAAATAAAGTTTGTAGAAGAATCCTTCTTGCAGGCGCAGAGGCTCTTTCAAAGATTACCAACTGGGAGGATAGATCAACATGTGTCCTTTTTGGAGATGGCGCTGGGGTTGTCATTCTTGAAGAGAGCAATGATGACTCAGGAATAGTTTCAAGCTACTGGTCTGCAGATGGTTCCCTTGCAGAACTTTTGTATCAGCCTGCGGGTGGTAGCAGAATACCTGCCACTTTAGAAACTGTTTCTTCAAAACTCCATACAATCCACATGAAGGGGAATGATGTATTTAAACATGCAGTAAAAAACATGGGAGATTCAGCAATTAAGGTTCTTAAGAAAGCAGGGCTCTCTGGAGAGGATATAAAATACTTTATCCCTCATCAAGCAAATATTAGAATAATCGATGCTACAGCGGAGAGGGCAAAAATAGCTCCCTCAAAGGTTTACACTAACATTGAAAGATATGGAAATATGTCTGCTGCTACCATACCAATTGCCCTTGATGAGTTGAATAGGGAAGGGAAACTAAGAAAAGGGGACCTTATTCTAATGAATGCATTTGGAGCGGGTTTTACATGGGGGGCTGTTATTATGAGATGGTAGGGGAAAGAAAAATTTGGGAGTAAAAAATGGATGCATTAAATTTAAAGACAATGGTTTCTCCAAAATCTGTTGCAGTAATTGGAGCATCATCTCGTCCTGATAGTGTGGGGATGGCTGTTTTCAGAAATATTCTTCTCAGTGGATATAAAGGAATTGTTTACCCAGTAAATCCAAAGACAAAAAGTATTCTTGGAGTAAGAGCATATCCCTCAATTCTTGAAATTCCTGATGAGATTGACCTTGCAGTTATAATTGTTCCAAATACTATGGTTAGCAAAGTTGTTGCGGAGTGTGGAGAGAAAAAAGTTAAGGGAGTTGTGGTCATAACAGCGGGATTCAAGGAGATAGGAGAGGAGGGCTTAAAACTTGAAAAAGAACTCGTTAATGTGGCAAAAAAATATGGAATTTCAGTTATAGGTCCAAATTGCGTGGGGATTATAAATAATGACCCTGATATCTCTTTAAATGCTACATTTGCAAGACCTTTCGTTCCAAAGGCAGGAAATATTGCATTCGTATCTCAGAGTGGTGCCTTTGGTGTCGCTGCTCTTGAATATGCAAGAAAAAGGGATATATCAATTTCAAAATTTATATCAGTTGGTAACAAAGCTGATGTAAATGAGAACGACCTTCTTGTTGTCCTTAAAGACGATGAAAGGACAAAAGTCATTCTATTCTATCTTGAAGACCTTGTAAATCCTTCTGAGTTTATGGAGCTTTCAAGAGAGATTTCAGAGAAGAAGCCTATCCTTGTAATAAAATCAGGAAGAACCCTTGCGGGAGCAAGAGCTGCATCCTCCCACACAGGGGCCCTTGCAGGCTCAGATGAAATCTATAATGCCTTCTTCGTTCAGGCGGGAGTGATAAGGGTTGACAGCTTAGAGGAGCTTTTCGATTGCGGAGTAGCTTTTTCAACCCAGCCACCTCCGAGATCCAACAGAGTAGCGATAATAACCAATGCGGGTGGACCAGGAATAGTTGCAACTGATGCAATTGTTAAAAGTGGAGCTGTTCTTGCCAATCTTGAAGAGAAGACAAAAGAAAGGCTTTCAAAGGTTCTTCCGCCTACCGCCTCTGTTGAAAATCCAGTTGATTTAATAGGAGATGCAAAGGAAGACCGATATGAATCTGCGATAAAATATGTTCTTGAAGACCCATCTGTAGATGGGGCTGTTATAATCTGCACTCCCACAGTTTTTACTGATCTTGAGGCTATTGCCAGAACAATAAGAGATACTGTTCCAAGATATGGGAAGCCAGTCACTGTTAGTTTCATGGGAACAGAGGATATCGAAAGAGCATCAAGAATTCTTGAGGAAGCTGGTATTCCCAATTATCTATTCCCTGAGATTTCAGCAAAGGTAATGGCAAAGCTCTGTGAGTATGGATGGTGGATAAGAAGACCCCTCACCAGTGTTAGGAAATTTGAAGATGTTGACAAAGATAGGGCAAAAAAGGTCATAGAAAAGGCAAGGAGAGAGGGGAGGAGTTTCCTTCCAGAACCTGAGTCGGACGAAATTCTTAATGCCTACGGATTTTCCCTTCCGCCATACTATTTCGCAAATAACATTGATGAATGCCTGAAAGGAGCAGAAAGAATCGGATTTCCAGTTGCATTAAAAATTGTCTCTCCCGAAATTCTTCACAAAGTAGATGTTGAAGGAGTTAAACTGAACATAGAGGATAAAGAGCATCTCGAGAAAGCTTATAGAGATATGATGGATAGGGTTAAGAGGAATCGTCCTGATGCAAAAATATGGGGTGTTCTTGTTCAAAAAATGGTAAAAGGGGGTAAGGAAACAATAATTGGAATGAAGAGAGACCCTCTTTTCGGACCTGTTTTGATGTTCGGAATTGGAGGGGTCTATGTTGAGGCGTTGAAAGATGTTTCATTCAGAATAGCTCCTTTAAGGGAACTTACAGCTAAAAAAATGATAAGGGAGATAAAAGGATTCAAAATTCTTGAAGGATATAGAGGAGAACCTCCTTCAGACATTGAAGCTGTTGAAGAATGTTTGATGAGACTTTCACAGCTTGTGAGCGATTTCGAAGAGATTGAGGAACTCGACATTAATCCACTCATGGTTCTTGAAAAAGGGAAGGGAGCTCTTGTGGTTGATGCGAGAATAATTTTAAGAAAAGAATAGCTATAAACTTCCCGCTCAAAGCCACTTCCAAGGACTAAATAGTGTTCTTTAATCAACTCAAAAGAAAATAATTGACACGATAATAAAAGTTGGAATCAATATGGGTAGAGAATAACGGTATATATACTCGAGGAAATGGGGAGCTTTCAAATGGGAATGTTCTGCTATTGACTTCACCATAAAATTAGGACCATTTCCGATGTAAGTATTTGCTCCGAAAAATACAGCACCTGAAGATATTGCCTTTATAAAGAGTGGCTTCTGAATAAGAAGTTGATGGACATTTAAACCAGTTACTCCAATTGCTGTAGATAGAAAAGTTAGAAAAGTAGGAGCATTATCAAGGAAAGAAGAGAAGATTCCTGTTGCCCAGAAGAAAATCAATGGAGAGGTTATGCCAAGGATTTTAGCATTTAGTTCAAGCCAGTCAAGGCTGGGTGTCATTGTGCTAAAAATTCCAAGAAAGAGAATTGCAACTTCCCGGATGGGATGAAAATTAAACTCGTTTTCATGGTGAATTTCTTTTTCAGTAAAAATATAGGATGCAATGGCTGAAAGAATCATTATGATTTCACGATAAGGTGTTTTTACAAAGACTGCAAAAAGGATGAGGAATATAAAAATCAGATTTTTTATTCCCCTTATTTCAAAATGGGGTGCAACTTTCGGGTATGCTTCCTCTTTTAACTTTCTATAATTCAGAAAATCAATAACAAAAAATATTCCAATTACAACTGCTGTCTCAAAAAGCCAGAATGGAATTAAATTCTTAATAAACCAGAAAAATGGAATACCCTTCAGATAACCAAGGAAAAGGGGAGGGTCTCCAATTGGTGTTAGGCATCCTCCTATATTGGATACAACGAAAATAAAAAAAACAAGATGATGGGGCTTGAATCTGTATTTGTTCAGGCGGATGTAGGGTCTTATAAGGAGCATTGATGCACCCGTTGTCCCAAAAATATTGGCAATAACTGCTCCTATTGAAAGAATCAAAACATTCACCAATGGGGTCCCCCTTCTTGTAGATTTTATAAGGATTCCTCCTGAAACAACAAAAAGACTTCCTATTAAGGATATAAAACTGAAGTACTCTATCATGGAGTGCATGAATCTTTTTGGGTTGAAATTAAGATAATAAAAAGCAACAACAAGACCAAGAAGGATTGAAACTATTGGGTAGTTTTTATCCCACCATTTGCGGTTTATAAGGGGTATGAATGATATTGAGAGGAGAAGGGCTACAAATGGAATAGACCAGAAAATACTTACAGGAAGTATCTCCTCCTTTTCAGCTCCGAAAAGACTTGAGGGAATTAATACTATTGTCAAAAAAATGATTCCTAAAAAAAATTTCTTTACCATATATATTTTTTACTGATTGAGTCAGAAAAGTCAAATTATCTCTTGAGAATTTTATGCCTTTTGTTAAATGGACTCTTTTTGGGGAAAAATTTTAAGTACTACTTACTTCCTCGAAAAGAAAAACTTGTAGGCTTTAATCTCGCCAACGAATAGGGAGAACCATCCAAAAAGGAAGAAGCCTTTTGAGGAGAGAAGAATCGGAAGAGCAATTTCAAAATTTGGACTGTTGGAATAAAGAGCACCTGGCTTCCATATTGCACCACACAAAAAGAAAGAGCCAAAAAACAGGAAAATGTATCCCATAAGTTTCCACCTGCTTCCAATTTTCAACGATTGCTCAATAAGAGCAACTTTTTTTACCCAGTAAATTATGGTAAGAATCAGGAAAAGGAAAGAGAGAATCCCAGCAATTCCAAAATAAAGAATCAACCCTAAACCAATTTTTTCCATAAACCTCCTCCCTTTAAATCTTTGTTCTCTTTATAGCTCATTTAAAATTCCTTTCCCTGCAATAACACCTGATACAGCCGCTCCTACAATTCCTCTGCTCAATCCCGCTCCATCACCCGCAACATATATTTCTGGAATAGAGGTTCTTAAAAATCTGTCAGTAAGAACTTTAAGTCCATGGAATTTTATCTCTGTTGCATAGAGGAGAGTGCTACTGTCTGCAACACCAGGAATTAGTCTATCGAGAATCTCAAGCCCTTCAATTATATCCTTTACAAACCTGTATGGAAGAGCCATTGAAATGTCACCAGGAGTAACATCTCTAAGGGTTGGCTTTACATAACTTCTTTCTATTCTGCTCCAGGTGCTCCTTTGACCAGAAAGGAGATCTCCAAGCCTTTGAAGTATTGGCTTCCCTCCTCCGATTGTTGTTGCCTGAAGAGCTATACTTTCTCCATAAAGATTTGTGTTTTCAAGGGGTTCTGTAAGAGAAACTTTTACAAGAAAAGCAAAATTTGTATTTTCTGACCTTTTTCCCCTCAGAGAATGCCCGTTTACAATACAAAACTCATCATGGCTCTCTTTCACAACAAATCCATAGGGAGAGACGCAAAATGTCCTTACAAAATCATCGTAGGATGGTGTTCTTATGTGAACCTTTGGGTCCCAGTTTATATTGCAAATCTCCTCCAGTATTATTGAAGGAACCTCAACCCTTACACCGATATCAATCGGGTTATAAACAAACTTTATTCCAAGACCCTTTACAATTCCCTCGAGCCACCTTGCTCCACTTCTTCCGGGAGCAAGAATCAATCTATCAAAATAAATTTTCTCTCCATCTAATGTTATTAACTTATCTTTTTCAATCTCAGAAGCCTCTTTATTACATATAAATTTAACCCCATCCCTCTCCAATTCATCGACAAAACTTTTAATGAAAGAGGGGAGATTGTCAGAACCAACATGAGCCTGTCTTATTGATATGAACCTCATTCCCGACTGGGCAGCCTTTGTCTCAAGGAATTTTATCTTTGAAGGATCAAGCTCTTTAACTTTTATTCCAAATTTACTGAAAATCTCCTCGACCTCAGATAAAAGAGAATTTAGCTCCTGAAAGGGAATAATTTCTCCAAGATTGTTTCCAATTTCAGGAGAAAAATTCAACTTTCCATCAGAAAATAGTCCTGCACCACCAACTCCAAAAACAAAATTTTCAGTTTTAGCCAATCTCTCTTCAATGGAAGGACCTTTATCCAAGATTGTTACATCAGCCTTTCCTTTGAGAATATAGGCTGAAAACAAACCCGCAGGTCCAGCTCCAACAATTACAACCTTCATCTTTTTGAATTTTAAACAATTAATTTTGAAAAAGCAAGGCTTTAAAGGAATTTATAATTACAGAAAAAGACTTTTTTGACAAAAATAGGAGCTTGATTTAATGGGGAAGTTGGATTAATTTTTTGTAATTTTAATGGCATTCGGAGCAAGTGGATTTTGATAGGGTCATACCTTTCGATCTTTCAAAGGTATGACATTTATCACATGAGAGTTCCATCTCTTTTACATGAAGATTATGGTCAAAGGTTTTCCCCTCAAAAGGAACTCTTTGGTATTGTTTGTGGCAAGTTTCGCACTCTTTTTTATCCCTGTGATGACAGTTGGAGCAGCCATTCTTTCCAAAAATAAGCTTCTTCTCCATAGGTTCTCCATTATGTTTTGGATGACAAGACTCGCATTTTATTTCTTTATCAATAATATGAATTCTATGAGAAAATCTGTTCTTTCCTTCAAATTCCTTAATTTCTACTCCGAGATGACAATTTAGACAGTTGCTCTCAAAAGGGATCTTCCTTAAGAAGGGATTTTCAGCTTTGATCTTTTTTTTCTCAAGTTCATTGGAAATAATTGAGAATGAGTTGATAAGTAGATTTGTTGAGTATCTAATGTTGTGAATACCTTTCCCTTTTTCAATTAATTGGAGGTTGTGATGAATAATATCTTTTTTTTCATCATCCAACATATCTTTATATTTATCATACTCCTTTCTCATCTCAGAAACTCTCTTTTCAATTCCATCTTTCCACTGATTAAAAATTTTTTTAAATTTATATCCATGGCATTTCATGCAACTTATTTCATTTGCCTTCTTGGTCTCTTCACCCTCCTTTGGGGGGAGGAAATGACACCCTTCACATCTTGTTCCTGAGAGATACATGAAGTCAGGTTGAGGATTAATTCCCTTCCCACCTATTCCCATATAAAGCTCCTTTTGGGGAGAATGCCCATTTTGATGGCAGACCTCACATGGAGTATTTACCCTGTTTACTATTTCTCCAACTCTATGCTCAATTTCCCTGTGACAATCGATGCATTCAACTTTATGCTCAGTCACATGAATCCTGTGTAAGAATTCTTTATCATTGAGTTTTTCAAGTCTATTGGGCTCATTGTGACATGTAAGGCATCTTTCTTTAAAAACTTCACCTTCTCCCCTTACAACATCTTTGTGACAATGAATGCATTCCATTCCTAATCTTTTAACTTCACTGTGGTCAAAGTTCACCCCAGCCTTTGTTATTACTTTCTCTGGAGTTTCATGGCATAGAGTGCATCTTGAAGTCCCTTTTCCTATTTCCTGATTTTTGAAATGGCATATGAAACAAGTAAAGGTAGTAACTGAAATATGAGTTCCTTGGACAATCTGGGAGTGGCAACTTGTGCACTTCAGTTGCTCCCCCCTTTTAAGTTCAAGAAGATGGGGGGTGTGGTCAAAAAGAACTCCTTTAAAAATCTCCTTCCCCTGGAGAAGTCTTTTCTCATGACACCTGAGACAACTACTGTCCTCAATCTCAGTCCATGGATTTGTCCCATATGTTCCAGTAATATACTTTGTCACCATTGAAAGGGCTTCGAACTTTTTTCTGAATTCTGAGGTTATTCCTGGAGGAATATGACATTCAACACAGGCAACTCCTTTATGGGTTGAGGTTTGCCAAGACCTAACATATGGCTTCATTATATGGCAGAATCCACAGAATTGTGGCTGGGATGTAATTTCTATTGAAAGAAGCAGAAAAATTAGAGAAATAGCAATTATTATAAGCAATATGAGTCCGATATTTTGAAAGCCTATTTTCTTCACTTTTCAGTTCTCTTTGTTAACCATCTTTTGTATCTCATGATAATAAACATTGTAAAAAATAGATAAAACCAGAAAACAAAAAGTCCAAATCTTCTCCATTTCAAGTTCCTTATTTTCTCATGAACTTCCCTTTCAATTTCCTTGGAAATAAACCTTGCTTTCCCAAGGGTCTCTTGGTTTTTTTCAATAGAAAGGGAATGAGTTAGAGTAATGGCTTCGGTAAGGAAAGTTTTCGCTTCTTCTATTCTTGCTCTATAATCTTCAACGGCAATTGGTATCTTTTCTGCATCATCAAGGATTTTCTCCGCCTTTTCTATCTCTTCATTTGTCTGAAGGAGCATTGTGGATAACTTCTCACCAGTTTTATACTCCTTTGAATCCTTTGAATGACAATTTTCACATATTTTTGGAAGTTCTAAGGCACGGGCTCTTTTTATAGAATGATAACCGTGACAATCACCACATGAAGGGATTCCCTTATCAGAAAAGGATTTTCCATGGGGTCCATCCATAAAGCTCTCCCTGCTAATTGAATGACATTTTCCGCAGAGTTTATCAATATCAGTTGCCCTGAATTTTAATGGAAGGTGGGAATCATGACAGGTTATGCAGATTGGAGAATTCTTCCTTTCTTTCCATGCTTCGTAATGATAGGAAGTAAAATACTCTTCAAGAATTCCTCCGTGGCATTTTCCGCAAGTCTTGAGAACATTTGAAGGATTCGTAAAGCTTTCTGGCTCATCCTTCTTTTTAATGTCATGAATTCCATGACAATCAGTGCAAATTGGTTTTTTTGGGGATTTCTCGAAATCCTTCCCATGAAGGGAAGAGAGATAAAGATTGAGCTGATCAGTTGAGATACCGTAAGGCTTCATCAGGAGAGGATTTGAATGGCAACTTCCGCAATGTTTGGGAATTGAATTTCGCGGGATTTTTCGAAAATTTTGAGAGTGGGCTTTTCCTTCGTCATAAGTATTTGGATTTCCTCCATGACAGGATACACATTGAACCCCTTCGGCTCTGTGGATACTTTTCTCAAAAAGGGCATTTATATCAGGATGGCATGTTCCACATAAAGAAATACTTAATATTATTGATAATATGCTCATTTTATCCTAAATCCCCATAAAGAAAGGATTAAATATAGAGAAACAAAGATAAATGTTAGAATCTTTGCGAGAGTTTTAGATTCAAAGACTCTTTGTCCGACAAAGGGGAATATAAATAGGAAAAGGATTACCAAAAGAGTTAAGAGTCCACCAAGCCCCCATGGAATATATTCAATAACTGGGATCAAGAATAGCAGAAACCATGAAGGACCTGTCCCATAAGGTGTTTTAAGGGGGTCGGCTTTCCCCATCAGTTGAAATGGGAAGAAGACAGAAAGGGAAACAAGAATGAAGATTATAATGAATGTTGCAGTTAGGAGGGAAAATATGTGGGAAGGGTAAAAGGTGACTTTTTCTATTTTCTTTTCTTCCATTTCAGAAAGTCCAACCCTTCTCACTGTCGAAAAATGGAAATAGAATAAAATCCAAAGGAAAAGGGGGAATACAACAATGTGAAGAAAATAGAATCTTATAAGAGTTCCCTCTTCAATGATTGATCCTCCAATAAGAAAGTTAAATAGAGAGGATATTAAAGGGAGCATTTCAATAATTTCAAGATTTCTAACAGTTGACCAGTAAGAGTTCTGATCAAAAGGGAGGAGTGTTCCAGTCAAAAAAGAGCCTATTGAAGCTATCAAAATGGCGATTCCAATTATCCAGAAGAGCTCCCTTGGCTTTTTCCAAACCCTGTCATAGAAAAATCTGACTATTCTGAAAATTAAAATTAATATTAAAAGATTCGCTCCCCATCTGTGAATATTAAATATTAACCAACCGAAGCTAATGTTCCTTATTATTTCCCTTGTGGTTTCGTAAGCTATGAAAGAAGTGGGTTGATAGTAAAAAGCGAGGAGCATTCCTGTTATTATCTGGAATATAAAAAGAAGAAATGTCAAAATTCCAAGGATATGGGGCCATTTTCCATAAGGGGGGAGTTCCTGTTTTTTTGCTTTTTTAAAAGCATCTTCAATAGAATCCCTTGTATCAATATCTCCATAGTAAAGCCCGAAAGCGGAAAAGAAAGAAAATATTTCAGTGAGATTTACTCTTTCTTCAAGCCAGGTGACAAGTTTTTTAAGAGGAGACAATTATCTGATCTCCTTTCTTCAAAACATTGAATCTTTTTAAAGGCTTTGAAGGGGGTCCAAAGATTGGATTCCCTTCTTTATCAAATATTCCTTTATGACAGGGGCATACGAATCTTTCTCTCTCCTTTTCCCAATCGAGAATACATCTTTTATGGGTGCAAACAGCTGAAATAGCTGTGAAAATGCTTTTTTCCTTTTCTATTACCCAAACATGCTCATTTCCAATTGTTATCAGGCTGGGTTTTGAAGGGGAAATTTCGTTTAATGATATTTTTGCTCTTGGAAAGACCTCCTTCCTTTTTCTTCCATAACTCAGATAAGAAAAAAGGAAATAAAATATTCCTCCTATCCAAAGAATTAAAGTTCCACCAAAAATATTCCTTAAAAAGTTTCTTCTTTCCATAAAAAATATTATATATCAAAAAATTCTAATGAAGACAAACAATTACCATTATTTTAAAACTATCTTTTGACCCTAATAGCTGGGTTTAGTTTTAACAGATAATTTTCAAGTCCAACCTTGTTAAGAATTTCCAACGCATCTTCCCAGCTTACAAATTTCCTTGTTTTTAAAGCTTCAAGAATTCTAATTATTGAGAGGGAAACCTCTGCTGTTTGCCCTATGTTTGAGGAGCTTACAAATTTTATTGCATCAAAAAGAACAGCATTCGCTTCACCAAAGCTTATTGGCTCAACCATTCCATATTTCCCAATCCATTCTTTTTGGGATATAGTATCGTTGACATGGCTCATTATCAGATATGTTCCTCTCCCTATTAATTTTAGATTACTTGGGCTTACATTTGTCATTGTGTTTCCAACCACTCTTCCAAGCTTTGCCATAACACCTGTGGAATGAGAGTTCAAAACCATTTTTAAAACAATGTGTTTTCTCAAAAGAATTGGGTCAGGAAAATTTGGTATTGATATATGAACAAATATGTCATCTTTATTCAATTCAGTTCTCTCAAAAATTCTGCCAATCTCATCCTTTTTCCTTTCCCCAACACTTATTACTGCCAAATTTCCACCTTTTCCCTTGAAAAGGGATATAAATCTTCTGAAAGATGAGTTTTTCTCTGCCATCTCATTTATTTCTTCTCCAATAAAGACCACAACTCCGAGATCTCCTTTTGAGGGTCCTCTTCTCAAAATATTCTCTTCAGAAAATGAAAAATCATAGAGGAATTCCTGGTCATTTCCAGCATTCTTTAAGCTTCTTAATGCAGATTCCTTTAAGTATGGATCTTCTATTTGATTTTCAAAGGGTTCTCTGTAAAAGCTCTCTTCCAGCCCCCTGAAATCTCTTCCCAAGAAATTTCTCCATGCATCCTTTATATCCTTAGCTTCTGTCCAAACCTGAATCCAACATTTCCTTTCCTTTTCTCTGATGGTGTCAAGGGGGTAAAGTCTGAAAGTAGGGCTTCTTTCTGTGCTATCAATAAAAACTGTTATGAGAGCTTTTTTAGCGAAGTAGGTGGAGAACCTTCTATTTTTATATGTTTTTGCCTCAAGATCTGTAAAGCGAGAAATGGATTCAATCTCTTTATCTATGGAGTATTTCAAATCTTTAAATGAAAGTAGTCTTTCTTTTAGTGATATTTTTTTGGAAAATCCTATTTTTTCAAGCTCTTCATCGGAAAGATATTTCCTAAGGAACCTCTCAATGCCTTCTTCAAGAACCACACCAAGAACAAATGTTTCAATTGTTGTTGCCTGCATCCTTGTTGAGCCCGTTATTGCCTGAGGACCAGTTGTTAGATTTATCTTTGTTATTCCTGAATTTTCAATAACAGCCCTACTCCTTTCAAAATTTGTAAGGAGATTGTCGGGATTGTTGTAAACAAAATAAAGATTTTTTCTTGAAATTTCTCCTCTCTCCTTTTCATTATACTGGGATAAAGCATAAAGAATTGTTCCAATCACAGATGATGTCTCACCACCCTCAGTTACACAGAAAACAGTATCTCCTTTTTTTATACCTCTATCAATGAGTTGAAGTTTTCCAATCAGTTGAAGGTCTTCAAATCCTTCAAGGGAGCTTATAAGAGCCCTATCACCTCCTGTCATTTCACCAATCAGCATATTTTCTATATCTTGGCAAACATTGGGTTTAATTTTACTCCAGTAAGGTGTCTCCTTTATCTTTTTCCAGAAAGGTCTCCAGAAGGATGACTCCATCTGTTTTGCAAGCCTTCCAGTTGCACCACATCCATAAAAATATATTCTCCTTTTCTCTTCAATTGCTCTCTGAACTGCAGAAACAGCCTGTTGGAGAATTAAGGTATTCTCTGCCAGCTCCTCTATTTTCCTGACAATATCATTATCCACATCAAGAAGCATCATTAATCCATTCAAAGTATTATCCTGAATTACAGAGCTCAAATTCCATGTTTTCGGATGCCTTTGCTCGGTTAAAAGAGTAAAGAGATGAAACTGTTTTTTATTGTTTACATAATCAATGGATTGGATGGATGGAGTAATTTTCAAGATATCAAGAATTAAACTATCTTCCTGAGAAAAGGAAGGGCATGCAAAAAGGATTAAAGATAAAAAAATTATTTTTAATCTCATAATTTGCTCCTTTATATTGAGATTATTTCCAGCTCATAATTGGAACTTCCCAGCCCCAATGATTCAGCGTATAAAATCTGATTGACAGGAATTTCCGGTCTCCCTGTATGATGGGCGAAGCTCTTTCCAAGGCTCCTCTCGACAAGATCAAGACTCGCTCTGTCTATGGCAACAGGATCCAGACTTGAAAGGATTCCAATATCTTTAACAACAGGAGGCTCATCCTTTGCCATACAATCACAATCAAGGGTTATACGATTTAAAAATGTTATATGCACTCCCTTCTTTCCTTTTAAGACTCCCATTGCATGCTCCACCATTTTTTCCTGAACATTTTCCGATGATTCCTCCCAGTTGTAATAAATTGCATCAAATTTACAAACGCTTAAACACTGTCCGCATCCAATACATGTTTCAAGATTTATATAAGCTTTCCCTTCTCTCATCTCTATACTATTGGTTGAACACCAAAAAACACAAAGCTCACAACCAGTGCATTTTTTCTCTTTTACCCTTGGTTTTACAGAAGAGTGCTGTAAAAGCTTTCCTGCTCTTGAGGAACCACCCATTCCAAGATTCTTAAGACAGCTTCCGAAAAGGGTTACAATGTGTCCGGTAAAATGATTCAACGAAACAATTCCATCACAGAAAGCGAGCTCCCTTGCAATGGGAACCTCTTTGAAATGTCTACCATCTATCTTAACTTTTACCTCTGCATTCCCTAAGAGTCCATCTGCAATAATAACGGGAGCTCCAAGGAACTCAGGAGTGAATCCATGTTCATACGCTAACATTAGATGGTCAATTGCATTGGCTCTTCTTCCCTTGTAGAGGGTGTTTGTGTCAGTGAGAAAAGGTTTCCCACCAACTCTTTTTATTTCATTGGAAATAACCTTTGCAAAATTTGGCTTTATGTATCCTCTATTCCCTTCCTCTCCAAAATGCATTTTGATAGCTACAAAATCACCTTCAGAAATCTTCTCATGAAAACCTGTAGCTCTGAAAAGCTCCAAAAGTGCTTTTTCCAATTCTTCCTCAGTCTCATTCCCTTTGAAATGATAATAATAAACTATAGACATTTCAAAATTTTTTCAATCAATTTTTAGCTATAATCTATTGCTCCTTATTTCACTGCCTCTATCGCTTTCTTCAGGGCATCTTCAATAAGTTTCATTGGTGGTTTCTTTATGTAGTTTTTATCCATTAGAAGTTTTACTATCTCCCTTGCTTCCATTATATCTTGTAGAGCTCGGTTATATACTTCTTCCCAGCTCAACTTAATCCTTGCAACTCCATCCTTTATAGCCTGTGTTGCAACATCAGCTGCTTCCTGAGCAAAAACCTCTGTTTCATCCATTGTAGGTATTATGTATTCGGGATGAATCCCTTTCTTCTCTGCAAACTTTGCAAGGGAGTATGCAGCAGCAATTGCCATCTCGTCAGTTATCTTCTTTGCCCTAACAAGAAGAGCTCCTTTTAGAATACCAGGGAAGCCAAGGGAGTTATTGACCTGATTGGGAAAATCGCCCCTTCCAGTAGCTACAATGTATGCACCCGCCTCCTTTGCAGCATAGGGATAAATTTCAGGAACAGGATTAGCGCATGCAAAGACAATGGATTTCTTTGCCATCTTTGCTATCCATTCCTTCTTTATTGTGTTTGGACCAGGCTTGCTCATTCCTATTAAAACATCAGCATCTTTTATTGCTTCTTCAATATCCTTTATCTTGTCAGGATTTGTCTGCTCGCATAGTTCCCATTTTCTATAGAAAGCAGGATCTTCCTTTATATCTATCCTATCCCTGTGAAGAGCTCCCTTTGTGTCAAAAAGAATCATTTTCTCAGGGTTTCCACCCGCTTTTATTATTAGACGAGCAATTGTTGTGTTGGAAGCACCAGCTCCATAAAAAACAATCTTAACCTTTTCAAGGTCTTTGCCAACAATCTTAAGGGCATTGATTAAACCTGCAAGAGTAACACATCCTGTTCCCTGAGCATCATCATGCCATACAGGAATTTCACAGATCTCTCTTAGAGTATCCAAAACCTTGTAACACTGGGGTTGGGAGATATCTTCTAAGTTTACAGCACCAACAGAAGGCTCGAGCATTTTTACAAAATGGATTATTTTGTCAGGGCAATGAACACCTCTCTCGTTGAAGCTGTTGATGCAAAGAGCGATTGCATCGATCCCACCAAGATATTTCATTAAGAATGCTTTCCCTTCCATGACTCCAAGACCACCGGAAGGAGAAACATCACCATCACCAAGAACTCGTGAAGAGTCAGAGACAACAGCGACAAGATTCCCTCTGTTAGTAAGCTCAAAGGATAAATCATGAGCATCCCTTATAGTAGTCGAAATCTTTGATACCCCAGGAGTATACCAAATATTGAACCAGTTGAAACCGTATAATCCCGCTTTTGGAATTGTGGATATTTTGCCTCTGTAGAACTTATGAAGGGAGAGGGCAAGCTCCTTTAAAAACAAAGTTTGGGCATGGGAAATCTGTTCCTCTGTAAAATCCGAAGGAAAAAGCTCCTTCAGATTAGAAAGTGTAATATCTAACTTTTTCATAAAAAAACCTCCTATAATTGCAAAAAATAAGGAAAAATTATATCTTAAAAAAATGAAAATTTAAACCACAATCAATTTTCTTTTCGAATTAATATTTATTTCAGTTTCGTTTGATTTTAAATTAAAATGGATTTCTTAGGAGATGCAATAATAAATGTCAAGTAGAAGAAAAGGTGAAAAGAGGGAACT
>CAZYPR010000029.1:0-33679 GCA_964649495.1 uncultured Clostridia bacterium | reverse complement strand
GGAGAAACCAGTTTTTAACGATTTTTTAGAGAAAAAATGCGAAAGTTGGGTTAACACCAAAATCCAAGGAGATTGTTGCCTACACAAACGAAAGGAGCTGGGAAGAAGCAAAGGAATATTTTGAAGAAAATCTCAAGAAATCCTTTCAGGAGATTTACCGTGTTTTAAAACCCGATGGGATTGCAACGATTGTTTATACCCATAAATCCACATCTGGCTGGGAGACATTGATAAACTCACTTTTAGATTCTGGACTTGTTCCAACTGCATCATGGCCTATTGATACAGAGATGAAGGCAAGGCTTAATGCGAGAGAGACTGCATCTCTTGCATCTTCCATCTACTTTATTTGTCGCAAGATGAAAAGAGAAGAAACAGGCTGGTTCAATGAAGTGAAAGAGGAGATAAAGAAACACATCTATCAAAAACTTGAGAGATTATGGCAAGAAGGCATCTCAGGTGCAGACTTCTTTATCGCAGGTATAGGTTCTGCAATTGAAATCTTTGGCAAATATGAGAAGGTTATGGATTATGAAGGAAATATCATAAGGGCTGATAAACTCCTTGAATTTACCCGAGAAATAGTAACTGATTAATATGAAGATAAAGTCAAAGAGGCAATGAATCAGGCAGGAGTTGGTGTTGAATATGAGGATGTTGAATAAGAAAATGCCACCGCTTCTAACACAGGGTATCGCACTTCCGGCACTCCGCCAAAATCAGCTTCACTGTTGCTCAGCCACTTCAGATACGCTCGTTCCGTTAGCCAAAATGGCGCTCCACCTATCGGCTTAGCTTGAACGATCTTTGATTCAAGGTAAATAAAGAATATAAGTAATAGGTAAGTTTTTCCAAAAAAGCAATTTACTTTTCAATGTATTTTCTCTCTAATTTTTAACAATCTCCTTAGGGGCAAGAAAAAATACTCCCATTCCCCTTTGTTTTGTCACATTTTTATCACCATATTGTTGAAAATTATATTCTGTCCCTCCGGTAGATTATCATGGTCCTTTTATCACAGATTATCTTAGCAGATCCCTTTCTCCCTCTTTAAATCAACTTCAAAGTGGGAAAGAGGATACAGCTTTTCCCTTATAGAGATAATTGCAAGTTCTAAATAGGTTTTTATTTGGTGAAATGGGTCTTTTTGAAAAATCTTTAAGCCCCTGTTCTTTATGTTTTTCAAATCTCTTAATTATGTTCCTTACAGTCTTTCTTGTCGAATAATTTTCTTTAGAATCTCTTCTCCTTTATTTTTTCTTCAGCAATGAGCTTAGTATATCTCCTATTCCATGGCTTATTCTTAACCTGGTTACTATGTCCGGAAAGAGAAATCTATTTGACTTGTCTATCTTCTTTAGATTATACTTTTTTCTTAATGAGAAATAATGGAGGAATTATTATGTCACAGAAAAATTATGAGGAAAAGATTAAAAAAGCTCAGGAACACTTTGGGAAAATTCTTGAAGCTCAGCTAAAGAGATTTGAAAGGCTAAAACAGGAAGAGGAGTGGATTGATTATTCGAAGTTAAAGCCAATAATAATTGGTGTTGTTGGAGGAGATGGTATTGGACCTTATATTACTTCAGAAGCCAAAAGAGTTCTGGAGCACCTTCTTGCGGAAGAGGTCAAAAAAGGTAAAATTGAATTCAGGGTTATTGAGGGACTGACAATAGAAAGGAGAGCTCAGTTAAATAAAGCGATTCCTGATGACACCTTGGAAGAGATAAAGAAATGCCATGTTTTACTCAAAGGACCTACAACCACTCCAAAGGCAGGAGATCCATGGCCAAATGTTGAGAGTGCCAATGTGGCTATAAGGAAGGAACTTGATTTGTTTGCCAATGTTCGTCCTGTTAGAGTTCCATCAGAAGGGATAGATTGGATTTTCTTCAGAGAAAATACTGAAGATGTTTATGCTTTGGGTCCCTATGGAGTTGAGGTTGTTGATGGACTTGCAATAGATTTTAAATTGATAACAGAACCGGGAAGTGAAAGGATAATAAGGCTTGGATTTGAATACGCAAGAAAAACAGGGAAGAAAAGAGTTACAGCGGTTACAAAGGCAAATGTTGTAAAGACAACAGATGGGCTCTTCCTGAGAACATTTTATAGAATAGCGAAGGAATATCCTGAAATAACCGCTGATGACTGGTTCATAGACATAATGACAGCAAAACTTATAGACACAAAAAGGAGGACTGATTTTCAGGTTTTTGTTCTTCCTAACCTCTATGGTGATATAATAACTGATGAGGCAGCAGAATTTCAGGGAGGGGTTGGAACAGCGGGAAGTGCCAATATAGGGAAAAGATATGCCATGTTTGAAGCAATTCATGGAAGCGCACCGAGAATGGTTCAGGAGGGAAGAACACAGTATGCGGATCCATCCTCTGTAATAAGAGCGGGAGCAATGCTTCTCAATCACATAGGTTATCCAGATTTAGGGAATAAACTTGAGATGGCTCTCGATATATGTGGACAATATGAAAAGAAACTTGTAATGACAGGTCGTCCAACAGGTGCAACTGGAAGAGAATTCTGCGATTACATACTTGAAACAATTTCTGATCCTAATCTTGAGAAAAGATGGGAGAGCTACGCAGGAAAAAATGTATAAAATGAAATTTGAAAATATATAATAAGGAGGAATTATGAGACCAAAGATTTCAGTAATTGGTGCGGGTTATGTTGGGTCCACAACTGCCCAGAGGCTTGTTGAAGCTGAGCTGGGGGATGTGGTTCTCCTTGATGTAATTGAAGGAATCCCTCAAGGGAAAGGTCTTGACATGCTTCAGTCCGGTCCGGTTTATGGCTTTGATACTCGAATTGTTGGGACTCAAGATTACAAAGATACTGAAAACTCGGACATAGTTGTTATTACAGCTGGTTTTCCAAGAAAACCTGGTATGAGTAGAGACGACCTTCTTTTTAAAAATCTCGAAATAGTAAAGCCTGTAACAGAAAATGTTTGCAAATATTCACCTAACTGCATAATAATTGTTGTTACAAATCCCCTTGATGCAATGACCTATGTTGCGTATAAAGTGAGTGGATTCCCCAAGAACAGAGTTATGGGAATGGCTGGAATACTTGACTCTGCAAGATTCTCGACCTTTATTGCTATGGAGTTGAATGTATCCGTTGAAAATATTCAGGCATTAGTTCTCGGAGGTCATGGTGATGAGATGGTTCCTCTTCCTTCTTATACAACAGTAGCGGGAATTCCAGTAACTCACTTCATATCAAAGGAAAGACTTGATGCCCTAATTGAGAGAACTAGGAAGGGTGGTGGAGAGATTGTTACCCTTCTTGGAAAGGCAGGTGTTCCAGGAGCTCCTTCCAGCGCATACTACACACCATCAGCGGCGGTTCATCTAATGGTGGATGCAATTGTCAAGGACAAAAAGAAGATACTTCCATGCTCCGCTTATGTTGAGGGAGAATATGGAATATCTGGAACTTTCCTTGGCGTTCCTGTTAAGCTTGGTGCTAAAGGAATTGAGGAGATAATTGAGGTTAAACTAACTCCAGAGGAGAAATCCTCTCTTGAAAAATCAGCCAATGCAGTAAAATCTTTAATAGAAATAATGAAACTCTGAGGATTGAAAATGGCAGAATATAGATTAAAAACTCCCATAACTGAAAAGGATGTTGAAAAATTAAGGGCGGGAGACAAGGTTTTAATTTCTGGTTATATACTTACAGGAAGAGATACCGCTCACAAAAAACTTTTTGAAATAGCATCGGAAGGGAAACCCCTTCCAATTGATCTCAGAGACCAGGTGATTTACTATGTAGGTCCAACCCCAGCTAGACCTGGAAAAGTAATTGGTTCAGCTGGTCCAACCACATCAGGCAGAATGGATAAATATACTCCTTTACTTCATTCTCTTGGTCTGAGGGTAACAATTGGAAAAGGCGAGAGATCAAAGGAAGTGAGAGAGGCAATGAAAAAGTATAAGGGTGTTTATCTTGCTGCTGTCGGTGGAGCGGGAGCCCTTATTTCAAAATTCATAAAATCTTCTGAAGTTGTTGCCTATCCTGAACTTGGACCAGAGGCAATTTACAGATTGGAAGTTGAAGATTTCCCATGCATAGTTATAAATGACATATATGGAAATGACCTTTACGAGATGGGGAAAGAAAAATACCAGATAAAATAGCTCAAAGCTCAGTAAAGGAATAAAAAATTCTCGTAGAAGAGTCAGAAATAATAAAGGGGCTTTTTGAAAATTTGGGGTAAGAGTGTATAATATTGATTTAATTTTTTGGAGGATTTATTATGAAGATTCATGAATATCAAGCAAAAAGTATTCTTGCAAAATTCAATGTAAAGATCCCGAAGGGGGGAGTGGCGGAGACCCCTCAGGAAGTTAGAAAAATTGCTGCGGAGATTGGAAAACCAGTTGTTATAAAAGCCCAGATCCATGCAGGAGGAAGAGGGAAGGCAGGCGGTATAAAGATTGCGAAAACCCCAGAAGAAGCAGAAAAGATCGGAAAAGAAATGATTGGGATGAACCTTGTCACATATCAGACTGGTCCTGAAGGTAAAGTTGTAAGGAAGGTTCTTGTTGAGGAAGCCCTTGAGGTGGAGAGGGAGCTTTATCTTGGGATTGTCCTTGACAGAGTAAAAGAGTGTTCTGTTATAATGGCTTCTCCTGAGGGCGGAGTAGAGATAGAAAAAATAGCAGAGGAGCATCCAGAGTTGATTTTTAAGGAATGGGTTGACCCAACTGTAGGATTTCTTCCATATCAGGCAAGAAAACTTGCTTTCTCTTTGGGATTAAAGGAAAAATCTTTTCAGGAGTGTGTTTCCTTCATTCTTGGTTTATGGAAAGCCTTTCATTCAACAGATGCATCCCTTGCAGAAATAAACCCATTGGTTCTTACAAAGGATCAGGAGGTTGTTGCCCTTGATGCCAAAATAAACTTTGATGATAATGCCCTTTTCCGTCATCCTGAAATAAAGGAGATGAGGGATATTTTTGAGGAGGAACCCCTTGAGGTTGAAGCATCAAAATACGACCTCAATTATATAAAGCTCGACGGAAATGTTGGATGTATGGTAAATGGAGCGGGGCTTGCAATGGCTACAATGGATATTATAAAACACTCTGGTGGAATGCCTGCAAACTTCCTTGATGTGGGTGGAGGAGCAAACGAGGAAAGGGTGAGGAATGCTTTCAAAATTCTCGTTGCAGATAAATCAGTGAAGGCGGTTCTCATAAATATTTTTGGTGGAATTGTAAGATGCGATATTGTTGCTCAGGGAGTTGTAAATGCTGCAAAGGAAGTTGGTGTTTCTCTTCCAATAGTTGTAAGGCTGGAAGGGACAAATGTTGAAACTGCAAGAGAAATATTGATGAACTCCAATTTAGATCTTCATGTGGCAAAAACAATGAAAGAGGCTGCCGAAAAAGCAGTTGAACTTGCAAAAAAAAATTGAAAGGAGAGATGGAATGGCTATATTAATTGATAAAAATACAAGAGTGGTTGTTCAGGGTTTTACAGGGAGAGAGGGGACATTCCATTCCCAGCAAATGCTGGAGTATGGAACAAAGATAGTTGCGGGAGTAACTCCTGGGAAGGGCGGAACAGTCCATCTTGGAATTCCTGTCTACAACACAGTTGAAGAAGCAGTTAACAAAGAGGGAGCAAACGCATCGATAATTTTTGTTCCTGCACCCTTTGCTCCTGATGCAATCTGTGAAGCTGTAGATGCGGGAGTAAAAGTGGTAGTGTGTATTACAGAAGGTGTTCCCGCCCTTGATATGGTAAATGTAAAGAAATTTGTTACCTTAAAAGGAGCAAGGCTTATAGGACCCAATTGTCCTGGTGTGATTTCTCCAGGAAAATGCAAAATGGGGATTATGCCAGGACATATTCACAAACCGGGAACCATAGGCATTGTTTCCCGTTCTGGAACTTTGACCTATGAGGCAGTGGATCAGCTCACAAAACTCGGGTTTGGGCAATCCACCGCAGTTGGAATCGGAGGAGACCCAATTGTAGGCTCAAATTTCGTGGACATTTTAAAACTTTTCAATGAAGACCCCGAAACAGAAGCGGTTGTCCTTATAGGTGAAATTGGAGGTTCTGCTGAGGAAGAAGCAGCAGAATATATAAAGAAGGAATTCAAAAAACCTGTATTTAGCTTTATAGCGGGTCAGACTGCACCTCCTGGTAGAAGGATGGGGCATGCGGGAGCTATAATCTCAGGTGGGAAGGGGACTGCTGAAGAAAAGATGAAAGCCCTCGGTTCTGCGGGAGTTCATGTGGTAAAATCACCCGCTGAGATTGGTTTAAAGGTGAAAGAAGTTCTGGGAAGATAAGTTTGGCTTTCCGATTGCACTTCACAGCTAACAGCTTGTAGTTAATATAGGAGGTTTTGATGAGGATAAAAAGAGTAATAATTATTATTTTTGTTTTTCTACTTTCATTTTTCCTCGGTCAGCTAAGTTACAAATTCAATATTTTTACTTCAATTTCTGATTCATTTGTTTCCCTTTTTATAACTGATTTTTATTACAATTATGAGCAAAATCAAGAACCTTTTATTTTTGAGAAATCAGATGTAAAATATCCTTTCAAATTCATTGTCTATGGAGACTCCCGAGAAAATGCAACAGTTCACAGAACAATGATTGTTAAAAAAATAATTGAAGAGAGACCTGATTTTGTAATAAATCTTGGGGATATGGTTACTTTCCACGATGAGCATCAGTGGGAAATATTCGATGCATTTGATGGTCAGATTATAAATAGTGGAATTCCTTTTTACCCTGTTCTTGGGAATCACGAATACAGAGTGGCTCGAACAGAAATATTTCCTAAGAAAGGTGACCCTTCAGTTCTTCTGAAAGGTTATTTTAAAAGATTCCCTTTTCTTGAAGAGAGAAGGTGGTATACATTCATCCACGGAAACTGCAAATTTATAATTCTTGATACAATGACAGATCACTCTCCCGGAAGCCCCCAATACGAATTTTTAAAAGAAGAGATTGAAAATGGAAATGGAAAATTTGTTTTTGTTTGCATGCACCATCCTCCCTACACAAAGACAAGGTATGGAAAGGCAAGAAAGAGTGAGAAAATTATTGCAAAATTAATTGAAGACTTAAATGAAAAAGGGCTGAAAACCCATATAGTATTTACTGCCCACAAACATAACTATGAGAGATATTTAATAAATGGGATCAATTACATTGTTTCAGCAGGTGGTGGAGCTCCTCCCTATATGGTAAACAGGAGTGAAGACGATTTTTACAAAGAGGATGGTCCTACATATCATTATTGCAGAATAACAGTTTCAGAAAATAAAGGGATATTTGAAATGGTCAAACTATCAAAAGATCTCTCGAAATGGGAAGTAAAAGATAGATTTGATTTTTAGTTTCCCTAATGATGATTTTCAACTCAAACTCCGTCTAAGATAAAACTCTGGAAACTCAAGTTTATTTGACGCTTGATAGATGGAATGTTATATTTTTTAAATGAAAAATTTATCCAAGTTCGAAAATTTCTTAAAAGATTTTTTTGGCGCATTCGGTGATACAGGAACTTTCATTCCAATTGCTCTTGGAATGATAACCATTTGCAACTTCCCCCCCACATCAGTCTTTCTACCAGCGGGTATTTTATATGTAATTTCTGCTTTTTTTTATAAGATACCAGTTCCAGTTCAGCCATTAAAGGCTGTTGCAGCTATAGCTCTTGTTAATAAGGTTAAACCTGAAATAATTTCCACAAGTGCCTATTTAATGTCAGCTCTAATGGTAATTTTTATTTTCCTTGATTTTTCTAAATATTTAGAAAAAATTTTTTCAAAACCTTTAATAAGAGGAGTTCAATTTGGGGTTGGTATGTTGCTCTTAAGAAATGGCATTGAGTTAATCTTCGGGAAGGATGTTATCTCAGTTCTATCTTTTCAAGATTCTAAATTCAATGTTTTCTCCTTCGGTCCTCCAACTTTATCCTTATTTTTACCAACCTTTGATAATTTATTAACTGCTTTTTTAATTTTGATCATACCTCAGATTCCTCTTACCTTTGGAAATTCAATAGTTGCAACATCAAACCTTGCGAAGGAGTATTTTGGAGAAAGAGCTAAAAAGGTTAATCACAACAATCTTGCCAAGACAATTGCCATCGGGAATTTCTTTGCTGGACTTTTATCAGGAATCCCGTTATGTCATGGGTCCGGAGGGCTTACAGCCCATTACAGGATGGGGGCAAGAACAGAAAGAGCAAATTTAATAATTGGTTTTACATATATAGGAATTGCTCTCATCTCTACAGAAATGAGTCTATATTTTTTAAGAAAGATTCCATTATTTCTTTTTGGTTTATCTCTTTTTTTCATAGGAATATTTCACTCTCTTTTAGCCAAGGATTTAAGGAATGGAAAGGATCTATTTATTGTTATTGTTATGGGATTTATTTCAATCCTTTTCAAAAACCTTTCTATTTCTTTAATAGCTGGGGTGGCTCTAAAAGAAGCTTTTAATTCCATATTCCAAGAAAAGAAGAGATTGGAGAGAACAAATATTGAAAACAGAAGAAAAGAGGAGAAGATAAATCTTTTTGACAAATATAATAGAGCTATTAAATATTTAAGAATTTCCCTTACAGAGAACTGCAACCTCAGGTGCCTTTACTGTATGAGGAATATGAATCTTATGAGATTGTGGAAGAAAGATTTTCTTACAAATTCAGAAATTTTTCGATTGGCAAAGATTGCGGTTTCCCTTGGAATAGAGAAGATAAGATTAACTGGAGGAGAACCCCTTCTAAGGGAGGGAATAGTAGAACTGGTCGAAAAGATCTCTTCTATAGATAACCTAAAAGATCTCTCTCTTTCAACTAATGGAACCTTGCTGGATAAATATGCTCTTTCTTTGAGAAATGCGGGATTGAAAAGAATAAATATTAGTCTTGATACTCTTGATGAGAGAAAATTTGAGCTTATAACAGGAAGGAGAGTTCTTAGGAATGTCATTACTGGAATTAGGGAAGCTATGCTTGCTGGATTCAATCCAATTAAAATAAATGTTGTAGTGCTTAGAGGAGTAAATGATAACGAGCTTGATAATTTTATCAAATTTGGTCAGGAAAATGGGCTGATTATAAGATTCATTGAATTTATGCCCCTCATTTTTTATGATGAATGGAGAAAGTATTTCGTTTCAAGAAGAGAAATTATCGAGAAAATATCTTCTTTTATAGATTTTAAAACTCATGTCTCTGGAAGTGCCCTTGAACCTGCTCAATATTTTAATCTTAAAAATGGGGGGAGGGTAGGAATTATAAGCCCTGTTAGCCATGGATTCTGCGGTAATTGTAGTAGATTGAGACTCACAGCGGATGGATTTTTGAGAGGTTGTATGACATATGATATAGAGATTGATGTAAAAACACCAATTAGAAGTGGAGCTAAGGATGAGGATATTGCAGAACTTTTTAAAAAAGCTGTATTGCTTAAGCCAAAAAAAGGTATTTACAACAGAAGAATAAAAAGGGAGATGTTCCAGATCGGAGGTTAGTTTGACAGGTGTAATTCTTGCTGGCGGGGTTGGAAGGAGATTGGGAAAGGACAAAGCGAAGATTGAATTAGAAGGAGAATTGTTAATTGAAAGGGTTTTATCCAAGTTGAGGGATTCTTTCGAAGAAACTTTAATAATTACATCGGTAGAAAAGTTGAAGGATTACAAGAGGAATTTCTCAAGATCAAATGTGAAGATTTTTTCTGATATTTTTCCAAATAAAGGAGCAATCGGGGGAATATACACAGGATTGAGATTCTCTACAAGCTTTTACTCCTTTTTCTTTGGATGCGATATGCCTTTTTTAAATCAATCTTTAATTGATTATTTTAAAAGTATATCAGAAGGATATGATATTGTAGTTGCAAAACTTGAATACGGTTTTGAGCCTCTTCATGCTATTTATTCCAAGAGGTGCATATACTATATAGAAAATCTTATCAAAAATGACAATTTGAGAATCTTTGACTTCTATAATTATGTGAGGGTAAGAACAGTCCAAGAATATGAGATTAAAAAATATGACCCTCAAATGCTCAGTTTTTTCAACATTAATACTGAAGAGGATTTGAAAGAAGCAATCAAAATCATGAAGTTGCTAATAAAATGAAAAAAGATAAGATTCCTATTTTCTGTATTGTGGGAAAATCTGATTCGGGAAAAACAACTCTCATTGAAAAATTGATACCCGAATTAAAAAAAAGAGGATTAAGAGTGGGAACTATTAAGCATGATGTTCATGGCTTTGAAATTGATAGAGAAGGGAAAGATTCCTATAGACATAAAAAAGCAGGGGCTTCCTTTGTGATGATCTCCTCTCCTGACAAAATTGCTCTGATAAAAGATGTTGAATATGAATATACCCTTGATGATCTGAAAAAATTCATCGATGATGTGGATTTAGTTTTAACTGAAGGGTTTAAAAAGAGTTCCTTTCCTAAGATTGAGGTATTTAGAAAGGAATTAAATCAAGAACTTCTGTGCAAAGAAGAGGATAACCTAATTGCAATCGTTTCTGACAAAGAACATGATATAGAAGTTCCTGTATTCAGGTGGGAGGATATAGAAAAATTAGCTGATTTTATTGTTAATAAAGTAAAGAAGGAACTTAAAGAATAAGATGTATTTTTGGACTTAGAATTAAATTTTTACAATCTTAACTTTACTATCATAGAAAGAGACACTCCCTCCTATGGAATCGAGAAGAGGTGTATTTTTCAAGTAAGGGTCTGCCGTCATCACTGCATTCGCATTTATTCCTTTCCCTCTTCTTCCATCACCTTTTATAATTTTCCCATTTATTTCAAAATCATTTGCTCCTGTTGCCCAGAGCCCGTATCCCAAACAAAAACTTATAACAGATGGTCTTATTCCCTCAGAGACTTTTACTCTTCCGATGATATCTTTTTTACCGAAGTTTTTTAAATTCCAGATTCCATCCTTATTAGAAAGAGAAATAATTTTAACCCTGTCACCATCTTTCACTCCGTATTTTTCAGCATCTACCGGGTTTATTATTATAAAATTTTCTGGCAGTAAGGATGAAAGCCAATAGTTAGTTATTGTCCTCGATTTTGTCTGAAGGATAATTCTGTGTGTTATAAGATTAAGTTCATACCCTTCATCAACAACCTCTTTCCCCTCAATGTCCTTGATGGGGATATATTTGGGATATCCTGCGAAGGGTTCACCTGTTATGGAATTTTTGCATTTTGCTGTTTTTTCCTGATAGAGATTTATTAATTTACCGTATTTATTCGTTGTCTGCTCATCTTTGTAAACTTTGTCAAAATCCTGAAATCTTCCTCCTCTGTTTAGAACATAGATTACTTTTTTCCAGAGTTCAGAACCTACTGACTTCTCCCACTTCTCAGGGTTAAATACACTTTCTGGAAGATGTTTTCTTGAGCTTATGAATAATTGTATTTCCTTTTCATCAGCATCAGGAACTGAATCAGAGCCATCAGCCTTCTCTCCAAAAGCTATATTGGCAACCATTTTAAGATAAAAATCCTCAGGTCTCTTGAGATGTTTTCCCTCTCCAAAAGCATTTTCTCCAAATCCAGGAAGGTTCAATTTCTCTGCTATTGCAAGAAGAATAGCTTCATAAGAAATTGGCATTTCCTCCCCATAAACTTTAACTTTTTCTGTTAGAGGTGGTATTACAGGTTGTCTTACTGGCATAACTTTTGCAGAAATATTTGGATGGGAGCCGTGGAATTCCCATCTTTCCAGGTAAGAGAGGTCTGGAAATATATAGTCAGCATACATCGAAGTGGTTCCGATTAGTATATCGCAGGCAAAAAATAGGGGAACCTTTTCTGTGTCAGATAAAATCTCTATGCATTTGTCTCCAGCGGGTAAAGAGTATAAGGGAGCTCCCATATATAGAAAGAGAGCTTTAATGGGGTAAGGGTATGCATCTCCAATTGATGGAATTATTTCCTGGTATATGTCGCTGGAAAGAGGATAGAAGTTTCTCTTTGCTGGATACCCTGTGAAAATGGTGGTTTCTTCATATTTCACATCATGACGGATTATACTGATTCCAAATGGTGTTAATTTCCCTTTATGAAGTTTTTCTAAATTATATGGCATTCCTTCTTTTTTTCCAATAGCATCAAATGTAGTTGCTTTTATCATACCACCTTTCCAGTCATAGTTTCCTATGAGAAGGTTAAGGGTAAGGAATGCAAATACATTATAAAAACCATTTGTATGCTGGGAGACCCCTCGATGTATATCTATTGCAGATTTTTTCCCATGATTTGTAAATTCTCTTGCCAGCTCAACAATATCTTCAACTCTTACATCCGCGATTTTTGCATATTCCTCAATTGTTTTCTTCTGAGCTTCCTCACGAAGGATCTGGAATGAGCTCTTTACCTTTATGCCTTCAATCTCTGTATCCACAAATAAATCTCCTTCTACAGGTTCTCTCTCATCATTTGGGTCAAAGGCAATTGGCTTTCCCTCTTTCATTACCACTAAATATTCAAACTCATATTCTGCTCCTTCTTTTGTTTTTCTAAGCTCCTTCTCCTTCAACTTTATTTCGCTCGCCCTTAAAAATGTTGTAGGTTTCCCTTTTTCGATTTTTACCAGCCATGAAGCATTGCACCATGTTGGTTCATTGTCCTTTTTTGCAGCTGCTTTATTTGCGTTTTCAAGATATTTTTTATCGAATCTTCCGTTTTCTATTATCCATCTGATCATTCCCATTGCCAGTGCAGCATCAGTTCCTGGCTTAATCGGAATCCATTTAAAAGCCTTTGAGGCTAATTTTGAAAATCTTGGGTCAACCACTGCAAATTTTGTCTTACCTAAAATAAGGTTATTCATTAGTCTCGGTGTTCTATTAGAAGGTCCATAATTAGCCTCAAAAAGATTCGCACCTACGAATATTATAAACTCAGAGTTTTCCACATCAGCCTGCCAATAAAATTTCTCACCATCTTTAAAAGTTCCTTCCACATACTGTTCACTCATAGCTTTTCCTGTAAAATATAAAGAGCCCTGGCAAACAGTTGTATGTCCATGGGTATTGATACTTCCGAAAGAAGCAAAAAATCTTTTTGAGAGATCACTTCTTCCACCCTTTTTTCTTCCCCACATATAAACGAATTGATTGTTCTTTGGGCCCAAATCAGGATGGTCAGGGTCAATTAATACATTAAGATTCTCTTTGTATTTATTCTTAAACTCATCAACAGTCATTTTCTTCTTCCAGATTTTTTTAACATCCTCTGCCATTTCTTTTGAAAGTTTTTCATCTCTTAAAACATAAATATCTTTTAGTCCCTCGACATATCGATTCTCTTCTCCTGGCACATTTTTGAACAAATATCCACCATTTACAATCTCATCTATTGCCTGTTCAAATGAGATTGTCTCCCACTTGTTTTCACCTCTTTTACCAGCTCTTTTTAGAACCTTTGTGATTCTGTATGGGTCATAAGCGGTCTGAATCCCAGATTGCCCCTTTGGACAAATGGCTCCATCTATCTTCGCAACATCAAATGGAGAGGATTCATATTTTAAATGAGGGAAAAAGGTCCATGGAGAAAAAGGATTTCCATCTATTTTTACTGCAACTCCATCCATAAGTTTAACCTTTATCCCGCACCCTGTATTACATTGGAGACAAACTGTATAAAGTATGTTCTCTGGTTTTGCCAATTCATAAAGTTTTTCAGATGTTATTTCTCCCCTGTGAAATCTTTCAAGGATAGAAAAGATTTTTTTGTTATAGATTAAAGTGGAACCAAGAAGTGCTGAATCCTTCAAAAATTCCCTTCTTGAAATTTTATTTTTTTCTTTCATCTTCTCCTCCATTTAAATGTAATATACTCTGGGTCTTGTCCCAGCCTCTTTCTTTAAAATAAAAATTGTTGGAGCTTCTCTCTTTGCTTTTGAAACCAAACTGTCGGGGTCGTTTTCGTCACCGAAATAAGTGGCTCTTCCAATACAGGTTACAACACAAGCGGGGAGCATCTCCTCCTTGAGTCTATGAATGCAGAAATGACATTTTCTTGCATTTCCAATGGGAATATGATATCTCTCCCTTTTCCATTTTTTCCCATACTCAAAATTTGGCTTTTTTTCATATTCCTGGACAAGGGGGGTTCCTTCTGTGAAGAATTTGCCATTATCAATACTTCTTGCTCCATAGGGACAGGCGGATACACATTTCTGACATCCGATGCACTTTTCGTAATCTATAACAACAATACCTGAGGAAATTCCATCTTTACTCTTCCATGTGGCATCAGCAGGACAAACCTTTACACATGGCGGATTATCACATTGCATACAGGGTCTTGGAGTAAATTTTAAAGTTAACTCTGGATATTTACCCCTTTCCTCCTCATAAACCACTCTATAAATTACTCCTGGAGGAAGTTTGTTCTCAGATATGCAACTAACTGTGCAGGCAAAACATCCTACGCATTTCCTTCTGTCTATCAACATTATAAATCTTCTATCTTTCGGGGCTTTCTTTAAAGCTCTTTTCAAATCTTCCTGCATCACTAACAAAATCTCTTTTTCTTCCATTTTTTTCCTCCTATTTTTTGTGACATTTAACGCAATTTTCTTTTAAAGAAAAAGCTTCTTTCCCATTATGGCATGCTCCACAGGATTTCCCATCGTACATCTCCTTCATTGAATAACTTCTATCTTTTGCCCGATTTATATAGATCTTTGTGTGGCAATCTGTGCATGAAAACCCTACATCAGCTATGTGAAGCTCATGGCTGAAAACAACCTTCCCTGCTTTCTTTGGCTCGAATAATATATCTCCTCCACCTATTCTACTGACTAAAAGAAAGGAAGGGAGTAGGGATAGAATAAATAGAAAAATTAAAGCTCTTTTTTTAAACACTTTCCTCATCAGAACCTCCAATGTTAATTTTCCCTTAAAATGAGAAAAAGAATGTAAGCTTGAAATGGATGTCATTTTTCGGCTTTGTTCCTTTAACCTTCTCATAGTTAACTATCATTATATTCGGGATAAAGCTTACATTCTTTAAGGGATGAAAGTCCAATCCAGCAATAAACATATGGAAAGGGGAAGTGCCATTCATTGGGACATAGCTTATAGTTGGAGCTAATGGGAGAGGGTCGTCCATTCTATCATAACGGAAAAGAAGGGCTACTTTTTCGGAAGCATTAATTGCTCCGATGATCGATAACATTTCAAGTATTAAATCCTCCTTCCCTGTTCCTTGCTGTTGGATTTGATGGGCATAATGAATTCCCATGCGAGCCCTCTCTCCTTTCCATCCAAGGAATCCTTGATATGTCCAGCTGTTTCTATGAGATGGTCCCTGAGCGTAATCTCCATAAAGTTCGAGGGAAATGTTTTTCCCAAGCTTAAAAAGAAAAGCGGCCATTCCCTTTTTCTCCTTGTTTATCTCTGACTTTACCCCCTCCCCATTTCCAATTTGGATATGATAAGAAAAAATTTCCTTTTCACCAAAGGAGCCTCTAAAGGCAATACCAAAGTCTCTGGAATCACCCATCTTGTAGAGATCCAGTGGAGTCTTCTCTACTGATCTGTACCCCCAGAAGCTTTCGATATATTCCCATGTAGGGGTTGGAGAAATTCCTAAGATGATACTATGTGTCCCTTTCTTCCATTGCAAATATGCATCTTTTACATAGGGTTTGATGGAATCCTTTGTCTTGAAATCACCAGGACTATTTAGTTCCAATCTGAATCTTGTTGACCATTCATCAGTGATCTTGTAATCATAGGTGAAATAGATGCGACGGAACCAGAAACCATTTTGGTTTTCAAGGTCTTTGTTACTGTGGGAAATAATATAGTAGTAATCGCCAAACATGTAACCATTGAGTTTTCCTTCTCCAAAGATTGCAATCGGAGAAGCTAAAAGAAGGAAGATGAAAAAGATTTTCCAATGACCTTTGATCATTTTTAAAAACCTCCTAATTTAAATTGAGAATATTCATTAACTTGGGAAGACTTGAAAATTAAGTCTCCGTAAATATTATAATTTTTCTTCCTCGTAAACATAAATATTTTATACCGCTCTAAATTTTGCTAGTCTCAGAAATATTCCTCATAGTAAAATCCTTTATCCATCTCTAACCTATCCTTGAAAGGATTTTATCGAGTTCTTCCTCCTCAAATATTTTTCTAATTACTCCATCCTCCTTCTCCCATTTTACAAGCCTTATAATTCCCTCTTCGATTTCGATTCCGGTCATTCCATCGGGATAAATACAACATCCCGAATTAAAATAACATGGAACAGGGATTTCAGCTTCCAGTCTCTTTTCCTTATTTCCGCCACGATTTTCCATGATGGATTTTTCAATTTTTTCATTAATATTTTCAATTTCCTCTATCACAAATTTCTTTCTTTCATTTGAAAGTCCTTCAAGAGATCTTTCAAGTTCTTCCAATTTCATTCTAAGCCTGTCTATTTTTGAAAGGGACTCAAACATTGCCCTGTGAGTATGACCTGCAATGAAAAGAATTTTCCTTTTCTTCGCCCATTTGTAATAAGTCTCTTCCCTTCTATCTCTCACCTTCCAGTTTTGAGAGGGAGAATTGGATGGAATACCTGTCAATCGCTGGAAAGGTTTCCATATATTTCGAACAATCCATCTGCTTAAAGGCCAGAGTATGTCTGACTCGAGCTCTCCTTGATGCCCATGGGCAATAAATATCTTACTGTTGATTAGAATTGCCTCAATTATCTCCATGTCGCCAAAAATTGAATTCTTTTCCCTGAAGGATTTGATATTCCAGAAACGATCATGGTTTCCAAAAATTCTTATCAATCTACCTTCAAAGAAGAACTTTCTTTCCATATTGTAAATTTCCTTATTGAAATCGAAAATCTTATCAAAATCACATTCCCAGAGTTCTTCAGTATCACCTACTGATATTAAAAAGAAGCCATTTTCAAAATAGCTTTCGAGAGCTCGAAGATAGATGGAGCGGTTAATTTGGAAATCATCACTACCCCTTTTCCCATCACCCATGTGCTGGTCAGATATAATAATTAATTTCTCCTTTCTCAGGTCCATCTCGATTCTTTTTGCTTTCTGAAGAGCTTTATCAAGAGCTTTTTCACTCACGCTTTATCTCCTTCATTAAATTATAGAAATTTGTGAAAACTGAAGAAGAAAAACCCATTTGATTTTTTAAAATATGATAGTAGTGATCAAGGGAATTTATGAATCTTGTCTTAATCATTCCTTTTACAATGTTGAAAATATCTTTCTGGTTTTTGCTGTAAGAGAGATCAGAGATCGGGATTGGATAGTCCGAGCCAAATAGAAGCATGTCTTCGGAAACCTCCTCCTTTATTCTTTTAACATATGGAATTCTGAAAGGAGTTGCAAGGGCAGAGAGATCTCCAAAGAATTTCCATCCCCTTTTCTCCGACTCTTTCATCAAAGAGAGAAAATCACCAAAATAGTCAGGATCAAGACTCCCAAAATAAGGTGTTGAGCAATGGGCTGAAATAACAGTAACACCCATTTCAAGAGCTTTCCTTAAATAAAGGGGATTGTCATATTTTGAGAATTCAGGAATGGATGTTGGAACAGCATGTTCTGGACCTGTGTGGCAGAGAAGAGGAAGGTTCTTTTCTGAAAGTTTTTTATAGAAAGGGATGCAATTTTGGTGGGAAGGGTCTATCAGCTGAGATGATGGAATCCATTTGCATAGAACAGCTCCCTCTTCGATACACCTTTCAAGTTCATCGATGGAGTCTCTTCTATATGGATGGATAGATGCACCAAAGAGGATTTTTTCATTGCTCTTTGCGAGGGTGATTATATAATTGTTGGGAGTATAAAGATGGGTATAATTGGGAAGAGGCTCTCCTTTTTCATTGTGAGCCATGTCAAGGGCGAGGAGAACACCCATATCAATTAGCTTTGAAGAATTGATTTCTCCAACAACCTTTTCCCTTACAGATTTTGTCGTTATTCTTTTGAAAAGGGAATTTGTCACGATAAGCATTGCGAGAAATGCAGGACTCCAAATAAATTTTTCTGAAAAGAAACAACCAGATGAGGGCTCATCTCCAGGACCTCCAATATGGATGTGAATGTCAATAACCTTTCCCATTTTATCTTAATATAAATTAAAAAAGAAAAATGTTCAAATTAAATTAATTTTTCGATGGCTCAGAAATTTTATATTACTTTCAATTTTCCTCTTTTCCCACAGGGTATTTTCCCCTCTTGACAAAGGGAAAGAATATTTTATATCCTAAAGGAAGGATGAAAAAGATAAGATTATTTCTAATTGTTTTTGTTCTCATTTCTTCACTTTCGGGAAAAGAATATGTTCTGAAGTTTTCATTCCCATCTCCTATTCCTGAAAAACCTCAGAAACCAAAAATTGATTTTCAAACACTGGTTGAGAAAACAGACCTTCCCATTGAACTGAGAAACTTTAGAATAAGGGAAGAGGCTGAAAAGGAAAAGAGGCTTGTTTTAAAAGGGCTTCCGAAGCATATCCTTGAAAAAAGGGAGGGTTGTTTCCATCCTCTTATTCAAAAGGTTCCAGTAGACTTGAATTTCAAGCTTGATTTCTTTCCCAAGCTCTCATCAGAAACGGGTGGAGGTTTAGAAGGAAGAATCTTTACCCTTGGCTTTTCAAATAATGATACAAAATTGAATATCTTTTCGGGCTTTTCAACATCTCCATTCCCTTTCTCTGTCATGGGAGGAAATTTGGAAAAGGGAAACCGCTTAAGCACCTTTTATCTTGGTCTCATTCATAAAAAAGCCCTTTTATCAAAGAATTCTATTGGTCTTTATAATGTTTCTTTCATTACGGATTTTGAAATTTTAAGGAGTGTTAAACTTCTTTTTGACCTAAATTATATACACTTTTACAGTGCTAATAATATTCAGAATTATCTTAGCCCTAAGATGGAAATTATTTACCGTCCTTCAAGTTCGTGGCTTCTAAAAGGAGAATTTTCCTATCAAATACATTCACCCCTTTTTGAGGTTGATGACCCCCTTTTCATTTCATATTCATCAAATATATATTTTGCTGAACCAGTCAATAGCACCCTTTTATCCTTTTTAATTTACAGGTTTTTATTTTCTGATCTTGGGATGGGGATAAAATTTTCTTTCAATGATATAGAAAAAATTTTTCAGGATTTTGAACACCGTGGAAATGGGGCTTTCCAGAGTTCATTGGTTCTCTCAAGGGAGAAAGGTTCGGGCATTAATTTTTCCGTTAGCCCAGGGATTTTGATCCCCTCTTCATTATTAACTACTTACAATTTTCCTCTTTCTGACTCAGTTAGAGTAACACCATTTATATTTACTTTCTCTTCCCTTTTAAAAGGAGAGATTGAATTTTCAGGGACTTCCTTTGAGATATCATATAACTGGTCCTCTTTCCCCTATATTTCCCTCTCATTAAAGGATATTTATTCATCAAAAATTCTTCTTGTGCAGGAACTACCCATCTCAAAATTTATAGGTGGGAACATAGCAATAGTATTAGAATTGAGAAATTTCATAAACTTTCTAAAACCTCCTCTTACCGATCGCTACCTTCTGATTCTTTACCCCCAGTGGATAAGAGGGGGTGTGGAAATAGGGTTTTGAGGGAAGTTCAATTTTTTGAACATTTGTTCAATTTTTCGAACATTTTCTTTTTAGGTTTTTTAGAAGGGCAAGAACTGTAAATAAAGGGGTTCTGGCATGATTTTTGTTTTTAAAAGAATGATGAAAAAAGTTTTCGTTCCTCTCATCCTTACCTTTTTAATTCTCGGAGGAATAAATGTTTATTTCAAAGTATCCAATAGGAGTTTATGGGATGGCTCTTTATGGGAACAGAAAGGAGATAAAGTTTATTCATTGAAGGACTCAAAGTTCAATGAAATTAAGAAGGGCGATCTTCTAATATCAATTAATGGTAAACCTATTAAAAAATTTTCAGATTATCAAAGGTTAACCGAGCTTGCAAAAGAAGGGGAAGAATATAAATACCAAATTAAAAGAAAAGGGGAGGTTGAAAATATAAAAGTAAAATTCTTAAAAGAGGGTATTCCTTATAAATATTTTTTCTTTGCAATTTTTGGTGCCTTTTCTCTTCTTTACCTTTTATTCTTTTTCTCAAAGGACTTGTTTAAAGAAGATTCTTTAATACTACATTTTTCAGTCTCTGTTTTTCTTATCTCCTCTACTTTTCTTTTCTCTCCTACCAGAAGTTTCACATTAATTGATACAATATTTTTCTGGATAGATAAAATTTCATTAATTCTTTTTCCTTCAGTTTTTCTCCACTTTGTTCTGATTTTTCCTGAGAACCTGCTGAAGAGGAAAAAAGCGATTAAACTTATGGTGATTTATGCTCCATCAATAGCTTTAATTTTAGTTTATATTTATACTTTTTTCTTTCCATATAAAGTATTCAATATCCTATACTCTCTCTTTTATCTTCTAAAAAGAATTGAGATTTTATTGCTCGCATTCTTTATAATTTTCGCATTTTTGATTCTCCTTTTGAGACAGAGCAGAATCTCAGAGCCCTCTGTAAAAACTCAGAATAGAATAATTCTTTCAGGTTTATCAGCAAGTTTACCTTTCTCATTTTTATATGGAATTCCTTTTGGCTTTGGTTTTAATCCCTCACCAATTCAGGAACTCCTTTCTTTCCTTTTAATTTTAATACCCTTATCAACAGCTCATGCAATTACAAAATGGAAAGTTGAGGATCTTGAAGTTTACACAAGAAAGTTTATATCCCATGCAATTACTTCTTCATTATTTGCTTTAATATTCTATCTTTCTTCAATTAAATTCTCTATTCTTTCCTTTAGCAACCTTATCCTTGTCTTTATAATGGGAATTTCCTATACTCCTATCAGGAATTTAATTTATAGAAAGATTCTTTATCCAAGGGTTAAGATGAGGACATTACCTTTGGAAGGGAAATTGTTTATCCCCTTGAGAAGTCTGCCAGATCTTTACGATACCATTAAAAATATATTTGAGAAAAGCCTTAAAATTGAAAGAATTTATTTGTTTTTGTCATTGAAAGATGGAAGCTTTGGGTTGGTTGGAGAAGATTCTATAAGGGATTTTCACTTCTCCAAAAGTTTTCAGAAAATTCTCGACCGTAAAAAACTTATGACCATTGATGAGATTGTCAGGGAAAAAATTGCTACAGAAGAGGATTTGATGGAACTTGAAAAGTTGAAGATTTCAAGTGTGTTACCCCTTGTTGTAGGAGAGAGGGTTGTTGGCTGGGTTGGGCTCGGAAAGAAAGAAGGGTGGAAAGCCCTTAACAGAGAGGATCTAAAATTTATTGATTCTATAGCACCATTGGTTTCCCTTGCCACAGAGAATACCCAGCTCTGGGAAGAACTGAGAAAAAGGGCTGAAGAAATGGAAAGGCTGAAGGAGTTCAACGAGGAAATAATAGAGAATCTAAAGGTTGGAGTTGTTGTGGTAGATGAGGAAGAGAGAATAAAGAGCTGGAATACTACTGCTGAAAATCTTTTTAATATCCCAAAAAGTAAAGCTATAGGGAAACATTTAAGGGATGTTTTTGACCCTTCAGTTTACTCCCAGCTATTCACAACACCTTCCAAGGAATACTATCCATTTCAGAGCAGGATAGTTGTGAATTTGAATTCAGAAAGAAAAATTTACGAAGTTTTAAGGTCATCCCTTCTATCCCGTATCAATGAATATCTTGGAACAATTTTCATTTTTGAGGATATAACTGAAAGGTTAACAATTGAAAACCAGTTGATGATTTCAGAGAAACTGGCGTCCCTTGGACTTTTGACAGCAGGGATTGCCCATGAAATAAATACTCCGTTAACAGGGATATCAAGCTATGTTCAATTACTCCTAAAATCTTCGACAAACAGTGCTGATAGAGAGATTGCAGAAAAAATAGAGGCTCAGATAGAGAGGGTTGCAAAAATGGTAAAAAGCCTTCTCAGCTTTTCAAGAGGAGAAAAAGGGCAGATTAAAAAATTCCCTTTAAGAAATTGTATAGGTGATATTCTTACTCTTCTCGATTATAGATTAAAAAAGCAGTCTATTGATCTGAAAATAAACATACCTGAGGATATAGAAATATGGGGAGAACTTGACAAACTTCAGCAGGTGTTTCTTAATATTATATCTAATGCTATTGATGCCATGGCTGATGGAGGGACATTAAAAGTGGAATCAGAAAGAAGAGGTAATGATGTTTTGATCAAAATTTCAGATACAGGGATAGGGATAAAAAAGGAGCATCTTAACAGAATATTCGAGCCATTTTTTACTACAAAGGGTTATGGGAGAGGGACTGGGCTTGGGCTTTCCATAAGCTATCAGATTGTGAAAGAGCATAACGGAGAGATCATTGTTGAAAGTGAGTATGATAAGGGGACCACTTTTACAATAACTCTACCTGCTAATTTATCAGATGTTGCCAAAAAATTTACACTCAATAGTTAATCATGAAGGCAAGAATACATATAATCGATGATGAACCAGTAATTCAGGATGTTCTAAAAAGATTGCTGTTATCTGAAGGCTTTGAGGTAGAGATTTCTTCAACAGAAGAGGAAGCACTGGCAAAGCATGATGAGGATGATTTTCATCTTGTTCTCCTTGATTTGATGATCCCAGGAAGTGATGGAGTGAAAATATTAAAGGAGATTCTCGAAAGGGATCCGGGTCAGATTGTTATTATAATGACAGCATATGCCTCTGTGGAGTCCGCAATAGCAACTTTGAAGCTTGGTGCCTATGATTACATTCAGAAACCATTTAAAAATGAGGAACTTCTTCATATTATTAAAGAGGGGCTCGAAAAAAGGAGGCTGAGGGAGGAAAATATCAGGCTCAAAGAGGCTCTTCACAGAAAATATCATTTTCAGAATATAATTGGAAAGAGTCCTGCGATTCAGAAAGTTTTTGAAATGATAAAACTTGTTGCTCCTACAAAAAGCACGATATTAATTCATGGAGAAAGTGGGACTGGGAAGGAGCTGGTGGCAAAAGCAATTCACCAGCTCTCTCCAAGAGCAAAATACCCATTTGTTGCAGTAAATTCAGGTAGTATGCCACCTGACCTTCTCGAGAGCAACCTTTTCGGGCATGTAAAAGGTTCTTTTACTGGTGCTATAGCTGACAAAAAGGGTCTTTTCGAGGTGGCAAACAAAGGGACAATTTTCTTTGATGAAATTGGGACTCTTAACCTTGAAACTCAGGCAAAGATACTCAGGGTTATGCAGGAAAAGGAATTTATGAGATTGGGAGGGACAGAGGTTATAAAAGTTGATGTTCGAATAATTGCTGCAACCAATATAGATCTTAGAAAGGCTGTTTTAAAAAGAACATTTCGTGAGGATCTTTTTTACCGTCTGAATGTTATAAAAATAGACCTCCCCCCCCTTAGGGAGAGAAAAGAGGATATCCCCCTTCTTGTAGAACATTTCATAAAAAAATATTCAGGGGAGAATCAGAAGGAGATTGAAGGAATAGAGCCTGATGCCATGGAAGTTTTAATGAAATACTGGTGGCCAGGTAATGTAAGGGAGCTCGAACATTGCATTGAAAGAGCAGTTGTTCTAACTAAATCTAAGAACATTAAAGTTGAGGATCTTCCAGAATCAATTGTCAATCCAAATCCCATGGAACAGCTAAAGATTGAGCCCCCTGAGTTATCGTATTTTGTAAATGAAAAATTTTTCAGGGATGATAGCCCGAACTTTAGTTTTTATGATGAACCAAAAGATTTCAAGGGTCAGATAGAAAATTTCAAAAGGGAGCTTCTAATAAGAGCTTTAAGAGAAGCCAATGGAGTGAAGAGAAAAGCTGCTCAAATCCTTGGTTTGAAGCCATCTACCTTTTGCGAAATGCTGAAGAAATATAGAATCGAAGAGTAGAATTTCTCACTTTTCTTTAATAATTTTGAATTTTCCTGGAACTATTCTTGGTTTGTTAACTTTTAAAGAGCTTACTTTTCCCTTAATATGAAATTTGAAAACTTCCTCCCTTTTTGAAACTAAAATTTCTTCATTCTTTTTCCAACCGTTCTCTTTCCATTCCAGTGGAAGAGGGAAGACAAATTCAATCTCTCCCCTCTGGATGACTTTTAAACTGAGATTTTTTATTCCTTGAAAATCTTCAATTTTCCAGTAAATTTCAACATCGGGTAGAGTATAATTGTAAAACCATGAAGAGAAAAATTTTCCAAGATCAGTGTCACTTCTTTTTTCAATAATCCTTTTTAGCTCACCAATGGTCAGGTCATTTGAAGAATAGTTTTTAAGAACATCCCCAAGAGCACTTATAAGAACATCTTTTCCGAGTATTCTGTAAAGGAAATAAAAAGCGAGGGCGCTCTTATCGTAAATCACAGCAAGAAAAGCATCACTATCATCATTAAAGTGCCCTATTCTTGTTCCAAGAGATATTGAGCCAGAACTTGATTTCTTATTTATCCATCCAATAATTTTTTTTATAACATCGTAAAAAATCTTGTCTCCATATACTTTTTTAATATATAGAAATGTGGAAAACTGTGAAATTCCCTCAGGAATACATATATCTCGGTATGAACGGCCTGTAACAATGTTCCCCCACCACTGGTGGGCAATTTCATGGACAAGAAAGTACTCCCTTACTTCTGAGGAAAGGTCGCCAGGACTACTTTTTGGAACCAATCCTTTCTGGAGGGAATTCAGAACAACAAAGGAAGCGGGACTGTGCCCTCCTAATGTTTGCCATTTTCTTTTCACAATATAAAGTTTTTCAAAGGGATAATCTCCATAAATAGAGGTAAAAAATTCTAATATTCTCCTTACCCTTTTAAAATCAATATCAGGATAACCTGATTCCATTGATGCAAAAAACTTTATGGGAATTTTACTTTCAAAGTCTGTATAGGAATAAAATCTACCTATAACCACTGAGAGATATTTTACAGGAACCTTCTCTTCCCAGAAAAAAGTGCTACCTTCTTTCTTTAAAAGTTTTCCATTGGAAATGGCTGTAAATCCATATGGAACTTTAACAGTTAAATTTGCTGTAAAGAAATCCCATTCTGTTCTCAAAGGATGCCACATTGATGTATAGCTGTAAAGATAAAAAGGCTCTTTTTTGCTTGACTTTAAAATAGAGAGGTCATCCTTCAACTTTCTTTCCCTCCCTACCTTTCTCGGAGATGGCTTTTTTTCAACCTGTATATCAACAAGTTCCATCTCTCCATATATATTCCCCCCATAATTTAAAGTTAGCTCAAGTTTTTCTCCTTTTTTATATTTTCTTGATAAAAAGAGGCTTATCAAACCCTGACTGTCTCTCATAAAAAGTAGGGGAAGCCCATTTTCAATAATACTTGAAATGTCGAGGGAACTGTTCAATCTTAAAAAAAGCGAATCAATCTCATTTTCCTTAGCTTCAAGAGTCAATTTGGCATTTACTTTTAAAAATTCATTAACTGGATCAAATTCAAGATTTATGTCTTCATGAATTAGATCCCAGAAAGATGTTGAGGAGAATTTTATTTTTAGCTTTTCTTCATCGGGAGAATAAAGGCAAAGGATTTTTTCTTTCTTTCTTTCCATGAAAGTTATATTCTCTTCAAGGAGGGATGAGAAATTGTAAGTAAATTCTCCCAGTTTTCCATCCTTTGATTCTATCAATATTTCTTGGGGTGATGGCAATGTAAAAAATAATTTGTTAAATGCGGGTAGTTCAATTGAAAAGGAAAGAGCAGAAAATTCAGAGAATATCTCCGAAGCTTTTTTATAAAGCTCAGGAAGTGTTCTTACTCTTAAAGGCTCTTCAACTTTTATGTTTTTTTCAAGGCTCGAAGGCGAGAATCTTACATACAACCACTTTATAGGTGTTAATATTTCTGAATCTCCAAAATGGAGACTTATTTGATGCCTTTCCTCCCTTGATGAGGGATAAAAATGTAGCATTCCATCCCCATAAACTATAATTGCTGTGTTTTTCCCCTCTGGAAGATTGTCCCAGAAAACAATTGCATCGTTAAAGGTTACATCAATATCCTTAGAAAGAACAGTAATCTTTTTAACCTTTTCAATTCTTTCCGAAGGTATCTTAACTTCATACAGTTCAGGCAATTTCTTAATAACTTTCTTCTCAGATATCCTTTCTCCATCATAATAAATTTCCCAAACCTGTAATTCATGCTCAATCTCAGTTCCAAGAAGGATTTGAAAAATACCTTTTTTTGTTTCTCCTGATTTTGAGAAGTATGGTTCGACTATATCAATTTTTTTAAATCCTCTCTTCAATATATTTTCAATGAACCATTCCTTTTCCCTCTCCTTTTGGTTATCAACGAAAAGCTCTGAATACAACTCTGGTTTCCCAAGCTCCACAGCTTTTTTCAAATCATCAACAAAATTCTGAGAAAAAGCAAATTTTGATATAAATAAAATAGAAATAATTATTTTTTTCATTTTTCAAACTCCCTTTGTCTTAGAACTTCAAACAGGAAAATCCCCACTGCCACGGAAATATTTAGGGATTGAGCGGATGGTTTCATTGGAATGCTAATAATATTATCACACTTTTCCCTTACAAGCCTTGATAATCCTTTTCCTTCAGAACCGAAGACAAGGGCAACAGGATTTTTGAAATCATAAGAGAAATAGAAACTTTCACCATCCTTTTCTGCTCCAACAATTCTTATTCCTTTTTCCTTTATTTCTTCAAGAAATCTTGGAATATTCGTTACTCTTCCAATCCTTATGTGCTCCACAGCTCCAGCAGAGGATGAATAAACTGCTGGTGTTATACCCACTGAGCGAACCTTCCTTATTATTATCCCATCCACTCCTGCTGAAACGCATGTTCTTACAATTGCACCAAAATTTCTTGGGTCTTCAATCCCATCTAAAACAACAATAAATGGATTCCTTGAGGAGGAAATGATCTCTTCTGGCTCAAAGAAGGGAACAGGACTTACCTTTGCGACAATTCCTCTATTTTTTGAATAGATTTTTTGAAGAACCTCCTTTCCAACCCAGCTTACTGGAATCCTCCTTTCTCTTGAGAGGGAGACAATCTCTTCAATTCTGCCACCTCTTTTCCCCTTTTCTATATAAATTTTTTCAAGAACACTCCTGCCCGATTTTAGAATTTCAATAATTGCATTTATATTATCCAATAACATTTTATATAAAGAAGCACAAATTATGAAAGAATTCTTCTATAAGGACATACCATATAGCCATAACCTTAAAAAAGGAGGCTCTATTCTTTTTTAGAAGAAGGGAATTGTTAAATATGTTCCCATCCAGTAGAAATTTTTGGTGGGGGTCAATCACAACTTTATTTATTTCACTATCTCTTTTGTAAATAAATTTTACCCAGTTTCCTTTGCCATCCCATCTTTCCATAATCTTTTTACCATCTTTAAATGAGACTTCAATATCCACAGGAAAAATTAGGTCTCCATCCTTTTCAAGTAGAACAGATGAAAGGAATAATTTTTTACCATTTTCCTTTAAAATTCTATTTCTTACTTCAACAATCCTGAAATCCACTGAGTTTTTGTTAAAGAGAAAGTGCTCCAATAGATTCCTCGCATCAGTTCCAATTTCAGTTTCAATAAGATTCAGAAAATCTTCTTTTTTGGGTTTTTTTAAATAATATCTCTTAAAATACTCTCTCAAAAAAGAAATTACTTTCTTCCTTCCGTAATTCTTTTCAATGGTAATAAGTAGTATAGTTGGCTTTATGTTTGTGTTGACTTTATAGCTATTAAAACTTAAGAATTCCCATGTCTTTTTTGAAATTGGCTCAGAGTTTTTCTCTTTTAAATAATTACGCAGTAAAGAAAATTCTACCTTTTCCCTCATTTTAGTAAAATGGAAACCGAATAGAGGAAGATTTAAAAGCTCAATATAAGGTATGGGGATAAAGGAAAAATATCTGTAAATTACAGGTTCATTAAGACTCTCTTTCATTAATAAGAACTCTGAATAAGAGGTGAGTCCATTTCCAAGCCAGGACTCTTCAATCCCATTAACCCCAATTTTATCCCAGTAATGAGACCCTAAACTTCTTAAAATATTTTTTTTCAGATGGAAGGAGTCTTCAGGAGAAAATAAGGGATGGTCAATGAGGATTAAATCGGGAGAAACAATCGGGGAGAATTCATCTAAAGCGGGAAAATCAACAAAGGTCAAGCTTTGAAAAGGATATTTTGAAAAAAGAAGAGTGTAATCCCTAATAGCTTCTTTTATGGTCTTAAGATATCTATCCTTATATATCTTTCTTTCAGGTCTTAGGAGTAAGGAAATTTTAATCTTATCTATTGTCGAACCTTCAATTCTTTCAAGTTCTTTTAACTTTGCTGGTGAGAATTCCTTCTCAGGAATAAAATAATCTTTGTATTCGAGAAAGGAAGGGGATGCAACCCACAAAAAATCACTTACATCTTCTGCATAAAATCTAACCGTTTTCTTACTCCCTGACTTCTTTTCGTATGTTTTTATTCCAGTAGCTCCTACCCTTAATTTTCTCGGGAGATTGACTTCAACTTTGTAGCTGGCAAAGGAGGGATTAAAAATAGAAGGAAAATGAAACTGATTATAATTCCAAAAAAATTTTCCTTCCCTCTCCTCAATGGGACATATTCTGGGATACCAATGGGAAAATAGAAAGAAATTTCCAATATAACCAATACCCATAATCTTACTGGGAAGTTTAGTTGAGAATTCAATTTCAAGGGTAGCTGTCCGACCCGGAAGAATGGGAGAGGGCAGATTAATCTTTGCAAGGGTTCTGTCCTTTTGATTTCCATCATCAGGGCTTATAAATAATAGATTCTCCTTTATTTCATTATTTTCAAATCTAATTGAGTTAATTTCTATCCAACCATAATCCTTTAACTCATTTTCCCTGAAACAGTTCCACAAAAGAGCTTCCCTCATTAATGAACTGGAAAGATTTGAGAAAGCATTCATATTTAAATTTAAATAAATCTCTTTAAATGAGTCAGGAGAAGCATTGACAAATTGGATGCTCTCCTTCCCTTTAAGAGTCTTATTTTGCACATTCAGATCACATGAAATGTTATAAGAAATCCTCACCTTCGGTTGCGGGTAAGAGAAAGAGAGAAGAGAGAGAATTAAAAGGTTGGAGAGAAAAAATCTAAAAAGCATACATTTTTATTTTCTCCTACTAAATGAACTTAGTCAATATTGGAATTTCTGCCTTCTGTTCTTCCTTGAGCTTTAAAAGGTAGCGAGCATCCTTTATCCCCATCAGGATTGCATTTTCTATAAAAGAGATCTTCAAACCCTTAATATAAAATTTCAAATCGAGGTTTGCAAAATCCTCAGTTTGCTCAGCTTTTATATAACTTTTTAAAAATTCCCAAAATTCTATGTCTTTAGTCATTATCTCTATTGCTCTTCTGCACTCTCTTTCCTTCTCCCTTTCACCCATAATAGATAAAGTTACACATGAATATTTTAGATGCCAGTAAATGGTCATTTTTAAAATTTGATCCATGTTCACCTCCAGTAATTGATCTATCAAGAAACATGCCAACCATTTTTCAAAATTTAAATATTAATGGATTAAACTTAAAACAATAAATTTTCTTTTTCCAGAAAGACAATTTCTTCAACGGAAGTTTACAATTCTTGGAATAAATGTAAAAAAATGTTTACCCAGAAAAGTTTTTGCTCAATTAGATGGGCTATTCAATTTTCTGAAGAATTCTTTTTAACTTTCCTTCGCAGATTCTGCAAAGTCGGAATGTTTTTTTATCAGTATCAATTATTGAATTGGAAAAGAACATAACGCAGGTAGACTCAAGACAATGGGAAAGTCCAAAAAGATGCCCTAACTCATGGACTGCTTCCTTCAAGGCTCTTTTTTGAAAAAGGATAAGATTTTCCTTCTTATAATAGAACTCCTCCCTCAGTCTATGTATAGAAATTATCGCAACTCCCTGGTATGGCTCTGCATGCCCGAAAATAAAGTTCAAGCCATCCGCATAAAGATCCCCATCAAAAATACCGAGGATCATGAAGGCATCCTCTGGTTTTTTCTTTGCAAGCTGGAGAAGAAGAGGGGTTGAAAGATACTGATTCCTCAAAGGATTGAAGGCGCTATTAACTTCAATATCAATCTTAACTGATAAAAATTCGAAAGGGTAGATAACTCCTAAGTTCTCTTTCAAATAATCAGTGATCCCCTTGTCATCTTTTCCTATTTTCACAATATATATTCTCTTTGCCATCTCTCCCTCCTTAAAATTTGTGTATGCTGAAAATTTTTTATTCCCAGAAGTATTTTAAAGCTCATAGTAAAATCCTTTACCTCCATTTTTAAATACTAAATCAAAAATTCCAATAATTCCAAACCCCTTGAAATTTTAAAATAGAGAATTGAAAAATTCAGAAAAATGTGGTTTTTGAAAATATTCCAAAATTAATAACATAGAAAAAAAAGAAAATCAGATCAATATCCAAGAGGGAAAAGAAGAGAATGGATTTAGAAAAAAAATTTATAACTAAAAGAAGATTCTTTTCTTCGAATAGTGCCTAATTTAGCGGGAATTTGGGAAATTTTTAGATTTTTGAAACAAAAAAAGGAGGCTCTTCCGAGCCTCCTTTTTTGTATTCCTATTTCTCCTTAGAAGTCGAACCTGATTCCGAGCCTTGCAATTCTTGGATCCATAATAGATGTTGTTTGTCCGAAGTAGACAGTCTTTCCAGCGACAGTGGTTGATCTGCTGGACTGAGTCCATACTCCAGTAGCAGTATTGGCATTGAAAACATTGAACACATCTACGAACAAACCGAGCTTTCTTCCGCTTAGGATGTCAAATGTTTTTTCAACCCTTAGGTCGAAAATCTTCAGAGGAGGAAGTTTTCTTGAGCCTCTCTTTTCAGCATAGATTGTAACAACTCCCTGAGGAAGTGAAAGACCAAGGTCAATACTTCTAATCTGTCTTGTCCATCTTGTTCCATCAAGATATCTGTAATATCCACTTATGTTGATTCCCCATGGACCCTGCCAGAGACCCTGGAGTTTGAACTGATGCTTTCTCTCAAGAGGAAATTCTCCGTAAGCATTTATGTGGGCATTTGGGTTATTGAAGTAAGCTGTTCCAGTCCAGCTGTCATCAAAGTCTGTTCCTATCAATCCCCTTGAATAAGCATAAACATAGGAAGCCATCATCATCCATCTATTGGAAAATCTCTTGTTAAGTGTCACCTCAACTCCGTCATAATTCCTTTCTGCTCCAGGAGGATTTGTGTAATAATTTCGAGCAAGAACCGCGGTATTCTTCATTCTCCAGAATGTTACTGTCTTTCCATCAAATGGATCAATAGTATTAACAGGCTCATAGTTAGTCCATACTGTAAATATGTCTGCTCCAGACATCAACTTGTCAAAATCAAGGGCAGTTAGATCAACACCTTCTATAAGGTTTCTATCCCATTTCTTAATGTATCTAACACCCAAGCTGAGATCTCTTACAATCTCCCTTTCAATTCCTACGGTTAACTCATCGAGATATGGAGATTTTATGTCAGGGTCCATCCTGTCATTGGCTGTGGAGCTAGCAGAGTATAGAGAGCCCTTGGGTGTGAAGTCAGGATTGAGACGATATCTGTAAGTTATAAAGGAGTTAGGGTTGACGGTGACAAAGAACTGGAGAATATTTGCAATATAGTATCTTCCAAAGCTTGCCTTGAATACGGTCTTTCCATTACCAAAAATATCGTAGTTGAGACCAATTCTCGGAGATAGTGTATTCCATATCATGGGCTTGAATGTCTTGGTAACTCTTGGGTCACATACAATTCCAAGAATCGTAATAGGTTGTCTGTTCTCACCCTGTTTTGGAATTATTCCTTCCTGATGCTCGAATCTCAATCCTAAGTTGAGGGTAAGCCTTTCAACAGGGTTCCATGTATCCTGAATGAATCCACCTATATAGAGTTTCTGGTCTTCCCTCTTAAAACTGTCGTAGTGGATTACATAGTCAGGGGTTGTTCCTCTCATGTAGAAGAAAGGACCGAGACCTGTCTTTGGATCATAATTGCTTCTCCATCTTCTTGAATCCCATGAAGATTCTCCTTCAAGTCCCGCTTTTAACTCATGTCTTCCAAACCAGTTGTCAACAAACCAAGTTGCATCAGTTAAAGCCTGGGCTCTATTTCTTGTGTAGATATCGTCATATCCATAGCTTCCCCATTCTCTGCTTGTAAACTGGTCAATGTAGTTGGGGCTTGCATTCTTTGCCATTAAATTCAGCTCGTAATCTAAAAACGCTACCTTGAAGTTCATAAAGAAATTGGGACTGAAAAGCTTTGTCCACTGGAAGTTTCCTGTGTGGATTGGAGTTGTCTGCTTCCATGTAGTATCTTCGGTATCATATGCAGATGCTCCTCTGTGATTTCTTCTAAAGTCATAGAAATTGTATGAAAGAACAAGTCTATCATTGGGAGTTGCCTGATAGGTGAATTTAATATAAGGGTAAACATTGAGGTAATCAAGGGGAGTATTGTTAGGCTGTTTATCATAAGGATAACCCATAACATATTCTTGGGATTTGTAAAAGGAGAGGTTTGTAAAGAACCAAATCTTGTCTTTTATAATAGGTCCACCAAGAGTTATTCCAGGCTCAATTTCATAATCGAATCCGCCCTTCTGACCCTCAAAGATTGTGCCCTTCGTGTTGTCAGCCTGCATTTTTAACTTCAGCGCTTTAATCTCATCATCCCTGTAATATGTGCTTAGAGAGCCTTTGAATTGATTCCCACCTGACTTGGTAACAACATTAACCACTGCTCCTCTTACGCTTCCGTATTCAGCGGGGAGACCAGCTGTTTGAACAGAAAGCTCCTCCATAATATCAAGGCTAAAAGAACCAGCTTGAGTTCCAGTGACAGGGTCTGTTATATTGACACCGTCAAGGGCATAAACATTATCTCTTTCAGAACTTCCATGGGCAGTGTTTCCTGTTACACCAGGAACCATGTTAAAGTATGTTCCAAGAGTTCTTGTGGCGGGAATGCTCCTGAGGAACTCGGTGGTCAGGTTTCTTACAAGGGTGGTTCTCTGTCTGTCCACTGTTGGAGATTGTCCTGTGACAACTATGCTCTCCTGGATTGGTGAGAGCTCAAGGGAAACATCAAGGGTTGTTGTGACTCCAACGCTTACCCTTATTCCCTCACGGACAAGGGTCTTAAATCCTGGCATTTCAAAAGTCACAGTATAAACACCAGGAGGAAGAGCGGGGAATCTAAAAAATCCCTCTTCATTGGTAGCAGCAACCATCTGGGGAAGTATCAAAGCGGGAGATTTAATGATTACAGAAACGCCAGGAAGTGGATTACCCTCAGTATCGGTAACCTTACCGTTGAGGGTTCCGGTTTGTGTTATCTGGGAATAAGATAATCCCAGCAAGAAAACAATTGAAATTGCTAATAAAGCAAATTTCCTCATTAAAATACCTCCTTAAAGTTAATTTCCCAAAGCCCAATTGCCTATACTTCAAATTTTTCCTTTTCACTTAATTAAATCTATCACCTCCTTTATACATATGAGAGTGTTCAATAACTTGGGAAGGCTTGAAAATTGAGCCTCCGCAAGTATTG
>CAZYPR010000028.1:0-33788 GCA_964649495.1 uncultured Clostridia bacterium | reverse complement strand
TAGTTCCCTCTTTTCACCTTTTCTTCTACTTGACATTTATTATTGCATCTCCTATTCAATCCATATTTTTATAATTTCATCTTTATTATAGATTTCAAGTATTTCTGCTTTTTTCATGTTCAGAAATTTCTGAAAAATTTCATTTAAACTTTCACTTTCTATCCTTTTCCCATCTATTTTTACATTACCTTTTATTTTGGTATCAGGTTTAGAAAGCGCTTGTATTGCAAGATTTGCAAGGTCAAAGGGAATTTTTATAGAGAGTTCCTGCTTTCCAGTGTTTCTTTTGATTATTACAATCTTTAACATTTTTATCTTATTTTCTTCTTCCGATTTCCCACTTAGTAGATAAGGGTCTATTCTTAAGAGGGCAATCTTTGCTCTCTCTCGTAGTTCATTATCTCTTTCCTGTCTTAAAATTTCCTTTAATACTGGAACAGCATGAAACTTCTGGTCATCTTTGAAATAGCTAAGTTTGAATGCAGAGTAATACCTTATCACTCTGTTTTTGCTTTCAAGTCTTTTCCTTATATTTTCAATATAACTTTTCCTCCCTTTTTTGTAGAGGTCTGATGATAGGTCAATTATGGCTATTTCAGCTTCTTCAGCAAATCTTGCTTTTTCCGTTTCCTTTAGATATTTTTCAAATACATTTATTGCCTCTTCCTCTCTTCCACCTTGTTCTTGAATACATTGTCCAAGGTAAAAAAGTATGTCAGAAGATTTTTCGCTTTCAGGATATCTTTTTAAAATTTCCATGATTTTAACTTCTGCTTCTTTCCACCTTTTATCCAATATAAGGAGTTTTGCCTCTGAGAGCTCCTTTTCTTGAAAGGAATAGATAAATTTATTCAACAAAGCTAAAAGAAAAAATAGAATGATTCTTTTCCTGGTCGTTAATTCTCTCAAAGCACTATCTCCTTTAATTCTTCCTTTACAAGCTTTATTTTAAGAATTAGATTCTCCTGGTCAATAATTTTATAAATTTTTTCCTTCTTGCTTTCCATCAGAAATTCCATAAGAATGAAATCGATTTTTGATGCTATCTGCCTTACATTTGGGAACTCCTCGAGATATTGATTGATGAATCTCTTCTTCAACATGAGCTCCTTACTTTTTTTCAAGGAATTTTCGTCAAAACCATCGCTCTCCTTAAGATTTGTAAGGAGAAGGGAACTATCTTCAAGGTAATTTAAAACTTCATTTCTTGCGGATAATCTTTCCATTTTTTCAAGAAGTAATTCTGAATAGGCAATAAATTCTTTTTCTTTTGAAATTTGATTTCTGTAAATAAAAATTGAGATTAAAATGGCAATTATGGCAATTCCAGGAATTGAATATTTGGGTAAAAGTAGGAATGGAAATGGAGCTATTTTTAAGGGCTTTCTCGACCCCTCCCTACATTTATCCATTATTTCCCTTTCAACTCTTCTCCAATCAACCTTTTCCATTACATCTTCAATCTTCACCTTAACTAATTCTGAAGCAATATCGATATTTTCGATATCAGTATAAAGATCTCTGCAATCATGGCACTCTTTGAGATGTTCTTCTGCACTTTTTTCTATTTTTCTACCTTCAAGAAGAGCAAGAAATATTTCTTTCTTTACTTTCTTACAATTTTTCATTTTTCCATATCTTTTATTACTTTCCTTATATTGTTTATTGCTTTAAAAAGTAATGATTTAGCTCCTCCCTCAGAAATTCCCATTATTTTTGATATTTCAGAAAGCTTCATATCATTGAAAAATCTAAGGGAAAATGCAAAAGCTTGTCTTTCGGGTATAACTCTTAGAGCATTTTCCAGAACCTCTTTGAGTTCCTGGCTTTTCCCTTCTTCTCCTTTTAAAGTTTCTTCTATCATTTCTCTCTCTTTTGATTCCTTTTTTCTTTTTGCTCTGTAATGGTCAATACAGATATTCTTTGTCACTTTTATAACCAATGCCTCAAAGTCTTTGCCTTCAATATTTTTTATCATTTTCCATATTTTTATAAAAACTTCCTGTGTAACATCAAGGGCATCCTCTCTATCCCTGAAGAATCCATAAGCCACTGAAAATACTTTTCCTTTGAAGAGTTGAATAATCTCAGAGAGCGCTTCTTCATCACCATTTTTGATTCTTTCAATTATCTTGTTGCATTTTTCATTTTCGTCATCAAAGCCCATTATGCAATTATTCTATCTCATCCATATTAGAATTGAACTATTTTCATCCTTTACCTCCATTATAACCCCAGGACCAAGTTTTGACAAGTTTTTCAGAGAGTGATAATCAATTTCGCATTCCCACTTTGAATTTTTTACAAATTTTTTTCCTTTTCCAAAGCCAACCTCATCAGCAATATCAATACAGAAATTAAAAAGCCATATTGGAACAGAAACTTTCACAATGTCTTTTGATTCTCTGTCATAAACAAAGATGTTTAAAGAAGAGACTTTTCCGCTTCGCCAGAAACGAGCTCTTTCAGCTCTTTCAACTTCCTTTTTTATTTTTTCAAGATAGAACTCTGGATTCATAACATTCTCTTTAATCTCGATGTAACAAGAGGTTAGAAGGAATACAAACGGAATAATCAAAAATATATTTTTTCTTTTCATCTCTCTTCTCCCAAAAAATATAAACGAACAGGAAAAGAGAAAAGTTTACTGATAGTTAAAAATTGTTTTTACCCTTCATTTTTTTTGAATTTTTATTTTTGTAGGGTAAAATAAAATTGTGAAGGATCTTGAGAATACTTTAAAAGAAACCATTGAATATTATAAAGAACAGGAAAGATATTTGATCGCTCGCCTTTCCCTTCTTCCTAAGGGGAGGATAAAGAAAAAAATTGTTAATAATGATGTGTATTATTATCTACAATACAGAAAGGGAAATAGAGTCGTGGATGAGTATATAGGAAAGGAAATTCCAGCGGAGTTAATCGAGAAACTTGAAGAGAGGAAAAGCTTGGAAAAAGAATTGAAAAAAATCAGAGAAGCTCTTGAATCTCTTCATCAAAAAACTGAATATGTTTCAGATCTTATAGAACCTCTAAAAAGAATTTTCACTTATTTTACAAAGGAAGGTCTTTGGGATTCAGGGATAGAAATTATTGGAAGCTGGTGTTTTATTATTTATCAGAAATATTTACCTGTAGAGAAGTTCCCCCTTAAAACTCAAGATGTTGATTTTCTCGTTCCTATTCCCTATAAGGGTAAATCCTTTGATTTTTTTAATCTTCTAAAATCACTGGGCTTTGAGGAATTTTTCAATCCAGATGGTTCAATGCATTTTTCGGGGTGCGGATTGAAGATAGAGTTTATAGGACCCAAAAAAGGAAAAGAGAAGCCTCACTATATAAAAGAACTTTCTATTACTCCGCAGATTCTTAGTTTTGTGGAAATTCTTCTTAATGATTCTGTCATTTTGAGAATTTCCAGGGGGATAAAGGTTAGAGTTCCTTCACCATCCTCTTTTTTACTTCATAAACTTTTGATTGCAACTCGTTGGATAAGAAAGGATAAGAAAGAGAAAGATTTAAAACAGGCAATCTATGTTGCTAAATTTGTCCTGACTCAGAAAAAGGAAAAAGAGAAACTGCTAAGGATGTTCGAAAAATTTCCAAAAGGCTGGAAGAATAGAATAAGAAAGAGTTTGAAATTATCGAACGATTTGCTTCCACTGGAAAAACCTTCAATTCAAGCCTTGGAAAAATTGCTGAAGTAGTTTTACCCTACAAAATTTATTTTAATTGAATATGTAGGGTAAAAATTAATACAAAATTCAAAGGGAGGATTGCAAAATGAAAAATGCAAAATTATCCAAAGGGAGAATATATAGCTCGCATTTACATTCCGACAAATTTTGAGTAAAGGCTTTTCGCAATTGATGGCTCTGATGTTCCTTTTATTATTGCTCTTCCATCCTTAAAAATTGTTATTTCGTAGTTCTCGTAAAAAAGTTTAACAAGGTATTCATTGAAAACAACTGTTCCATATTTTTTTAGATTCTCAACACTTTTTTCAATGTCAATTGTTTTTGCAAATGGTGGATTTATCTGTATAGAATTGCTTCCACAAATGGATTCAGTCGAAGATATGTTTTTTCCTTCAAGAAATTCAAATTTTCTTTTTCCGCAAGCAGGACAATCCTCTTTTTTTAAATGAAATATAGGGATTTTTTCGAATTCATTTTTCCATAAATCAACAAAAAAAAGCTCTTCCCTCAAATCATTTTCATTTCCTGTTAAAATCTTAATTGCTTCAGCACTCTGAATTGATGCAATATGAACAGCAATTGGTCCAATTATTCCAACTGTTTCGCATGTGAGAGGGGGACTTTCAGATTTATTATAAATACATCTTAGGCAGGGAGTTTTTCCAGGAATTATATTGAATGTCATTCCGTATGTGGAAAGGCATGTTCCATAAATCCATGGAATACCTTTTTTTATGCTTAAATCGTTAATTAAAAACCTTCCTTCCATATTGTCGAGCCCATCAATTATGAGATCTACCCCCTCTGCAAAGGATTCAGCATTAGAGGGATTAAAATCTGCCACGATTCCCTCCACTTTTATTTCTCTGTTCACAATGGAAAGCTTTTTTTCTGTTAAGATAGCCTTTGGAATGTTTGATGAAATGTCATCTTCATCAAAAAGGATCTGCCTCTGGAGATTTGAAATTTCAACGAAATCTCTATCGACAATTCTAAGTTTCCCAACCCCTGCCCTCACAAGGATGGTTGCGATTGTTGAACCGAGCCCTCCACACCCAACAAGAAGAACAGATGATTTAAGAAGCTTTGACTGCCCTTCTTCTCCAATTGATGAAATAATTATCTGTCTTGAGTATCTCTCCCACATAATTTTTATTATACACCTAATGAAGTTTATAACCTAAAGCTCCAAATCATTCTTTTGGTCTTTTACTCCATTTTTCTGTGAGCTCAGTCCAAAAGTTTGAGAGGTCAATTTCCTTTCCATTTATAAAAAGATTTGTAATTTTGGTTCTTATATCAAGCGGGTCTCCATCGCAAAGGAAAAGGTCAGCATCTTTTCCTGGCTCAAGGGAGCCAACTCTATTTTCAATTCCAAAAATTTTAGCAGGGTTTATTGTAAGAGCTTCTATTGCCTTTGAATGGGGTAATCCAAAAGCAACAGCTCTTGCAGCATGATAAGTCAGATCCTTTGCGATGGCAGGACTTCCTCCTGAAGAAAAGCAGAAAAGGACACCCGCTTCATAAAGCTTTGAAGGATTTTTGAATGGAGCATCGTAACCATCCTCAGGCTCGGAAGGGAAAGTATAAAGGTCTCCTAGTATCACAGGAATTTCAGCCTTACTTATTTTGTCTGCAACTTTAAACCCTTCCGAGCAACCTTTGAATATTGCCTTTATCTTTTCCTCCTGAACAAACTTTATTGCAAGCTCAATATCCCTCACCTTATCAACAGAGATTATAACCGGGATCTCTCTATTAAGAACTGGCTCAAGAGAATCAAATTTTCTATTGGGAGGAGGAAATGGAACTTTTTTGTCAGATAGGGCAAGCTTTTTCATTTCAAGATACCTTCTTGCATCTTTGAAGTAGTTTTTCAATTCCTCAATAAGTTTAGAAGCTGCCTCTTCCTGACTTACTGCCTGCTCCCCACCTTCACCTCTTCCAAATCTTGGAATCACAGGAAAATTTATTACTGAGGTAGCCACTTCTTTTAGAGCCATTTCTGAGAATGTCCAACCATCCATTTTGACAAGAGCTGTCGTCCCTGGCATTGTTCCTCCTCTCGGAGCTACCAGAGCAACGGTCGTTCCATTTATCCTGCTTGTTGCAAAATGGACAGAACTTGGATTTATTGCCCATGCCACTCTAAGTTCAGGGTTGAATTTTCCTGTTTCCTGAACATCAACAGTGCTGGGAATTGATGAGATCTCGATCAAACCGAGATGGGTGAATCCATCTATAAATCCAGGATATACAAATTTTCCCTTTGCATCTATTATTTTAGCTCCTTCTGGTGCTTCAAGCTCTTTTCCAATTCCCTTTATTTTTCCGTTTTCAATAATGATTGAGCCATTTTCAATTTTATCCGATGTGACAGGAAAAATCGTTGCATTTTTAATCAATATTAAATTCTTGTTTTCAGTAATTAGAAAGGGAGTAAATAAGAAAAATATTGAAATTAAAATTATTTTTTTCATTATCACCCTCCTTAAGCTCTTTTATCTTTTTTCACTGCTTTTTCCTTCTCTTCTTTCTTTTTCTTCATTTCCTCAAGATATTTTGCTCTATCAAAATAAATTTCACCATCAATTATAGTCATTTCGCATATTGTATAGGGATCTAAAGGATGTCTATTGAATACTGCAAGATCAGCATCTTTTCCAACTTCAATTGTTCCTACCCATTTATCCACTCCCAAAATTTTCGCAGGATTTATTGTAATCATTTTTAGAGCTTCAAGTTCGGAAACCCCTCCAAATCTAACTGCTTTTGCAGACTCTGAAAAGAGTCTCCTCATTCTTTCAGAATCATCAGAGCTTATGGCAACAAGAACACCGTCCTTCGCCATCATTGCAGCAGAATGGGGCATAGTGTGAAATGCTTCCCATTTATAAGCCCAGAAATCAGCAAAGGTAGAAACAGCAACATTGTATTTTACAAGCTCTCTGGTAATTTTATAACCTTCAAGTCCATGTTCAAAACAAATAAGCTTAACACCGTATTCATTGCAAAGTTTCATTATTGAAAGCATTTCCTGTGCCTGATATGCATGGCATCTAACCCAGAGTTTCCCTCTCAATATATCTGCAATTGTTTCGAGTCTGTAGTCTTTTTTAGGAGGAACAGGTTCTTTTCCATTTCCCTTCTTTTCTTTCCATTCTTTTAGTTTTTTATTATATTCATCCCACCTTCTCATATAATCCTTTGCTTCTTCAAAAACTTTCCTTATTGACTCCTCAACTCCCATCCTTGATGCTGGATATCTTGGCGTTCCTGTCCCAGAGAAATTTGATTGTTTTGGATTTTCTCCGAGTGCCCATTTTATTGTTTTAGGAGCTCCTTTAAAAATCATTTCCTTTGCGCTTTTCCCCCATCTCAGTTTAAGAACAATTCCTTTCCCTCCTATTGGATTTGCTGAGCCATGCATTGTGTGAATTGTTGTAACTCCACCTGTTAGAGCATAGAAAATTGATATATCCTCAGGATTTAAAACATCTTCAACATCCACCTCTGCAGTAATCAGATTACCAGTTTCATTTACTCCTCCCTCTATTGCAATATGAGAATGGGAATCGATTATTCCCGGAATCACCCATTTTCCCTTAAGCTCTATCACTCTTGCTTCTTTTGGTGCTTGAATTCCTTTTCCTATTTCAAAAATCTTTCCATTTCTAATTAATATATCTCCTCCTTCAATTTCTTTTCCCGTAACAGTTATTATATTGGCATTTTTCAAGAGGAGGATTGACTCAGAATGCAGAAATATTGGGGTTGACAAAATTAATAATATTAAAATTTTTACTTTCATTTTTTCCTCCCTCAAGGAATTCTTTTCCCAGTAAATTCCATTGAGCCCATTTGACTTTGAACTGTTCCTCTCATTGTTTCTCCCTCAATCGTTGCTGAAAAAGTTAGATCGATACTCTGTCCTCCAAAGGTTAGCGAAAGAGTGAAAAATATTTGGTTTCCTGAGACCTTCCCACCTGTGAATTCTGAAATTCCGAATTGGCTTATGAATTTTCCAGACAATGAGGAACCTTCCTGCACAAGTTCAAGATTGAATTGCAATGAGCCCATTGGAGATTCAAGGGAGCTCTCCCATTTACCCGACACATTTATTTGTGGAGCTTTACCTTCTTCAGGTTTTTTCTCTTTTATTTCGAATCTTTTCCCATCAACAAAAACATATTTTATTTTTGAATCTTTAGAGAAGATATTTCCCTCAGCAAGAACAAGATTTGCGATTTTTCCTGGTTCAATGGTTCCAAGAGCTTTTGAAAGATTTAAAAAATTTGAAGGAATTACAGTGAGTGCTTTCAATGCTGTATCTTCAGGAAGCCCATTTTCGACAGCCTTTCTAATTCCTTCTAAAAATTTTGAAGGCTCCTCTGTTTCAAGGGATGAAAAGGCAAATTGTATACCCGCTTCAGCAACTTTTGCGGGGTTCTTTGGATAAATCTCATTTTCTGCTTTTTCTTTCTCTTCCTTTCCCAGTCTGGAATAAATACTTGTTGGGGGTGCTTTATAACCCACAGTTAGAATAAGATGAGCGTGTGAATTCTTTATTTCATTTATAACCCTGAAAGCCTCGCTTCCAAGATCACAGATAAAATAGTTCAGCTTGAATTCTTCACCGAGTTTAATTGCTCTTATTATATCGTGTTGGTTTCTGCAAAGAAAAACAACAGGTTTCTTTTCGACAATGAAAGAGTTTAATATTTCCATTTTCGGGTCATAGACAGGTCTTTTTATACCCGACATCTCCCTTTTCCATCTCTCTTTAACAGTATTGTAATATATTGTATCGGTGAATACCTGCCTGAGAAAAGCAACAACTCCCATAAGAGAGTTGGGATAGCCTCTTCTTCCAGGAGAAAACTTTATTCCAAGAAAAGACTCTGAAGGTATAAGAGCATTTTCTTTTCCAGTGTCTGTTAGAGAAATCACTGTAGAAAGTCCTGTTAGTATTCCTTTATCGGAGATTGTCTGAACTACTGTAAAACCACAGGAGTGAAACCTTTCAAGAGATTCTTTTCTCAGGTCTACAAAATCGTAAGCTTTGAGCTCAGGGTTTATACCTCGTTCTTTTTCAGTTGGTTCTACCGCAGCTCCTTTCACCTCTTCAATTTTTTCTTGGGGTAATTTCAGAAACGATTTTCCAAGAATGTCAATAAAGCCAGGATAAACAGTCAATTGGGAGCCGTCAATTACTTCAGCATCAGGAGGAACAGAGATGTTTACTCCTACATTTTCTATCAATCCATCCCTTATAACTACAACACCCTTTTCAAATGGAGCACCTTTCTGAGTAATAATTTTGCAATCCTTTATTGCCCATACATTGTGAAGTTCTTCCTGTGAAGAAAGAAGGGGAAAGATTGAGGAGAGGATCAACACCATTGTAAGAATTTTATAAGCTGGAATTTTCTTCATCAAACCCTCCTATTGAATTTAACATATTTATATTACGAAATACAATAATCAAATGTTCAAAATTTTAGAAAGAAAGGCAACCATTTTTCATTTACCCATAAGGTTCTTCAGACAGAATTTTTGAAAAAAATGTAATGAAAATCATGCCCAAATTATGTGCAATTAACCTTTTTTTATCTTCAGAAAAAGAATCTTAATTTTTCATCCACAGACTTTTCCACAAATTTTGTGGAAATCTTTTGGGTCGCAGATGGTTTACTGGAAGGACTATAAAGCGATATAAAAAAACAAAAAATGTTGTCAAGTTTTTTGAAAAAAATTCCAATAAAAATTTTTTAGTTGGGAAAAAATCATATATAATATCCTTATGATGGATAAATTCAGAGAAGCAGAAAAGGTATTTAAAGAGTTAAAAGAAAAAAAGGAAAGAGGTGAAATTACAAAAGATGAATTTTTAGCTGAACTTCAGAGGTTGATGATAAAGGATGAAGAAGGAAGATTGTGGGCTCTTGGAACATCTTCAGGAAGATGGCATTATTTTGATGGAAGTAAATGGATTCCCGCAGAGCCACCATATTCAAAAGAGAAAACTGTAATATGCCCTTATTGTGGATTTGAGAACCCTGAAAATTCTATTATCTGTATTAAATGTGAAAAGAATTTGAAAAGAACAATATTTACATGTCCGAGATGTGGGAAAGCTTTACCAGAAGGTTCAGAGACATGTCCTTACTGTGGATTTACTTTTGAGGAAGAAAAGGAAAAGGTAGAGGAAGAAATTGTGGTGAGGGTTGGTAGTATAAAAACTTTCAGTTTTGCATTATTTTTTGGTGGTGTGGGGTTGGTTCTTGGAATAGTTTTAGGTGCTCTAATAGGGGTTTTAGATTCATTTCCATTCTTTGAAATTTTACCTCAAACAGTCAGTCAAACAAGAGGTCATTTTATGGGAGCACTTCTATTTGGAGTTGGTGGAGCGGTTTTTGGTTTCCTCTCTTTCTGGTTTGCTGGAATAATAGTCTCCTTTTTCACCAACATCATTCTCTTTCTTTTTGGCGGTCCAAAGATTAAATTTTTTAGAGAAAATTAATTTAATAATTTTAGACCTCTTCTTTTTATTGAATTAAAATAGCCAAAATAAAATGCTCAAATATCCTTTCATGCTTTTCTCGAGAAGTCTATCATAATTAATCAATACTCTGAATTTCCCAGGTATATTTTATACTGGCAACTTTGGAAAGCATTGCAGAAACCGAGCAATATTTTTCCTGTGAGAGCTCAATGCTTCTTTTACATGCTTCCTCCGATAAATTTTTTCCTTTGAAAATGTAGTGAATATTTATTTTTTTGTAAACTTTTGGATGCTCTTCTGACCTTGTTCCATCTATTTTTATTTCAAGTCCTCTTAAGTCCTGTTTCTTTTTTTGCATTATGGAGATTACATCCATTGCAGTGCAACCCCCAAGGGCTATAAGGACGAGCTCCATTGGTCTTGAACCCTTGTCTTCCCCACCTATTTCATTGCTTGCGTCCATTATCACACCGTGCCCTGAAGATGCATAACCAATTAGCTGAAGTCCTTCTATCATCTTAACAGTGGCATTTACTATATTTTCTGCCATATGTCCTCCTAGATAAAAAAAGAAATTAAATTTAATTATAAGAAATAAATTGATAAAATAAAAGTTATGAAAAGATTACTTTTGTTTACCTTTATCATTTTTTTATTTTCTTGTAAACCTGTTGAAGTTTTGATGGAAGAAAATATTTTGAAAATGGAGCTTTCCACAAGAATGGGGAGTGCTCCTTTAACAATAGAAGTGAATTGCAAGATTACTCCCTCTGTAAAAGATATACCTTGCCTTGATGAGGAATGGTATTGCTGGCCTGGAGAGACTCCTTTATCAATAGGAGATTATTTTAACAAGTTGACTGTTGAAAACGATTGCAGGGACAGCTTTATTAAAAAAAGTTTTTCAATGGATTTTACATTTGAGATTCCGGGAACATACACAATAGAACTAATTTTGAAAAAGAAAAACGGTGAAGTGTTTGCTCGCATCTCATCCATTCCTATCATTGTTAAATCAAGATGAATGATAGCTTTGGGCTACAATTTTAAGGGTCGGAGCTTGAATTTTCAAAAATTTTAATCAATAATTTAATTATGGCAAGACCTTTAAGAATAGAGATAGAAGGAGGGGTATATTATGTGTTTTCCAGAACGATAGAGAGGAGGCATCTTTTCAAGGAAAGGAAAGATTTTTTGAAATTTATTTCTATTTTGAGGGAGGCAAAGGAAAGGTTCGGTTTGATCATTTATTCTTATGCTTTGATAAGAGACTCTTATTATATTGCTTTTGAGACACCCCTTGGCAATCTTTCAAGGGCAATACATTTTCTCAATACCTCATACACAGTTTATTATAACAAAAAATATGGAAAGTCGGGACCTCTTTTCAGAGGGAGATACTCCTCTTACATTGTTGATAAGGAGGAAATTCTCCCTGAGTTGACCAGATATGTCCATCTAATTCCCTATCTTTCAAAGGAGTCGAAAAGACCTCAGAGGTATCCTTACAGTAGCCTTAGTGAGTATCTTCATTCGAAGAAAGGTGGATTTGTAGATACAATAACAGTCCTCAATTTTTTTTCGAGGAGAAAGGGTGATGCAAGGAAAAAATATAAAGAGTTTATTGAAGAAGGAATAAGAGGGAAGTTAATAGATCCAATGGAAATGGTTGTGGGAAGAACTGTTATAGGCTCTAAAGAATTTGCCGAAGAGCTTAAAAAAAGATTATGGAAGGGTGAAGAGAAAATTTTTACAAAAAGTTTAATTGAAAAGGAGAAGGTAATAGATGCGGTTTGTAGGTTCTTTAGAGTAGGATTTTCAGAGCTAAAGAAAAGAAAGAAAAGAGATTTTAAGAGGCAAGCTCTAATGTATCTTTTGAGCAGGAAGTCGGGTTTAAAACTTGATGAGATTGGAGATATCTTAGGAATTGGGTATTCTGCTGTTAGTCAGGGGATTAAAAAATTTAAAGAGGAACTGGAAAGTAATAGAGAAATTGCAAGAAATCTCAGGTTTCTCGAAGAGCGATTGGCAAAGATGAAGTGATAGTAGCAGAAGGCTTTAGTCTTCGATTATGTTTTTTGCACCCTAAAGGGTTCGGCTACCGGATTTAAATTAATTTTGCAATTTTGTATTTTTAATTTCCATCTTTCAATAACCCAATCTTCTCTTTTTTCTGGTTTCCCAATCAGTTCAAGTTCTGAATTCGCTAAATTTCTCAAGGCAGAGAATAGAAGGGATGTGGATATATGAGGGGGCGCACACCCCTCTTCAATAAGTTTAAAAGCACCTTTTTCAATTGCTGGCTCCTTCATCCAGTATTCGAATTCTTTATCGTTTAAAGGGATAATCTTTGCATCGGTAAAATAACCTTTCTTTTTTAGATAATTGGCTATAGAACTGACAATTTCAACAGGTTCTTTATTTTCAAATTCAATTTTTTCCTTTATCTCATCAAATAGAATCTCTCCTGTTCTCCAGACAATTTTCCAGCTTTCATCTCCAAGTTTTTCTCCAATTGCTTTGAAAACAGAATATACAAAAGAATTGAAAAATTCATTGTCAATAAAATTACTCATTTCTTTTCTCCATCACTTGAGTTTTATCGCTCAATCCTCGGGAAAACTTTTATTATTGAGTTGCTATTTCTACCTTGTTTTCCTGGAGAAGGTTAATCCCCTCTATTTTTTTTGATATATCGAATCTTCCAATGTATGCAAAGCCTGAACCTTTTGACCTTACATAAATGTCAACTATTGTTGCTTTCCAAGCAGGGTTGTTTATAAATGCAGATTTTGAAGATGCTCTATATCCATAATTGGATTTAAGAACAATTCTTTCAGATACCTGGTTCGGTTCAAGGGGTTTTCTGAAAGTAGAAAGATAGCAATCACCAAGCGCCTGTTCCTCTCCTTTAAAACGGAAAACAGCATTGAAAGATACATATTGAAGGGGTTTCTGGCTAATATTTTTTACCTTAAAAGATATTACAGGAACGAGAACTGTTTCCCATGGACGAACATATTTCTCTCCCCAGTATGTGTCAATATCAATAAGCTGAATTGACTCCTTGAGTTCCTCAGGTTTAACAGGTTGAAAGAACTGAGCTATTTTGTTTAGAAGAGGAACTTTTTTTGTAAGCCACGGAGGAGAGAATACAAATAGATAAGCAAGGATGGCACAGACCACAACAATGATTATGAAAAAGGACCATTTAACATTCATTTTTTCCTCCCATAAAATCATTTATTTCAGACATTTTCAATTTTTATTATCAAGCAAGGAAAATTTAAAATCAAGCCAATGGACATTTGTTGAATTTCTTATGAAGGCTCAAAAATTTTAATAAACTCCTGTCATAACTCTTCTCCACCTCTGGAGGAAAAAAGCAAGCAGGAAGTTCCTCCATTTTTCTGTGATAGTGTAGGCACTCACAACATATGCCCTTCCTTCCGCATGGCTCGTAGGTGCAGTTACAAATTTTAAGGTTTTTTTCAATGGAACATTCCCTCATATTTCCTCCTTACTCTGTCATTCTATATATCCAAGAGAACGAAGATTATCAAGAAGTTCCTTGTTAAATTTTGAGACAATCCTTTTTTCTTTCTTTTTTCCAAAAGTTTTTATAATCTTAATTTGATGAGATTTTCTAAAATCATAGGATATACTTTCCATTAAAGGTTCTTTCATCTTTTTGGAAACTGGAAAACCTGAAATAAATAACACAGTGGGAACAATCTTTTCTGGAGCATCAGGCTTCCTTATGAAACCCTTTTTAAAAGGATAGCCTTGAAATACAATCAAACCGTTCTCACTTTTCTTTAAGCCTTTATTCTTCAAATTTCTCCCAGGATCAAAAACAAATATTTTTGTATAATTTTTCAGGGAGTTTGAGATATTCTCAAGGATAAAATCTTCCTTTAAAAAAGCTTTTTCCATTTCAGATATTGAATTTTTAATTCCTTTAAGATCTTCCCTCTGATTTTTGAAATTCTGCTCCCACTGAATATCAAGACCGGGAAGATAAACCATGAAAAGCTCTGGAGAGTAAGTCTCAAAAAGCCTCTGAACCGCATTCATTATGAAAGAATCTGGCTGGAAAGATTCTGAATAATCCATGGAAAGGAGAAGGTCATCCTTTATGTGATAGGGATAATAATCCATTTCCAGCTCCATTTTCTCTTTGATCTTTTCAAAGGCTCTGTCAGTGATTGAAAAATCCCTTACCTCATCCGCAGGCCATGAAGCCCACCAGTTTATCTGCCCTATTTTCAAACCCTTTTCAGAAAAAATTTCCCAGAGAGTCTTTGAGTTTCTTAGATAGCTGGAAATAGGTTCCAATCGTGCAATTTTTGCATTCAGGAAAAGGGAGTTTAATGCCCAGAGAATTCCCGAAGGATCCCTTTTAAACTGAATAGGAGTTTTTATTCCTATAATTGATGTTGACTGAAAAGCACGGATGTTATGTTTTTCTGAAGGTAAACCAGTTGCTACAGTTGTCCAGAAAACTGCAGGAATTCTTGGCTCTTTTGCCTGGAACTTGCATATAAATCCATTTTCATAGAGCCTTTTAAAAAATTGAAGTTTTCCTTCTTCAACAAGAGAGTTGGCAAACTCTATGTCGAATCCATCAACTCCAATTATTGCCACCTTTAAATTTGTTTTTTGTGGTGTAAAGTTCTCTTCTCCATTTTCTTTGAAACCTTCAACGAAAAGAATAGAGCTAAATACTATAAGGATAAGAATTGAAAGAATAACAAGATCTTTTCTTGATGGGATAAAATCCGATGAGATATTTGCCATTATTAGAAAAATTGAAAGAAGAAATATCCTGAAAAACAAAATAAAAAGTAAGGAAATAGGGAAAAGGATAAATAAAAAGTAAAGTGGAGATGGGAAAAGCTGTCCTTTAAACCATAGAAATAGATACCCTGTAATTGAGATGTAAAAGAGAATCATTAGAATATGAAAGAAAGTATTAGAAGGACGGGCTTTAAATTTCAGCTTTTTAAGAGGGTAATTTATTGCGAGCCCAAAGATTGTGAAAAATAGGAAGAGAATCAGGAAAATGCTTACAGAAATATAAAGAAAGAGGAGGAAAATGTCTAAAAAATTTGAAATTAAAGGAAGATTTGTAATAGCATATAGAAGAGTGAAACCGAAACCGAATAAAATGGCACCGATAAAGGAAATCTTTGATATTAAAAGGAAAAATTTCGTTCCCCCCTTAATAAAGAACCCACCAATTCTCCATTCAAGATAACCAAGAGATTTCAATTTCTCCCTGATATATTCTATATTCCTTTCCATTTATCTATCCCTTATCATCACATACTTTGCCAGTTGAATCAGAAGTTCATTTTTCGAGATAAAAGAAATGGATTTAATTGATGTCTCCACAAGCTCTTCCATAATCTTTTTTGCTCCTTCTATCCCTGCAAAAGACACAAAGTTAGTCTCCCTTTTATCCTTCCCCCTTTCCTTTCCCATCTTTTTTGGGTCACCCTCAGCATCGAGAATGTCATCCTTTATCTGAAAAGCAAGTCCAAGATTTTTTGAATAATTTTTTATTGCCTCTATCTCATTTTCGTGGGCATTGGAGAGGATTGCTCCAAATAGAGCTGAAGCCTGGAAAAGAGCACCTGTCTTTTTAGAATGCATAAATTCAAGGAGTTCAAAATCTATTGGTTTTCTCGTAGTCAGGTCAATTGTCTGACCAGCTATCAACCCTTTAGGACCAATAGCGGATGCAAGAATGGAAATGAGGTTTGTTATATCCTTATCCTTTACTTTTTTTTCTTTTAATGTGGTTATAAGGTAAAATGCATGATTTAAAAGTCCGAAAGCAGCAAGTATGGCAATATCCTCGCCAAAGACCCTGTGGCAGGTCTCCTTCCCCCTTCTCATAAGAGCATTGTCCATGCAAGGAAGATCATCGAGAATGAGGGAGGAGGAATGAACAAACTCGATTGCACATGCTGCAGGCAAAACTTTCTCATCTTTTCCTCCGAAAACATTTGAAACTGCAAGGGTTATAACTGGTCTTATCCTTTTTCCACCATTTAAAATTCCATATCTCATTGCCTCAACAAGAATTGAAGGTAAATCGTTTGAGGAAGGGAGGGATTTCTCTATGAATTTATCTATTTTTTCTTTCTTTTCTTCCCAAAAATCATAGAAAAGTGTCAAATCTTCCATAAAGATTCTATAATATCAGAAATCCTTAATTTTAACAAAGAAGGTTTATGAATTTGTTATTAGATATTTAAAATTTTGGATAAGTTGACTTATTCCGCATAAGAAAATAAATTATTTTCTATGAGATGGATTTTTTCTTTGATTTTCATATTTTCTTTCCTTTCTCCTCTCAGTTCACAGAAACTCAGTGAGAAATGGGATAAGTGGCTGAATGAGGAGGTGGTTTATATTATTTCAAAGAAAGAAAGGGAGGTTTTTCTATCTCTGCAAACTGACAAGGAGAGGGAAAAATTTGTTGAGAATTTCTGGTTGATTAGAGACCCTACTCCAGGAACACCTGCCAATGAGTTTAAAGAGGAGCATTACAGAAGAATTGAATATGCAAATAATGTCTTGGGAAGAGGCTCTACAAAACCCGGCTGGATGACTGATATGGGAAGGGTTTACATCATTCTTGGCGAACCTCTGGAGAGGCACAGATTTGAAACATATGAGTCCGTAAATCCTGTTGAGCTATGGTATTATCATGGAGAGATAAAATATGGTTTCCCACCTTATTTTTACATTGCATTTTACAAGGAGCATGGGATCGGCGATTGGAAGATTTACAGCCCTGCGGGAGATGGTCCTGAAAAGCTCTTGAATCCTTCTGCATGGAGAAGTGCGGGTTCAAGGGAAGAAGCCTATAAAGCACTTAAAAGGATAAACCCAGAACTGGCATCTGTATCCCTTTCCCTTATTCCTGGAGAAGCTATTGATCCAACAGGAAGTATTGTTTCCCTTTCCTCAGATCTTTTGATAAATAATGTTTTTTCCCTTCCTTCCAAAAAAGTCGAAAGTGCCTGGACAGAAGATTTTTTAAAGATAAAGGATTTTGTTTTATCTGACTATTCTGTCAATTATGTAAAGAGTGACTCAATGGTTTTCCTCCACAGGGAAAATTCTATTAATACAATTTATTTTTCTATTGAGCCTGAGAAGATTGTTTTCAATCAGTATGAGAAGAAGGTTTATGCTCCTTTGAAGATGAATATAAGAATTACGGATTTGAAAGGTAATGGGATATATCAGGAGGAGAAGGATGTAAGCATTGAAATGGGAGAGGATAAATTTAAAAGTTATGAAGGAAGGATTTGCGGAATCCAGGGTTTAATTCCAATAATTCCTGGAGATTATGTTCTCAATATTCTCCTTAGAAATGTTCAGTCAAAGGATTTCTCTTCCATTGAAAAAACAATTCATTCTCCCTCTCCGTCAGACCCTCCATCCCTTTCTCCTGTTGTTATCGGGTTTGGGAAAAAAACCGGGGGCGATCCTTATTTAAGGGCTTTTAAATTTAAGGAGTATCAGATATTTCTTGACTCAAAAAAGAATTTTACTCCAAAGGATACCCTTGTTTTCTTTGCAGAGATTTACAATTTTGAGAAGGTTGAAAGGGATTGGAAAATAGTATGGAGTGTTTCAGCGGGAGGAAAAGATTTAATAAAGAGGGAAGAAAGTTTGGCAGAAAATATTCTTGTAAGCCTTTCTCTTAACAACCTCCCCCCCGATTATTACAGATTAAAGGTTTCTGTGATGGATGGGAAAGGAAAAGAGATAATGTATTCTACAGAGGATTTTAATGTTCTTCCAATCCCATCTGTCCCGAGACCATGGATTTATTCTCAATCGTATCAAAATGCCAATCAGTTCATTGAAATTCTCATGGAACAGTTTATTAATAAGGGAGAGCCCGAATCAGCCTTAAAGATTACGGAAGGGATTGAGTTAAAAGGGAAAACTTTATTTCTTGCAGGGAAAGCAAAATTTCTTCTTGGAGATTATAAATCAGCAATTGATTATTTATCGAAATTTAAAGATTCACAAGATACTTCAGCTTTAAATATTCTTGCTTGCTCTTACGAGGGACTTGGAAATTTTAATGAGGCAATTTTCTATTATGAAACCCTTCTAAGGCTGACAGGTGGAAGTATAGAGATCTTGAACTCCATAGCCAACTGTTACTACAAATTGGGGAAGAAAGAGGATGCAAAGAGATATTTTGAGAGGTCTCTAAAGTTGAATCCAGATCAGAAGGAGATCATTGAGATTCTTAAAAAACTATAAGGGGTGAAAAGAGCAATGATTCTTACAGAGTCAGCAAAGGCTTCAGCCTGCGTTTTAAAAATTGTAAAATCAAGTTTTCTTTTCATTTTCAATTTTGAATTTTAGATTAAAGGAGGAGCTTTCTGTATAAGGAAAGAACTTTTTCAGAGACAACCTCCATTGAGTAGAGGCTTTTCACTCTTTCCTTTGCTTTAATTCCAAACTTAATCCTTTCCTCTTCATTTTCAATTAATCTTTTTATTGCTTCGGATAGGGAAGAGGAGTTTGCGGGTGGGACAGTGAGCCCGGTTTCCTCATGAATACTTATCTCAGGAACAGCGGTTGGAATGTTGGTGTTTATGACTGGCTTTCCACAAGCCATGGCTTCAAGCTGAACATTTCCAAAAGACTCATAAAGAGAGGGGAGAACAAATAAATCGCATGCGTGATAAAAAGGGACAAGTTCTTCATATCTTTTCCTTCCAAGAAAATGAACCCTTTTTTCTAAGCCATTTTTCACCACTATTTTTTTAAGCTCATTTTTTAAGAATCCATCCCCAATTATTAGGAGATTTCCTTTGATTTCTTTCATTGCAAAAATTAAATATTGAAGACCTTTGTATGGAAGAATATTTCCAACAAAAAGAATGATGGGAAACCCGTATCTCTTTCTTATCTCATTCTTCCTTTCCTCAATTTCATTATTTATCTCAAATTTTTTAATATCTATTCCAAAGGGAATTATTTCAATTTTCTTTTTAAATCCGGAAAGGAGCTTTGAATTCAAAAAGACCTTTGAAGGAACAATTATTGTGTCCATTCTTTTGAAAAATGCTCTAAGGATGGGTTTATATATAATCATTAAATAGTTTCTTCTGAGTCTTTCGTAGTGAAGGGTGACAATCTTTTTTTTCTCAGGTTTGGAAAGAATTTCCATAATTTCAGCAAGGGGGAAGAGAGAGTGATAGTGGATTAAGTCAGCCTTTTGAGTTAGATTTTTGAAATAGTAAGGAAAACATGGAGATATTGGAACTGAGAGGAAAAGCCCCAAACTACATGATTTTAGAATTTCAACATCGTTAATTTTTTCAAGTTTGGTTTTTCCCTTTACCTGACAGCAAAATATTTTTACATTGGTTCTTTCCTTTAACGATTCAACTAGTTCCTGTAAATTCCTTTCCACCCCTCCAGTCCATGGATAGTAGAGTTTGCTTATATGAAGGATTTCAAACGACTTCAAGAATTTTTCATTGCTAATCTTATTCTCCACCTTATTAAGACTTTTTAATTTTTAGGATTTTTTGTCTTTATTCCCAGTTTCTTCACATAATATCTAAAAGATCTGTAGCTCATTTTAAGAAGCTTGGAAGCTTTTAAAAATTCATTGTCTGATATTTCAAGGGCTTCCTCTATAATTTTTTTTCTCACAAGGTCAATATAACCTTCAAAATCAATCCCCTCTTCACTGATTTTAGGAACTGGAAGAGAAGGGAAAGAAAAAGAATTGGAGAGGACAGTATTTTTTATTGACTCGTCTATGGAGTCTGAAGTTATAAAGTCTGAAGTTTCGAAAACAACCGCTCTCTCTATGCAATTTTCAAGTTCTCTCACATTTCCAGGCCAGGGATAAGATTCAAGAATTTTTAGAGCATCTTCATTAATTCCGTGGATATTTTTTCCTGTTTTCTGGTTATAAATTTTTATAAAATGTTCTACAAGTAGTGGTATATCCTCTTTTCTTTCCCTTAAAGGCGGAAGATTTATTCTGATAACATTGAGCCTGTAGAAAAGGTCTTCCCTGAATTTTCCCTCTCTTATTCTTTCAGTTAGATCCACATTTGTTGAAGCAATTATCCTAACATCAATTTCTTTCTCCTCAGTTCCACCAACTCTTCTTATTTTTTTCTCCTGGAGAACCCTCAAAAGTTTTACCTGCATCCATAGACTCATCTCTGAAATTTCGTCGAGTAAAATCGTCCCTTTATGGGCTATCTCAAAAAGTCCTTTCTTGTCTGTGTAGGCGCCTGTAAACGAACCCTTCACATGCCCGAAAAGCTCTGACTCAAGAAGGGTTTCAGGAAGAGCACCGCAATTAATTGAGACAAAGGGTTCCTCTTTTCTTAAAGATGAGTAATGGATTGCTTTTGCTACAAGCTCTTTACCTGTTCCACTCTCTCCTGTTATGAGAACTGTTGAATTTGTAGGTGCTATCTTTTCTATTAATGAGAATATTTCTTTGATCTTTTTGCTTTTTCCTATTAAGTTGTGGAATGAATATTTCTCGTATAATTCTTTTTTTAGTCTTAAGTTCTCTTCCTTGAGAATTTTCTTTTCAAGAGCATTCCTTACTATAATTCTGAGTTCCTCGATATTGATGGGTTTTATTATGTAATCAATAGCTCCTGCCTTCATTGCTTCAATAGCACTTTCTGTTGAGGCATAAGCGGTTATGACCATTACCATAGTTTCAGGATATAGGGAATGGATCTGTTTCAGAAGAGTGATACCGTCTCCATCAGGCATTCTCAAATCTGTTATGACAAGATCAAATGAGCTTCTGGAAAGTTCTTTCAATGCTTCATTTCCAGAAGATGCAGTACTTACAATGAAACCTTCCTTTTGAAAAGACCTTTTTATTATTGTCCTTATGTTTTCCTCATCATCCACAACAAGAATTCTCATTTTATTTCCCTTGGAATAGTTAAAGTTATTTCTGTTCCCTTACCCTTGGAAGAGCTAACATCTATTTTCCCATTCATCTCATTTATTAATTTCCAGACAAGGCTCATTCCTATTCCATGGCCATTGCCGAAATTTGAATAAAAAGGTTCAAAAATTCTTTGAATTTCTTCCTTATCCATTCCTATACCGCTATCTTTTACTGAAATCTTAACATCCCTTTCGTTATTTTCAATATTCACTTGAAGGATTCCTCCTTCTGGCATTGCTTTTAATGAATTGAGAATAATGTTCCAGAAGATTGTTCTTAGCTGTCTTTCATCGCCGTAAATAATTGCAGAAGCTTCCTTAAAATTACCCTTTATCTCGATATTCTTTCTCGAATGACTTATAAGGGAGAGACTGTTTCTTATAATTTCTGCAAAATCCACTTTTGTAGTAATCTTTTGATAGGGTTTCATTGTGTCAAGGAATTCAGTTAAGAAATCGCCCAATCTTTTTGACTCTTTAAAAATAATATCGATAAGTTCTGTTTCTCCCGATTGCTCCTCTTTCATTAACTGTGCAGCTCCAGAAATGGCGGTTAAAGGATTTCTGATTTCATGCGCAACAAAGGTTGCCATCTCTCCAAGGGTGGCCATCTTTTCTTTTATTTTAATCTCCATTTCCATTTTTTTCGACTCGGTTATATCCTGAAATAGAATTACAAAGTATGGATTTTTTGAATCATCTATGAAAGAGATGTTTCCACCAATTATTTTTTCATTTATGTTTATTTCAAATCCAACCTTTTTTCCCTTCACTTCTTCGATTTCTTTTTTAAAACCAAGAATTTCCCAAACCGAATTTTTTAAGAGCTCATCACCAAGAATCTCCAGAGCTCTTTTATTAGAAAAGATTATGTTTCCATTGATGTCAGCTGTGATAAGTCCTGAGCCCATATTTTCAATTACACTTTTTGAGAATATCTCGAGGTCTTTAAATTTTTGTTGAACTATCTGAAGCTGTTTGTCAGCTTTTCTGAGGGAGCGAGAGAGAATAGAGCTCAGATATGCTGAACTGAAAAATGCAAATACCGAGATAAAAAGATTGTAAAGGACTAATTCCTTCGGAATATCCGTTTGGATAGGATTGTAGGGAGGGATTACTTTGTAGAACATGAGATCAACAAGAGAGCCAAATAGCAAAGATGAAACGGATGTTACGACCCACAAACCTTTTGCTGGTAAAAGAAAACTGCTTATTATTATTGGAAGAATATAAAGAAAATAGAATGGAGATATCATCCCTCCAGAGATATAAACGAGCCATGTGACTATAATTACATCACCAAAAATTTGAAAGTAAAGCTGAAAGGTTTCATTCAAATTTAACTTGAGAAAGAGAATGTAAAGAAGATTCAAGAAATAGATTGCAAAGATTAAATAGAAGAAAAAATCCATCTTTAAAAGGTAGGGGGAGACAACCTGAACAATTATCACTGAGAATAAAAGGGTGGAGGCTACTATTAAACGATATTTTATAAGACTAATTAACTTTTTTCGATTTTCCATTAATTCTATGAATTAAAATTTGGCAATCAATGTAAAGATGGGAAGGTATATGGACATTACTATTCCACCAACTATTACTCCGAGGAAAACTATCATTACTGGTTCAAGGAGGGAAACAAGAGTGCGAACCGCTCTGTCCACTTCCTCCTCATAAAATTCAGCAATTTTATTTAGCATTTGATCAAGGGCTCCAGTTTGCTCTCCTGCTCCAATCATCTGAAGAACCATGGGAGGGAAAACCTTTGTTGCGGAAAGAGACTCTACAAGAGATTTTCCTTCTGAAACAAGTCTTCTTGCGTTAATCACTGAGTCCTCTACAATTGCATTTCCTGCAGTTTTAGCTGTTATTTCAAGGGAATCTAACATAGGAACACCACTTGTGAGAAGGGTTGCGAGGGTTCGAGAGAATCTTGCCACAGCAGTTTTTCTTATAAGATCTCCTAAAACATAAATCTTTAGTAAAATTCTGTCAATTACCCTTCTTCCATTGTATGTTTGGTAATAGGCTCTTAGAATCACAGATAAACCTATAAAACCTCCTATAATAATATAGAAATATGAAGAAACAAATCTACTTACACCTATCGTAATCTGGGTTGGTAGAGGAAGAGAGATCCCCATTTCCATAAAGAGATTTGCGAAAGTAGGAACTACCTTCCACATTATAATAATTACTATTATTACCGCAACAGTGAGAACAACAGAGGGATAAACCATTGCAGATTTAACCTGTCCCTTTATTCTTGTCGCCTTTTCTATGTAAAGAGCAAGACGCTGGAGAATCTGGTCAAGATTACCAGAAGCCTCACCAGATGCAATCATGTTGCAGTAAAGGTTATCAAAAACATTGGGATGCTTCCTAAATGCATTAGCAAGGGAAGAACCCGCTTCCACATCACTTTTAACTGCGAGAATTATCTCTCTAAAAAGTTTGTTTGTCTGCTGGGATCCAAGGATTTCGAGAGCCTGGACAAGGGGCAAACCCGCAGAAAACATTACCGATAGCTGTCTTGTAAAAACTGCAAGTTCCTGGGAAGAGACCCCTTTCGGAATTAGTCGAGGGAGTTTTAAAGCAGATTTTTTCTCTATTTTTATTACTAATATCTGTTCCTTTGTTAAAAGTTTAGTGGCTTCCTCTATTGATGCAGCAACTCTTTCCCCTGCCACAATCTGTCCATATTTGTTCCTTCCCTTCCAAACATAGACTGGCATCTTCACCTCCTATATGTTGTTGGAGTAGAAGATACTTTTTGAGCTCCTACCCCTCTATTTATCATATCTAAAAGCTCTTCTGGATAATGGCTCACAGAAAGAGCTGTTTCAAGGGTTATTAACTTTCTAAAATATAGACTCGCAAGAGATTGGTTGAATGTCTGCATACCATATTTTTCTTGCCCAGTTTGCATTATTCCATAGATCTGGTGAATTTTATCCTCTCTTATCAAATTCCTTATCGCAGGGGTTGGGAAAAGAATCTCCATTGCAAGGACTCTCCCCCTTCCATCAGCCCTGGGTAGAAGTGCCTGACATAGAATCCCCTCAAGAATTAAAGAAAGCTGTGTTCTAACCTGAGCCTGCTGATGGGGTGGAAATATATCAATTATTCTGTTTATTGTTTGCGCAGCAGAATTTGTGTGAAGAGTTGCAAATGTAAGATGTCCTGTTTCAGCTATTTGTAATGCAGCCTCAACTGTTTCAAGGTCCCTCATCTCTCCTATTAAAACAACATCAGGGTCTTCTCTGAGAACAGATCTGAGAGCTTTATGGAAGGAGTGAGTGTCAGACCCAACCTCCCTTTGATTTACAATAGCTCTTTTGTGGGTGTGAAGGTACTCTATGGGATCCTCAATAGTGACAATATGGAGAGGTTTTTCGCTATTTATTTTATCTATCATTGCTGCAAGGGTAGTTGATTTTCCTGAACCAGTTGGACCTGTGACAAGCACAAGCCCCCTTGGTTTATCACAAAGGGAAGCAACCTGAGGAGGAATACCAAGAGCTTCAAAACCGAGAATTTCGTAAGGTATTCTTCTAAAAGCTCCTGCAACCGCTCCTCTCTGGAAGAAAACATTTGCTCTGAATCTTGCAAGTCCTTTTATTCCGAAAGAGAAATCAAGTTCCAGTTCTTCTTCAAGTTTATGCTTTTGATTGTCAGTTAAAACACTGTAAATAAGTTGTTTTGTATCTGCAGGGGTTAAAGGTGGATGGGGTATAGGGACAAGAACTCCATTAACTCTCATCTGAGGTGGAATGTTGGTTGTTATGTGAAGATCTGTCCCCCCTTCATTTACAACTATTTTTAAAAGCTCATGAAGTGGCATTACCATTTGCTTTCTCCTTTAAAATCTCATAGTTTCTCTCAAAACTTCTTCAACAGAGGTGATACCCATTTTTATTTTTTCGAGCCCACTCCTTCTAAGGGTTATCATACCTTGCTCTATAGCTTTGTTTCTTATTTCAATGGCATGGGCTCCTGATACAATTAGTTCCCTTATCTCATCAGTTATACTCATGACTTCAAATAGTCCTATCCTTCCCTTGTAGCCTATATTGTTGCACTCCGGACATCCCTTGGGTTTATAAACTTTTAATCCTTTAATCTCATCGGGGAGGAATCCAAGATCGATGAGAGCCTGAGGGGAGAGAGGATTCACAACTTTGCATTTATTACAGAGCCTTCTTACCAATCTCTGGGCTACAATTAAGATTAAGGCATTGGCAACAAGATAAGGTTCAATCCCCATATTTATTAAACGGGCAATTGTACTTGCAGCATCATTTGTGTGAACTGTGCTGAAGACAAGGTGTCCTGTTAGAGCTGCTTTCATTGCAATATCTGCGGTCTCAAAGTCTCTTATCTCTCCAACAAGAATTATGTTGGGGTCCTGTCTCAAGAAAGCTCTTAAAGCAGCTGCAAAATTCAGCCCTATTTCATCTTTTACATTTACTTGATTTATTCCGTGAATATTAAATTCCACAGGATCTTCTACTGTAAGAATGTTTGTGTCAATTGTGTTTAACTTAGAAATGGCTGAGTAAAGGGTGTTTGTTTTACCACTTCCTGTTGGACCTGTTACAAGAATGATGCCCCACGGCTTTGAGATAGCATCCTGAAATCTCTCAAGGGAGATTGGCTCAAACCCTAACTGAGTAAGATCGAGTTTGAGCTGTGCTCTGTCGAGAATTCTTATAACAACCTTTTCCCCAAAGACAGTGGGTAGTGTTGAGACTCTCATATCAACTTCTTTCGGGCTTCCATCACTTCCTTTCAATTTAAACTTTATTCTTCCATCTTGAGGCAATCTTTTTTCAGCGATATCCATTTTGGAAAGGATTTTAATCCTTGAAACTATAGCATCTTTCATACCAAATGGAGGAGATTTTATGGGATATAGTATGCCGTCTATTCTATACCTAATTCTTAATTCTTTTTCATAAGGTTCTATATGAATATCACTGGCTCTTTTCTCAATTGCATTATAAAGGAGTAAATTTACAAACTGAATTACAGGAGCCTGTGCAGCTTGCTGTGCAATATCTACAATATCAGCATCCTTTTCAACAACAACTTCCATATGAGGTGCATCTTCTGAAAGTTGAGCAATTTTTTCAAATCTTTCCATAGCCTTTGCTACTTCTATTTCTGTTGAACTACCATAATATTTCTCAATTGCCATTTTTAAAGGTGTTTCAGGCGCCACAACAGGTTGGACATTCAGTTCTGTTTTGAAACGGATATCCTCGATTGCTGTAAGGTTAGTAGGATCAGACATTGCAACAGTTAATATATGACCCATTCTGTGAAGGGGGAGAACCGTGTACTTTCGAGCAAGCTCAGCAGGGACTAAGGCAAGAACATCTGGTTCAACCTCAAACTTGGAAATATTTATCGAGGGGTATCCCAATTGTTTACTGAGAACCATTGCAATGTCTTCTTCAGAGACAAGACCGAGCTTTATAAGTGCACTTCCAAGTTTAAGTCCGTTTGCCTTCTGGAACTCAAGGGCTTGCTTTAATTGTTCCTCTGTTATTAAATTTTCTTTCAGTAATAATTCACCTAATCTCAAAGCCATTTTCCGATTCCTTTATTAATGTTATATTAAATATTTTAATGTGTCAAATGTATTGCAAGAGAAAATTGAAAAACTTTTAAATAATGAGAAGGAGAAAATTTATACTAAAGACCACCGAAGGTAAATAATAGCTTTGAAATAAGTTCTTTTTCTTTTCTTGAAAAGCTTAATATGTTAATATACATTATCTAAAATTTTTTCGAGGAGGAAGAAATGCTTTCTCAGACTGAAATTGTGCTATTTATATTTTCTCTTTCAATAGCTTTTTATGCTTTTTTTGAACCTTTTCTTTTAAAACTTAGACTTATCTTGAAAGGGAAGAAAGTAGAGAGATTTGATAGAATAGGGGAGAGGCTTGCGGGTGCAATATTTAGAGTTTTTGCCCAGAAATGCTCCCTTGAAGAAAGACTCTTTACAGGAATAATGCATACCGCAGTTTTCTGGGGATTTGTCCTTTTCCTCTTTGTCACTACTAACCATATAATTGAAGCCTTTTTAAAAGGATTTTTTATCTTCGGTGATACAAAAATTGGATGGGCATTTACCTTTTTAATTGACATGCTTGCCTTCTGGATTATCCTCAGCTGTATTTATTTCTTTCTTAGAAGATTTGTATTTCGTGCATCGGGCTTAACAGTTCCCTCTCCTGAGTCTGCGACTATTCTTGGATTTCTTTTTACCGCAATGGTAACTTTTGTAATTTATGAAGGATTAAAAATTTCTTCCGGAGAGCCTATGAGGGGAGCTTTTCTTGCGGGAATAATATCACCTTTATTTAGACCGAGCGAGTTTTCCCTCCATCTTTTCTGGTGGGCACATATTCTAACAATCATGGGATTCGGAATTTACATACCGAGGTCAAAGCATATCCATCTTCTTGCAGGTCCAATAAATCTTTTTTTCAGGAATCTTGAACCATTCGGAGCTCTAAAACCCATTGACCTTGAAAATTCTGAAAGATTCGGGATCAGTTCCATTGAGGATTTTTCATGGAAAGATCTTCTTGATTCCTTTGCATGTGCTGAGTGTGGTAGATGTGACGATTTCTGTCCTGCTTTAAACTCCGGCAAACCTTTGTCGCCAAAGGAGATAATAATAAAAGTAAAAAAGGAATTCCTCAGACAGGGAGATTTGCTACTTAAGGGAGAAAGGGGAAAAATGGAGCCTCTTATGGGAAAATCTTATTTTGAAGATGAAATATGGACTTGCACCACATGCGGAGCATGTGAGGTTACATGCCCAATGAGAAATGAGCATATTCCGAAGATAATTGGTATGAGGCAGAGTGAAGTTTTAATGGAAGGAAGATTTCCAACAGAGCTAACACAAGCTTTCAAAAATGTTGAAACCAATTACAATCCCTGGGGAATTGGTTTCCAGAGCAGGGGTGAATGGATAAGGGAAATGGGAGTTCCATTCGCTTCAGAGAAAGAAACAGAATATCTTCTTTTTGTTGGATGCGCAGGCTCTTTTGAGGAGAATTGTCAGAAAATAATCTCTTCTTTAATAAATTTGTTAAAAAAAGCGAATATTGATTTTTCTATTCTCGGAAAGGAGGAGAAATGCTGTGGAGATTCTGTGAGGAGAGCAGGGAATGAGTATCTCTTCCAATTCCTTGCTTTGGAAAATATCGAGACCTTTAAGAAATATAATGTGAAGAAAATAATAACAGTTTGCCCCCATGGGTATCACACATTAAAAAATGAGTATCCCGCTCTGGGTTTTAAAGCAGAAATTTATCATCACATTGAATTTATTGAAAAACTTATAAGTGGAGGAAAGTTGTCTCTGAGCTCTAAGTTTGATTCTGGTGTTTTCCATGACCCCTGTTATCTCGGAAGGCACAATAATATGTATGAGGAGCCGAGAAGATTACTTTCAATTTCAGGAGTAAAAGTAAAGGAGCTTAAACATAAAAAAATTCACTCCCTTTGTTGCGGAGCGGGTGGCGGACTTTTCTGGACAGAAGAGAAAATAGGGAAAAGGATAAATCATATGAGGGCAGATGAAGTGATTATTTCGAAGGAGAAAACCCTTTTTACCGCATGTCCATTCTGCAAAATAATGCTCAAAGATGCTTTGAAAGATAAAGGAAGAGATGATGTAAAAGTTATTGATATAGTGGAAGCATTTTGTTGAGAGGTTATTTTCGAAACTGGCAGAACATTGACATTTATGATGCAAGGGAGCATGCGCTGATTCCCCAGACAGTTGAATATCCGAAGAAAGGTTATTTTTTGATTCTCAATTCAAAACTTTCAGAGAAGAGTATTACAGTTAAAAAAATTCTTTGAACATTTGCCTATCTCTGATTTATCTATTATACTAAAATCATGAAAAAATTAATTTTTTTGGTCTTATTCCTTTTAACATTTTTACCTTTAATGGGGGTTGAGGCAGCACCGAGAATATCGGACAGGGAGATAGTTGAAAGGCTTGTAAGGCTTGAAGAGAAGCAGATTTCCCTTGAGAAAAGGATAGATTCTCTCGAGGTTAACATGAATAAGAGGATAGATGACCTTCGTTCCGAGATGATCGCGAGATTCGAGGCAGTGGATAAAAGATTTGAGGCAGTGGATAAAAGGTTTGATTCAATGGAGAAAAGATTTGATATTCTCCAGTGGATGTTTGGTATATTCATATCACTCTCAATTGTTATTCTTGGTTTTACTCTAAGAATGCAGTGGCAGTTGCAGAAGAGAGTGGTTTCTGTTGAGAAATCAATTGAGACCCAGAAGGATGAAATATCCTTTCTGAAAAACCTGATTGAAAAGCTCATCACTCAAAGGACCTCATAACCCTTTCCTCTCAAAAACCATTCTTTCATAGAAAAGCATTATATCTATCAGTGAGCTTCTTATTGATGATGGGTCTACACTTTCAATCTCTTTAATTGACTCTATTGCAGAAATTACATCCATAAGATTCGGCATACCCTCTCCATTTCTTCCCAAAATCCTTTCAAGATGAATGATTGCAACTCTTACACGAGCTCTATCTTTTATTGTCTGAACAGGAAGTTTTTCAAGTTCAACAATTATCTCCCTTATTCTTTCTTTGACTTTCTTTTCAACATTGAAGGAAATGCTCTTTTCATCGATTTTTCTTTCTTTTTCACCTTCTATTAGATATATTTTTGATTTGAACTCATAAGAGCCAATCTGGTCGGGAAGCTCTGCAATGTAGAGGATTGACTTGCTTTGAAGTGGCTGGAGTTTTATCTTCCAGAAGATTCTCTCTTCATCCTTTTCCCTTTCTGGAAATTCAAAGTATAAATTTAAACCTTGGGGAATCTTCTCCTCAACTTTTATCTCCATCTCCTTAGATGTTGGATTTGATAGATTAAGCTCTAATGGAATAAGTCTTGAAATTGATGATTCAGATGGTTTTTTCGGGCTTAGATGGTAGATTGATGAGAGAACTATTCTCTTTAAAGGTTCAAAGCATTCCTCTTCTTCTGAAATTGAAAGGGGGAATGCAAATGTAACTGCCTTCCCTTCACCGTAATTATTCAAAGTTATAACAGGTCTCTTAGTGTTCTTTATGATCCCAGCAATTAGCAGATTTTCTGAGTCAGGCTTTACCCTCACAAACCTTGAGCTCATTCCAAACTCTCCCTCTGTGCTTATTGGTGTTTGAAGGGTCTGAATTTTCACACTTTCTTTTTGAATCCAGTTGGAGAATCCTTCGGTTTTTAAACCGAGAACCTCTTTAAGAAATGGCTCCTCGAATGGGTGGTGAAGAGTTACAATCAGACCATCACCTTTGAATACATGCTCCCTTATCTCTTTTTCAATTAAAGGTGAATGGGGTTTTGAGCCAAGAAGGATAAATATGTTCCAGATACCCTTCCTCATTTCATTTATCTGAGCCCTTCTTTCTCTTTCAATTCTATAAATGATTCCGGAGGATTTGAGAGCATTCTCAATAAACTCAACCTCCTTAGATATTCTCCTTTTCCAATCACCCTCAAGCCTTTCCCTCTCATCTTTATCTTTCACATCCTTAAGTACTCCCTTTATTTCATCAAGGAGAGGGATTGTGTTGTCAAGGACAAGGACTCTTGCTGAAAGGGATTGTTCCTTTTTTGTCTCAAGCTCATATCTGCTCTCTATCTCTTCCTCATCGAGTTTTTCCTCATTGAAGAGTAGTGAAAAGATGTAGAATCCTTCAGGTAAATTGACAGTTATATCTTCCTGAACTGTTTTTCTCTCATTTAGTTCAATTGAAAATTTTATACTCTTTTCTTCAATTTTCTCACCACTCTCCTTCTTTTTAATTTCTATTCTCATCTCTCCATCAGTTATTGCGGTATTCCCTCTGTTTGTTAGCTCAATAGTGGCAGTAAGAGTCTCATCCTTTTGAGGAGAAATCACTTTTGGCTGAAGGCTAAGATATCCTTCAATCCTTTCTGTCCTCAAAATCCTTATAACCTTCTCCTCTATATGCATTGTGCTTTCAGCTTTGAGCTTTGAGCTAACAGAATAATCTCCCTCTGGATATGTTCTTGTGTTGAATACTGAAGAGATAAGAGTATCTGTGAATGGTGCAATGGAAAGATTCTCCCTCCTTTCAAAAACAATCTGATTGGATGAGAGATTGGAAACAATTATCTCAAGCTCTCCTTCAAGATTCTTACCTCTATTGTTGAATATTCTTGTTGTAATTGTGCAATCCTCAAAGGCTGAAAATTCATCCTTTGAAAGGGAAAGCTCATGGAAAATTTCTGGAATATCAAGGAAGATTGAGACTTTATTATTTGCTTCGTTAAATTCTCTCACTGTGTTGGCTTTATCAACCTCTGCATAAATCTCCCTTCTTCCCGCCTTTCCTCTTCCATCATAATTTATCTCAACCTCAATCTCCTCATCGGGATTCAGAGAAGAAATTTCTTCCTCCTCTAACATTGTCTCACCCTCAAAAAATGCAACTGATGTTGGGGATGAAGGGCTCTTACCCTGATTTAAAACCCTTCCCTTTACTCTATAGAAGAGAGGCTGTTGGCTTTCAGCTTTAAGTTGTAAGCTTAAATCAGGTAGATTTGAGCCGTAAATGAAGGATGTCTCCTTTGAAGATGTTAGATTTTCTTTGAGAAGTTCTGCCCTCAAAGTTAAAAATCCAGGCTTTAGTTGCTCAGATTCAAGAACCATCTCCTTTGTTTGAATTCCTGAAAGATTTACTTTCTCACCTTTTAGCTCCTGACTCCCATCTGGAAGCACCAGGAAAATCTTAAGTTCAGCAGAACCCTCTCCAAATAAATCAAGATAGAGTTTTACAGGCTCATTCCCCATGGGATATTCAGACTTCTCTGTCCTTGCTCCAAGAAGGATAGCTCCTCCACAATCAAAACTTTCTGAGCCTGAAACAACCAGCTCCTCCGATGAGTCGTAAAGGGCATAAATTAGTCTGTGAATTCCTGCAAGATTTGTTGAAAATGGGTATGTGGATGTAAAACTTGTGTGTTCATTTTTTCTAATTTCAACCACCCCCTCTCCCAAAAGATTGTAGTTTCCCTCTGGATCTAAGAGCCATCCCCTGAGAGTTAGTGCAATATCTCGGTTTGATTCCAGGAGAATCCTCAACTTTATTGTCTCTCCTGGTGAGTATCTTCCTTTTTCTAAATCTGCCTCAACAACTTTTACAATTAATCCATCCACATCAAATAAATGGGTTCCTGAAAGGACAGGTTTTGTTTTGTCCGATGGTCTGAACTCCCATGAGATTCCATATGTTCCCCCTTTAAGATTTGATGGCAACTGGAATGTTCTTGATGCTGAACCAGAAAGCTCAAATTCCTCTTCATATCCAGGAGCAGAGAGTTTTGCAATCCCGGACTCCGATGATGTCAATGAAACTGAAACATTCTCTCCCGCTCTATAAACCTGCTTGTCTGTTAGAACCTTCAGATCCCCTTCCTTATAAATATAAATTGAATTAAGGTAAATTCCTCTTCCATCCCTGTGATAAACTCCATAAAATAATTTCTCAGGAGTAATCTGGGAAAGGGGGATGTCAAATGTCAGGGAAACTGAAGATGAAAGAGTAAACTCCTTCTCCTCCTCATATTCAAGGTATTTTACTTTCACAAAACCTTCAAGGGTTCCTTCCCTCAATTTCGATATATTTATTGTTAGATGTGCTGTCTCTCCCTCCTTGTAAGATGGCTTGTCTAAATTTGCTGAGACATCTATTGCAATTCCCTTAACCTTGTATCTTACCTCACCCTCTCTATTCCCAAGCCTGAAGTAAAGGGGATAATCTCCATCGGGTAGGTCATCGGGTATTGGAAATTGAATGGTAATCACTTTTTCCTCACCCGCTTTAAGAGCCAGGTTAACCTCTCTCTCCTCTAAATCCATTGTCCTGTAGGAAAATACTGCTGTCCCTTCCTTATTCCCGAGATTCTTAATCTTGAAGGGAAGATTTGCATATTCTCCTGCATTGAAGGTCATTCCTCCTGGAATCTCTTCAATTTGAATTTCATCTCCAAGGACAGAAACCTTCCTTTCCTCTTTGAAAATCTCCTCTCCAGAAGATTTAATAAGGGAAATTGTGAAAGGATTCTCCCCAATTGATGCAGAATCCAGGAGGATGCTGTAATTCAAGAATCTCCTTTCTCCTGAACCTATTTCAAAATTGTCCTCAAGATTGAAGAAGCTTGATGATATTAGAATTGAACCTTTGAAATCAGAGAATCCTGAGTTTTCAATCTGGATATTAAGTGGTAGAGAGCCTCCTTGAATTGGTTCCTGAGAAACATTCCAGCTTACCCTTTCAAAAGGAAGGACAATTATTGAAGCAGGTTGGATGGGAGAGATTTTTTCTCCGCTAATCTCAAGGGTGTAACTCCCTTCAGAAAGCTCAAAGAATAACCTATCTTCAATCTTTTCATTGGAAGGAATAATGTATCTCTTTTTTGAGGATTCAATCTGTTCAGAACCTCTCTTTAAACTGTAACTCTGCTCATTTTAGGGAATAGGTGGGAGATAGTTGAAATAAA
>CAZYPR010000027.1:0-34537 GCA_964649495.1 uncultured Clostridia bacterium | reverse complement strand
TTTATTTCAACTATCTCCCACCTATTCCCTAAAATGAGCAGAGTTACAGTTTAAATGAAATTTCTCTTGTAATACTTGACATTCACATGCCAGAGATGAAAGGCTTTGAAGTTCAAAAAGAGCTCCGAAAGATGAAAGAAGACTTAAAAATACTTTGGATTTCAGGACTTGTAAGAGAGCGGGATGTCCCCCTTGATGAAAACTCATTATTTCTGCCTAAACCATTTACGATTGAGAGTCTCACAGATTCAATCGCAAAACTTATTTCAGAATAAGAACTTTCTTTATATCACCACAATTTCTCGAAATCTTCCTTTTTATACTCAATATTTACATCTTTAAAAAATGAATTCCTTCTTCTGTCCTTAAAAAATAGATAAACCTCCCTGTTGAAAGTCCTGAACAATAAACCAAGAGGGGTTAAAAGAAAGTAAAAAACAATTGTTAGAACCAATTTTGTTAGTATTGTTCCTAAAATTTGTCCAAATTTTAACCATGCTTCTGCAAGAAAATATGAAAATCTACCTCCTGCAATGGAAAGAAATAGAAAAAGGGCTGAAAGGATTAAGAGCCACAACTTCCCAAAAATAAAAAAGAGTAAAATCAAAAATAGAGAAAGTCCGTTTAAAGTTTTTAATAAATCAATCTTATCCATTTTCCCCTAAAACAGTGTGTAAATAAATGGAGCAACCCCAGGGATTGCTGAAAGAATTATCAAAAATCCGAGAAGAATGAGAACTAAAATAACAGGAAGAAACCACCATATCCTTCTCTCCTTTATAAAAAACCATAATTCTCTAACTATCCCCATTATCCTCCTCCTAATCTAAGCCATACTCTTCTCTCCAATCTTTTTTCTCTTTCCATTCAGGCTGATCTTCTTTCCTGAGAAGGAAATTACCAAGCACAAGAAAATCCATATCAGTCCTCATAAAACAGCGATAAGCGTCCTCAGGGGAACAAACAATTGGTTCACCCCTAACATTGAAGCTTGTATTAACAATCACACTGTAACCTGTCTTCTCCTTAAATTTCTTTAGAAGCTTATAAAATCTTGGGTTTGTCTCCTCATGCACAGTTTGCAGTCTCGCTGAATAATCAAGATGGGTTATTGCGGGAACATCTGAACGAATAAAATAAAGTTTATCCCTGACAGATAGTTTGTGATAACCTTCTGGAAGGGGGTTCCTTCTTTTTTCCACCACATCTGCTATAAGTAACATATAAGGGGACGGCTTTTCTATATCGAAATATTCTCCCACATCCTCATAAATAACGGAAGGGGCAAAAGGTCTAAAGCTCTCCCTGAATTTTATTTTCAAATTCAATCTTTTTTGCATTTCAGGATTCCTTGCATCTCCAAGTATGCTCCTGTTTCCAAGAGCTCTTGGTCCCCATTCCATTCTTCCTTGAAACCATCCGATTACCTTTCCCTTTGAGAGAAGCTCAGCAACTATCTCACATAGATCATCAAAATTCTCAAAAAATGTGTAGGGAGCCTTATATTTTCTTAAAGTAGCCAAAATGTCAAGATCGCTATATTCGGTTCCGAGAAATGCTCCTTGCATTCCATCAATGTTGTGGACTTTCCTCTCCTTTCCAAAATAAATATGATATACAGCATAAGCTGAACCTATTGCTCCTCCCGCATCTCCAGCAGCAGGCTGAATCCATATATCATCGTATATTCCCTTTTTCAAAAGTTTGCCATTGGCAACACAGTTAAGGGCAACCCCTCCCGCCAAACATAGATATTTCGAATCTGTCAATTTCTTTGCACTTTCTGCCATTTTAAATACTATATCTTCAGTAACCTGTTGTATTGCAAGGGCAAGATCGCAATGATGTTGTTCTATTTCACTCTCTGGTTTTCTCGGAGGGAATCCAAAAAGCTCCTCCCATTTATCGTCCTTTGTCATTTTCAGACCAGTGGAATAATCGAAAAAGTCCTGGTTGAGCCAGATCGAACCATCCTCCTTTACATCCACAATATTCTCATAAATTTTTTCTTTATATTTTTTCAATCTTTCCGATGTAGGATCTCCGTAGGGAGCAAGTCCCATTAACTTATACTCTCCTGAATTGACTTTAAAACCGAGATAATATGTGAATGCTGAATAAAGAAGCCCTACAGAATGGGGGAAGTTCATCTCTTTTAGAACAGTTATTTTGTTATCTATTCCAAATGAGATTGATGCTGTTGACCATTCCCCTACCCCATCAATTGTTAAAATAGCAGATTCCTTAAAGGGAGAAGGGAAAAAAGCACTGGCTGCATGGGAAAGATGGTGCTGGGAGAAAAGTAATCTTAGCTTCTTTTTATTAAAATTTTCTATTTTCAGAAGCTCCTTTATAATTAGACTTTTTATAAATAATTTTTCCTTTATCCATACAGGAATAGCTGTTAGAAATGAGGTCAAACCTTTTGGAGCAAAAACATAATAGGTTGTAAGAAGTCTTTCAAACTTCAAAAATGGCTTTTCATAGAAAACAACAGCGGACAGTTCATCTATTGAATATCCGCTATAATTAAGGCAATAACGGATTGAATTAATCGGAAAGGAATAATCGTGTTTCTTACGAGTAAATCTTTCTTCCTGACATGCAACAATTATCTCACCGTCATTTAGTATTGCAGAGGCTGAATCGTGATAAAAAGCAGAAATGCCAAGAATCTTTATGCTCATCTCTTGGCTCCTCCAATTTCAGAATTTTTAATTATACCACAAACTATTGAAAAAATCTTTCTTGCATAGATTTCGTGAAGTTTTTCAGAAGGGTGAGCATCCCATTTATTAACTCCAAGAGGTGTATTTGAAAGCTTCCTCTTTATTTCCTCCTCCATGTTGCATGTTATAAAACCTCTCTTTCTTGCAGCTTTTTCAGCCTGATGCCACCATTTTAAATAAAGTTTAAGTTCTTTATCAGGCTTATTATAATTCGTTGGTTTTCTGGCAGATGTTCCATGATTTAGAACAGCAAAGATTGGAGGAGGTAAGCCTGATTCATCACATATATTTTTTATATCTCTTAAAGATTTTAAAAAATCATTCCACTCCTCAGATTCAGGATTATAGGCTCTATCTAAGACTTCCTGCCAGGTAGGAATAATATGGGAAATTTCAGCGAATTTCCAAATTGATTTATAAGTTAAATCTGAAAATTTTGAGAGTCCGATTTTACTAATAAATTTCAAAATAGGTCCAAAACTTTTCTTTATTTTTCTTTCGAAATCTATCCTCTCTGGACTTGAGCTCTGTGAACCAGGTTTTGGGTCATTAATACAGAATCCAACTATTATTAGATCAGGCTGAACCATATCTTTCATACCTCTCAAAACCTTGCTCTCATCCACTGTGCAGAAACCAAGAACACTCAAATTTATAACCTGGAATTTTTTAAATTTGAATTTAGAATTTAACAACTTTTCAAGAAGATTGGAATATCTTTTTTCCTCAGGAATTCCAACCCCCCAGCTGAAGGAATCACCAAGAACCATTATTCTGAATACTCCATTCGGTTTTGGAATTTCAAAAGATTTCTCTCTAAAAGATAGTTGTCCCTTTAATCCAAAATTATTAAAGTAAACTGGAACTCCCCATGAAGATACAACTTTTCCATCTAAAATTCCCCACCCCTCTCTATTTACCACAATTCTTTTGTTCCCTCCGCTAAACTTATTCTGAATCTCCTTCTCAGGGTCTTTGATTCTCAAAATTAATTCAAAACTGTAAAGAATAAAGAGGATTGAAATGGTGTTGAGAATTAAAAAAATTGCAAAACTCTTAGATTTTCTCATTTAATAAATTATACAATCTTTAATTACTCCATTAAAGTAATTGAAATTTTTTGCTTCTTTAAACAAACTCCAAAATCTTGATAGTTAAAAATAATTATGCTATAAATTATTTCTTCTGGGAAGTCGTCCAATTGGTAGGACACATGACTCTGGATCATGGAATCGGGGTTCGAGTCCCTGCTTCCCAGCCATTTTTATTTTTTTGAGAGCTTCCACTCAATCTTTTTCCCATCAGTTATAAATTCAATCATTCCATCCCTCTGGGTTCTGAAAATATGAATTCCTTGTTTTAGATATCTCTTTACAATTTCTCTATTGGGAAGCTCTGGATGAGTCCCTTGAGTAATTACAACAATTCTTGGTTCAACCTCTCTCAGAAAATCCTCAGAAGAAGAGCTTTTGCTCCCGTGATGGGGAGATTTTAGAACAAAGGAGCTTAGATTAAATCTTCTCTCTATAATTTCTCTTTCAGAGGAAACCCCAATATCACCAGGAAAAAGGAATGAAAAAGAACCAAAACTGATTCTAACAACCATAGAATCATCATTACTTACTGTTTCAACTCTCTTCCTTTCCGGATGAAGAACCTCCAGTCTTACTCCTCCAATTTCCTTTTTGAACCCTGATGTTATTATTTCAAGCTTTGGACCAGCAAGCTTTGCGAATCTTTTAAAACTTTCATCCTTCTCTGGAAAAGTTGAAACCCAGACCTCACCAATTTCGAAATTTTTTACAACAGAAAATAACCCTCCAATGTGATCCGGATGAGCATGGGAAAGGACTAAATAATCAATCTTTTTTATTCCCCTTGACCAGAGAAATGGCGACAGGATATGCTCTCCTACATCATAATCACCCATTCCACCTCCTCCATCTATGAGCATCTTTTCTTTCCCCGGAAACTCGACAAGGATTGACTCCCCTGGACCTATATCAATAAAGGATATTCTTAAATTTTTAGAATAAGAGGGGAAAGGGTAGATGCAAATGATGATGAGGGAAATGAGAAAAGTGATTGTTAGAAGAAGTCTTAGAATCTTTTTTGTGAAAGGGATTAATGCCAATGAAAAAAGGTATAGTAAAACTGTCAAAAAATGTGGGGTTGGAATACGAAAAGAAAGTATTGGAGGAATATCAATCTTTGAAATTAAAATTATTAAAGAAATAGGAACTTTAACAAAAATTGAAAGAATGGAGGCAAGTTTTGTGGAGAAAGCTAAAATTATGAGCCATGGAATAGATATATAAACAAGAGCAATGAATAATGGAATAACAATTAGATTAAATAATAAAGAGGAGAAAACAATTCTGTTGAAATAGAAAGCAACGATGGGCAATGTTCCAAGGGTAGCTGAAAGAGACATTGAGAAAAGTGAACATATATCTGCATAAATTTTATTTAAAAATTTTAATCCAAAATTTGGGAAAGGAAGTCTTCTGTAGATATTATCAAAGTATATGGCAATAAATAAAACTGCTGAATATGTGAGGAGAAATCCTGGCTCTATAACAGAATGGGGATTAATGATAAGAATAATTAAAGCTGAAAGAGAAACTGCATTTAGAAAATAATGATCCCTCCAGATCAATTTTGAAAATAATAATAAAATTACTATTACCGAAGCTCTAAAAATCGGAGGTCTACCTTCAACTAAAAAAACATAAAAGACAAGAATAACGATGATAATTAAATAACTCTTTCTTTCTGTAATTCTCAAGAGTTTTAAAAATCTAAGAAGAACTAATGTGATAATTCCTATATGAAGACCAGATATGGCAAGGATGTGATAAATGCCTGTTTTTTGAAAATTCTCTATCACTGATTCATCTATTTCATTTCTTTCACCTATTAGAGCTCCTTTTAAAAAATTACCCTCTTCTCCTTTTAAAGATTCATTTATTCTATTATAGATATAAAGTTTAAGCTTTGAAGGAAATCTCTTAATGTTCCAGACCGAGCCTCTCTTCAAAATTTTTATCAAAAGAGGGGATTTCACCTTACCCGTTCTGTGAATCCCCTTAATCATTAGGGTTCTTTCAACCCTTGAAAAAGGATTTGAGAACCTTCCCTTTTCAGTAAGTTGGGCTGAGACAAGAATTTGATCTCCTGGTAAAATCTCTGGAATCTCAGATTCAGTTTTAGAAACAAAAAGTTTTAAATTCCCTACCAAAGATTTTTCCCTTCCTTTAAAGGATATTTTTTTAAATTTTATGTATACATTATATCCACTTTTAACCATTTCTGGAGATCTTAATACAACTCCTTCAATATCAATGTATTCTCTGTAGTTTAAATATCTTAATGGGTTCTCTTCCCATTTCTCTTTCTTCTCAAATGATGCTATAAAACCACAAATAAAAAATCCAATAATTATGAAGGTTAATGTAATCTTTTCATATCTTTTAATAAAAAAATACCATGCAAGAATTATCAATCCTAAAAGAAAGGGCTTTATATAGAAGGGATAAAATTTAATGAATAATCCAAGAAAAGCGCCTGTCCCGTAAGAAATAACTATTGGAGCAAATGGTCTCTTCATTAAATAGAATTTATAGAATGAAAGCTCTTCTGTCAATAGCTTTAAAGACCTATTTGAAGCGGTATGAAAAATGATGTATCATCTTCTTTTGAGAGGAAAAAATGAATGCATTGATTTTGGGGATTTTTATCATTCTTTGGTTATTTTTTGCATACAGAATTTATGGTTCCCACATTGAAAAAAGAGTTATAAATCCTGACGATTCTAATCCCACCCCCGCCAATGCCCTCTACGATGGGATTGATTACCATCCCGCCAGAACACCTCTTCTATTCGGACACCATTTCTCTTCAATTGCGGGAGCAGGACCAATAATAGGTCCTTTGATTGGTGTTCTCTACTTCGGCTGGCTTGGAGCTATACTCTGGATATTGCTCGGGAGTGTATTTATCGGAGCTGTTCATGATTACACCTCTCTTATGACATCTGTAAGAAATAAAGGAAGATCGATTCCTGATGTCTCAGAATCTATTCTCGGAAGGAGAGTTAAAATAATTTTTTCAATCTTCGTCTGGTTAGCTCTTGTTCTGGTAATAAGTGTTTTTGGAATTGTTACATCTCAAACATTCATATCAAAACCCCAGATTGTAATACCTACATTTGGACTCATATTTCTTGCAATCTTATTTGGATGGTTGGTTTACAAAGAGGGTGTGAATGTGTTTTTAGGAACAATGATTGCCCTTGTTTTCCTCGGACTTTTGATTTATTTAGGTGAGCTTTTTCCTGTGAATTTGCCATCAATCGCTGGAATATCTGCACAAACATTGTGGTTCTTAATTCTCATGCTCTATTGTTTCTTTGCATCAACCCTTCCTGTCTGGATTCTTCTCCAGCCAAGGGACTATTTATCCATGTGGATACTCTTTATAGGTCTATTCTTAGGATATGTGGGTCTAATTTTCTATCATCCTCAAATAAATGCTCCCTTTTTTGTATCTTTTATTAACAAAGAAGGACCCCTATGGCCTATGCTTTTTGTCCTGATAGCCTGTGGAGCAATTTCCGGTTTCCACTCCCTGATTGCAGGAGGGACAACCGCAAAACAATTGCCAAAAGAATCTAAGGGGAAACTAATCGGTTTCGGAGGAATGCTGACAGAAACCTCTCTTGCAGGTTTGGTTGTTCTAATTGCAAGCGCTGGACTTATCTGGGATCCATCATGTAATAAAAACAACTTTGGTTTCCAATATCTTATGAAGCCTGTGGAACAGGGAGGAGGTGGAGGTCCTATAGTAGCTTTTTCAACAGGGTTTGGAAAATTTCTCTCTTCAATTCCCTTTATCCCCCTTACTTTTGGTATTTTCTTTGGAACTTTAATGTTAAACTCCTTTGTTCTTACTACCCTCGACACATCAACCCGTCTTGGAAGATACATATTTGAGGAATTGATGGGCAAAAAGTTTTTTACCCTTTCCAGTAAATGGTCAGCTACTCTAATTACTATTTTATTTGCAACAGTCCTTTCCCTTTCAGAAAGCTACAAAGCCATATGGCCAGTATTTGGAGCAAGTAATCAGCTAGTTGCGGCGCTTGCCCTCCTTACTGTTTCCAGTTACTTAATAAGGGTTAAAAAACCTTCAAAATATACACTTTACCCTGCAATATTTATGCTTTTGACTACAATCTCAGCTCTTCTATATCAAGGTTTAAATTTTTTTAAAAAAGGAGGCTTTCTTCTTGGTATAATCTCTTCTATTCTTGTAATTCTTGCTCTTATAATTGTATATGATGCAAGAAAAATTCTATCAAAAGGGAGGTTTCATGAAGATTATTGAAGCAATTGAAAAAAGGAGAAGTATCAGGGCTTTTAAGCCTGACCCTGTTCCAAAAGAAATTATAGAAAAGATATTAAATACTGCTTTGAGGAGCCCCTCTTACACTAATAGTCAGCCGTGGGAAATCATAGTTGTAACTGGTGAAAAAAGGGAGGAGCTTTCGAGGGAACTTGTTAAACTTGCAGAAATGGAAGAACCCATTCAACCAGATATACCAAAGCCCTCATCTTGGCCTCCCATTATTAAAGAAAGGATAGACGAGCATTTCAGAAGGAGGCATCAAACTCTTGGAATTGAGGAAGATGACAAAAAGAGAAAAAAGGCACTGAGAATTGAAAATTTCAGATTTTTTGGGGCTCCATCAGTAATATTCCTCTTTCAGGATAAATCTCTACCACTATGGTCAATATTTGATATGGGAGCATTTGCAATGGCAATAATGCTTTCCGCCTTAGAATTTGGACTTCATACATGCCCTCAAGGTTCTTTAACAGACTATTCACCTGTCATAAAAAAAGTTCTTGGTATTCCTAAGGATAAAAGATTGATAATTGGAATATCCATAGGATACCCGGACTGGAGTGCAAAAATTAATGAGTATATAAGCTCAAGGGTTTCATTAAATGAGATTACTAAGTGGATAGGGTTTTAATAAACTTAGATTGAAGATTCAGTTTTTCTAAGCCTTACTTTTCCCGCTAATCTTGCTTTATAAAAAAGGGCGCGCCTAGAGGGACTCGAACCCCCAACCCGCTGCTTAGAAGGCAGCTGCTCTATCCTTTGAGCTATAGGCGCACGCAAAATTTTTCTGGTCGGGGCGAGAGGATTCGAACCTCCGACCCCATGGTCCCAAACCATGTGCTCTACCAGACTGAGCCACGCCCCGTAAGATTATAAAAATATCATATTCTCTATTTTTCTGTCAATCCATAGAAAGAGCTTACAACTCACTGCATACAACCTTAATCCATTTTAAATACTACATCCTAAGAGTATCCTCTAAGAATGCTTTTTACTCTTCCATCAACTGAAGATAGAGGAATGCATAAGAGAGAGCTGTCATATATGCTCTCTGCTGATTGTTAGCAGCACCCGCATGCCCACCCTCTGTATTTTCATAGTAGTAAACTTCATGCCCCATATCTTTCATCTTTGCAGTCATTTTTCTTGCATGCCCAGGATGAACTCTATCATCTCTAGTTGAAGTTGTAAAGAAAATCTTTGGATACTTAACATCTTTTTTAACATTGTGATAAGGAGAATAACTCTTTATATATTTCCACATCTCAGGATCATCGGGGTCACCATATTCATCAATCCAGCTCGCTCCAGCAAGAAGTTTTGAATACCGCCTCATATCCAGCAATGGAACTTGACAAACTACAGCCTTGAAAAGATCAGGTCTCATCATAGATACTGCTCCTACAAGGAGTCCTCCATTACTTCCTCCCATAATTCCAAGTTTCCTGGAAGATGTTATCTTTCTCTTTATTAGGTCTTCCGCTACAGATATAAAATCCTCGTAGGCTTTATGCCGATTCTTTTTAAGAGCTGCTTGATGCCATTTGGGTCCAAACTCTCCACCTCCTCGAATATTAGCAACAGCGTAAACTCCTCCCTTATCCAGCCATGCAACGCCAACTGTGCTTAAATAGGAAGGTCTGAGAGCTATTTCAAATCCACCATATCCGTATAGAAGAGTCGGGTTTTTTCCATTAAATTGACAATCTTTTTTCATTACAACAAAGTAGGGAACCTTTGTCCCATCTTTTGAAATTGCATGGAATTGTAAAACTTTATATGAACTTGAATCAAAGAATTCGGGCATGCTTTTAACTTTTTCTATCTTTAATGTTTCAGCGGAAACAAAATAAAGAGCAGAAGGGGTGAGAAAATTCTCATAATTAACAAAGAAATCGTCCCTTTTTTCATCAGTGGAAGTCACTGAAAGACTCCCTTTGTCTCCAAGGATTATTTCCTTTTTCAACCATTTACCTTTTTCATCAAGAGAAAACCTGTAAAGCTTACTTACAACATTCTCCAGCATGTTAACCAATAAATAATTCTTTGTTCTGCTTATATCTTGAACAGTTGAATATTCTGCAGGTTCAATAAGGACTTCAAAATTTTTCTTTCCCGAAATTATATCGTCGAATTTCCCCACAATTACACTCCCTTGTTTAAAGATTTTCTCTCCTGTATTCCAATCACTCTTGAGACGAATTAGTAAATTTCCCTTGAAATAAGCCTCAATTTCAGCATCAGCGGGTATGTCCAATTTTAAAAGCTTTCCATCCTTATAGACATGATAAATTGATGTGAAAAATGTGGGAGTTTCAACTACAAGATCGAGATTCCCTTCATTGCTGAATAATCTATATCCAGCTGAAGAAACAGAAGTTAGTCTTCCTTCATAAATTGTCTTTGCTTCCGTAAGGGGTGTCCCTCTTTTCCAAATTTTTACTATTCTCGGATAACCAGATGTTGTAAGAGTCCCTGGACCAAAATCTGTTCCAACATAGATGTTATCCTTGTCGATCCAGGCTACTCTACTTTTTGCCTCAGGAAGTGAGAAACCATCCTTTACAAAAGATTTTGAAGGAATATCAAATTCCCTGACCACACTGGCATCAGCTCCTCCACGAGAAAGCATTACAAGAGCTCTTTCATAATCAGGGTAAAGTAACTGGGCTCCTCTCCAGACCCAGTTCTCGTTCTCTTCTTTTGCAAGTTTGTCAAGGTCAAGAATTACCTCCCATGCAGGATCATTTTTCTTGTATTCTTCAAAAGTGGTTCTTCTCCAGATTCCCCGAGGATGCTCAGCATCTCTCCAGAAGTTATAAAGGTAGTTTTCATAAATTGAGACATAGGGAATTCGAGCGGGAGAGTTCAAAATTTCAAGGGTCTTTTCGTAAATGCTTTTAAATATAGGAACTGCCTCTAATTTTGAAGTGGATTCCTGATTTTGGAGCCTTACCCATTCAAGAGCTTTCTGACCCAAAATATCCTCGAGCCATAAATATGGGTCTTCCTCTTGAGCGGTTAAAATAGAAGTTAGAAAAAAAGAAAACAACAGAATTGAGAAGATTTTATCTTTTTTCATAAAAACCTCCTAAGAAAAAAGCTCAATCTAATCTTTACTTTTAACTTTTTCATTAAAGATTCTATCATTTCCATTTTTTAACTTACGAAAAAAATAAAATTTTATTCCTTTTTTAGCTTTTTACTTTCTTATAGGTTTTTCATCATTATAAATGCATCTTCCACAGGGTTAGTATAATAATTTTTTCTTATTCCAACAACCTTGAAGTTCATTTTGGTATATAGAGAAATAGCACTGATATTGGAAACTCTAACTTCAAGAGTGAGGAATTTTGCCCCTTTTTTCTTAACAGATTCTATAACCTTCTCAAGAATATACTTTCCAATACCTTTCCTCCTGTGCAAAGGATCTACTGCAATATTACTCAAATGAGCTTCATCTAATATTAACCAATGGACTGAATATCCAACAATTTCATTGTCAATTTCTACAACCCATGGATAAGATACCTCACTTCCTATTTCATAAAGAAAAGCATTCCTGCTCCAGGGGTTCGGGAAAGACTTTTTTTCAATTTCAAGAACTCTCTCCAGGTCCTCCTCTCTCATTTTTCTTATTTTTAATTTAGATGCCATTTTTTTCAATCAGAATTTTACTTTTAATTTCTGCTTCAGAAGGTCTGAAATAGAGTGGTATTATCTCTTCCGGATTCTTTCCTCTTCCCTCAGTGTGAATTTTATAGCCTATCTTTCCAATCTCTTCAGCTAAAAATGTGTTGACATCTGGAAAAATGGGCTCTCCTTTTATTTTTTTAATCATTTCTCTCCAGATATTACACCCATTTCCTATAAAATATATCTTTTCTTCAGGTAAAATTGAAAAAAAATCAAATGGATTATAGCACCCCTCCTTGATTAAACTCTGAAATTTTTCTCCATCAAAAAAGTAAAGGGTGCTGAAAATTTCACCTTTTTTTGCATCAATTACAGGACATATGAAGCAATCTTTATTACTCCTTAGTTTATAAGCGAGAGCATAAAGAGAGCTAACTGGTGCTATCTTTTTATTTAATGCAAGAGAAAATGCTTTTATACAGGAAATTCCTATCCTTATTCCAGTGAAGGAACCAGGTCCAATAGAAACTGAAAATCCATCAATATCCTTTAAAGATAAAGAGAGTTGATTGACAAGAAAATCAATTGATGGGATAAGGCTCTGGGAATAACTTTTTTTCTGGGAAAGGAATAAAGCCCCAATCAAATTCTCATTTTCAAGAATGGCTATGGAACCTTTATCTGTTGATGTGTCAATTGAAAGAGTTAGCATTTTCAAAGACCTAACTCATCTCCTATTTCCTGCATTGATTTAAGGCAAATTTCAATAAATTCGCTCAGGGAAAGTCCTAAATTCTGGCACTCCATTATTATGTTTCTATCCGCTCCTTTTGCAAAACTTTTCTCTTTGAACCTTCTGAGAACAAATTCTGTATCCAGATTTTTTATTTTTTTAGTGGGATGCATTAGAGCGGAAGCTACAATGAGTCCTGTTAATGGGTCTGCAGAATATATTGCCCATTCCATTCTTGTATTTGGCTTCTCAATACCTGCATGACAGCGAATTGTTCTTAAAATTTCTTCATCAATGCCATGTTCTTTCAATATCTCGCAGGCAATAAGCGTATGCTTTTCTGGCTGATTCTGGGTCTTTTCGTAATCGAGGTCATGGACTAAGCCTGCAAGACCCCATTTCTCTTCATCCTCATTAAAATGTCTTGCAAGTCCTCTCATACAGGCTTCAAGGGCAAGGGAATGCTTAATAAGATTTTTATTGCTCAGATGACTTTTGATAAGTTCCAATGCTTTCTCCCTATTCATTTAAACCTCCTTCCTTCTAAAAACTTTTCAACATATTTACCAATGATATCCATTTCAAGATTCACAAGCTCTCCGATTCTCAATGAGCCAAGATTTGTATGCTCAAGAGTTATTGGGATGAGCTCAACCTCAAAATAATCCCTACCCAGTTCAGTAATTGTCAGACTCACTCCATTAATAGCGATTGACCCCTTTCTCACTGCCCATTTCTTCAAATCAGAAGGAAGGGAAAACCTAACCCTTTTTCCTGAACCAGATTTTTTTATCAAAAGAACTCTGGAAACCCCATCCACATGTCCGAGAATTAAATGACCTCCAAGAGGAGTTGAAAGGGTTAAGCTTCTTTCAAGATTTACTGGACTCATAGGTCTCAAATATGAAAGATTTGTCTTATCTATTGTTTCCTTGGAAAGGTTAAAATACAAAGTGTTCTTTTCCTTTTTTACAAGGCTAAGGCAAACACCATTCACGCAAACGCTCTCACCAATCTCTAAAACTGGATATAATTTCTCTGAACTAACTGAAATTAAAGGATTTGAATTTATTGATATTTCCTTTACCTTTCCAACTTCCTGAATTATTCCTGTAAACACTCTATATCTCCTATTATAAGAGTATCATCGCCAATAAAAATTCTTTTTATATTTCTTAATTTTATAGAATCTGAAATTTTGGAGAAACCAGTTCCTTCAAATAAAGTTGGTGCATTTTCACCACCCGCAAGTTTTGGAGAAACAAAAATAAAGAATCTGTCAACCAGAGAATTTTCTATGAGGGAGGTGACAAGGGTATACCCTCCCTCTGCAACAACGGAATTGCATCCAATTTTATTGAGGTATTTCAAAACTTCGAGAAGCTGAATTTTTTCATCAGTATTAAATGAAACTACTTCGATTCCTCTCTCCCTCAGCTTTTTCAATTTTTCGTGATTTCTTATCTTTCCAGTAAAAAGAATTATTTTCCCCTTATTTAGAGTGTTTAATATTTTTGCGTTTTCAGGAACAGAAAGATTAGAATCGATGATAACTCTTATGATTTCTTTATCTTTTCCATACCTTATTGTTAATAATGGATCATCCTTAATTATTGTTCCTGCACCAACCATTATCGCATCATTTTCAAATCTTAGAAGATGGACATATTTTCTCGAATCTTCTGACGAAATCCATTTCGAATCTCCAGTAAAAGTAGCAATTTTTCCATCAAGGGTCATTGCCATTTTTACAGAGACAAATGGGATTCCTTTTGTAATTGACTTAAAAAAGGGCTTGTTTATCTCCTTCGCCTCATCTTCAAGGACTCCAACCTTAGTCTCAATTCCAGATTTTTCAAGAAATTCTACTCCTTTTGTGTTAACAAGAGGATTCGGGTCTATTGTTCCAATAACCACTCTTTTAACTTTTGCAGTTTTAATTCTTTCTACACAAGGTGGGGTTTTCCCCCAGTGAACACAAGGCTCAAGGTTAACATAAAGGGTGGCACCCTCTGCATTCTTTCCAGCCTCCTGCAGGGCAATTACCTCCGCATGAGATTCCCCTGCTCTTCTATGGTATCCTTTACCTATAATTTTTCCATCTTTAACAACAACCGCACCTACAACTGGATTGGGTGATGTAAATCCCCTTCCCATTTCTGCCAGTTTAAGAGCCACTTTCATGAATATTTCATCCAAGGAGAGCCTCCACAAACTGTTCAGGAGAGAATTCATAAAGGTCTTCAAGATCTTCACCAGTTCCTACAAAAACCACTGGGATTTTAAGAATTTGGGCAATGGGAATTATAATTCCTCCCTTGGCAGTTCCATCCATCTTAGTGAGGATTATGCCCTTTAATTTAGAAAATCTTGAAAACTCCTTTGCCTGATTAATAGCATTCTGCCCTATTGTTGAATCAAGAACAAGATAAGATTCAACATATTCCTCTCCTAACTCTTTTGCGGATATCTTCCAGATCTTCTCAAGTTCCCTCATCAAGCCTTCCTTTGTGTGCATTCTCCCTGCAGTATCAATAATGACAACATTGTAATCTTCAGAGTTTAACTTTTTTAAAGCCTGATGGGTAAGAGCACCAGGGTCAGAAAGATGCGGTCCTCTGAGAACAGGAACAGAAAGCCTCTCTCCCCATATGGAGAGTTGCTCATCTCCTGCCGCTCTGAAAGTATCACCCGCTACCATCAAAACCCTTTTTTTATTCTTCATAAATCTATGGGCAAGCTTTGCACATGTGGTTGTTTTCCCTCCACCATTCACTCCTACAATTAAAATTGCAATTTTCTCAGAGGATGGAAAAGAATATGGAATTGAAATTATCTTCAGAATCTCTTTCTTCAAAACTTCCCTCAATTCGCCATCATCCCTTTTATATATTTTATAAACATTATCGATTAAAAAAGAAGAGCATTCCTCGCCAACATCGGAAAGAATAAGAAGCTCTTTAAGTTCATTGAGCAAATCTCTAACATTCTTCTGGGAAGAAAAAACCTGCTGAATACTCTCTTTGGTTCCCCTCAGCTTTTCTCTGATAATAGATATAAAATTTTTCTCCATTGAAAAATTATTATATTCTCAAGCCTTAAAAGGAGTCAATTAATCGGATTCATCAGAAGTCTTTAGAGCAAAAGAGGATCTGAAATAAGTAAGAGAAACTAAATTTTTATTCAACCTCTTTGAGCTTTTTTTCAAATTTTTCCTCTATTTCTTTCTTTTTCTCTTTTTGAAGCTCTGCAATAGATTCAAATTTTTTTTCAAACTCCTCTGCCTTTTTCTTTTCTTTTTCGAGCAATTCTTCAAGCGAATGAGCTTTTCTCTTTTCAGCTTTCTCGTGCTTTACAATTATGCCTTCTTCTGCATCAATCCATACTATTGAACCACAAACAGGACACTCAATTTTTATAATTTTTTTATCCCCCATTCTATTTCTTTTCCTCCTTTTTCTCGGATAAAACCTTAGAAAGCTTTGCACCAAAGATTCCTATCTTGGGTGTCTCTTTTAAAGAAGGCTTAACCGCTTCTTCTTTTTCTTCCCCTTTATCAATCTCTTTTTCTTCAAGTTTTTCTTTAATGTAAATTTCTGCTTCTTTTTCACTTTCTTCCAATCTTATCCTTTCCTCTATAATTTTCCTTCCTCCCTTCTTCCCTTTTGCTTTTGTTTTTCTTAAATCTTCTTTAAATTTTCTATATATTTCAAGCTCAGGAAGAGGGGTGATGTCCGCTTCTTTTTCAACAACTTCTTCTTCTACTTTTCCTTCTACCTCCTCAATAACTTCTTCTAAAGGTGCTTCCTCTATAGGTTGTTCAATCTCTTTAATAATTTCCTCTTCTTCTATGCTTTCCATTTCCTCATCAGCAATTCTCACCTCCTCAATTGCATCTCCAATCTCTTCTTCTTTCCCAATCCTTGTAACATCAAGGTAGAAATAGCCTTTTTCCTCTTCTGAAGGGAAGAATTCAGGGTTTCCAAAAAGGACTGTTTCAAAATCATCCTTTTTAACATTTTTGAACATGTCAGCAATATGGTATGCCTTCAAAAGGTGAATTTTGTAGCTTTCTGATGGGTTTCCAAAATTCATAAAAACAAAATGAAGTAAGTCATTAAGATTTTCACTCTTTGCTCCTTCTTCCCACATTAAAGCGATTTTCTCAAGCTCATCCTTTGTAATGAGAATTGCTTTATTTATTTCAGTATGAGTGTCAAAAGGCTGTCCTGTAAAGATAAATCTTTTCCGCTCTTTATCGTATTCACATTTGAAGGCAGTTATTAATTTTTTTGCTTTTCTAAATGAGAAAATGTATTTATTAAAATCTTCTTTCTGAAGAAAGAAGAGAGAGCCTTGAATAGGATTGTATGTTTTATAAATTTCATCAAGTCCAAGAATAAAACCTTCCTCAGGATAGTAAAATACATTGAATGTTTTTCTTTTTTCCTGGTCAGTTAAAATTATTTCCCTCTCTTCGTCAAATACACCCTGAAACTCTCTTGGAATTCTCAATGCACCTGAAAAAATCTCTCTCCATGTAAGATAAAACCTTAAGTGTTGAGTTTTCTCCTTTCTTTCATCCGCATAAAATCTCCAAATCATTCTTGCTATATCTCTTCTGCTTCTTCTAAGGGAACCTATTTTTACAGGTTTTTCAGCAATTGGGAGATTTTCTTTTAATGATGTAAAAAAGCTTCTAAGCCCCCATTTCCCCCACTCGTAATTGGATATTTTTACAATTCTACTCTTCCCTTTTGCTTCAAGGGCACAATTGAGGGATATACACCATGAATAGAATTTCTGGTCAGTAAATTTTACAGAGTAAAGCTTTTCCACAAGGTTATATGTGGTCTCAAATGGTCCTTTTTCTCTCAGATATTCTTCAACTTTCTTTCCCGCATCTTCAACATTTTCAAGGAGCTCTTTCAGAAAAAAATATGAGTTCCAGTGAACAAATTCCTCAGTTTTTTTAAGAGCTTCATCTATTATTTTTGATAGTCTTTTCACATAATTCTGGTCAAGGGGAGCGTCCATAATGGCTTCTTCATCCTCAAGATATTCAAACGGTTCACTCTTTCCTGAAAAACCACATGGGATCAGAAGGTGGGATGAGGTCCTTTCAAGATAATCTATATACTGTTTAAATAAGCCAGTTCCGTCATATGTAACCCTAAGAATTGAAAAGCCTTCTGGCCTTTTCTCTTTTCCGATAACCCTGAGAACCACACCTCCTTTGAAGTGTTCAACCTTCTCCCTTGAGAATTTTAAATCCTCATCGTAATATTTGTAAATTAAATCTCCTACTTCATAGTCGAGTTCAGGATTGAATATTTTGACTTTTTTCCCTTGTGTCAAGGCTGACTTTTTCCTTGCAAGATGTATAGAAATCTCTTCGAGGGTGAGAGGAGAGCCTTGCTCCTTAATTAAGGATTTGATCCCCTCAATATCCTTTTCTTCAACGAAAATTTTCTTTTGTTGCACTTTTAGACTTTACCTCCCATTAAGATATACATTATTGCTTTCTGGACATGAAGGCGATTTTCAGCTTCCTCAAATACAAGGGAATATTCAGAATCAATAACTTCATCAGAAACCTCCTCTCCTCTATGGGCAGGAAGACAATGCATAAAATAAGTCTTTTTCCCCGTCTTCTCCATCAAAGCTTTATTAACCTGATAAGGTCTGAATACCTTTACTCTTATTTCTTTTTCATGCTCCTGGCCCATTGATGTCCATGTGTCTGTGTATATTGCATCTGCATTCTTTACAGCCTCAACAGGATCTCTAACAATTTCAATTTTTGAATTTGCCTCCTTTATTGCTTTTTCAACTATTTCTTTTTTTGGCTCGTATCCTTCTGGAGTTGCAATTGAAATATCAACCCCTAATTTTGAAGCACCTTCTATCAAAGAATGACAAACATTGTTCCCATCTCCAACATAGGCGATTTTTAAACCCTCTAATTTTCCAAATTTTTCAAGGAGGGTAAAGTAGTCTGCAAGAGCCTGGCAGGGATGGTGAAGGTCTGATAGCCCGTTTATAACAGGAGGCTTAGCCCATTTTGCCATCTCTTCCACATTTTCTTGTCCAAAGGTTCTAATCATTATTCCATCCACCCATCTTTCAAGATTTCTTGCAACATCCGCTATTGATTCTCTTTTCCCAAGTTGAATTTCTGAAGGTCCAAGGTAGATGGCTTTTCCTCCCATCTCCAGCATTCCAACCTCAAAGGTCATACGGGTTCTAAGAGATGGTTTTTCAAAAACCATTGCCAGAATTTTGTCTTTTAATGCACTTCTGTATTTCCCCTTGTTCTTTTTAATCTCCATTGCAAGGGATAAAATCTCCCTTACTTCTTCTTTTTCAAGTTCACCAATTGTAAGAAGGTCATTCATTTATAACCTCCATCTATTGTATTATTCTTGTTCCTGATCTTTTTGCAAGAGCAGCCTTTAGCTTTGATGCTGATGTTATAAGGACTTCCTTTCCTCCCGCTTCAATATATTGAATCGCTGCCCTAATCTTTGGACCCATGGATCCCGGTGGGAACTGCCCTTCTTCAAGATACTTTTTCGCTTCTTCTACTGTCATAACCTTAATCTCTTTCTGATTTTCTTTTCCATAATTTAAGTATACCCTATCTACTCCTGTTAAGATAATGAAAAGATCAACACCAACTTCAGACGCAAGGAGGGCAGAGGCGTAATCTTTGTCAATAACTGCTTCCACTCCCTCTATTAAACCTTTTGAGTTTATTATAACTGGAATACCTCCTCCCCCTGCAGCAATTACAATCCTTCCACTTCTTACAAGATCGTTTATAGCTCTTTTAGGCACAATATCTATAGGTCTTGGAGAAGGAACAACCTTCCTCCATCCTCTTCCCGCATCTTCAATCATGGTCCACTTCTTATCTTTCATAAGTTGTTGAGCTCTGTATTGGGTATAAAATGGACCTATGGGTTTTGTAGGGTTCTGGAAGGCGGGATCCTCTTTATCTACGATCACCTGGGTAAGAATTGTGACAACTTCTTTATCAATGGAATTCTTCCTTAGTTCATTTATCAAAGCCTTTTCTAACATGTATCCCATACTTCCTTCTGTCATTGCATCACAAACTTCAAGGGTGAACGGAGGAATCTTGTTAGAAGCTTCTTCCATCTGAATTAGTATATTCCCAACCTGAGGACCATTTCCATGAACAACTATTAACTCGTAACCCTTTGAAACTATCTCCATCATCATTTTTGCAGCTTTCTCAGAATTCTTCATCTGTTCCTTCTGTAGACCTCTTTGCCCATTGGGTAGTATAGCATTTCCTCCAAAAGCTATAAGTGCTATTTTCTCCCTCATTTTTTAAAAATCTCTTAGAACATCCTCCAGTGTAGGAGTTCCAATTTCCTGAAGCTCGTAAAATACTCTTAGAGAAGGTTTGTTGAGACGAAGAACCTTTGTGAGATCAATGGGGGTAGCCACTATGACAAGGTCTGCATTGGATCTGTTGATGGTTTCCTCAAGTTCTTTTATTTGTTTTTCACCGTACCCCATTGCGGGAAGAAGCTTTCCAATTTGTGGATATTTTTTAAAGGTCTCTGCTATAGAGCCAACTGCAAACTCCCTTGGGTCAACAAGCTCCTTTGCACCGTATTTCATTGCTGCAACAACTCCTGCTCCGTAAGCCATTTCTCCATGGGTTAGCGTTGGACCATCCTCAATGACAAGAACTCTTTTCCCTCTTAACTGGGAGCCGTCACTCAGGAATATTGGAGATGCTGCCTCAACGATAATTGCATCTGGATTTATCTTCCTTATGTTCTCCCTCAAAAGATTCACTTTTTCATTTTCTGCTGTGTCTATTTTATTTATTACAATGCATTTTGCTCTCCTGAAATTTGTTTCTCCTGGATGGTATTTTAATTCATGCCCTTGCCTGTGGGGGTCTGTGACCACAATTTCCATATTACTTTCGATAAATGGAAAGTCATTGTTACCACCATCCCATAAAATAACATCAGCCTCTTTCTCAGCTTCTCTCAATATAGCCTCATAATCAACACCCGCGTAAACAACAGCTCCATTCCTGATGTGAGGTTCATACTCCTCCCTCTCTTCTATTGTGCATTTGTATTTGTCGAGATCTTCATAAGTTGCAAACCTCTGGACTTTCTGTTCTGATAGGTTTCCGTAAGGCATTGGATGCCTGATAACGACAAGTTTTCTTCCCTTTGCCATTAAAATTTTGCTCACTCTCCTTGAGGTCTGACTCTTTCCGCACCCAGTCCTTACCGCACAAACAGAGACAACAGGAACTTTACTTTTTAGCATTGTTGCTTGAGGACCGAGAAGAACAAAGTTAGCACCTGCAGAAAGAGCTTCTGACGCCTTATGCATCACATATTCGTGGGAAACATCACTGTATGAAAAAACAACTTCATCAATTTTAAATTTTTTTATAAGTTCTATCAGTTCTGATTCAGGATAGATTGGTATACCCTCAGGATAAAGGGGACCAGCAAGTTCTGGAGGGTATTTTCTACCCTCAATATCAGGAATCTGAGTTGCGGTAAAGGCTATAACTCTGTAATTTTCATTATTTCTGAAATAAACATTAAAATTATGAAAATCTCTACCCGCAGCTCCCATAATCAATACTTTTCTCATTTTTCCTCCAAAAACAAATAAATTTTCAATCTCTTAAAAGAATAATATAATGCATTTAATGTTTTTAGTCAATTTAGTCTATATATAAAATAGTGTTTAAAATTTGACAAAATAAAGATTGAATAAGATAATTTAAACATGAGAAAAAGCTCTGAGATTGAAGAAATTGTTAAGAGGCTAAAGAAGGAGAATAGAATTCTAAAAACTCTTCTAAAAGTAAGCCAGAGTTTATCATCCTCCCTCGAAATAGAGGATGTTCTTTATAAAGCTATGGAACATGTGGAAAAAATTTGCAAGGCTGAAGCATCATCAATCTGGGAAATAGATTATGAAAGGAAGGAACTCTTTTTTAGGATAGTTAGAGGAGAGCATGTCGGAAAGATAAAGCAGATGAGATTAAAAATAGGAGATGGAATTGCGGGGTTTGTAGCAAAATCTAAAAGACCTCTTTTGGTAAACGATGTTAGAAAGAGCCCTTACTGGGAAGATGCCTTCGATAGCGAGTCCTCATTTCGATCACGCTCGATTCTTGCTGTTCCCCTTATGATAGGAAATAGATTAATCGGTGTTATTGAACTTTTAAATAAAAAAGATGGGAACGGCTTCACTAATAAAGATAAAGATAACCTTCTTGCTCTTTCAGGTCCGGTTACCATTGCCCTTGACAATGCAAGACTTTACGAAGAGAAAAAGGAACTTTTTATCCAGACATCCTTTGCCCTGGCAACAGCAATAGAAAAAAGAGATCCTTACACTGGAGGACATACAAAAAGGGTTCTTGACTACTCTATTCAGATTGGAAAAGTTATGGGCTTAAGAGGAAAGGAGATCGAAGGTCTAAAAATTTCTGCAATTCTTCATGACATTGGAAAGATTGGAATACCTGATTCAATTCTTGCAAAACCAACGAATCTAACTCCAACGGAATTTAAAAAAATTAAGGAGCACCCTGCAATTGGCGCAGAGATTTTAAGCGGTATAAGTGGAATGGATAGAATTGCAAAAGCCATTAAATATCATCATGAGAGGTGGGATGGAAAAGGTTATCCTGAAAATCTAAAGGGTGAAGAGATTCCTCTATGGGCAAGGATAATTTCAGTAGCAGATACCTTTGATGCCCTAACAACTTCAAGACCTTACAGAAAGCGCATAAGTCAAAACGAAGCTATTGAGGAGATAGAAAAAAACATTGGAAAACAGTTCTGTCCTTATTGTGGAGAAGCTTTTTTAAAGATTATTAAAAAATGGAAAGAATTAGGTTAATTCTCATTTTTCTTTTCTCCTTTATCCTTTACTGTTCAGATAAAGAAAATCAGGAGTGGATTCTTAAAATATTCTTTGATGTAAAAGGAGGATGGAACTTCAATGATGGAGAAAAGGGAAGTTACGAGTTAAAAATTCTTTTCCAGGGGTGGTTATTTAGGGACAATGGAGATTTTGGAATCTCATTTACAAGAGATTCGAAAGATGGGAGCATCTATTACTGGAAAATTGAAAAGGAGAAGGACGGAAAAAAAACGGATCTCACTACAATTATAAAACCTGATTTCAAGGGAGGAGTTTCTATAAGGGATGGGAATGAAAATTTGATTCTTTTGAGAATTTTTTCCAGTGTGATTTTTGATTATCCACTGGTTTTTCCTTCATCAATGGGCTTTGGAATTATTGAAAAAACGGATGATTATGATCGATTTATTGTCTCAGGCAGTAACAAATTATCTTTCAGAGATGAGGATTTAAAAAAAGAATTTAATAAAAAGACTGAATGGGAATGGAGAAAGACTTCGGATAGATTTTCTTCTTTTCATAAAGTTAAAACCTTCATGGTAATAAAGCCATATCTTTAGGAACTTTTTGCTATTTTCTACCGTTAACTAAAATACGGAGGCTAAAAATGAGGAAATTTTTAATATTTATTTTATCCATCACAACTTTTGTAAATCTTCTCTACTCTGAATACATAGAGGAATTAACAAAATATTTTGACGGTAGAAAAATCCTTAAAATCTCAGTTGAAAATGTCAACGGTGACATAGAATTAAAAAGATGGGAAAAACCGGAAATTTATGTTTTTATCAAGAAATCATCAAGAAGTCGATCAATTCTTGAAAAAACAGATATTATCTTTGAGGAGTTGAACGGAGAGTTGAAAATAAAGGTTAAAAAAAGAGATGGATGGCGTATCTTCGGAGGGTCTATTGCCAATGTAGAGATAACCATTAATACTCCTTCCCCAAAGGAGCTTTACTTATCCACTGTAAACGGAAGCGTGGAAATTAACCAGATGGAAGGAACTCTTAATGTTTCATCAGTGAATGGAAAAATTTCCATTATTAGTCATAAAGGAAAAATTAAATCAGAAACTGTAAATGGTAGCATCTATCTTTCAAAAATTTATGGAACACTAAGAGGTGAAACTGTTAATGGAAGTATAAACGCTGAATTTATTGATATCGAAGAATATCTTGACCTTAGCACTGTCAATGGAAGTGTTACATTAGGAATAGAAAATCTGGATAATGCAGAGGTAAAGGTAGAAACCGTTAACGGTGGCATCAACATCGAGGAATTCCAAAAGCCTATGAAAAAGCTTTCTTTAAAGAGAAGAAGTGCTTATTTCATAGTAGGGGATGGAAGAAGGAAAATCAATATAGAAACAGTGAATGGCTCTATAAAAATTGGCTCATCTTTAAAGAGCATTTAGAATTAGTCTTAAAAAAGGAAATTAATAAAATTAATTAAGGGGGAAAATTTTCAAATTAAATAAAAATATTGGCAGCGGTACGGGGATTTGAACCCCGGTTTGATGGCTGAGAACCATCCGTCCTAGGCCCCTAGACGATACCGCCACACAGTTATTTTATATTTTATCATGATAAATTCATTCTTGTAAAGTAAATTTTAAGTTAAAGTTTTTAATTTTTCTTAAGTATGTTATAATTTTTATGAGGTTTCGAATATGGAAAAGAAGAATAATATTATAAAGAATTTGCTCATATGGATAGTTGTGATTTTTTTGGGTCTCTTCATCTGGAACATTTTTCAGGGGTCGGGTGTTAAAAAGAGTGAAATAACCTTTTCCGAATTTTTAGATTCAGTAATTCTGGGGAATGTGGAGAAGGTGACCATTACAGGAAATAAAATTGAAGGGGTATTTAAAGATGAAAGACAATTCAAAACTGTAGCCCCTTCCCAATACACTGATCTGATTAAAATATTAAGAGAAAAAAATGTCAGTATAGTTGTTAAAGATACCTCTACAAGCCCAATCTTATCACTAATAGGAACATTATCTCCTTTCATTTTGTTCTTTATTCTGTGGCTTCTTTTCATAAAACAACTTCAGGTGGGAGGGAACAAAGCTTTTACCTTTGGAAAAAGTAGAGCCAAGCTGGTAACAGATTCATCTAAAAGAGTTACCTTTGAAGATGTGGCGGGTGTGGATGAAGCAAAGGAAGAGCTGAAAGAGATTATAGAATTTCTTAAAGACCCCCAGAAGTTCCAGAGATTGGGTGGAAGAATCCCAAAAGGTGTTATTCTTATTGGACCTCCGGGCACTGGTAAGACCCTTCTTGCTAAAGCGGTTGCTGGAGAAGCCAATGTTCCTTTCTTCTCAATTTCAGGATCAGATTTTGTCGAACTTTTCGTTGGAGTTGGAGCATCAAGGGTTAGGGATCTTTTCGATCAGGCAAAAAAACATGCTCCATGTCTTGTTTTTATAGATGAACTTGATGCGGTTGGTAGAGAGAGGGGTGCAGGTCTTGGTGGTGGACACGATGAGAGAGAACAGACCCTTAACCAACTTCTTGTGGAAATGGATGGGTTTGACCCCAATGATGGCATTATTGTAATTGCTGCCACAAATAGACCTGATATTCTTGATTCTGCTCTCCTCCGACCAGGTAGATTTGACAGAAGAATTGTTGTAAATAAGCCTGATGTAAAAGGGAGGGAGGAAATTTTGAAAGTTCATACAAGAAAAGTTCCTCTTGCTGCAGATGTGGATTTGAAACTTCTTGCAAAAACAACTCCTGGTTTCTCTGGTGCAGATCTTGCAAACATGGTCAATGAAGCTGCCCTTAATGCGGCGAGAAATAATCAGAAATTTGTAACAATGAAAGATTTTGAATACGCTAAGGACAAAGTTTTAATGGGAGCTGAAAGAAGGAGTCTTATAATTTCTGAAGAGGAAAAAAGGATAGTGGCTTTCCATGAAGCGGGGCATGTTATTGTTGCTAACTCAATTCCAGAAGCAGACCCCATTCATAAAGTGAGCATTATTCCAAGAGGTCTCGCTCTTGGCGTAACTCAGCAACTCCCCCTTGACGACAGATATAACTATACAAAATCATATCTTAACGCTCAAATTGCAGTTCTGCTGGCAGGAAGAATTGCAGAAGAGATTGCCCTTGGAAAAGAAACAACTGGAGCGGGAAATGATTTTGAGCAAGCTACTGAGATTGCAAGGAAAATGGTCTGCAAATGGGGAATGTCAGAACTTGGACCTCTTACATTTGCAGATAGGGATGACATGGTCTTTCTTGGAAGAGACTTGGCAGTGAGAAAGGATTTCAGCGAGGAAACAGCAAGGAAGATAGATGAGGAGATAAAAAAGATAATAATGACAAATTATAATAGAGCAAAGGAAATTCTTGAAAACAAAAGAGATGTTCTTTCCAAGTTAGCAGAAACTCTTCTTGAGAGGGAATCCCTTACTGGGGAGGAGATTAAAGAAATAATTGAAAAGGAAGCCTCTCAAGCATATCTTCAGTAATATGAGAACTCTTGTCTCTTTAAATATAAAAGGGGAAAAAATTTTTATAGGGAAAGAAACTATTTTAATGGGAATTTTAAATGTTACACCTGACTCTTTCTCAGATGGAGGAGAGTTCTTTGATAAGGAAAAAGCAATAGAAAGGGGGGTTGAAATGGAAGAGGAAGGAGCACAAATAATTGATGTGGGCGGTGAAAGTTCGAGACCCGGGGCAGAAGGTATTTCCGAAGAAGAAGAAAGAAAGCGAGTCATTCCTGTAATAAAGGAGCTTAGAAAGAAGGTGAAATGTTTAATATCCATTGATACTTACAAGGCGAGAATAGCGGAGGAAGCTATTGATAACGGAGCAGACATTGTGAATGACATAAGCGGTTTAAGGTTTGATTCTGAAATGATAGGTGTATTGAAAAGGAATGATGTCCCTGTAATAATAATGCACATGAAAGGAACTCCAAAAACAATGCAAATAAATCCTTACTATGAAGATGTTGTCAAAGAAATTAAAGATTTTTTCAGAGATAGACTTAGTTACCTTTTTCAAAACAATATAGAGCCTGAAAGAGCTATCTTAGATCCAGGGATAGGATTCGGGAAAAGACAAGAAGACAATGAGAAGATAATTGCCAACCTCGATAAGTTTCGAGAATTTAATCGTCCTATACTTCTCGGTATTTCCAGAAAGTCCTTTATTGGGAACATTCTAAATCTTCCTCCAAAGGAAAGGCTCGAAGGATCAATATCTTCTGGTATAATAGGTGTTGTAAATGGTGCCCATATTTTGAGAGTTCATGATGTAAAAGCTTTTTCAAGAGCGGTTAAGGTTGCAGACAGGATTCTTTCTCAGAGGGAATCTTGATTGAAGCATTTTTAAAAAGTCTCACTCACTTTTCAGTTAAAGACTTGATTGATATATTTCTCGTCTCAATTCTTATTTACCAGTTTATCATTTTGATAAGGGGGACAAGGGCTTATCAGATGGCTGTAGGACTTTCAATACTTGCTATCTTCTTCTTTGTTTCTAAGTTATTTAATTTTGTCTCCCTTTACTGGATTCTTAAAAATATTGCCCCTTACTTTTTTATAGCCATCATTGTTCTCTATCAGGCAGAGATAAGGAAGTTTCTTGCCAATATTGGAGCAAGAAGCATATTTAAACCATTCCAGCCTAAAACAACCAAAAGGGACATTGAGGAGATTGTTTCCGCAGTAGAGTATTTATCAACATACAGAATTGGTGGCTTAATTGCCATAGAAAAGGAAATATCCTTGAAGGGTTATTCGGAAAAGGGTGTAGAGATTAATGCCAATATTGAGATGGAACTTATTTCTTCAATTTTTTCTTCAAAATCCGCTCTACACGACGGCGCAGTAATAATAAGAGAGGGAAGGATTGAATCCGCGGGTTGTTTATTACCTCTCCCTCCTCTTCATCCATATTCATCCGAAATAAGGACAAAGACAAGACACCTTGCGGGAATAGGGCTTTCTGCTGAAACTGACTCCGCTGTAATTATTGTCTCTGAAGAGACAGGCTCTATATCTCTTGCTATTGGTGGAGTTCTTGAAAAGGATATCAAAAAAGAGGTTCTCCAGCAAAGACTTTTGGAATACTTTAACATAAAATGAAAGAATTAATAAGAAAAATTTTTATTTATGATTGGAAAGCAAAACTCTTTTCACTCTTTTTTGCCTTCTTTATCTGGCTTTTAATTTCTCTCGGTGATTGGAGTGTTTTGGAAGTTAAAATCAATGTTCCGTTAAACTTTACAGAGCTTCCTCCAAACATAACAGTCCTTTCAGCTTCAACTGCAAGCGTTGAGCTCTCTCTTAAAGTTCCAAAAAGATTAGAAGAAGAATTAAAAAAAACAAATCCTGAATTGAACCTTAATATTTCCGAATTTAAGACAGGTCAGGTGGTTATTACTATAAAAGATGAGGATATTTTAAATATTCCTAAAGGGGTTGAGATTTCAAAGGTAAAGCCATCTAACATTGTGCTTAATCTTGATAGACTCGTTGAAAAATTTGTTTCTGTTGAACCTTTGATTCCAGAGGATGAAAAATCAAATTTTGATTTTAGCCCAAAAAAGGTAAGGGTTCTATGCCCATCAACACTGGCACCCATGTTGAAGAACATTCCCACAGAGATAATTGACACTGCTCAATTGAGAAACCAAAAGGAATTCTTAGTCCCTCTCTTGCTTCCTGACCCAAGAATAATTCTTCTTGATTCAAAAAATGTAAAGATAATAAATCTTGAAAAAGAGTAAAATCATATAAGATAAGCCTCCTTAGAAATTCATTCAAAAATCAATTAAATTGAAGGTTAATTCAAAAGATGATAAGATTTTTTTATGATTTTGCTTGTTTTTTTGGCTTTTTTAGGAATAAACACTCTCTCCTTTGAACATTTCAAAGAAATAAAATTAAATGATGAGCTTATATTTCAACCAAAACTTCAAAAAGACCACATCTTTCTTTTTTTTGAAAGAAAAATTTTAAAGTTTAATCCTAATTCTTTTGAAATTGAGAGCTTTTTTGAAGGAGAAAAATATAATATAACTGAAAATGGAATTATTTCTACTCAAAATGGAAGAGAATTTTTACTTACATTTGAAGGTGAAAAATTAAAATTAGAAATGGAGAAGTTCGAGAACAAAGGCTTGGAAAATTTTTATGGCTTAAAGGGAGTAAAAAGAATCTTTAGTGACAAGGATTTTATTTATGCTCAAACTGAAGACAATACTTTGCATTGTATAAGAAAGAAAAATTCAAAAAGAGTATGGAAAATAAGAGTTCCCGCTGATATTATAGCTTTCGCTTCGGATCCAAAAATGATTTATATTATTTGTGGCTCAGATGTTATTATGAGCTTGAAAAGGAAAGGGGGGGACATTATATGGTGGAAGAGTATTAAAGAGAGATGTTTTCCTGAGATTGGACTTTTAAAAGATAATTTACTCATCTCTTATAGAGGAGGGATCCAGTTTTTAAATACAAAAAATGGCTTTTTAAATCAGGAATTGGATGTTTCTATGAGTTTTGCTCCTGTTCTCTTGCGAGATTATTTGATCTTATTTCAAATAGATAAGATAACTATATACAAGGCTAAAAAATGAAAGTTCTTATTACTGGAGGTGCAGGTTTTATTGGTTCTAATCTTACATTTTTATTGGTCAAAAAAGGTTATGGAGTAAGGATAATTGACAATCTTTCAACAGGTAAAATGGAAAATTTAAAGGAAGTGAGAGATAAAATTGAATTCATTCATGGAGACATTACTGATAAAAAAATTTTAGAAGAGTCTTTACAAGGCGTGGACTATGTTGTTCATCTTGCAGCAATAACATCTGTTCAGAAATCATTGGAAGAACCTGAATTAACTTTTGAAGTTAATTTTGAAGGAACTCAGAAACTCCTTGAATTATCTGAAAAATTTAGTATTAAAAAATTTATCTTTGCCTCTTCCTGTGCAATATATGGAAATCCACAAATTCTTCCCGTATCAGAAGAGTGTCCACCCTCACCTCTTTCGCCCTATGCTGAATCAAAGCTTTCAGGAGAAAAAGTTTGCGTTGAATATTTAAAAAGAGGACTTGACATAGTAATACTTAGATTTTTCAATATTTATGGTCCAAAGCAGGACCCAGATTCTCCTTATTCAGGCGTAATTTCAAGATTTATAAAGATGATTTTAAATGGTAAACCACCAGTGATTTACGGAGATGGTGAACAAACAAGGGATTTTGTTTATGTAAATGATGTTCTGTCAGCATTGGAAATGATTCTTCTTAGAGGAGCAAAAGAGAGCAGGATTTTCAATATAGGAAGTGGAAAAAGATATTCTGTTAACCAGATTTTCAGAATTTTAAAGAAAATTTCAGGTTTTGAGGGGAAGCCAAAGTATGAAGAGGGAAGAAAAGGTGAGGTAAGACACACTCTTGCAGACATATCCAGGGCAGTAAAGGAGATTAACTGGAAACCATTAATTCATATAGAGGAAGGTTTAAAAAGGACATTTGAATATATTAAGGAAAATAAATGAGAGGATTGAGGCGAAAGAATGAATAGAAAAAGATATGTAATAGCTTTTAACTCTTTCGAAGGAGATTTCAGATGGTAAATTTCAGTTTTCTTGATTGGTTATGGTTAGTATTGTATCTCCTCCTGATAACAGGTTGTGGAATTATATTCTACAGGCTGGGAAAGCGTTCGGAAGCAGACTTTTTCCTTGCGGGAAGAGGACTCCCATGGTGGATTCCAGGAATGTCAGTTTATGCAACCCACACCGCAACAGATACTCCCATGTGGGTGAGTGGAGTGATTTACAAATATGGATTGAGAGGTTTGTGGTACACATTCTTTTCTGCCTGGTGTGCAATCTCAGCTTTTGTTTCAGCTCGAATTTTTAGAAGGTCCCTCGCTTACTCTCAAGCAGAATGGCAAAGTCTCAGGTATTCAGGAGTTGGTGCTGAACTTCTAAGAGGATGGATGTCGGGATGGGGCTCATTCCTAAACATGTTCATTCTTGGATGGGTTGGAATGGCTATGGGTAAACTTTGCAATTACCTCTTTAGGTGGGATAACTGGATTGGTCTTGTAATACCTTCTTGCATTGTTGCAGTTTATGTCCTCTCAGCAGGTTATTGGGGAGTTGTTATGGCTGATTTTCAACAGGGAATAATCGCTCTTTTCGTAATAATTTTTTCATCTCTCTGGGGAATTGGTGTTGCAGGTGGTCCATCAGAAATAATAGAGAAACTTTCAAAAATGGGTGAGCTGTGGAGGATAAATCCATTCCACTTTTCAGGATTCTTCACTGGAGATTTTCCTATAGCATGGTTTCTCACAATGATTTTTATCGCTGTGCTTGGAGGATTTGGAATGGGAACAAGTATAGACTGGTATACAGAGGCACAGAGAATCCAATCTTCAAAGACAGTTAGAGACGCTTCCTACTCCATATGGTGGGGAACCGCTCTAACCCTCACAAGAAATTCCTTTTGGGCAGTGGCAATAATAGCCTTTTTTGTTCTTAACCCTTACATAACAGATCAATCAAAATATGAAATGGCATGGTATAGAATCGCCTTTGAACATTTACCTGCCGGTTTTGTCGGCTTTCTCCTTGCGGGTATTGTAGCAATTCATTTCTCGACAATCTCAACCCATCTAAATCTTGGAGCAGTATACATGACAAGGGACCTCTACCACCATTACATAAATCCTAAGGCATCAGAGAAAACCCTTGTTCTCGCTGGAAGAGTATCAACCCTCTTTCTTTTGATAGGCTCTTTTATTTATGGAACCATGATGGAGGAGATTACAAAATGGCTGATTTTTGCTTTATGGATAATGGGAGCTGGGATGTGGCTTCCCAATATTCTTCAGGTTATATGGTGGAGATTTAACAGCTGGGGTTATCTTTCAGCCTGGATCGCAAATTTGGGTTTCAGCTGGCTTGTTGTTTGGGTCCTTCCATCCTTCAAAGTAATTCCAGAGCTACCCGACTATCTCCAATTCTGGGTTCTTATGTTCCTTACCGCTCTTGTCTATATTCCTGTCACTCTTCTCACAAAACCTGAAGATATGAGACACCTTGCAAAATACTACGCCATGACAAAGCCAATAGGTTTCTGGAAACCCGTAGAAATGAAAGCAAAGAAACTTGGACTTATTTGAGGGGGTAAAAATGAAATTAATAAAAAGGGAATGGAAGCCTGAAGAGGCTGACAAATGGAGTAAGGAAGATTGGATAGTAATAGTTATTTCACCCATTGCCTATGCCACTCTAATGGTTGGACTTGCTCTCAGTCTCCTTTTTCTGAAGGAAGGCTTTATTATTTTCGGAATTGGAATTATTTTAACAGTTCTCCTCCACTGGATAATTGACCCAAAACTCAGAGCAATTTCTGAAGAGTATGAGAAAAAACAGAAAGAGTATCTTGAAAGGCTTCAAAAAATTGTAAAATGGGAGGAAAGATGAGCAAAGGTCTTTTTGTTGTATTGGGAATGACAATAGCGTATTTTGTCTCTTTTTTAGGTCTTGTCCTTGCATATTTTTCTTACAAAAAAAGAGTTTCTGAAACTAAAGAAAGAACTGAAAATTCTAAGGAGGAGTTATGACCCTTACTGAAATATTCTACGGGATTATAGTCCCTTTGATAATCTTTTCAATTTCTTTTGGCACAACAATCCTTCTATACATGAAGTTCTCGAAAGAAATCAATAAGGAAAAGCAAGGATAGCAAATTTAAAAAGGGATAAATGGCATAACTCTTCTTTCCTCTCCTTTTATCTGAAATAGAAGGTCAATCACACCCTGTCCGAGAATTCCATTTATCTCCTCCCTTTTAGCATTTTTACTTTTCAGAAGAGAAATAAGTTTTAAAAAGTCATCACCTAAATTGGTAAATGAAACTCCTTCTTTAAAAACAAGAATGTTATGGTAGTCAAGTCCCTCCTTAAAACTTTCTATCACCTTCAATAATTCCTCAGGAGAAACTCCTCTTTCCCAAACAATTCCTGCTTTCCACTTTTTATCTTTTATCAATTTTTTTATTTCTGTTCCAAGACTCTTGGAAATAACTATTCCAGGTTTTGAGCTTGTTTCAATTAAAGTTTTTATATTCTCAGAATTAGAAGATTTCACAAGAATAAGAATTCCTGAATCGTTGAAAGTTTTTACTCCTTTTTTCAATTCAGAGGGATTTTCAAAGTCATTGTCCTTTAAAACCACATATCCAAGACCAGCCTTCGAAAATATTTTTAAAATCTTCAGATCCTTTGAAATTCCTTTTAAATCATCAATACCCAATAAAATTGAGTGTCTCCCCATTCTCGAATCTATCTGAAACTGGGAGGGTGAGGTTAAAATTGATAAATTCCTTGATTGTTCAAGCTTTTCAATTGTTTCAGAAAGAGCATTAATGACTTCATAAATAGAATTTCCTTTTAATGGAAGAAAACTAATATCAAGGTCAAAAAATTCAATTGAGCGTGTCTCTTCAACCAGAGCTAATGGCTCCTTATCAACAAATCCAGCAACTGTGGAGGATCTCAATATGTAAAGCTCCTCTCTTAGCTCAGGAATTTTCAAACTTTCATCATCCGCAACAATCTTTAAAGAGTTGTAAAGAAAATTGGCAACCTTTTCAAGAAGATCAGGTTTTATAAGGTCAATATCATCCCTTGTCTGGTGGTATTTGAAATGGTAACCTGAAGTCATTATCCCAAAACCAGGAACTCCTTTCAGGAGAAAACTTGTGTGATCAGAGCCTCCTGGGCCACCCCTCGATGGATTTAAATCTTTTTTAATCTCATCAGGAAGCTTATTTTTCAAAATATTCCATATTTCTGGCCCGAAGTAGATCCCTGGAAAATTTATCCTTCCATCTCCATGTCCAACCATATCAAGATTGAAATATGCGGTTGTATTTTCAATAGAAAATAATGGATGCTCTGAATAATATCTTGAACCTAACAAGCCCTGTTCCTCTCCAGCCCATAGAGCAAATAGAATGGTTCTTTTAGATTTAATATTGTTAATTTTCATTACCCTTGCAATTTCCATCACAACAGCTGTCCCAGAAGCATTGTCATTGGCTCCATTATAAATTCCCCCTCTTGGTGAAGTTCCAAGATGATCCATGTGGGCTCCTATAATTACATATTCGTTCTTCAGAAAAGGATCCACACCATCTATTTTTGCAATCACATTTTTCATTTTTCTTTTTGGATCAAATGAAGTTTTTGCTGAAATCTCAACTCTTACAGGAAGGGGTGTGCTGGCAGATTTTCTATCCCTTTCAATAATCTGCATAAGGTATCGGAAATCTGTTGGAGCTTCACTAAAAATAAAGTTTAGAACATTTTCTGTAGCGAAAATTGCGATAAAATCTTTTCTGTATTTCTCAGGCGGAATTGAAATTCTCACCCTCTGGGGAGTTTCTCCAGGTTTGTAAACAAAAATAATTCCCTTTGCTCCATTTTTATATGCGTTATCAACCTTCGCTCCAATTTGGGACTCTTCTTCCCCACTTCCTTCAAGAAATGGGGGATAACCATTGACTACAAGAACAATTTTATCTTTTACATTAATATTTTCATATTCATTCCATCTATTCTTCTCTGATATAATTCCGTAACCTGCAAAAACTAATTCAGCATTTAATTTTCCTGAGCCTGAAAAAGGGATTACCCTCCATTCATCATCATAATAAAATGTCCTTTTTTCTTTAAAATTGTTAATCCTTAGCAGAACATTACCATCTACATTGAAAAAAGGATTCTCAAAAAACTGAAAATATCCCTCACTTCCAGCAGGAGAAAGTCCCCATTCCTTAAATTTCCCTGCGATCCATTCACTTGCTTTCTCTCCTCCTGAAAGACCACTCTTTCTTCCTTGGAATTCATCACTGGCGAGAACTTTAATATGTTCAAGTATCTTCTGTCCTGAAAATCTCTCCTCTGAAAAAATAGTAATTGCTAATAACAATAAAACTATCAAAGACAATAAAAATCTTGAAGCTCCTTTTCCCATTTTTTCCTCCCATAATATTTATATTCATTTTATTTTTGAGTTATCATATT
>CAZYPR010000026.1:0-35473 GCA_964649495.1 uncultured Clostridia bacterium | reverse complement strand
GGAGAAACCAGTTTTTAACGATTTTTTAGAGAAAAAATGCGAAAGTTGGGTTAGAAAATAAAGCAAGAGAGGCTCAAGAAAATCCTCTTTTAAAATTTTATCCATTAAACTCAAGGGAATGAGAACCATTTAGTTTAACCTCTTTTTTTCAAAACATAGAGAATATTCCAATAAAAAAGCTTCTTGAGAATATTGAGCCTATTGTATTCTGGGAGGAATAATCCTCGTTCCACTCGTATCTCAGGGTATTTTTATGGTTAAGGAGATTAATTATGCCTGCATTTAGTAAAATGAGCCTTTTTTTGATATTTAAGGACTTGGAAAGGGATAGATCAATCCTTCTGAAAGGAGGATATCTTTTGCTAAATGGTTCCCCCCATATTGGCTTAAATCTAAAATTTTCCTCATCCCATTCCCTTCCCAAAAGGGGTGTGTAGGGAAGACCTCTTGCATAGGAGAACCTTATTCCTATGGAATCAAATTTTCTTTTTAGATTGAAAATTACTGTGAAGGAATGGTCTATCTCCCAGGGAGACCTTGAAAGAACCAGTGTTTCCCCTTCTTTTCTTTTGGAACTAAGGAAATTGTAAACAAATTTTAAATCGAATATCTCCCTTTCCATTTTGACAAAAAACTCCGCACCCCTTGCAAATCCATAACCATTATTGGAAATTACCTTTTCCATAAGGAAGAGATTCCTGTACCTTTTTTCATAAATTGTTAATCTAATTGCATCTCTCTCCTTTATAAAGTCATAACTTAAGGAGTAATTAAAGGAGGTCTTCGGTTTTAAGTAAGGGTTCTCTTTTATTAAAAAGTAATCTCCAAATTGGTTATAAACCCCAGCTGATAATCTGAATATTTGCTCTTTTGTCGGAAGATATGCAATGGATAATCTCGGTTCAAAGTTAAATCTCCAATTGGAAAGGTCAAGGCTTGAACCCCTTATTCCTGCTGTTGCAAAGATATTTTTCCATATCCTGAATTTATCCTGAAGATAAAATCCAAGTTTAATCCCTTTCACACTGAAAGTTCCGAAATTTCCCTTAGAAAAGTCGTTATTCCTCTTTTGGAAATCTAATCCTCCCTCTATTAGATGCTCTTTAAAATCCATGAAAATATCGAATCTTCCCTGCAAGAATGAATCTTTGATTTCAAAGGGAAAGTAGGGGAAATAATATTCTGAACTCCAATCAACAGAGGAAAGGGTTAACCTTGAATAGAGCTTTTCAGAATAAATGTTTTCAAAAGTTATTCCAAAGATTCTGTTATTTGTTTCAACTTTGAAATCCTCAACCTCATCCTCAAAGCTATATCCGTGAATGAGATAAAGAAATTTAAGATTTGATTTATCTGTTAGTTTTAAAATAAATTTCCCAATGGATTCTCCGTTCTTGAAAATCCATCCTTCCTGACCATTTATATCTGTAAAGAGACGGGAATTTCCTAAATTCAATGTTCCAATAAAACCAATCTTTTTTTCAAGGGGGATTGAGCAGAAAAAATTCGTTCCAAGGATTGAAAACCCAAGAGCAAATTGTTTTTTTGAAAAACCATCCTTTGTTGAAATATCCATAATACCAGATAGGGCATCTCCAAATTTTGGAGAGAATCCAGATGTTGAGACTGTTAGATTCTGAACAATTTGGTTATCAAATATGCTGAAATAACCTTCTTTTAAAGATTCGCTCTGGTATGGATGCTTAATCTCAATTCCATCCAGGTAATAACCCACCTCATCAGGACCTCCACCCCTTATTAGTAGATTTGATGCATCAGGAATTGAATTAACACCAGGAAGAACCTGGGCTGCATTCACTGGATCCGCTGCAGAACCTGGTGTTCTGTAGACATCGAGCATTGAGAGAGTAACTGTTTTCTGACTTTTATCCTCAGAGACACGGGCATCGGCAGTTACCACAATCTCGTAAGTTGAAACAGGTTCAGGCTCGAGTTCAATTTTTAGAAAATCCCCCCTTTTAACTCTAACTTCCTTTATTTTGTATCCAGTCATGTGGACTAAAAGAGTGAAGTTTTCAAGTTCAGTCTTAATTTCAAATCCGCCATCCTCTTTTGCATCTGTTCCCTCTGAGCTCTCCAGAATCATTACATATGCCTGGAGTGGTTTTTTAGTATCTTTATCAACCACCCTTCCTCTTAAAATCCATTTCTGAGAAGAGAAAAGATTGGAAATAATCAAAAAATTAAGAAAAAATATTCTGATAAATCTCATTTAACTCCCTTCTCTATTCTTTCAAGATTTATCTTTGCATATCCAAACTGTGGATTTATCTCAAGAGCCTTTTTAAGAGCTTGAATTGCCTTTTCCCTTTCCCCTAATTTCTCATAAACAATTCCAAGATATGTGTAAGCCTCATCCTTCCCCCATGATGGAAGAATGGGGTCACCAATCTTTTCCTTCTCAAACAGGGAGATAGCTTTTTCAATGAATTTTAATGCGTTCTTTGCTCCTCCTCCAAACATTTCAGGAGTGTAAAGGGTGGAAATTCCCTTTAGAAGATTCACCCTTGGATTATCTCCTCCCTTTTCAAGGGCAATGGAGAAATACTTTTCAGATTCCATACCAAGGAACATCGCCTCCTCTGGCTTTATATTTATCTTCAGTCCGAGAAGGGAAGCATAGAGAGCATATGCTTCGTAAAATTTAGAATCAACCTGGAAAGATTTTTTAATATATGAAATCCCCTCCTCAAGAAATCTCTCTGCTTTATCTTTACTCTGAGTAGAAATAAAATATGTAGAGATTCTGTAATCCGCAAGAGAGATGTAATAGAGAAGAAAAGGGTTTTCATTTTTTTCAGAAAGGGAAAGTTTAATAAATTCTTCTCTTGCTCTCTCCAGAGAAGAGATTTCCCAGCTTTCGAAGCCTTTTTTTAGAAGATTTTTAGCTTCCTCTAATTTCTCAGTAGAGATACTAAAGAGAATCTGAACTGAAAAAACAAAAATTAGAATTCTTTTAAGGTTTCTCATTTTTTACTCTCCTCCTTTATTTTATCAAGATTTAATTTAAGCCATTTATATTCTGGACATTTCTCAAGTCCTTTCAAGAAGGTCTCTTTAGCCATTTCCCTCTCTCTATTTTTTAAATAGCAAAGTCCAAGCCATGTGTAAGCTTCGCACAAACCCCATGAAGGCAAAATGGGATTTCCCTTTTTTTCCTCTTCGAAAAGTTTGATAGCATATTCAAAATCATTCTTTGCATTTGAAATACCCCCTCCGAATATTGAAGGAGTGTGAAAATATGTGATTCCTCTGAGAAGGTAGTTTCTTGGATTTTTGGAGTCCGAATTTATTGCAATTTCAAACTCACTAAATGAGCGATAACCAAGGAATGGAGAAAGAAAGGGATAAAAGGATATTTTCATACCCAGAAGAGTTCCAAGCAGAGCGTGAGATTCAGAAAAATTGTCTCGGAGATTTATAGAAGCCTCTAAGATTTTAATTGCATCGTTTATTAGTTTCTTTGCTTTACCTCTCTCTTTTTTTTGGATGTGAAAAATTGCTAATTTGTAATTTATCAACCCCTGATAATAATAAGAGAGGTAAAGAAGAGAACTCTCTACTTCCAAACCATCCAAAAGAGATTTAGCTTTCACAAAACCATTGTAATCCCATTCATTGTCTGCTTTTTGAATTAAATTCTTTACCTCCATAAGAATTTCAGGAGAACTCTTTTGACTACCGATTAAAAAAGAGCTGACCAAGAAACCTATTAGTAAATACTCTAACATCTTCATACCTCCTTGAATGTTTTCTTTGTTATAATTGAAAGTAAAATGAGAAAGATGATTAGAATAAGTAGACTTTTCCCCTCATCTTGCCAATTCTTTCCAAAGATAATTATATCTTGAAGAATTTTAATAAAATGAAAAACAGGACTTACAGAAGCAATTTTTTTTAGAAAATTTGGTAAAATGAATATGGGAATAAATGCACCACTTAAAAACATCAAAGGAACGAAAGTGATATTTGCAATTGCTGTAGCAGTTTCCATATTTTTTGATATTCCAGCTATTAAACCACCTATGGATAGTATTGAAAAGATTCCTATAATAAGAGAAACCATTAAAAAAAGTAAATTACCTTTTATCTGAATTCCATAAATTATTTCTGAGGCTAAAATTAAAATGAGTGATTGAGCCAACACAATGATAAATCTTGAAGAGACCAACCCATATATATATGTCCATCCTCTTAAAGGAGAAACCGAAATCCTTTTAAATATTCCTGCTTCTTTATAAACAGGAAGTATTGGACCTATTGTATATATTGCAGTGGAAGAGGCAACCATTGCTATTAACATTGGAACAAGAAAAGGAATATATCTTTTTCCCCATATAAGTCCAAAAAGAAAAAGCAAGAAAAAAGGGAAAAGGAATGTAAAAAATACAGCTATTTTTGTCCTCAAATACATTTTTGTTTCAATAACTACAACATTTATAAATTTACTCATTTTCAAATTTCCTCCCAGTAAGCTTGATAAAAACATCTTCAAGGTTTGCTTCAAGAACTTTTAGCTCTTCAATTTCCATATTATCAGAGTATATTTTTGAGAGAACCTTTGATGGCTCTTTTGTGTAAATTATTATTTCATTTCCATCTCTTTTCAGCTCAACAATCTCTTCGATCATTTCTATCCTCTCAAAATTCGCTTCACTTTTAATTTTAAATTCGATTCTTTTTGGTGCATCAATTTTCCTTATAAGCTCCCTTGGTTTGTCAAGAGCGATTATTTTCCCCCCATCAATTATTGCAACTCTATCACAGAGTTTTTCAGCCTCCTCCATGTAATGGGTTGTAAGGATTACAGTCCTTCCATCCTTTCTGCACATTTCAATAATATCCCACATATCTCTTCTTGCATTGGGGTCCATCCCTGTTGTCGGCTCATCGAGGAAAAGGATTTTAGGGTCATTGACAAAAGCCAATGCAACAGATAACCTCTGATGTTCACCCCCAGAGAGATTCTTTACATAGGAGTTTTTTCTCCCCTCAAGGGAAAAGAGCTTGAGAATGTAATCTGAACTAAGGGACTTTTTATAAAGGGAACCAAAGAAGGAGATCGCCTCCTTCACTGTTATTCTATCAAAAATAGCTGTTTTCTGAAGCTGAACCCCTATTATCTCCTTCAGTTCATCCCCCTCTTTCAGGGGGTTAAGACCGAAGATTGTTACAGAACCTTCATCCTGAATCCTTAACCCCTCCATTATCTCAATGGTTGTGGTCTTCCCAGCTCCATTTGGTCCCACTATTCCAAAAATCTCTCCTTCTTTCACCTCAAAGGATATCCCTTTTATTGCCTGGATCTGTCCATATCTCTTACCTAAATTTTCTACCTTTATAATTTCATCTTCCATATCAACCTCCTTTTCTAAACATGGAGGATTTCTTCCAATCAATCCAAATAAAAAAATTCCAAGTTATATGTGCAATAAAAGGATGCAGTAAACTCTTAGTGAAGACATACAATAAGCCAAGAATAATCCCTCCAATAAATTTAGGGAAAATAGATAGATATCCAGAAGATATATGATAAATAGCAAAAGCAATAGAAGTAAATCCTACTCCAAGAAGGGAAGGAAAATTCAAACTTTCCAGAAAAACAAATAATCCAACTCCTCTGAAACACAATTCTTCCCAAAAGGAGGTTACAATTAGAGTTATAAGAAATAAATTAGATGAATACATCGTGACCGCTTCTTGAAAACTCATCCCATAAAGAAATTTTTTATTACTTTGATTGCAAAAAATTTTATTAATTATGAAAAACTCTAATTTCAATATAAAATTATCAAGAAGATAAATTATGTATCCTATTGCAATTGAAATCAGGGTAAATTTTATAGTCTCAACCGAAATTTTTTTTGCAAAACCTATTTTATCAATTTTATTTAAAAAATAAAAAATAATTAGTATAAATGAACTTAGAATAAATGGAGTTATTATACTACCAATTAAATATTTTTTTCCACCAAAAGATCCTTCTATTTTTGTTCTCATGGAAAAGGTAGAGGTGCCTTGTTCAAATCGTTAAAAGTTAGGTCGTTGTTTAAAATTCCCAATTCCTTTCCTAGTTTATAATATCTTGGATGCCCATAAAACCCGTGAACCATAAAATACTGAGTGAGTTCTGGTATAAATAATTTTTGGATCGTATATTTTGGAAACTGTGGAGGGGTTAAGTCAAAACATAGAGGAGTATAATTTTTATTTTTTAGGATTTCCAAGATGACATCATATTTATTTTCTATATTATCTATGATATGAATGTCAGACAAATTAATCTTTTCAGATCTACTGTAAAATTCCTCGACCTTTTTCAAATTTTGCTCAAACCCATAATAAGCAATAGTCTTAAACAAATCTGTAATTTTACTATAATCTGCATCTGGTGAAACATCCATCCAAGGGGGGAGTTCTCCTTCTTGACTCATGCCAGTAACAGAATAACACATTTTTTCCGCCTGCCCTACTTCTGCAAGAGCTTTCATAAGGGCGCCTTTAAATGAAATGTCAGCACCCATTCCTGGGAAATACTTCAGTTTTTTTAAAGAAGTATTTACGCAATGCAATGTAATTACATGAATTTCGGGAATGTCTAATGTCCAATAATATATTTTAGTTCTAATATAGGGATTTTTTAAGAGAAAATACTCATCTAGTAAATTCTTATATTTATCTTTTATGTTTTCTAAAGATATTTCTTTAGGGGGTAATTTCGATACCCATCTTACATTCAAAGAATCCCTTTCAATAATTTCACAGATTCCATGATATCTGCCCTCGAGTAAATCTGAGTGAGCGGTAAGGCCTGCAGAGTGAGGATAGCCAATTAAAGCTTCATTCCTTTTCATTCTATATCCAAATAATACTACCTGGGCTGGAGCGAAAATCTCTTCTCCATTTAAAAGATTTTCGCCTTTGATCCAACCAATCCAACTGTCTTCTGTAAAGGACTCATAAAGAAAACGTGAGCCATATTGCTCTTTCGCAAATAATGGAAGTCTATCTGGTCCCAGAATATTATATCCCTTTTTTCTCATTTCACTTGGAGTTCCATAAATTACCTTTCTCCTTAGATATTCACTGTAAACTACTGGTATTACTCTTTCAACTGATTCTCCGAGACAGCCAAAAAAAGCATTGAAAAGGTTTCTCCCCTTTCCTGCTGCTGGTATAAAGTCATGCCCTATCTTAACATGTTGTGTGTAATATAAATCATAATGATGTGAAACCATACTGTAGACAGGGAAACCCATAGGTGAACAAAATTGAGCTGTTATACTTCTTACAGGTCCCAAAATTGGGTTGTACAAAGTTAGGAAATCTTCGAGGGAGTCTAAAATATTGATACTTACTCTTTCAGGAAAAAGCAATAAATTTTTATTTATAATATTTATTTTCATTTTTCACATCCCCCTTTTTATTTTGCCAACAGAAACTATAAGAATGGGAATTTCAAATGGATCTTCCAACTGAAGAAATTTCGCCACTTTTTCTGCATCAAAACCAGCTATTATACAAGAACCTAAATTTAAAGAAGTTGCAACTAAATGAATGTTCTCTGCTACACATCCGCTATCTATTAGTAAAATTCTATAGTATGTGTTAGAGTATTTCCACAGGCCTTTTTTTAGAACTCCTGTCAAGAAGAAAATGACAGGAGCTTCAGCAACAAATTCTTGCCCTCTGCATAGCTCAAGTAGCATTCCTCTACAAAATCCTTTAAAAATAACATTTAATGCATTTTCTACTGGGTTAAAATAATAAAGTCCTTCATCTATTCCATCAATATTATTTACCAAACAATATAATTCAATCCCTTGCAATCCTCCACCTGATGGAGCAGTTCTGAAAGGAAAATTTGGTAAATTGTAAGCAGGAGCAGTTTCTCTAATACCGTATGAATAATTCAATATACAGGTTAGTTCATGGATAGAAAGGGGAGTATTTTCATACTCTCGAATTGATCTTCTTTTAAACAATACATCCCCGATAGAAAATTTATTGTAGTCACATCTGGGGAGTTCGATCTTTTCTGCATTTTTATATTCTTTTATAATATCCACCTCTCCTGGAATTTCAAAGGAGGTATTAAAAGCCATTTTTTTTGCTTCTGCTTCTGAAAGTTGAAGTAATTTGTTAATGAAAATTGCAAAAATCTCAGGATCCTTTAAGAATTCCCTCACTTTTTTTTCCAATTCTAAAATTATTTCTTCCTTATTAATTTTATCTTCCCACATGAAACCTCCTCTTTTTAAGTTAAATTATTAGGGCGCAAAGATTCGCTGATATTTCCTATTAAAATAATACTATGAACAGCAAATCTTTTCCCGTCAAGATTGAGAAGTCGATTTATAGGATTATCATAAAAAATAGAAGTGGAGTAACAAGAGAGATTTAGATTTTTGATTTCTGCTTCAATACTTCCTACGCATTTACCAACTTCAAAAAGAGCAATTTTGTAACCCCTTAAACCGAATATTGTTCTAAAAATAGTATGATTCGTAAACAAAAATATTACGACGAGAGGTTTTTCTTTTAGAGAAATTTCGCTTTCGTTAAGTAAATAAATATTCTTGGTGAGAAATTCATTTAAATTAAATGGAAGAATTTTTACTAAAAATAAATAATCAGGTTTTTCGAACTTGAGTAATACAGGTGGTTCTCCACATAAAATACAATAAAATCCTATGGATATCGGTAAACATTTCTTAATAATGTTCAAAATTCCTTTATAGGGTTCATCTAATCTTTCGATAGGTTTACATATTCCCTCCATGTCATAATAAGCTTCAAAGCTTTTTGATCTATCTCTTTTTAAGAAAGGAAATAAACTTTTATAGCGTCTGTTTACAGTTTGGAAATAATTACTATTCTGAATTAGTTTGCTATTTTCATGGTATAACTCATCTATAGTGGGATTATGTAAGGAGTGCTCGATAGAAGGTGAAAAAAAATAAAAATTTTTTAATATAATTGTTTTAAAAAGAGGAGGGATGGGCTCTTGAAATAGCATCCAAAAAACATCTTCGGTTTCATTCTCTAAATATCTCCAGACCATTTTTTACTCCCTTTAAAGAACTGATGAAGCCATTATAGGTGGTTCACCTTTGAGACATGTCGGACAGCTAGGGTTTTTTAGAACATCTTGAATTTCCATCTCAAGCGATTCAAAATTCAAGATAAGAATTCTATTTATAGTATATGCACTTTCTAGCCCCAAAAGAATTCTTATCCCACAATCTACAATAAAGCCAGAGATTATATCTAAAATAGGGGGAGAGCCACCAATTAAGGTTTTCCCGCTTTTTTCTATTTTGTTCATATAAGATTTGTAAGCTAGATAATGTGACGGGAGTAATAAACTAGCCTCAAATTGGCTCATAAAACATAAAAAACAAGATGTTTCTCTTGGTATGACCAGAGGTCCAATTATCCCAACCCCTCCTTCTATGAAAGAGTAGAGCACTGGTGTATTAAACTCAAAAGCTAATGAGTTTATTTCATTAAATAGTTTAGGCAAGTAAGACTCTAATGAAATAATTACCATGTTAGAAGACTTTAAAAATTCTATTAAATTTTCCTTTTCAAAATTGTCAAAGATTTTTATTTTATCCGTATATTGAGGATGTTTACTTAGAAATTTTTTTAATGCTTCTGAGGGACTCTTTGAAGTTTCTATAAAATCCTTAAAAAATAAAGTATAATTGGAACAAGCTTCGTAAGGTATGTTTTCTCTACCATCAATTACATTTACGGTATTAATCTCCAAAGATAAAAAGGAAAACAGGTTTCTGATGCCGAGGGGACCAAGGCCTATTAGGCCTATGTTAATGTGTTGTAATTTTGATATCTCTTCAAAATAAACAGCATATAAAATTTGCGAATCCTTTTCTTTAATTATTATCCCTTTTTCATAAAGTGAATTTAAGATTTCTTCCAAATAATTCTTATTTTCTTCTTTTATTTTTAAAATCTCAAACAATTCTTCAAGAGAAATAAAATTTTGAAGATAATTAACAATTTTATCCAATATTTTTAATTCTAATTCATCTAAAATTGAGAAACTAAAAGTTGACCTTAATCCGTGGGTTATGTAAACTTCGTTAGGAGTAATGGGGAAAACCTTATAATATGGATTCCACTTTATTTTGTCATCATTCGAAATTTTCTTCTTTATATTACCTATTTTTAACATTTCTCCTCCTCAAAATTGTGGTATTTCTCACTTGGTATATGGGGGGCATTTGCCCCCCAACCGGATTAAATATCAATTGTACAACAACAACAGGTGCAACACCAGCAATTGCAATTACAACAACAGCACAAAGCTATAGCTGCTGGACTAGGAATTATTCTGGGTAAATATTTGGCTTCTGCCTTTCTTAATATCATCCTTTTCACCTCCTTTCATTCAAATTTTCACATATATAATTTATGAATAAAAACTTGGGAAGTCAAGGGAGATAGTTGTTATTTTTTTAGATTTTTTTAGTATTTTTTAAGATTTTTAGTAAAATGCAGGTGGAATTAATAATTGTGATTAAGCTTTCCTCAGTTTTTTTAGAAATTCGGGGTCTACATCCAATCCAAGACCTGGCTTTTCAGGAAGGGTTATTTCCCCGCCTTCAACTTTTATTCCATCAATGACAGGATAAACAGCATGGGATGAGTCTGCATCAAGGTCAGCAAAGACAACATTTCTACTGGAGGCAACAAAGTGGGAAGCAGCTGTCAGAGCAACCTTTGTTTCAAGCATGGAGCCAACCATGCATTTTATTCCTGCAGATTCTCCAATATTGGAAATTTTTATGGCATTTCTTATGCCACCTGATTTCATAAGCTTTATATTAAAATAGTCGCAAGCCTCACTTTTTATGAGTTTTATAGCATCCTGAGGAGAGAAAAGAGATTCATCAGCCATTATAGGAATTGGACTCTCATTCCTTACAACTCTCATTCCATCTATGTTCCATGCTGAAACTGGCTGTTCGCAAAACTGAATCTGGAACTTCTCCATTTTTTTGAGGGCTTCTATTGCCTGTGGAACATTCCAGCCCTGATTGGCATCAATTCTTATGGGATAATCATAACCAACAGCACTCCTTATTGCCTCCAGCCTTTTGATGTCCAGGGAGGGATCCTGTCCAACTTTAATTTTTATTATTTTATACCCTCTTTTTATTACATCCTGAGCCATTTTAGCCATATTTTCTGGAGTGTCGAGGTCAACAGTAAGGTCTGTTTCAAAGGAGTTTCTATCTCCACCGAGAAGTTTGTAAAGGGGGAGCCCTGCAACTTTTCCGAGGATATCGTAGAGAGCCATGTCAAAAGCTGCGATTATTGAAGGATTTGTGTGGACAAATGGACCAAAATCTTTCATAATCCCTTCAATGGCAAGGGGGTCTTTTCCGATGAGATTCTCCCTTAGAACTTTTGCAACTGCAACATTTGTTTCCTGGGTTTCTCCAGTTATAGGAGGAAATGGACACGCTTCTCCAATCCCAACTATTCCCTGATCAGTGTGAATTTTTATTAGGACATCCTTAGCTCCTTCCATAGTTCCAATGGCAATTCTAAAGGGCTTGACCATGGGGATGTCAAAATAGTAAATCTCAACATCTTTAATTTTCAGCCTCTTAGCCTCAACCTTTGCTTCTTTCAGCTCTTTTTTCTCTTCTCCTCTTAGAATTCCCGATGTTATAAAACCAAGACCCAAGATTTTCAAAAAATCTTTTCTTGAAATTCTCATGCCTCCTCCTATTTCATTTAGCTGTCAGCTGACAGCTACGAGCTATTTTCATTATTATGCATTTATTCTTTTAATGCTTCCTCTGGAGCTTTTCTTCCTCGCTCAGTGCGATCAAAATCCGCATCAAAACTTACAATTGTAAGTTCGAACTTTTCTGCTGAAACATACTGATAGGCGTCGTCAAAATCAAGATTGAATTCATTTATAATTTGCACAATTCGAAATGAATCTTCGGGGTCGAGATGAACAATTCCAACTGCTCCATCTATAAAAGCGTCCTTAACTAATTTTAGAAATTCTTCTCTCTTTCCAAGTTTTGTCATTATAATTCCAATGGAATGAAAAGAAAAATCTGTTATAAAAAGTGTCTCAGAGGGCTTATTATCGAAAAATTCTTTGACATTTTCTGACATTTTTTGTTCAAGAAGCCTTTCAAGCCATACATTTGTATCCACCAGATACATTTTTAATCCCCTCGCCACTCCAATGCTTTTTTCTGGAGCTCAAGAGATGTAAATTGGTTTCTAAACTCTTTCAGAGCCCCAGCCCAATCCTGTCTCAGTTTTTTCCCTTTTTTAGATAATCTTTTTTCAAGGAGCGATTTGACAAAGTCTTCTACCTCCTTTTGTAGTTCAGGAGGCAACTCTTTAATTATTTCTTCAATACTTCTCATTGTTCACCTCTTTTTTTATTTTAAAATCATAATTCAAAATTTTGCAAACAAGCATTTGTTGTTCTAAGATTTTCAAAAAATCTTTTCTTGAAATTCTCATGCCTCCTCCTATTTCATTTAGCTGTCAGCTGACAGCTACGAGCTATTTTCATTATTTGCTCATAAAAATTTTCATTGCCTGCAAGAATGTAGAAAAGTGAATTTCAACTGTATCATTTAAATCGTAAGAATAACCTCCTCCAAGGACAATTGCAACTGGAATTGATAGATCCGATGCTCCCTCAAGAACTATTCTGTCTCTTTCCTTCAACCCTTCCTTTGAAAGCTTCAAACCACCTAACTGGTCCCCCTCATAGGGATCAGCTCCCGCCACATAAACTATAAGTTGTGGTTTAAATTCTTTGTAGATTTTTGGTAGGTGCTCTTTCAGAGCATCAATATACTCTCTGTCCCCGTCTCTTGAATAAAGCCCAATATCAAGGGAACTCCTCTCCTTGGGCACAGGATAATTGTCTTCCTGATGGATGGAGAATGTGAATACCGCTGAATCATTTTCAAATATTTTTGCAGTCCCGTTCCCCTGATGAAGGTCGCAGTCAACAACCATTGCTCTCTCTATTAAATTCTCTCTTTGCACAACCCTTATTCCCACTGCAATATCATTTAATGCGCAGAACCCCTCTCCGTGATCCGGATAGGCGTGATGGAATCCTCCGCCAATATGAAAAGATATTTTATTCTTTATTGCCAATTTGCAGGCAACTATAGTCCCTCCCACTGAAATTAGAGCCATTTTGAAGAGCTCCTCTGAATAAGGGATTTCAAGTCTGTAGAGTTCCTGAAGGGATAGAGCCCCTGTTTTCAATTTTTCAACCCAATCTTTCTTGTGGACAAGGTAAAGGAATTCGTCAGAAGCAGGTTCAGGTTCTATAAAATCTACATACTTGTGGAGTCTTTCTTTCAGAATTTTTTCTTTTATAGCTCTGTATTTGTTAGTTTTAAAAACATGATTACCAAGGTCAACAAGGTATTTTTCAGAGTAGATTACAGGAAGTCTATTTTTCACCTTCCACTCCTTTCATAAATTCCTGCAAAAGCAATGTTTCTTTCCTTTTCACCTCTTCTGTGGGAGAATAAAAGCTCATTTTCACACATTGTGCATAGGGGTATTTCGTAAATGTTCTCCTCCCTCACTCCACTACATAGAAGAAGATTCCTGTTGGCTTTTCGAAGATCAAAGTGAAATCTCTCTCCTCTCTTTTTGATACATTCAGGAAAAGTTTTACTTAAAATTTCTTTCACTTCAGGGCCAATCTCATAACAGCAAACTGAGATGGAGGGTCCGAGTATAGCTATTAAATTATGAGGTTCTGAGCCAAATTCTTCTTTCAATTTTTTTATTCCTTCTGATAAAACTTTTTTAGCAGTCCCTCTCCAGCCCGCATGAATTGCTCCCACAACTCTTTTCTCAGAATCAAAGAGGAGTATTGGAAGGCAATCAGCTGTTTTAACTCCTATAAAAAGACCATTCTCATGGGTTAAAAGTCCATCTCCAGTAATAACTTTTGAGATATTTTTTTCTACTCTTACCACTATCGAAGAGTGAATTTGTTTGGCAGTTATGAGTCTTAATCCATGACTTTCAAATCTCCTTATAACTTCATCCCTTCCCATATCCTTTGTTGTAAAACCATATACAAATCCATTTAAATCAAGACCTTCAAGGAAAATAAAAGGGATTCCCAGAAAATCGCCTTTTCTGTATCTCATTTTTCCAATTTTTTAATAATCTTTTTCGCCTCTTCAATGGAAGGGTCGAGGGAAAGAGCTTTTTTAAGTTGCTCAAGTCCTTTTTCTCTATCTCCCATTTCCATCAGAAGTTTTCCCATTTCAAAATTGTTTTCTGCTCTTTCCTCCAACCATATGGAAAATTTTAACTCCATTTGAGCATTTTTAAAATCCCCTTTCTCGATGTAAATCTTAGAAAGTATTAAGTGGGACTCCCAGTCAAAAGGTGAGATGTGAATGGCTTTTTTTGCTGATGTTTCAGCAGATAATAGATTTTTTGATTTAAGGGAAGAGATTGCATCTTTCTTGTAGAAATTCACCTCTTCTATCCTCTGCTGATATTCCCTTTTCCCCTCAATCACTTTTAAATAATCATTAAAATCATTTATAGGAGCGTCAATGTCAGAGGAGGAATATTCCTTTGATATGTTTTTCACAATTTCAGCGATTTCAATTTCATTCCATAATATTAATTTCTTGTAAAGAGCATGAAAATAAGAAAAGTTTGGCTGACTCAATTGAATTGCAATTTTTATATTATCAAAGAAATCTTTTTTTTCATTACTTATTAGAGCCATATTGAAGTAGATATCTGGGTTTTTTTCTTCTGATAAGGCAATTTTAAAATATTCAAGAGCTTTTTCATTCTCTCCTTTTTTTGCATAGCAAAAACCTATGTTATTTAAAGAAGCTAATTTTTCAATCCCTTTTTCAAAACATTTTTTGAAGCCTTCTATTCCTTTTTCATATTCCTTTTTGTAAAGATAGCAGAGGGATGAGATAAAAAGGGAATTGGGTTTTGAATCTATTAAAGATTTTATGTATTTAAGACATTTCTCATAATCCCCCTTTTTGAAATAATGTAATGATAGTTCCCATCTACAGGTGGAAAAATCAGGAGAAAGATTAAGGGATTTCAGGAAGAAGAGTTCTTTCCTTTCTGTATCCTTTGTTAGCAAACCCTTTATGAAATTTTCCCATGCGGGAAGGGAGACATTTGACCATCTTCTGAGAAAATCGTCCTTCCTTGATTCTTCAATATTTTTTATCCTTTGGATAAGGCGCCATGCAAGGAAGTTCTGGATTATTATTAATTCATTAATATTTCCTTCTACAGAGATAATTTCTCCAAGCTTTCCATCCTTCAGATCAATTATTCGAGAGGATACTATTACCTTCTCATCAATCACAACAAAATCTCCTATTATTACCCTTTCCGCCATAGCCATATTTCCGAGTTTTATTGATGTTGCTCTTGTTAAAGGTGTTGTTATGGGAATCTGAAGCTCTTCATATATTGAATTTCTTTTTTCAGGAGAAACTACATCAATCCCTTCCTCAAGAAATATTGAATATAAAGCATAGGAGATGCTTTCCGAAAGCCAGAAATAATTACGATTTGTTTTGTTTTCAAAGGGTAGTATAAGAATTGAAGAGTAAAGTATTGATGGAAGGATAAATAAAACAAATAGAAATCTTAGAATTCCAGTTTTTCTCCTCATTTTTTCCTCGCTTTTATAGCCATTACATAACCTTTCTGAAAAATCATTAATCTGTCGAGAAAGGAGATAATCTTTAATAAGGGATAAATAACTCCGTGAATTTTAAACAAAATTTTTCTTGACCTGATCTCCTCCTCTTTCAAAGGTGAAATATTCCCTTTATACCCACCTCTTTTTCTCTCTCCAGTGAGAATAAAACCTAAATTGAGAAGGAGTTCCATCAATTCTGTAAAAGACCCTGAATAGAATTCAATTTTTTCTACCTCAAAGTCAGAATTTTCGAACAATTCCTTTATCTCATCTATTCTATATCCTGGACGAACATGACCGTAAACTTCATCTCTCATTCCTATAAAATTTTTAAATCTTCTCAAAACTGAATTTTTCTTGAAATGAGGGACTGTTATTATTGAGAATCCCTCATTCTTTAAAATTCTTTTTATCTCCTTCAGAAATAATGAGTCTTTTTCTATGTGTTCTAAAAAATCAGGAATAATGGCGAGGTCAAAGATTTTATCTTTAAAGGGAAGGAATTTTTCGTCAATTTTTACAAGATTTCCCTTCAGTATATCTTTTGAAGCTGAAATAGTTGAGTCTTCTCTGTCGCAATGAATCCAGAGCCCACCGAGCTCTTCAACATAACTTCCAATCACTCCGGTCTCACAACCAACAATAATTCCCCTTTCAGGAATCTTCTCGAAAAAACCCAGTATCTTATTTAATTTCTGTCTTTTCTTTAATCCTCTTTTAAAAATAATTTTCTGCCATTCTATCACGGCATCCTCCTTGTCAAAAATTCCCATAGATACTCTGTAGGAACTCCTAAAAACCTTTTCCTCCATGGTCTATCACAATCGGAGCAAATTTTTACTTCATTATATTTTCCAGTTAAAAGTAAATATCTCAATCTTTTCATCTCCTCACAATTCCAGATCTCTTTTATTGAAGAGTTTTTTACATTACCTACTTTGTAATTTCCAAAAAAATCCTGAGTGCAGGGAAGAACTGTTCCATCCCATAGAATGATAAGTGCATTCCATGGGAATGGACATATGGAATATTTGTTGGAAGCTTTTCTTATATTCAAATAACCCGCCCAGTTGTGAATCTTTCTCGTTATTATTCCATTCAGAGGAAGACCCTTGAAATTTGAAGCGAGCTCCTTTCTTTTATTTTTAATCTCCCTCCATTTCATATTGGGGAAAACAATTAGTTCAATAAAAACATTTATTGAAGCTTTCCTTTCCCTTTTTAATTGGAGCAATCTTGAAATATTTCCCATTACCCTTTCATAATTTGCTCCAACCCTTATTTTCTCATAAGTTTCTTTGTCATAGGCATCGTAGGAAAATGTTATTCTCTGAAGCCCACTTTCAAGAATTTTATTTATGAGATTCTCTTCAAGGAGAGTTCCATTGGTATGAATTTTTGTATAAAGCCCATTTTCCCGCGCATACTTTATCATTTCTCCTATTTGGGGATGAAGGAGAGATTCCCCTCTATGGTATAGATTTACCTCATAAACAAATTCTTTCGCCTCATCAATTATTTTTTTGAAAACCTCAAATTCCATAAATCCCCTGTCATTTTCAGGGAGATCTTTATTAGGGCACATAACACATCTGAGATTACAGATGGAGACAAGCTCAACCCACAATCTCACTGGCAGGGAGCTAAGAGATATTTTCTTTCCTTTATAACCCGCAAATATCTTAAAAAGGGCTTTATAATACTCAATCTTTCTCATCTTTAAAGAATAAAGTCAATTTTAATTTATGTCAACCTTAATTTTTGTGAATCAGAGAAATTTGAAAACACCAACAACGCAAGGAATGCATTTTAACTTACCAGGACCGAGTTTAAAGATGCATTTGAAAAAGTTCTGACTTATTGCAAGTGATGCACACACGGTTTTGGATACACTTCTTTAGCCTGAATTGTTAGTCAATGCGGGTCAGTCTCACTGGATTATTTGCAACATATCTGCAAAAATTCACTCCTCCCAAGAAACCTATAAGATCCTCTGATAAAAATCTTCCTGTATTTTGGTCATAATAACGAAAGCGGTAATAATAAAGACCACTCTCTGAATCGAACTCCCTTCCAGTGAAAAGGAAATGGTTTGGAAGAGACTCTTTCCTTTCAATTGGATTTCCAAATGAGTCGTTCTCATAGGAGTTTAAAACAACTCCAGATGAGTTTACAATCTTTCTAACAGAGCCTAAATGGTCTTTGACAAAGTAGTAGCTCTGATTGCCGTAGCTCAATATAAGAGGGTCATCAACTCCCTCTGAGTGAACATAGGAGAGTGGGGAGGAGAGAGAGGAGTCATATACTGCAAGAACATTATTTCTTTCATAGAGATATTTGACTGTTCTCAAAGAGCCTCCCTCTGATATCCTCTTTTCAATCCTCCTTCCAAGACCATCGTAGAAGTATTGGACAAACTTAGATGGAAGAGCCGTACCAGAAGGAATGAATCTGTATTCGATAAGCTCATTCTCAGAGGAGAAAGTGTATTGGTGTCTATCTCCAGTTTGTTTGTCAATCCTTTCAACCAGATTCCCATCATCGTCATAATTATAAATGAATCTTGAATCCTCAAGCAACTGATTAGACTCATTTGTTCTATAATAGGGTGAGATATGGGATGAAAGTCTATTCCCCACTTTATCATAACTAAAGCTTTCAAAGGGATATGATGGATTTGGATGGGTTGCCTGAATTATTTGATAGAGGGGATCGTATATATAAGAGTGCAACCCTTGAGGTTCAATTATTGAGGTTATGTTTCCAACATTGTCATAGGAGTAGGAGAAGGAGGAGAGCTGAAGAGAGCCGAGTTTGGATGAGAGGGACAAAAGTCTTCCCGCTGGGTCATAGGAGTAGTTATTGGTCAGATTAATGTTTGTGATTTCTGGGAGAGGAGGCGACCAGCAGGGTCGTAGGAAAAAGTTATATAATCATATGTTGAAACAGGTGTGATGGAGGTCAGTCTATCAAGGATATCATATCCATAATTAATGTTGCCAAAGGGAGTTGAGACAACCTGAATACGCCCCCCACATATCATAAGAATACTTTATCTCAGGAAAATCTCCCTGTTTCTCTGAACTAATTTTATCCAGGTAGTAAGACCTTTCCACTCGTGAATTTGGATTTTGAATCAATGTAAGATTACCTAATAAATCGTAGCTGTAAATTGTTTCTCCTTCTGGAGCAATCTTTTTTATGAGCTGATTTGCTGAATCGTATTCAAAGTTTATGGTTTGACCTCTTGAATTTGTGAAGGACGAAAGGTTTCTATTTAGATCGTATGTGTAGAGCTTTGTCTTTCCAAGAGGGTTTGTTATTTTAATCAACTGCCCTATCCCATCATACTCAAAGGTTGTCCTTCTTCCCAGTGCATCCTCTATTGAGTGGAGCAGACCTCCACCACTATATCCACAACTTGGCTCATAGGAGTAGGAAGTTATACCTCCTGATGGGTCTAATGTTTTTATAAGCCTTCCCATTAAATCATAATCAAATCTTGCCTCCTTCCCCTCTGGGTCTTTAATGTAGGCAAGATTTCCTGAGGAATCGTAAGAGAATTGAGTTTTATTCCCAAGGGGGTCAGTCGATTCAATGAGATTCCCTTTTTCATCGTAGGAGAATTGGAGTCTATTCTCCATAGAATCGTACCTTGCATAAAATCCCGTTGTATACAAGGGTAGATTCATTATGTTTCTTCCAAACCGAGTCTCTCTATTTAATGGATCGATTATTTTCTCAATTGAGCCATAATGATTTATCTTAAACTTCCATTCATTCTCTTTCCCATCTATCTTTTTTGCATATATGTTCTCTTTCAAAATCGGGTCTGCGGGATTATCCTCTGTTCCTACTCCTTGAGGGAGATTATTTACAATAATTTTGTCAATATAAGGCTCATATTTTCTTATCTCTCCATTTGGAAATCTTGCCTCAACTACCATACCTTTATCGTTGTAAAAATACTCTGTAGTGTAGTTTCTTTCATCTGTATGGGATGTGAGAAGATGGTTGTTGTAAGAGAATCTTGTTGAGTGTCCCTGACAATCTGTAATGGTTGTCAAATCTCCTGAGCCATCTATCTCAAAATATGTTGCTATCCTGAATATCGATAATAAAAGTTCCTTCTCCTTCCACAATCTCCATATCCTTCTCTCTATAAAGAACCTCCTTTCCATCTGAGTTAAAGACTTTTAGCTCCCACCTTATCCTCTTTGGACCTTTCTCTTTTATTAGTTTAACCTTAGCATTGAAAATTCCAATATCCTTTGAGCCATCACCATTGGGTGAGAATGGAGAAAATGAGTGCTCAAGAATCTCCAAATATTCTTTTGTTTTCGCTTTTACTCCGATGGAAACAAAAATTCCTGAAAAAAAGAGAGCCAAAAATAGATAGAGAAAGAATTTAAAGATTGGTTTTGAATAAAAGGATTTTATCATCTCTACCTCACTAAAAATTTCAGCCATTTTCATATCCTAAAATTTAATGAAAAAATTTATCCAATTTTAAAATATTTGTCAAATGGTTCAAAGAGAAAGAGGTGATTTCTTTTTCTGAAAAGCCTTCGGAATACCTTTCAGCTTTTTTCTCATTTACAAAACTGATTCAGTTGACAAATTAGGCGAAATTTTTGATAATAGAATACTATACCTTATGTTTTAAAAATTCCATAAGGTAAAAAGCGAGAAAAAGATGGAAATGACAAAGCATTTAAAAAATAAGGAAATAGTTAGAGAGTGGTGGGAGATCAATGCAGAGGGGAAAACCCTCGGAAGATTAGCAAGCAAGATAGCGTCCCTTTTAAGGGGAAAGCATAAGCCAAATTTTTCTCCCTTTCTTGATGTTGGCGACTTTGTTGTGGTTGTTAATGCAGAGAAGATAAGAGTCACAGGGAAAAAGCTTAAAGAAAAGCTTTACAGATATCACTCTGGTCATCTTGGGAATTTGAGGGAATTTACTCTTGAAGAGATGCTCCAGAGAAAGCCAGAAGAGGTTATAAAAGAAGCTGTATGGGGGATGCTTCCAAAAAACAGGCTTGGCAGAAAATTGATGAAAAAACTAAAAGTTTACAGAGGACCATCCCATCCCCATTCAGCTCAAAATCCAAAACTTCTTGAATTGAATTAAGGAGAAGAGAAATGGCTGAGATTCAATATTATGGAACAGGGAAAAGGAAGACAGCAGTTGCAAGGGTTTACATAAGACCTGGAAAAGGGGTAATAAATCTTGTTGTAAACAAAAAATACAGAACATTTGAGGACTATTTCAGTATTTTTACTCTGAGGGAAGTAATAAAACAACCTCTCTATGTCACTGAAACTGCTGATAAAGTCGACCTTTTCATAAGAGTTGATGGAGGAGGGATTTCGGGACAGGCTGATGCTATAAAATTGGGTATTGCAAGAGCTCTTTGCCAGTTCAATCCTGAGTTGAGGGATATTCTTAAAAAATTCGGTCTTCTCACAAGGGATCCCAGGGAAAAGGAAAGGAAGAAATATGGATTGAGAGGGGCAAGGAAAGCTCCTCAATACCATAAGAGATAAGGAGGTTAAGTTGCCATCTGTTACAATTAAAGAACTTCTTGAAGCGGGAGTCCATTTTGGACATCAGACAAAGAGATGGAACCCCAAAATGAAAGATTATATTTATGGGGAAAGGAACGGAATTCACATAATCGATCTTCAGAAAACCCAGAAACTATTCGCTGAGGCTCTTGAGTTCATATCCAACAAAGTTGCTGAAGGGATGGATATTCTAATTGTTGGAACAAAGAAACAGGCACAGGATATAGTGGAGGAAGAGGCTAAAAGAGCAGAGGCTTTCTATGTCAACCAGAGATGGGTTGGAGGTCTTCTGACCAATTTCCCTGTTGTTAGAAAGAGTATAGATAAACTCATTGACCTTGAAGAGATGAAAGTGGATGGAAGATGGGAGCTCCTTTCCAAAAAGGAACAGTCTCGTCTCGAAAAGGTTGTTAAAAAGCTCCAGAGGAATTTCTCTGGAATAAAAAATATGAGAGAATTGCCAGGGGTTCTTTTTGTTATAGATTCTGCCAAAGAAGTAATTGCTGTAACAGAGGCAAGGAAGGTCGGTATTCCAGTGGTTGCTGTTATTGATACCAATGGGGATCCTGATGTTGTGGATTATGTAATTCCAGGAAATGATGATGCCATAAGAGCTGTAAAGCTTTATATGACAAAGGTGGTTGATGCTGTGATAGAGGGGAAGAGTAGAAGGATTGTTGAGTCAGTTCAGCCAAAAGAAGATGGAGCTGTTTTTTCAGCTCCCTCACAGGTTTGATATGAGATTTTTTTTAAAAGGAGAGAAAAAATGGAAATTAGTATTGATATAGTAAAAGAATTAAGGGAAAAGACAGGCATTAGTATAATGGAGTGTAAGCGTGCTCTTGAGGAAGCAAATGGCGATATAAAAAAAGCAGAGGAGATACTTAGAATAAAAGGTTATCAGAAAGCACAGACAAAATTGGGGAGGGAGACAAATCAAGGAGCTATTGGAGCCTATGTCCATTCCAACGGGAAGATAGGTGTTCTTGTTGAGGTTGCATGCGAAACTGACTTCGTTGCAAGAAATGCAGAATTTTTAAATCTCGTAAAAGACCTCGCAATGCATATTGCAGCTCTAAACCCCAAATGGGTTTCAGAGGATAAAATTCCTTCTGAGGTTTTAGAGAAGGAGAAGGAGATTTACAGGATCCAATTGAAAGATTCGGGTAAACCTGAGAATATAATTGAGAAAATTGTTGAAGGGAAATTAAAGAAGTTTTACGAAGAAGTATGTCTTCTTGATCAGCCCTTTGTAAAGGATGATAAGTTAAAGGTGAGGGATTTAATAATGAGCTATATTCACAAGTTCGGGGAGAACATAGTAGTGAAAAGGTTCGTTAGATTTCAGCTTGGAGAGGATTCAGAAAATAAATAGAGAATGAGGGCTTTTCCAAAATATAAGAGAATACTTTTAAAGCTTAGCGGCGAATCCTTGATGGGGGAGAAGCCTTATGGCATTGATAAAAAAACAATCGATAATATTTCAGAAGAGCTTGAAGAGATCCACAGGTTTGGAGTTGAGGTTGCTATAGTTCCAGGGGGTGGGAATATATTCCGTGGAACAATGGCTGAAGAGTTAGGTATAGATAAAGCATCTGCTGATTACATGGGGATGCTGGCTACAGTAATAAATGGGATTGCACTTCAGGAGGCACTGGAGAAGAGGGGTCTCATAACAAGGTTGATTTCTGCTCTTGAGATAAGACCTGTTGCGGAGCCATTTATAAGAAGGAGGGCGATAAGACATCTTGAGAAGGGAAGGATTGTTATATTTGCTTCAGGAACAGGAAATCCACATTTTACAACAGATACTGCCGCAGCTCTCAGAGCAATTGAGATTCACGCAGATGTCTTATTGAAAGCCACAAAAGTTGATGGAATTTACACTGCAGATCCTTTGATAGACAAGAACGCAGTAAAAATTGACGATATTTCCTACCTTAAAGTAATTGATGAAAGATTACAGGTTATGGATGCTACCGCGATTTCTCTATGTATGGAGAATAAGCTTCCGATAATTGTCTTCAGTATAAAGGAAAAGGGGAATATAATTAAAGCTGTTTATGGAGAAAAGATAGGAAGTTGTATAAGCTAAAATGCGAACAGCTAACAGCCTACATCTTAAGAAGGAAGAGCTCCAACTTTATTTAAAAGGGGGTAGAAATGATTAATGAGATTCTCAACAATACAAAGAAAAAGATGGAGGCAAGGCTTGAACATTTCAAGAAAGAGCTTTCAAAACTGAGGACAGGGAGAGCTTCCATTGCCCTTCTCGAGGATATTACAGTTGATTACTATGGAACTCCCACTCCAATAAATCAGGTTGCAACCATCCAGATACCAGACCCTTCCCTTATAATAATTCAGCCATGGGATCCTTCCCTTGCAGGAGCAATTGAAAAGGCTATACTTAAAGCAAATATAGGTCTAAATCCTGTTAATGATGGTAAGGTTTTAAAGGTTCCAATCCCTCCTCTTGATGAAGAAAGGAGAAGGGAACTGGCAAAGATAGTGAAAAAAATGTTGGAGGAGGAAAAGGCATCAATAAGGACTATAAGAAGGGATTCTAAAGAACAGATTGAATCTCTTGAAAAGGATAAGAAGATTTCCGAAGATGATAAATTTAAGTCTCTCGAGAAGCTACAGGAGATAACAGATACCTATATTAAAAAGGCTGATGAAATTGCTGCTACAAAAGAAAAAGAGATAATGGGAAGAGGCTAAATTGGGGTCATATTATATTACTGATGATTGTATTGCTTGTGCTGAGTGCATGATAGTTTGTGAAGAGGAAGCAATAGATGAGTGTGGGGACAAATATTGCATAGATACCACAAAATGCAATGACTGTGGAGCATGTGAACCAGTCTGTCCTGTTTTTGCAATAATTAAGTCTTGATAAATCCTATCGAGAAGATAATCTCTCAAGGTCTTTCTTTTTTCCAGCTACAATAAGGGAATCACTTTCTTTAATTACTGTGTCAGGATTTGAGGCAATGGAAATTTCATCTTTCAAGGTATCCCTTATTCCAATAACAAGAACATTAAACTTTTTCCTCAAATCAATTTCCCTCAAGTTTTTCCCTACAAATTCCGATGGAGGTGCGATCTCTTCTATGGTGAAATCGTTGGAGATTGGTAAGTATTCAAGGATATTAGTGGAGGTTAATATATTTGCAAGCCTTATGGCTTCATCTTTTTCAGGATATATAACCTTATCAGCTCCTATGATCTCAAGGATTTTTGAATGGTCTTCAGATAAAGCTTTTGCTATAACATTCTTCACTTTCAGTTCCTTTAGATAATGAACAACAAATATACTCGGTTCCATATTCGGACCAATGCTTACAATAACCGCATCCACATCATTTAGATCAAGACTTTCCAGAACTTCCTTTTTTGTTGCGTCAGCCTGGATAGCTTGAGAAACATAATCTTTTATTGCATTGACTTTTTCCATTTCGTAATCTATTGCCATTACCTCGTTCCCATTTTCAGCAAGAGCTTTAGCAATATTTATTCCAAAACTACCAAGGCCTATGACCACAAACTTTTTCATTTTATCCTCCCATTTAAATAGTTTGGCTGTTCAAAAATTTTTTTTCTAATCTCAGAAATTTCCTAAAGCTCATAGTAAAATCCTTTAGAGTTTATTTCTTCGAATTTAGGATTTCCCATCTCTATCCCACCATAACCTTCTCTTCAGGATATGTTATCCCTTCAATTTCTTTCGGCTCTCTCAAAGTATAAACAAGTGTAACAGGTCCAACCCTTCCAATGAACATTGTTAAAATTATTATAACTTTTGATATTGAATTGAGAAAAGGTGTAATCCCTTTTGATAATCCAACAGTCCCAAAGGCAGAAAATACCTCGAAAATAACTAAATCAAATCTCATTTCTTTCTGAAAGAAAAGGATTAAAAAAGAAGAAAGGGAAACAATCCCCAAAGAAACAAAGAAAACAACAAAAGCTTTACTTACTATATCCATAGGGATTCTTCTCGATGCGAATGATATTGCTCTTTCACCCATCAATCTGCTTTTTATTTGATAAAAGACAATAAAAAAGGTGCTTGTCTTAATCCCTCCCCCTGTTGAGCCTGGAGATGCTCCTATAAACATAAAAATCAAAATCAGAAAGGTTGTTGCGCCTGAAATCTTTGAAATATCGACTGTGTTAAACCCAGCAGTTCTTGGAGTAACTGCTTGAAAAATTGAAGCAAATATTTTCTCTTTTAATGGGGCTCCCTTAAGGGTATTTTCCCATTCTAAAAAGGCAAAGAGTAGAGCCCCGGAAAATATGAGAATTAGAGAGGTGAAAATAACAATTTTAAAGTGAAGGGGGATTTTAAATCTCTCTTTCTTTATTCTTGTTATAATAAGCTCGCCCATAACTTTTAAAGGAAAGAATCCTATTCCTCCAAGGAAAATGAGCATAATTACTGTAACATTTACAATAGCATCTCCTCTAAAAGAGGATAGATTGTCTGAGAAAAGGGAAAAACCAGCATTGCAAAAAGCTGAGATTGAATGAAAAATTGAGAGTTTTAAACTTTCCCAGAATTGGAATTTTCTTGAAAAACTTAAAAATAGAAGAAATGCGCCCAAAAGCTCTATTGAAAAGGTGTAAAGGATGATCAGCTTAATAATATTCTGAATTCCCTTTAAAGGAAATGGCAAAAAGGATTCAATGACAATGGTTCTGTCTTTAAAAGATAAGCTCCTCCCCACGAGAATAGCAATAAGGGATGAGAATGTCATTAAACCGAGACCTCCTATCTGGATACAGAAAAGAATGATAATCTGTCCGAAGAGGGTAAATGTTTTTCCAACATCCACAACAGTGAGTCCAGTTACACATGTGGCAGAAGTGGCAGTGAATAAAGTATCTAAAAAGGACAAACTTCTTTGAGTGGAAACTGGTAGGAGAAGTAAAAATGTCCCGGAAATTATAACAATTAAAAAGCTTAGAGGAAGGATTTTACTGGGTGGAAGAGCTTTTGGTTTCATTGCAAGGAATAAAGCGTATCTTTCATTCAATTACAAAAGTGAATATTTGTCTTTGTCTCACCTTTACCTTGACACCTTCAAGAAGGGGGGGAGTGAATTTCCAATCCTGGAGAGCTTTTATTGAAATTCTGTCAAGTTCTGGCTCGCCCGAACTCTTTTCAAGACTTATTTCCTTAACCTCTCCATTCTCATCAACAATAAAAGAAATGGTAACAGAGAATCTTCCTTTCTTTCTAAAATTAGAAGGTGTGGTAGGGTATCCCCCTGCAATCTTTTTTGGCTTCACTACTTTATCACTCATCTCTACAAGTTCACCTTCCACTGGGACTCTTTTCTCTTCTATCTTAGGAATTGGCTCAAGAACAAATGATAATGTTTGTTTTCCACCTTTAAAGACTTTTATCTCATCATATTTTGTCTTATATCCATCCTTTTCAATAGCGATTTGGTAAGTTCCATAGGTTAGAGGATAAGATTTGAGAGGGGTTTTGCCCACAATCCTTCCATTTATGAAAACTTTAGCACCCTCAGGCTCTGATAGCACATCAATACTCATGGAAATAGTGGAAACAGGCTTTAAATTTATCTCAACCTTTTTATCACCTTCTAAAGGATCTATGGAAAACCTTCTTGTAACAGGAAGATAACCTTCCTTTTCCAATTTAAGTGTTATTTCTGACTTCCCAACCCATGGGATGAAAAGGGGTGTCTCACCCTTTTCAACACCATCTATAAAAACCTTTGCATGGGGAGGATCTGAAAAAACCTGGAGAATTATTTCCTGAGGTTGTTCTGGAACTGGTTCTGAAGGTAGTGGGGAAGGTTCTTCCTTAGGAAGTGTTTCCTCTACAATCTTAACCTGTGGCAAGAGTTCTTCCTTTTTTTGCTCCTTTTTACCGGGGAGGAACAGAAAAATTAATGAGATTAAAATTACAAAAAATGCAATGATGCCAGCAATTTTATAATTTTTTGATACCCTTAGATTAATAAAAATATTTTTTATTGCATTGGAGGCTGATTTCAACGATTTTAAAGTAGAATACAGCATATTACTCGCTCTAAGTTTTCTCTTTGAAACTCTTAATGTTCTTGTTTCTACCTGAATATCAGTGGTTTGCCTTATTGGTTTTATAAATCTATCCGCAATAACCACTTCCTCAAGGGCATCTACAAGGTCTTTGGCAGTGGAGAACCTTTTTTCAGGTTTCTTTGAAAGGGCTCTATCAAAAACCTTTTTCCATTTTTCTTCATCAATTCCCATATCCTTTAATTTTTTTGCTTCCCTTGGCTCTGCATAAAGGATATTGTAAAGAGTGGAATTATAATCATTACCAAGGAAAGGTGGAACACCAGAAAGAAGCTCATAAGCGACCACTGCAAAGGAAAAAATATCCGCCCTCTGGTCTATTGCTTCTCCTATAGCCTGTTCAGGGGCTATATATGCGGGTGTTCCAATGGCAACACTCTGTTTCAATTTCTGGGAACTTATAATTCTTGCTATTCCGAAATCCGCAATCTTCACCTCTTTTTTTTCGTTTATAAGTATATTCGCAGGCTTTATATCTCTATGGATGACACCTTTTGAGTGGGCAAAATCTATTGCATCTCCAATTTTTCTAAGGATTTCAAGTTTCTCCTTTGTGGTCAAATCCGTCTTCTCTATATACCTTGAAAGGGAGATCCCATCAAAGTATTCCATTACAATGAATGGAATACCCTCTTCTATTCCTGCATCAAAGATAGTTACAATATTAGGATGGATAAGGGTTCCCGCAACCTTAGCCTCATTGAAGAATGAATCCATATCACTTTTTTCAAGTTCCTCACCCGCTTCGAGACTGAGGGTCTTTATGGCAACGAATCTTCCTATTAAAGTGTCCTTTGCAAGGTAAACAGAACCCATTCCTCCTGAGCCGAGGGGCTTTAATATCTCATACTTTCCTAATTTCTTTATTGAACTCATACTATAATTAATATTACAAGTTTAAGAGAGAAAAAACAATCCCACCAAACTCAGCACTCACAAAGCGAATGACAAGAATTTTGAGTCATGATTTGTAGCTTTTATTCATCATATCCTTGGTGAGTGCTGGGTTGAAACTTTTTACCCTGGAAGGGGATAATAAAATATGGAAAGAGAAATGGAAGCAAATGAGCTTTTATTGAGAGCAGTTGCGGGTGAAAATGAGGCTTTTAACATGCTTATGAAACAAAATTATAAAAGAATTTTCAACTTTATAAATAGAATGGTCAGAGATCCTGACAAATCTGATGACATTACCCAGGAGGTTTTTTTGAAAGTTTATCTGAATAAGAACAGATTCAAACCTGATAGTGATTTTTATGCATGGGTATATAAAATTGCCACAAATCAAGTTTTGAAGCATTTTAGCAAAGAGAGGGTTGTAAAAAAACTTCTATTTGGACTAAGGGATAGGATTCCATCCAATGGGAATGGAAGGACTATAGATATTTCCAAGTATTTGAAAATGCTAAAACCGAAAGAAAGAGTGGCTATCCAGCTGATCAAATATGAGGGTTATTCTTACGAGGAGGCTGCGAAGTTAATGGATGCCTCTGTGGGCGCTGTTAAGACATATGTTCACAGAGGAATCAATAAATTAAAGAAAATGATAGAGGAGGAGAACAATGTTTTACAAGGAGAGATATGAAATGATAGAGCCAAAAGGAGATTTTGTGGAGAGGTTTTGGAAGGTTACACTTCCAAGGTATAAAAGGAAGAAAAGGATAAAGGTGATTCTCTCAAGTATTGCAGGAATATTCTTCATTTTCGCAATCATTTTATACTTTAAATCTTCATCTCTAAAAGAGGATGTTTATGGGGAAGATGTATGGAGTGATGCATACGCATTGATAGAAAACGAACCGAATTATTACGAGTCGCAGGTTGTATGGATTACAAATGAAGAGCTTGACTTTTATAACCAGCTTAAAAATGAAAACAAATAAAATTTAGGAGGATAGAAAATGCGTAAGAGTATTTTGATTTTAGTTTCTTTACTTGCTATTTCAGGTTTCCTTCTTTCCTATTCATGGAAAGAGGAGACAATGGTTCCCATGGGCTCTGAAGATGATATGGAGTTCATGGGACCAATGGGACAAGGTCCAATGGGACCAGCTCCTTTCGGATTTGAAAGATTTGGGAGATGGTGGAAGAATTCTCGATTCGTCAAGGAGCTAAATCTCACCGATGAACAGATAAGCAGAATTGACAAAATTTTTGTGGATACAGAGAAAAAGATTATCGATTTAAGAGCCTCTTGCAGGAAAGCAGAGCTTGAGCTTAATGGGCTTGAAGGAAAGGAAGCTGAATATCTCAAGAAGATAGATGAAATTTACAAACTGAGAGCAGAAATTCACAAGAGCATTTACCTTATGACAAACCAGATAAAGAAGGAACTCACTGCAGAACAGCTTAAAAAACTTGAGGAGATAAAGGCTCAAATAGCTCAGGAAAGAATTCATCGTTTCAAGGAAAAGAGAATGGAGAAAAGGGGGAGATAACCCTACCTTCAAAACCTCCTTCCTAAATAACCTATTCCCTGTGAGCCAGCCGAAAGGCTGGCTCTTTCTTTATAAAAATTAGGGATTGCAAATTAAGAATTATGTTTCAATGGGCAAATTTGAATGAAATATTTGACAAGTGGTTTTTAATCGTGTATAAATTAAAAAAAATGAGTATTTAGGAGGTATATATGACAAAAGAAATGGTAGTAAACAAATTGGCTGAAAAGACAGGGCTTTCTAAGAGGGCTGCTCTTATTGCAGTTGATACCTTTTTCAAGATTATCACCGAAGCTCTTTCCAAGGGTGAGAAGGTAACATTTGTCGGCTTCGGAACTTTCCAGGTTGGAAAGAGGAAGGAAAGAAAGGGTATTAACCCAAGAACGAAGGCTGTAATTACAATTCCCGGAAGAAAATTCCCTAAATTCGTTGCGGGTAAAAAGCTGAGAGAAGCAGTAAAGTAAGGTTATCCAAGTTTAAAAAAAATCTTTTAATAAGTGAAAAGGATAGCTGTATTCCCTGGTTCTTTTGACCCTATTACCAACGGTCATATAGACATAATAGAAAGGGCGCAGGAGATATTTGAAGAGATAATAGTTGCTGTTGTTGAGAATCCACAGAAGGATTATCTGTTTAACGTTCAGGAAAGGGTAGAGATGATCAAGGAGATTTTTGCAGGTTCTCCTAAGGTAAAGGTTGAGACATTCGATGGGCTTCTCATGAACTACATGAAGAGAAAGGGTGCTAAAGTAGTTATAAGAGGGCTTCGAGCAATATCTGACTTCGAATATGAATTTCAGATGGCTCTAATGAACAGAAAGTTAAATCCTGAAGTGGAGACTCTTTTTATGATGCCCAATGTTGTCTACTCATATCTAAGCTCTCGTCTTGTTAAAGAGGTCTACTCCCTTGGAGGTTGTGTAAAGGATCTTGTTCCTCCTGTAGTGGAGAGATATTTAGAGAAAAAGTTAAGGAAAAGTTGAAGAAATTGCAGGTCCGAATTGTCAATCAGAAAACGGAAAAAGAGAGTAAGTTGATTAGCTCTTTTTGAAGTAGAGCGTTAAGATTTTAGAGAATAATTTTTAGGAGAATAATATGAAGAGGCTTGTTTCAATTTTTCTAATTTTTATCCCATTTTTTCTTATAGCTTATCCTCAGGAAAGGGAACAGATAAAGAATTGGTTTCTTTCCCACACAAGATTCCTCTCCGATGATATAACAGAAGGGAGAGGACCTGGTCTGAAGGGGATGGAGATAGCTGAGAAATATATTGTTTCCTTTATGGAATATCTTGGATTGAAACCCGCTTTTAATGGTAGTTATTATCAGTGGCTTGAGACAAGGGGGAGCACAATAATACCCAAAAAGTTTGAAATTATCACTCCAAAGGGTTCTTTAAATCTTGAGTTTTCAAAGGATTATGTAATGACATCAAATCATGAAGAGAAGGAAGTTTCTCTCAATACTGTTCCTCTTGTATTTGTCGGGTATGGAATAAAGGCAGATGAATATAAATGGGACGATTATAAAAATGTGGATGTAAGTGGGAAAATTCTGCTCTTTCTTGTCAATGACCCTCCTTCAGAGGACACGAAATTTTTTGACGGAAAGGGGATGACATATTATGGAAGATGGACATATAAATTTGAGGAAGCAGAAAGAAGAGGCGCTATTGGAGCTTTGATAATTCACATAACTGAGACAGCAGGTTATGGATGGGATGTAGTTCAGAATTCATGGTCAGGAGAGCAGATATTCCGAAAGGGGAGCGAAAATAAGAATTTAAGATTCAATGGGTGGATTACAAAGAGCCTTGCTGAAAAGCTTTTTGAGAGTTGTGGATTCTCTCTTTCCGATATGATGAAAAGAGCAGAAAGTAGAAAGTTCAAGCCTGTTAATCTTCCATTAAAGATAAATGTTCAATTCAAGAAAGAGGAGAGGGTTATAAAAACTGCAAATCTTGCAGGCATTGTTGAAGGGAAGAGTAGAAAGGATGAATGTATAGTATTTTCAGCTCATTATGACCATCTTGGTTTAAAACCCGATTATCCTGGGGAAGATAAAATTTTTAATGGTGCCCTTGACAATGCATCAGGAGTTGCTTGCGCCTTAATTGTCGCAAAGTTTTTAATGGAAAACCCTCCTGAAAGGTCAGTCATAATTTTTATACCAACCCTTGAGGAGGCGGGTCTTGACGGAACAAAATATTTTGTAAAAAATCCACCTGTTCCAAAAGATAAGATTCTTATTGATATAAATGTTGATAGCATGAATATATGGGGTATTGTGAATGATTTTGTCCTTAGAGGCATTGAATATTATGACCTGAAAGGAGTTCCTGAGAGATTGAGCTCAAGATTGGGGGTCAAAATAAAGCCTGATCCCAACCCTGAGTTTGGAAGTTTTTTCCGTTCTGACCATTTCCCATTTGCAGTGGAAGGGATTCCCGCAGTTTCTATAAGTGCGGGGAATGAATTCGTTGGAAAACCTTCTGACTATTCCAATAAGATAATATGGGATTATATTTCGAAGCATTATCACAAACCTTCTGATGAACTGAGGGATGACTGGGATATTGATTCTGTAATCCAGGAGATTTTGTTTGTTTATCAACTAACAAGAGAGTTTGCAGATTCTGATGTAAAACCTGAAATTAAACCAATGACACAACTTTATTACTGGAGCAAGATTTTAAAAGATTTGCCATGAGAGGTAGAAAATTAGTTGCTCTATTCATTATAATTGATATATTGGTATTTGCTCTTCTCTATTACATATTCTTCAGACCCACCAAATACAGGGAAGAGAGGATAGATTTTATAAAAACAGTTGTTCCTGACTGGAAATATGAAGATTACAAATCTTCTACATGGAAGGGAAGATTTTACAAATCACTTTTTTCAAGATTTAGTATTTACTGGCATTCCCCTCCTGAGTTTGAGAAATTTTTCTCAGGACTTGAGCTTAAAATGAAAGATATATCTTATAAAGAAGATTTGCCTTTGTTTGATAGAGGTGTTTTTTACTATCAGAAAAGAGGGAAAGAAGGTTTTGATTTTGTTTTTTTGTTTGGGAGAAAAGAAAGGATTTACTGGGTCTCTCTATCAGGTTCAATTTTTTCCTCAAAAGATAAAGAAATTTTAAGAAAGTTCTTTGAAAATCTTGAAATTGAAGGAGAAAGTGTTAAAAAGGGGTTTTTTTGGAAGTTTGAAGAGATTTTTGAAAATTTACCTTTACCAAAGACAAAAAGGAGTGAATTTTTCTTTTTCATTGTTTTTATTATTTTAATAGGAAGCCAATTATTTATCCTTGGAATATTCCATTTTATGGGAAGATGTCCGAAAAAGCTCGAAGAGGATATAATAACCTGCTCTTCCAATGCTTCTGTTGAAACAAGGAACACTTTACAGGTGCAGATTCAACCCGCATGTATATGTTTGAAACATGGTTTTCTGGTTGTATACATGGGAGGGAAGAAGTCCATGGAGATTCCTTTAGATAATGTTCAATGGAATTTAAAGAAAAAACAGGGGAGGTATGAAAACAAAATATTCAAAATTCCGGAGCTTAACGAATGGCGAACATATCTTCCCCTCCGCCCAAATGAAGATTTGCAAGAGATATTTTAGCTGTTTACAATTTTTTTATTAATTTCTATAATTTTTAATGATGAGAAAATTTCTATCTCTATTTCTTTTCCCTTTTGTTCTTTATAGCTACTCTTTAAAAGATTTACCAGAAAAATACAGGAAATGGCTTGAGGAGGAGGTTGTTTATATCATTACACCAAAGGAGAAGGAGATATTCCTTCAGCTTCAAACTGATAAAGAGAGAGATTTATTTATAGAGGCTTTCTGGGCAGTCAGGGATCCAACTCCTGGGACACCTCAGAATGAATTCAAAGAGGAGCATTACAGAAGGATTGAGTATGCCAACAAATATTTCGGAAGGGAGAGTCCAAGACCAGGCTGGATGACAGATAGGGGAAGAGTTTATATAATTCTTGGTGAGCCTCTTGATAAAGAGATTCACGAGGGTAGCCCTGATGTTGCTCCCACTGAAATATGGTTTTATAAGGGCGATGTAACAAGGGGGCTCCCTTCATTTTTTTATGTGGTTTTTTTCAAAAGGGAAGGGACTGGAGAGTATGTTTTATACTCTCCTCTGAGGGATGGTCCCGAGAGTCTTGTAATAGATTCAAAGATGAGGCTCTGGGATAGGAAACAGGTTCTTGACCATCTTAGGGAACTTGGAGGACAACTCGCAGATGTTTCCCTTTCCCTTATTCCAGGAGAATCTGTTTCAAGGGATGGTTCCTCTATCCCCCTTTCATCAGATGCGCTTCTTGGAAAAATAAATGATTACCAGAGAAAGAGAGTGAAAGATGATTATGCAGAAAAGATTCTAAAATACAGAGAGATTGTTGAGGTTGATTATTCTGTCAATTATGTTGAAGCATCGTCGGAAATTTTCCTTTTCAGAGATTTGAAAGGGAATTATTTTCTTCACTACCAGATTGAACCGAAGAGACTTTCCCTTGATAATTATGAGAATAAGTATTACACATCTTTGAAAATCTATGGAAGGATTCAGAATCTATCAGGAAAGAGTATTTTTCAGTTTGAAAAGAGCATTCCTGTAGAGCTTAAAGAGGAGGAGCTCAATACCATTAAAAATAGACCTTTCTCTATTTTGGATATGTTTCCCATAATACCAGGAAATTATATTGTTTCAATTCTTGTGAAAAACTCTGTTTCAAAGGAGTTCTTTTCCATGGAGAGAGAAATTTCTGTTCCAGAGACCTCTGAAACTCCTTTACTCTCTCCTATCATTCTTTTTTATGAGAAAAAATCTTCTCCCTCATCAAATATTTTAAAACCATTTTCTTTTGATGGCATCTCCTATTCTTTGGCAATGAAGGGTATTTTTGCTCCATCGGATAATCTTGGAATTTTCTGCAAAGCTAACAATCTTCCAAGAAATTCCATTAGATCTTTAGAATGGAGAGTGAGAATTTTCAGTGAAGGGAAGGAGATTCTCTCAAAAACCTATAGCTCCTCTCAGTTCTTAGAGATCCCTTCCATAAAAAAGGAAAACTTTGATCAGGAGTTTGTAGCTGAAATCCCTATGAATGAGCTAAAACCAGGAACTTATGAAATGAGAGTTTCAATTTTTGAAAGGGGGGAGGAAATACTTTCAGAAAAAAGAGAATTTTCGATTTCTCCTGTCCCCCGTGTTCCAAGAGCATGGACAGTATCAAAACCTACTTTTAGAATAGAAGATCCATTTGTAGAGTTTTCCCTTGGTGTTCAGTATCTTAATAATGGCGAGATTGAGAAGGCAATTTTAAGACTCGAGAGAGCGATGGAAAAAAAGCCTGATTCCCTTGATTTTTCCCTCGCCCTTTCAAGGGCTCTTTCATTAAAAAAGGATTGGGAAAAAGTGATAAAGATTCTCTCTCCATTTTTAAAACCTGATTTGAAATCTTACGAATCTTTCTTCCTTGTTGCAAGAGCTTATCATAATCTTGGAGATTATTCTCAGTGTAGTTGTCCAACACATATTGACCACCCTTCCATAAATCATGAGTAGAAATGTT
>CAZYPR010000025.1:0-36023 GCA_964649495.1 uncultured Clostridia bacterium | reverse complement strand
ATAAAAACCCTTTTCTATCAATAGTTTACATTTTAAATTGCGAAAGTTGGGTTAGTATGCGGTCTTGAAAATTTTCAGTCATTTTAAATCTCCAAAACCTCCCCATTCTTTATAACTTTTTCTATCGGGTTTGTGCCGAGTTCATAGAAAATGTGCATATAACTGGGAATATTCAATATGAGAATGTCTGCTTTTTTCCCTTTTTCTATTGAACCCCTTTCCTTTTCTTCTCCTACTGCATAGGCAGAATTTATTGTTCCCGCTGAGATTGCCTCCTCAGGAAGAAGTCCCATTTCAAAAACAGCGAGTTGCAATGTAAAAAGCATGGAGTAATTCATGGAGCTTCCAGGGTTGAGGTCTGTTCCGAGGGCAACAATTCCTCCCATTTCAATTATCTGTCTTGCGGGAGCGTATTTTTTTGTTCTTAAAAAAAATGGAACTGATGGCATGAGAACAGCGCAAGTTCTACTTTTGGCAAGAGCTTTTATTCCATTTTTACTGATTTCAAGAAGATGATCACACGACCTCGCTCCTTCTTCAACAGCCAGTTCAGTTCCTCCAAGGGATGAAAACTCATCCGCATGCACTTTTATTTCAAAGCCAAGCTCTTTTGCCTTTCTTATTAGCCTTCTACTTTCCTTCAAATCAAAAACCCCTTTCTCGCAAAATATATCAAAAAAACGGGCTATCCCTCTCCTTTTTATTTCAGGTAAGACTTCATTCTCAAGGTAAGATATGTATTCCTCTCTTCTTTCAGAATATTCTGATGGTATATCATGGGCTAAAAAAGTTGGGACAAGAGTTATCGGGCTCAAAGAAGAAATCTCATTGACAACTTCCAACTGTTTTATCTCTGTTTCAAGGAAAAATCCGTAACCGCTCTTTGCTTCTGATGTTGTTGTTCCATGTGCTATCATTTTTTTAATTCTTTCAAGAGAGAGCTTTTTCAATTCTTCTTTTGAAATTTCTGATGTCATTGCAACAGTCTTCCTTATTCCTCCTCCCTTCTTGGCTATTTCCATATAACTTACTCCCCGGAGCTTCAGGCTAAACTCTTCAACTCTTTCTCCTGCAAAAGGAAGGTGGTTATGGGCATCCACAAATCCGGGAATGCAAACCATCCCTTCGCAGTTTATCCATTTTGTCTCAAAATCTATTTCAACTTCATTCTTAAATTCCTTTTCATTTCCAACAAAGGTTATTCGGTTGCCATTTATGGCAATCCATCCCTTCTCAATTATTCCAAGTTCCCTCATCTCCTCCCCCCTTTTAGGAGATCCTCCACCAAGAGTTATGATCTGATTGCAGTTGGAAATTACTATTTCTGCCTTAATTCTTTTCATTTCTCAGAGTCGGGAGTTTTTCCCTTTTCTTTCTCATAAAAGCGGGTTCGTAAAATTCGGAAGGAGTTGATGGGGTAGAGGGGAAGTTTTGAACAGGAACCTCAAAAACAGGGGCTATTGGAATTACCTGTTTCTGGGGTTGCTCCTCTATCATATCAGAACTTATTATCTGTTCTTCCACCAAATCGTCGAAACCAGCTACAACAACAAAAATCCCTATTTCATCCTCAGGATTTCCCTCGTCTATTAATCCATACTTGAATTTTGCTGAAGGGTCAGCACTTGCCCTTATAGATGCGATAATCTGGTCGAGCTCATGAATGGTTAGGTTGTTGCATTTTATGTTCACAAGTCCTCCTTTGTAGCCCGAGAGGTTCAGTCCTTTGTAAAGAGGATTTCCAAGAGCCGAATCGAGGGCTTGGAAAACCCTATCTTCACCTTTTCCAGACCCTTCTCCAAAAATTCCTATTCCTCTTCCCTTTAAAATGGTTCTCAAATCAGCAAGGTCTACATTTACCCTTTTCTTCATCTTTATAATTTCCGTAATACCTTTTACTGCCTTTATTAGAACAGAATCAGCAAGTTTGAATGCTTCCTCTATTGTAAGAGCTTTTTCAGGATTGAACTCAACAAGTCTCTGATTTGATATTGGAACAAGAACATCTACGGTTTCCTTCAATTTTCTAAGAGCATTTTCAGCTATTTTTGCCTTCTCAATCCCTTCTGACTTCAAAGGTTTGATTGCAACAGCAATTGTTAAAATATCCATTTGTGAGGCAATACTTGCAATCACTGGAGTGGCACCTGAACCAGTTCCTCCACCAAGACAACATGTAAGGAATAGAATGTCAGCACCATTTATCAGCTCCTTTATGGTCTCCTCATCTTCCTCTACTGCTTTTCTTCCAATGTCAGGATTTGAACCCGCACCCTGACCTTTTGTTAGTTTTTTCCCGATTTGATATCTTATGTGGGCTCTTGTTTCTACAAGATCGGGATAGTCTGTGTTTACTGCAATAAATTCAACATCTTCGATCCCTTCTTCCATCAGATTGTCAATGGCGTTTCCTCCTCCACCACCCACACCCATTACCTTTATCTTTATTGGTTTATACTGTTCTTCTGCAAGCAGAAATTTCAAAATATTTTCTCTTTCTTCCATCAAACACCCCCTAAAGAAAATTTAAAAGTTAAAAATAAAAAGGGAGAATTATATTTGGTTAAATTTTTATTTTTTTCTTTATCAACCTTTAACTTTTTCATAAAAACCTTCCCATTAATTTTTTTAGAAATCCTCCTTCCGATTGATATATTCCTTTTCTTTCAAAAAGAATAAGACCAACCGCAGTTGAAAACTCAGGAGAAGAGACCGATTCCTCGAGTCCAGTAATTCCCATGGGGGTTCCCTTTCTTACAGGGAGATTAAATACCTCCTCTGCTATCTCATGGATTCCCTCAAGGAGAGATGTCCCTCCAGTTAAAACTACACCGGTATTCAGGCTCTTTTCCATCCCCATTCTTTTAATTTCCTCATGAATATATTTAAATAGTTCATCTGCCCTTGATTGAATAATCTCCCATAAAACCTTTTTTGAGTAAATCTTTGGTTGTCCTCCTCCCACCCTTGTAACTTCAATGCTGTCATCTCCTTCAAGGGAAGGAGGGGTTGCTCCCCATTTTCTTTTTATTTTTTCAGCTTCTGGTATAGGAGTTCTCAAACCAATGGCGATATCATTGGTGAAATGGCTTCCACCAATCGGAAGTGTAAAGGTATGCCAAAGAAAGCCTCTTTCATATATAGCAACATCAGTGATTCCAGCCCCGATATCAACAACAGCAACTCCGAGGAATTTTTCATCCTGAGTCAGAACTGCTTCAGCAGAAGCGATGGGACTTGGAACAATACCTTTTACATTTATTCCACTTTCTGTAACACACCTTATAAGATTTGAAGTTGCTGTTATGGAATTTGTTATAATATGGACATTCACCTCAAGCCTTATTCCTGTCATTCCAACAGGCTCAAGAATTCCAGGCATATTGTCCACAATAAATTCCTGGGGAAGGAACTGAATTATCTCTATATCAGGAGGAATTGAAACAGCTTTCGCAGCTTCTATAACCCTCTCTTTATCTTTTTTGGTAATTTCCCTGTTTTTACCACTTACTGCAACCATCCCCCTGCTGTTGAAGCTTCTTATATTTACTCCGGAAATAGAAATCCATGCAGAATCAATATCTACAGCTGACATCATCTCAGCTGATCTGACTGATTCCTTTATTGCTTCCTTTGCTCCCTGTAAATCAACTATAGAGCCGTGAAGAACACCTTTCGATTCAACAGTTCCCACTCCAATTATCTCTACTTCTTGTTCTGAGACCTTTCCCACTACAGTGGCAACCTTTTTTGAACCTACATCGATTCCTACAACAATTCTATCTTTTTTTCCCATCCCTACCTCCTGGATAAGTAGTATTGTTTTTTTCACTCTCAACTTTTAAATTTTTAATTTTAAATTTTAAATTTTTTAACATAAACTCTTTCCTTGTCGCAAAATCCAACATACTCAATTCTTCCAAACTCCTTTTTTAATGCTTCTTCAATTTTAAGGAATCTTTCAAATTTATCAGAAAAATCTGATTCTCCAAGATAAACCTTTATTTTTGAATTCTTAGTAATCACTCCTATATTAAAGGGATTGGAAATATCAATTTCCTCAACATGTTCATCTTTTCCTTTCTTTTTTAATTCTTTTATAAAAGATAATGCCATTTCTATGGCTATTTTATCTTTAGCAGAAACTCCTTTTATCACAGGAAGTGAGACAGCTTTTTCAACCTTTTCTATAATTTCTCCATTTTCGTCGATAATGTAATATTCAACATCATTCAAAATTGCCATACCCTTTCTATCTTTTATAAAAATTTCAATGGTTGAAGGAAGAATCTTTTTGATTTTAACATCTTTGACATAAGGATTTTTCATAATTGATTCCCTTATTCTATTTGTATCAGCAAGAATTACACTTTCGAGATTGTTCTTTCTTATTTTCTCTTCCACTTCTTTTTTAATTACCATATTTTCAGTATGAACTATTATATCTTTTACTTTTAAAAACTCCCAATCCTTTATAAATTTTTCTACTGCCAGAAACCCATAATAAGAGAGTTCTATGAAGAAGATAAAAAATAGAATTATTATTATGCTCTTAATCCAGATTCTTTTTTTCCTTTTAGGCAATTTCTGTCTTTTCCTCCAGTATTCTGGAGATTTTGTCAAAGAGGGATAATAAGCTCTATTCATTTTTTAACTTCTCCAGCAATAAATATGCAACTTTGTAAATGTCTCCCGCACCCATTGTAATGACAATGTCATCTTTCTGGATTATGTCCATTACGAAATTTGGAATCTCCTCCATTTCTTCAACATAATAAACATTTTTATGTCCAAAATCCCTCGTCAATTCAGCAAGCTTTTCTGATGTAACACCTTCAATTGGCTTTTCGCCTGCGGGATATATCTTTGTCAAAACAATAACATCAGCGTAAAGGAAAACCCTTGCAAAATCTCCCATTAAATCCGCTATTCTTGAGTAGCGATGAGGTTGAAATATTAAAACAACTCTCCTACCCCATCCTTTTTTTGCTGAATCAAGAGTAGCATAAATTTCTGCGGGATGATGTCCGTAATCATCCACAATCATTATGTCATTGACTATTCCCTTTATTTCAAATCTTCTATCTGCTCCTGGAAACTGTTCGAGAGCTTCAGAGATTTTATCCATTGAAATTTCAAGTTCAGTGGAAACAGCTATGGCTGCAAGGGAATTTGCCACATTATGAGGACCCGGAATCTGGAGTCTGAATTCTTTCACCCTTTCATTTCTTATATTTAGTGTGAAATATGTCATGTTTTGATTATATTTCATTTCACTGGCAAAGAAATCAGCTTGCGGAGTAAAACCGTATGTTATAACCTTTCTTTCCATAAATGGAAGGATTTCCTGAACATGAGGATTATCAAGGCAGGCAACTATTGAGCCGTAAAAAGGAACTCTGTTTGCATATGTGATAAAGCTTGATTTAAGTTCTTCAAAATCTCTGTAGCAGTTGAGATGCTCCCTGTCTATGTTTGTGATAACTGCAATTGTGGGATAGATTTTTAAAAATGTTTTGTCCGATTCATCCGCTTCCGCAACAAAGAAATCACTTTTCCCAAGCCTTGCTGAAGAACCAAAACTTTTCAACCTTCCTCCAATTATAACTGTGGGATCGTATCCCGCATAATGGAGTATGTAAGAAATCATTGAAGTAGTAGTTGTTTTTCCATGTGCTCCTGCAACAGCTATCCCTGTCTTAACCCTCATTAACTCAGCAAGCATTTCAGCTCTTGGTATTATTGGAATCTTCAGTCTTTTTCCTTCAATTATTTCAGGATTGTCAGGTGATATGGCAGATGAGTAAACTATAAGGTCTACCCCATAGACGTTTTCGGGACTATGCCCTATATAAATAGGAATTCCTATCTTCTTCAATCTTTTTACTGTTTCACTTTCCTTTATATCAGAACCAGAAATAGAAAATCCAAGATTAAAAAGGACTTCTGCAATTCCACTCAAACCTGTTCCACCAATACCGATACAATGGATTTTCTTTATCTTTCCAATCCTAAACATTTTCTTTTATCTCCTTCAAAATAGTTTTTGCAATTGTCAAAGATGCTTCTCTCTCCACCAAATTTTTTGCTTTCTTCTCCATTTCTTCAATTTTTTCACGATACTGGTAGAGGTCAATAATTTTATTAGCAAGGGTCTCTCCTGAAAGTTCCTTCTCTAAGATGATTTCAGCAACACCTTTATTCTTTAACTCCATCGCATTTTTTAGTTGATGGGATCCCGCTGATTTTGCAAAAGGAACAAGAATTGATGCCTTTGCTGCAGAGAGAATCTCAAATATTGTGGATGCTCCCGCTCTACTAACAAGTAGGTCAGCTTTTGCAAAATAGTTCCAGATATCGTTAAAAAATGGTTTAACCTCCCAGATAAAATCAAATTTTTTATACTCTTGCAGAACTTTTTCATAATCCCTTTCTCCACTGGAATGGAATACTCTCAATTTTTCTATCTTTTTCTTGAGCTCAGGGAGAGCCTTTAAAAAAGCATTATTTAAGACGGATGAGCCCTGACTTCCGCCAAAAACGAGAACAGTAAAGAACTCACTTTTTTCTCTCTGAATTTCAAAGAATTCTTTCCTTACAGGATTTCCAGAGTAAATCCCCTTTTTACCGAAAAATTTTCCCGATTCTCTGAAGGAATAAAAAACCTTTTTTACAAAATTTTTAAGGATTTTGTTAGTAAAGCCAGGCTCATAATTCTGTTCATGGATAAAGGTAGGGATTCCTTTAAGCCATCCCGCAATTATAATTGGTCCAGATGAGTACCCTCCCATACCAAGGATGCAGTGGGGTTTTATTCTTTTTACCTTTTCGAGGGCATCAAATAGAGATAATGGGAGATAAAAAATAGACTTCAAAGCTTTGATTCCCATTCCCATTATGGGGTAAACCTCGATCTTTTCATATACAAGAGGTTCCTCCTCTAATAACATTTTTTCAATTTTTGAGCCACTCCCGATAAAGAAAACTGATACATTTTTTTCCAATTTTCTCATTTCCTTTATGACAGAAAGGGCGGGGAAGATATGCCCTCCAGTTTTTCCACCAGCAACAATTATCCTCATCGCACCTCCCTTGCTATTCTGAGAGCGATCCCCATCTCAATTAGAAATACGATCTGGGATGAACCTCCGTAGCTGATAAATGGGAGGGTAAGACCCTTTGCAGGAATTATTCCAAGAACAACAGATATATTTATAAGAGCTTGAAGCCCAATGTGAAAGGCAATTCCAGTTATTATTAGAATGCTTGTAAAATCCGTTAATTTTTTTGTCACCCTCATTAGAATATATATTAGGGCTATATAAAGGAAGAGAACGAAACATGCTCCAATAAAGCCTAATTCCTCTCCGATAATCGCATATATGTAATCGTTATAAGAGAGAGGAAGGAAGAAAAGCTTCTGGACAGAATCTCCAAGACCTACTCCGAAAAAGCCTCCAGAACCAACAGCAAAAACTGATTGAAAATAGCTGTAAGCAAATGTGTCAGCATAAGCCTCAGGGTTCCAGAATGCATTAATTCTTGCCTTTATATGTTCGAAATTGAATAATGCATAAACAAAAAGGAGGATAGAGGGAATTGAGATTATGGGGATACTTTTAGCTCCCATAAAAAGGAATATCAAAGACAATGTAAGTATCAGGATGAACAAAGATGTTCCTACATCCCTTTCAAAAAATATTAGCCCTGCATAAATAATGCTAAGGGTAATTATGGGGAGATAACTGATGGTATCATCAAGATTTTCCTTTTTCTTTTTTAGCCAGAAAGCAGAAAAAATTATAATGGATAACTTTGCAAGCTCAGAAGGTTGAAAATGAAAGCCTCCTAAAGTTATCCATCTGTGAGCTCTATTTATAGGAGGGAAAAAGTATACAGCTATAAGTAGTAGTAGAGTAATAGAAGATAGTGCTAAAACAAACCATTTTTCTTTGTAAAAGGGGACTTCCGCCTTGTTTATAAGATAAATGATAAAAATTCCAATAGAAGTGTAAAAAAGATGTTTGAAAAAGAACTGGAACTTATTCCTTGGGGAGAGAAGATATGTTGTGTCAAAAACCATTGCAATCCCGAAGGAAACCAAAAGAAAGAGTATTATAATGAGAAAAATATCAAACTTATTTCTTTTCATAGGATTTCACCAATTTTAATACCTCTTCTTTAAAAACTCTCCCCCTGTGTTCGAAATTCTCAAACATGTCAAAGCTTGCACAACCAGGGGCAAGGAGAACTATTCCAGAGGGGGTTGCTAACTCAAAGGCAATTCTAACAGCTGAACCCATATCATCTGCGGATTTCAATTCACAAATTCCTGAAAGAGTTCTTTTTATCTTATCTTTTGCTTCACCTATGAGCACAATCCCCTTTACTCTTTTTATGATCTCATCCCTCAGTATGCTGAAATCTCCTCCCTTATCTCTTCCACCCATTATAATTACAATATTTCCATCAAAACTCTGTATTGATTTTAGAGTTGCATCTACATTTGTTGCCTTGGAGTCATTGTAGAAAAAAACATTTCCAATTTTTCCTGAAAATTCCATCCTGTGCTCAAGTCCTCTGAATTCCATTACTGATTTTTCAATACTTTCTTTATCATTGACACCCGCAAGAATAGAAATTGTTACTGAGGCAAGGACATTTTCAAGGTTATGAACTCCTATAAGGGGGATTCTTTCTGCCTTCATTATTTCGATTTCTTCATGGTCTCTGAAATATATTTTACCTTCTCGCAAATAGGCGCCTTTTCCAGTTTCTTTTTCCCTTGAGAAAAAGAAAAGACTGGCTTTAATTTCTTTATCAAGTTTTGATGTTATAGGATTATCGAGATTCATAACTGAAAAATCTTCCTTATCCTGATTCATAAATATCCTCTTTTTTGCATTTACATAGTCCTGGAAGTCGTGGTATCTATCAAGATGATCGGGCGTAATATTAAGAATTGAAGAGATTTTAGGTTTGAATTTTTCAATTCCTTCTAACTGGAATGAACTCAGTTCAACTACATAAATGTCCTCCTCCTTTGAGTTCTTTACAAAGGATATTAAAGGAATCCCTATGTTTCCACAAAGATAGGCTTTTTTTCCTGCATCAGATATAATCTTGTGGGTTAGAGTTGCTGTGGTTGATTTTCCGTTGGATCCAGTTATTCCAATTATAGAACCTTTGAGTTCGTAAAAAGCCAGCTCTATCTCTGAGATGACCTTAACTCCTTTCTCCATTGCTTTTTTAATGGGTTCAATATAAATTGGCACTCCAGGGCTTACAACTATGAGATCTGCCATTTCAAAAACATGGGGTGTGTGTTTGCCGATTTCTGTGTAAATTGCTTTTTCTTTTATCTGTTCTGGTATATACGCTTTTTCATTTATTTCTGATATCATTAATTCAGCTCCTTTTTCCAATAGATAATCGCAGAGAGCTTTACCTGTCCCTTTCATTCCAACAACAAGAACTCTTTTATTCTTTAAATCCATTTTCACCTCAACTTTAATGTTGTAAGGGTAAAGAATGCGAATATAAGAGCTATTATCCAGAATCTAATAACAATTTGGGGTTCCTGCCACCCCAGTTTTTCAAAGTGATGATGAAGGGGTGACATTAAGAAAATCCTTTTCCCTTTTGAAATTCTGAAATAAATAACCTGAATTAGAACAGATAGAGCCTCCAATACAAAGAGCCCACCCGCAAAGAAAAGAAGGAGTTCCTGCTTTATCATTATTCCAACAACACCTATTGATGCTCCAAGGGATAGGGAACCAACATCTCCCATAAAAATTTGGGCGGGATAGGAGTTATACCAGAGAAAGGAAAGGCATGCACCCACCAGGGCACCCATAAATATTGTAAGTTCTCCCGCCATGGGAACTTTTGGAATGTTGAGATATGTTGCCCAGACTGAATGTCCCGCTGTGTATGCCAGTGCAGTGAAGGTGCTACCCGCAATGAGAGTCGCACCTGTTGCTAAACCATCAAGACCATCTGTTAAATTGACTGCATTAGATGAACTGACAAGAATCAAAATTATCCATAAAATGTAAAAAATTCCTAAAAATGGAGTGAATTTTTTAAAGAAAGGCACACTGAGATGAAGATCAAATAATTTGTAATGGGAAAGGATATAAAATAAGAGTCCAATGATTAAAGACAAAGATATCTCCATTATGAGTTTGTATCTTTTTAAAACACCTTTTGCATTTTTAAGCAAAATTTTCCTTCTATCATCGAGAAATCCTATAAAGCCAAAGCCAACAAGGGTGAAAAGAGCGATCCAGATATAAGGGTTTGTAAGGTTTGCCCAGAGAAGAGTTGAAACGAATATGGCAAATATAATCAGAACTCCACCCATAGTGGGAGTTTCTCCTTTCTTTTTATGGGTTTCAAGTTCCTCTCTAATTTGCTGTTGGATCCTCATTCCCTTCATCTTTTTAATTAGAAAGGGGGTCAGAATAAAGACAATTAAAAGAGCGGTTAAAGCTGAAAGAGCGGTTCTAACTGTTATGTAACGAAAAACATTAAATGGAGAAAAGTATTTGTAAAGAGGATAAAGAATATGGTAGAGCATTTAATTTTCTCCTTTCAGCTTTTCAGATATTATTTCCATCTTCACTCCCCTCGATCCCTTAACAAGAATTACATCTCCATCCTCAACAAATTCTTTGATAAATTTTGATGCTGATTGAGAGTCTGAGAAGAAATAGACATTCTCTCTTTTCATTCCAAATTTTAAAGCTTCATCACCTATTAGAAAAGCAAGTCTTCCAACAGTTATTAAAACATCTATTCTATGTTTTTCAACAATTCTTCCCATCTCTCTATGGAATTCATCCTCCTTTTCTCCCAATTCCAACATATCTCCAAGAACCGCAATTTTTCTTTTTCCTTTTATATGGGAAAGTTCCTCCAGCATTGTTGCAAGAGCTTTCGGATTTGAATTGTATGAATCATCAATTAAAATCATTTTTCCGAGGAAAAAGATTTCCCCCCTCATTTTAAAAGGCTTGGAATCATGGATATACGGAGAGATATCTTTTAATTTTAATCCAAAAGCACTGGCAACTCCTACCGCAGGAAGGATGTTTAAAATAATTGGCTTTGTTACAGGTTTTAATTTAAATCTCTCTTTCTCCCCATAAAGGTCTATGGTAAATTCAATTCCAAATTCGCCATCCCTTTTAATATTCTGAATTTTTAACTGGTTTTCCTCACCCTCTCCAAAGAAAATTTTATCTCCTTTGAAGTCCATGGATATTTTCCTTACGAAAGGATCATCACCATTGAGGACTGCAACACCTCCTTTTTTTGTTCCATCAAGGATTTCCTTCTTTGCAAAGGCAATATCCTCTATTGAATTGAAGAACTGAAGGTGAACAGGATTTATGTTTGTAATAACAGAGACATCAGGAGGAGCAATTTCAGTTAAGAACCTGATTTCTCCCCTTGAGCTCATTGCCATTTCAAGAATGGCAATTTCATCTTCGACATTAATGTTTAGAATTGATAGGGGTAATCCGATATGATTGTTTAGATTTCCCGGGGACTTAATGCATTTTTTAAATTTGCTTAGCAAATTGAATGTGTTCTCTTTTACTGTTGTTTTACCAACACTTCCAGTTATTCCAACAATTTTAGGTTTTACCCTATCAACTATCTTCTTTGCAAGATTTTGTAGAGCTTTAAGGGTATCCTCTACATAAATGATAGCTTTATTTATTTCAGGGATTTCAACCCTCTTTGAAACAACCGCTCCTACACCACCTTTTTTTAAGGCATCCATTAAAAAATCATGTCCATCCCTTTCTCCTTTAAGAGCAAAGAATAGCTCCCCATCCTTTATAGTTCTTGAATCAATTGAATATCCCTTTGCTAAAATTTCAGGGTTTCCCTGTAAAATCCTGCCACCCATTAGTTCTGCAATTTCATAAATTTTAAGCTCTGGCATTTCTCTCCTCCAGCGCTGACTCAGCGGACTTTCTATCGCTGAAAGGAATCCTTTCATTTCCAATTATTTGATACTCTTCATGTCCTTTCCCTGCAAGAATTACAAAGTCTCCTTCTTCTGCAATTGAGATTGCTTTGAAAATAGCTTCTCTTCTATCAGGAATTATAATGTAATTTCTCTTTCCCGATTTTTTAAACCCCTTTTCAATGTCTTTAATTATAGAAATTGGGTCTTCACTTCTCGGGTTATCAGATGTTATTATTGAGATATCAGCAAGCTTTCCCGCAACTTCTCCCATTTTTGGCCTTTTCTTCTTATCCCTATCCCCTCCCGCTCCGAAGACAAGTATTATTTTTTTTGGCTTAAGCTCAGCTACTGTTTCAAGAAGATTTCTTAAAGAATCATCTGAATGGGCATAGTCAACCATAACTTTTAAACCAAGAGAATTCTCTACCAATTCAAATCTTCCTTTTACACTCTTAAAATCTTTAAGGGCTTTTTTTATATCTTCCTTTCTAATATTAAAGGTTATTGCAACCCCCATTGCAGCGAGAATGTTGTATAGATTTGGTTTTCCAAGAAGAGGAGAGCTAACTTCAATTATTCCTGTTGGAGTTGATATTTCTGCTTCGATCCCTTCTGAAGTAAGATTATAGGAAAGGGGAGATATGTGGGCATCTCTTCCAAGTCCATAAAATAGAAGGGGAGCTTTTATTTCCTTTGAAAGCTTTTTACCCCAGGGGTCATCAATGTTTACAATTCCATAACCTTCCTTTTTATCAAGGAGCTCGAATAATCTTTTTTTTGCTTCAAAATAGGATTTCATATTTTTGTGAAAGTCGAGATGGTCATGGGTAAGATTTGTAAAGACTGCACAATTAAAATCAAGTCCATCAACCCTCTTCATAGAAAGGGAATGGGATGAAACTTCCATAACACATATTGTGACTCCGTCCTCAATCATCTCTTTTAACATTCTGTTGATTTGAGGGGATTCAGGGGTTGTCAGCTGAGCGGGAATTGATTTATCAGCCCATCTGCTATAAATGGTTCCTAAAAGGCCTGTTTGGAAGCCAGCATTTTTGAATATATGCTCTATAAGGTGAGTAGTGGTTGTCTTCCCATTTGTTCCTGTGACTCCTATAAGTTTCAATTTTGAACCTGGATTTTCGTAAAGGAGAACAGAAAGCCTCCACATTGCTTCACGAGAATCTTTGACCCTCAACCAATTTACATTTTTGCTGAGTTTTGGTTTTCTTTCTGAAACAACAGTATTTGCGCCCAGGGTAATAGCTTCGTCTATAAAATCGTGGCCATCCAATTTCTCACCTTTAAGAGCCACAAATATATAGTTTTCTTTAACTTCCTTGGAATAATTTGTAATTCCTGTTACAATACTTTCCTCGTTTCCATTAAAGGAAATGTAATCAATTTTTTGAAGTATTTCCTTTATTTTCATTTCCTTTTCCTTTAAAATAAACAATTTGATAATTTTTAAACATTTCCAAATCTTTAAGCCTTATTATACCCATTGCAATTTCTTTAAAAACAGGGGCGGATACCTCTCCTCCCCAGTAAGAACCTTTTGGCTCATCTATGACAACAATTATTGAATATTTTGGTTCATCAGAGGGGAAGAAACCTACAAATGATGAGGTATGGGCTGTATCTGAATACCTTCCATTTATGAATTTCTGTGATGTTCCTGTCTTCCCTGCAATTCTGACTCCTTCAATTTTTGCCAACTTTCCTGTTCCATCCTCCACAACCATTTCCATTATTCTTTTAATTGTTTTTGCGGTCTTTTCACTGAGAATCTTCTCCGGCGGGTTGTAAATGGGCGACTCCTCCTTTAATCCATCCTTTATTTTCTTTACAATGTGGGGAGAAACAATATAGCCGTTGTTGGCAATAGCTGAAATTGCTCTTAATAGCTGGATTGGAGTAACAGCGATCTCCTGTCCTATAGCTATTGAACCGAGAGAAACTCCTGACCACTGCGAGGGAGGTCTTAGGATACCTTTCTCTTCCCCAGGAAGGTCAATTTTTGTTCTATGGGAGAATTGAAATTTCTCCTTCAAATAGTAAAAAACCTCATCCTCTTTCATACGAAGAGCCAGTTTAATTGCACCAACATTACTCGAATATTTAATTATCTCAGGAAAAGTAAGAAAAGAAAAGCTTTTGTGATCCTTTATGGAAACATTGTAGAGCTCTATCTTTCCTCCCCTGCAGTCAAAAACTTCATCAATTTTAACTCTTCCCCTTTCAAAAACAATAGCAGAAATGGGAACTTTTAATGTTGAACCAGGTTCATAGAGCCACCTTATTCCTCTATTTATTTTAGAATTCTCTTCAGCGTTGCAATAATTGTTTGTATCATATCTTGGATAACTCGAAAGAGCAAGAATTTCTCCATTTCTCGGATCCATAACAATTGCAACTCCACTTTTTGCTTCCCACTTTTTCACCCATTTCTCAAGGGCTTCATCTGTTATGAACTGAATAAATTTATCAATGGTTAATATCAAATTTTTTCCACCTTTTGGAGGGATGATTTCCTCTATGTAATAAGCTTGTGGAACTTTTCTCCCATCTATATAAACACACAATTTTCCTTTAGTTCCAGAAAGAATATGCTCATAGGAGTTTTCAACCCCCTCGAGCCCCTGCTCATCCACTCCAACCCCGCCGAGAACATGGGAAGCAAGCTCACCTTCTGGATAAACCCTTTTAAATTCTTTAATAAAGCCAATTCTTTCAATATTAAGGGCTCTTACTGTTTTTTCCTCTTCTGGAGATACTTTTCTTTTTATCCAGCAAAACTGCTTTTTACTCTCTATACTTTTCATGATACTTTTAATAGCCTCCCTTGAAAGATTTAGAGATTCACACAACTTCAAAAGTTCCTTTTCCCTTCCACTCCATTGAGAAGGATCGATGTATAAGGAGAATACTTTTAAAGAGGTAGCAAGTATTTTTTCATTTCTATCATAGATATCACCCCTTTTCGAGTCTATGGAAACAATCCTGCTGTTCTGGCTCGCTATAATTTTTTTATAAGTTTTATGTCTTAAAATTTGGAGATCTGCAAGCTTGAAGAGAATTATCCCTGACCATATAAGAAAAACTATGAAGGAGATTTTCATCCTCTTTCTTAATTCCACTACAGGGCTTTTTATCATTTTCTCTCTTCCATTTTTAAAGATAGATTTAATTGATCCTTTTTTATTTCTCCCTCTTTGTAGGGTTCATTCAAATTTTTTTCTTCTAAGAATTTTAAGATAACTATATTCTCTTTTATGATTTCCCTCATCCCGAGTTCCCTTGCAATTTTTTTAATCCTCTGGAGATTCCTCAATTTTGCATTTTCAATCTCTAAGCTCTCTATTTCTTCCTTTAGTCTCTCCCTTTCTTTTCTCAGTCTCTCAATTTCATATCCGATTCTTAGATTTTCTGTGTGAAAGAAAATGTAAGTCAGAACAATAATAAAGGCAAGAAGGAGAATGAGGAGAAGATGAAGGATTTTTAATCCTTTCTTCATTTTTGTATTCTCCTTATACATCTTAATTTTGAAGAGCGTGAACTTGGATTCCTTTGAATCTCTTCCTTCGATGGTATAATAGGTTTTTTTGTTAATATTTTCCCAATTCCTTCTTTCTCCAATTTTCTGAATGTATTCTTAACGATCCTGTCCTCAAGAGAGTGAAAAGATATGACAACAAGCGTGGATTGAGGGCTTAAATTTTTTAAAAGTTTTTCCAAAAAAATATCGAGTCCTTTAAGTTCCTTGTTCACTTCTATTCTCAGCGCCTGGAATATTTTCTGGGCTGGATGACTCTTTCCCTTCACTGGTCTCCATCTGTATATTTTCTCAACAATTTCTCTGAGTTCAGAGGTTCTTTTTAATGGGCTTTTCTTCCTGATTTCAATTATTTTTTCCACAAGCTTTTGAGGATAACTAACCTCTCCATAATCTCTAAAGACTCTTATAAGCTCATCCCTTCTATAAGTGTTTAAAATTTTTTCAGCTGTGAGAGGATTATCCTTTGAAAATCTCATATCAAGGGGACCATCCATATTAAAGGAAAACCCCCTTTCTGCCCTCTGGAGTTGAAAAGCTGAAAGACCAAGATCTATGAGGACACCCTTTATTTCCGTGAGATCAATGGGAAGCTCAAATATTTCTCTATAGTCAGAACAGAAAATCTTTAACCTTCCTTCAAATTCCTTCAATCTTTTTTTGGCTACTTCTATTGATTCCCTATCCTTGTCAATTCCGATGACCTTTCCTTCTGGAGAGGATCTCTTAAGAATTTCAAGGGAATGACCTCCTGTTCCAATGGTGCAATCAAGATATGTGAAAGGTGAAGATGGATTAAGAAAACTCATAACTTCCTCAACCATAACAGGTTTATGATAAATTTCATTTTCTTCCAAGAATTTCCCAGAGAGCATTTTCATCAAATGGCTCCGATAAAATCTCTTTCTCGAATAATTCTTTGTTCCAAACCACCAGATAATCAATCTTTCCGAGAACAATTAGTTCCTCTCCATCCATCATTGCTGATTTTCTTAAATATGGAGGGATTAAAATCCTACCCTTTCCATCTATCTGATCACTTTTTCCCCAGTACCCAACCCTATCGAGAAATTTTGAAGCTTTTGGATTAAAAGGAGAATCCTGGAGGAGTTTTTCCTCAGCTTTTTCCCAAACAGGTATCGGAAATAACCAGACATATTTACCACTGATGGAAGTAATGTATATTTCATCCCCCCAGTTTTCTTTTATAATCTCGAGGAATTTTGCAGGAATTTTCAGTCTTCCACTCTCGTCAAGCTTTACTGTTTCTCTACCTCTTAGACTCTTCATTTTGTCCCACTTTATCCCATTTTATCCCTTAAAAGTATGCTTGTCAAGTGGTTCATCTTTTAAAAGGAACATAAGGAGAAATTGAGGATAAGATACCAAAGTTTTCAATTAATTCATTTGGCTTTTAAAAAAAAATATGTTATTTTAAAATGTAATATGGCAAGTATTTTTGATGGAATACTTTATTTAATAATCATTCTATTCTCTCTTTCTGTTCATGAATGCATGCACGCATACATTGCTTACAGATTTGGGGATCCCACTGGAAAACTTATGGGAAGGATTTCCCTTAATCCCATTAGCCATATAAGTCTTGTTGGAACAATCCTTTTCCCCCTCATTCTCATACTTTTGAGATTGCCAGTATTTGGATGGGCTAACCCTGTTCCGGTTAATCCCGCTTATCTCCGCAATCCTAAAAGGGATATGATGTGGATTTCCCTTGCTGGTCCCTTTTCCAATATAGGTATTGCACTTATATTTTTTCTTCTTTTAATTCTTTTAACTTTAAACTTTGACTGGATCCCTTATTTTCTCATTGGTTATCATTCTGAAGAGAATCCTACACCTGGAAAAAATGCCCTTCCAATTAAAGGAGTATCTCTTTTCCTTTATTATGGGATAATAGTAAATCTTCTTCTTGCATTTTTTAATCTTCTTCCTGTTCCACCCCTTGATGGTAGTAATGTCCTGTATAGACTACTTCCATATCCTCTATCTCAAAAATACCGTTCCCTTCAACCCTATGGATTTTTAATACTCCTTATTCTAATTTACCTTGGTATCATTGACTTTTTTTTGAGAATATTTTTGTTCCCTCTTCAGAGATTTATTTTGGAATTTCTTTCGAGGTTATAGAAATGAGAGATATTGTTCTTTCTGGAATGAGACCAAGTGGTCCCCTTCATTTGGGACACTGGGTTGGAGCTTTATCCAACTGGGTAAAACTTCAGGATCAGTATGAATGCTATTATGAAATTGCAACATGGCATGCTCTCACAACTGAATACGAAAATCCTTATGAGCTAAAGGAGTGGATTAAAGAGATGCTCGTTGATTGGATTTCAGTGGGTCTTGACCCCCGTAAATGTGTGATGTTCAATCAGAGGGATGTGAAAGAACATGCTGAACTTCATTTGCTCCTTTCAATGCTTGTTCCAGTTCCATGGTTGGAAAGAGTCCCAACATATAAAGAACAGCAAAGGGAGATTGCAAATAGAGATCTTTCAACTTATGGGTTCCTTGGATACCCTGTCCTCCAGACAGCAGATATAATAATTTACAAAGCCAACTGGGTTCCTGTAGGAGAGGACCAGGTCCCCCATGTGGAGCTTGCGAGGGAGATAGTAAGAAGATTTAATAACTTTTACGGTGAGACATTTCCTGAACCACAGGCATATCTTACACCTGTTCCAAGGCTTCCTGGTATAGATGGAAGGAAAATGTCAAAAAGTTACGGAAATGCGATTCTCTTAAAAGATCCTCCTGAAGAACTTGAAAGAAAAATACTTCCAATGGTTACCGATACGAGGAGGAAAAGGAGAAGTGATCCTGGTGAGCCAGAGGATTGCCCTGTCTATGATTATCACAAAGTTTTCTCATCACAGGAGGAAAGGAGTGAGATCGAAGTGGGATGCAGGAGTGCTGGGATTGGTTGCATAGATTGTAAGAAAATTTTGATAAAGAACTTAAAAATATTCATGGAACCTATAAGGGAGAGAAGGGAGAATCTACTCAAAACTCCTGGTCTTGTTGAGGAGATTTTAATGAGTGGAGCCCAAAAGGCTAAGAAAAAAGCGGATCAAACAATGGAGGAAGTTTACAGAAAGATTGGCCTATAATTATGGAAGAGGGATTTAGGGTAGACCTTGGCTTTTTTGAAGGTCCTTTAGATCTTCTTCTTTTCCTCGTTAAAAAAGAGGAACTTAGTATTTGGGAAATTTCTTTGGCAAAAATAACCGATGAATATTTAAAATACCTTGAAAAGAGAGAGTTCATAAATCCATCGAGGGAAGCGGATTTTCTCCTTATGGCTTCAATTTTAATACATTTAAAATCCTTCCGTCTTCTCCCCAAGATAAAATTGGAGGAGGGAGAGGAGGATGAGGAGTATGCATTCAGGGAAAGGATAGAGACTTATGGGATTATAAAGAATTTTGCTTTTGCTCTGAAAAGGCTTGAGGAATCTGTAAATATTTTGAGAAAAGGAAAATTTGAGGTGATAGAAGAGGAGGCATTATGGGAGATACCTTCCCTTTATGAAATAGCAAAGGCATTCATAGAGGTTGCCAAAAGAAAAGAAGAGGATGAGAGTATTCCTTACAGAGAGAGGAAAATCTCCATTGAAGAGAAGATTTCGGAACTTTTAAACATCCTTAAAAACGAAAAAATTTTAAGGCTTCTTCAGTATCTTGAAAACTCAAAATCCATTGAAGAGATTATTGTCACTTTTCTTGCAGTCTTGGAAATGATAAGAAGTGGACAAATTCTGGCAAGACAGAAAAAAGAGTTCGGAGAGATTGAAATAAAACTTCATAGGAAATATTCAAATGAAAGAAGAGTTTACGCTTAAAGGATTGATAGAAAGTATTATTTTCGCCTCTCCATCACCTGTGCCTAAAAATAAATTGAAGGAATTTTTTAAAGATGTAGATGAGTCTTTAATAGAAAAGGTAATTGATGAGATTGCAAAAGAGTTCAATGAAAATCGAGGAATAATTTTGAGGAGCTCCAACCAGGGTTACGAGTTTGTTACAAATCCTTTATATTTTGATGATGTAAAAAGATTCCTTTCTCCAAAAAATTTGAGGAGACTCTCCCAAGCGTCTCTTGAAATTTTAGGGCTTCTTGCCTACAAAGGTCCTCTAACAATGGCTGAGATATCATATTACAGAGGGACCAACTCTTCTGCAACATTGAAGTACCTTCTTGAAAGGGGCTTGATAAAAATTAACGGGAAAAAAAGAGTTCAGGGGAAAAGCTCCACACTATTTTCTCTTTCTGAGAATTTCTTTAGATATTTCAACATCAGCAGTCTTGATGAACTTCCTTCAATAGAGGAGATAAAAGAGGTCATTGAGGAATGATTTTTATAAAATTGGAGGAATCATGAATGGGTTAATAATACCTAAAAAAATTATGGATTTGAATCCCTATGTTCCTGGAAAACCTATTGAACAGGTTCAAAGGGAGAAAGGACTATCTAAGGTTATAAAACTTGCATCAAATGAGAATCCATTGGGTCCATCTCCAAAAGCTGTTGAGGCAATTTTGAAAAAAGTGGAGGAATCAAGTTATTATCCTGAGGATGACTCTTACTATCTAAGGGAGGGAATAGCTCAGTTTATAAAATTTCCAAAGGAATGGATAATCGTGGGTGCTGGTGGAGCAGAGCTAATTAAAATGATAGCAATTGCATTCATGGAGAACAGTGATAAATCCATTGTGCCTGAGAAAAGTTTTCTGATGTACACACTTGCTGTTCAGGAAGCTGTTGGAAAAGAAGGGATTATAAAAGTTCCACAAACAGCTGATTACAGAATAAACATCGATGGGATAATTAATACATTGAGTGAAAAGGTGAAAATTATCTGGATTGCAAATCCGAATAATCCCACAGGAACAATTATTAAAAAGGGAGAACTCGAAAAGCTTCTTGAAAAAATGGGTGAGAATCAGATTCTTGTTTATGATGAGGCTTACAATGAATATGTTGATGATACAGAATATCCCTTTGGTTTCGATTATCTGAGAAAAGGAGAAAAAAGAATAATTGTGCTCAGAACATTCTCTAAGATCTATGGGCTGGCGGGTTTGAGAGTTGGATATGCTGTATCACATCCTGATATTGTGAATGTTCTTTTTAAGGTAAAAACTCCTTTCAATGTTCCGAGAATATCCCAGGAGGCAGCCCTTTCAGCACTTAACGATGTAGAACATGTGAGGAGAAGTATAGAGAGCAACAAAAAGGGGAGGGATTTCCTTTCAAAAGCCTTTCAGGAAATGGGAATTAAATTTCTTCCCTCTCAGGCAAATTTTATAACTCTAATACCTGAATTTGATCCCCTCCTTCTTTATGAAAAACTTCTTGAGAAAGGAATTATTGTTCGACCTGTTAAAGCCTTTGAGATGCCAGAGGGATTGAGGATTACAATTGGAAGGGAGGAGGAGAACATATACCTTGTAAATGTTCTAAAAGAAATATTAAGCGAACTTAGAAAAAGTTAAAAATTTTAAATATAACTGGAGGAGAAATGGAGAAGATTGAAATTGGAATTATTGGTGGTAGTGGTTTTTATGAGATTGAGGGATTGAAAGAACTCAAGGAAGTAAGAATAACAACTCCCTTTGGAGAACCATCGGATTCATATTTCACTGGAGAACTGGAAGGAAGAAAAGTTGCCTTTCTATCAAGACATGGAAGAGGGCATAGAGTCCTTCCCTCAGAGATAAACTTCAGAGCAAATATTTATGGTTTCAAGATGCTTGGTGTTGAAAGGATAATATCTGCCTCAGCTGTTGGCTCTATGAAAGAAAATATTCACCCTATGGATGTTGTAATTGTTGATCAGTTCATAGATAGAACTTTTAGGAGAATCAACACTTTCTTTGGAGATGGAATTGCGGGGCATATAAGTTTTGCTCATCCGATATGTCCAGAGCTTTCCAGATATTTGATAGATGCCTGCAAATCCCTCGGAATAAGTTTTCATCCTAAGGGAACTTATATTTGTATAGAAGGTCCTGCTTTTTCCACAAAAGCGGAATCACTCCTTTACCGTTCTTGGGGAGTTGATGTAATTGGAATGACCAATGTAACAGAGGCAAAACTTGCAAGGGAGGCAGAGATCTGTTATGCAACAATCGCCCTTGTCACTGATTATGATTGCTGGCATGAGGAGGAAGAACCTGTAACAGTTGAGATGGTTTTGAACTATCTTAGAAAGAATACAGAAAATGCAAAGAAAATTATAAAGGAAACAATTAAAAATATTCCAAAGGAGAGAAAGGAATGTCCTTGCTCTTCCGCTCTAAAATTCGCAATTATAACAGACAAGAATATGATAAGGGAGGATTTAAAAGAAAAATTAAAATACATTCTTCCTGAATAAATTAAAGGAGTAAAAAATGAGTCTTTTGGTGGTTGGTTCAATTGTGCTTGATACAATAAAAACGCCATTTGGTAGAAGGGAAGAGATTCTTGGAGGTTCTGCTTCATATTTTTCCCTCTCAGCTTCCTTTTTCTTTCCTCCAAAGGTTGTGGGCGTTGTAGGTTCTGATTTCCCAAAATCTTTCTTAGATATTCTTAGAGAGAAGGGCATTGATACTGAAGGTATAAAGATAGAGGATGGAAAGACATTCAGGTGGTATGGTTCTTACGGTAAAAACCCAAATAATAGAAAAACTCTTAAAACAGAGTTGAATGTTTTTGCAAACTTTGCTCCTCAACTTCCAAATTCGTTCAGGAATTCAGAATTTGTATTTCTTGCCAACATTCAACCTGATCTTCAGAGAGAGGTTATGAGACAGGTTAAATCTCCAAGATTTACTGCAATGGATACCATGAACCACTGGATAAAGGGGTGTAGGGAAAAGGTTATATCAGTTCTTCATGATGTAGATTTAGTATTCTTAAATGATGAGGAAGCTTTCCTTCTTACTAAAAAAAGAAATTTTCTCGATTCATGCGAGAGGATTCTTGAAATGGGCCCTCAATATGTAATTTTCAAGAAAGGGGAACATGGAGTCTCCGTAATCTCTAAGCATGGAGAGATATTCTCCCTTCCCGCTTATCCGTTAAAAACAGTTAAAGATCCAACAGGAGCGGGAGACTCATTTGCTGGTGCATTTATGGGATTTCTTGCAAAGGAGGGAAAAGTAGAATGGGAGAAAATCAAAAGAGGAGCAGTATGGGGAACAATAATTGCATCCTTTACAGTTGAAGAGTTTGGAGTTGAAAGACTCCTTAACCTTAAATTATCGGATTTAGAGGAGAGATTTGAGAAATTCAAGAAAATTGTTTCTTTTTAGCCTTTACATAATCCTTCCTCTTTCAACATTCCTTTCCTATATTATTGGAATTTTTATCGGGAATAAATTTCTCCTCCCGGTTCTTAATGTATTATTTCCTTATCCGTTTATGATTTATCTTGTATCAGAGGAGAAAACAAAAGAAGCGTTACACTCTATGCTTCTCTGGGCTTTTTTTCTAATCATTTTTGGAACAATTGTTTTTTCTATTTTTCCCCAGAGAGCAGAGGAGATGGTGATAAATGGGAAGTCTTATAGAGATGAGATGTTTAATTGGATAAAAACTGGAGTGGGAAGAGAATCAAATCCGGAAGAGTTTATCCCCCAGCATCTTATTCATATTGGGATTTTTGTAATTTTTTCCTTCGTCTCTGCATCTCTTCTTTCAATTATAATGGGTTCTGTAATGGTAAATTATATGAACTTTTATGTTTCCCAGTTGATTTTAAATTCAAAAAATAAAATTATTCCTGTAATCCTTGGTTGGCACTTCTGGTCTTTAATACGAGTTCTTTCATTCGTCATTCTTGGAGTTATTCTTTCAGAACCTATGGTTTACTTTTTAAGAAAAGGGAAATGGAAATTGGGTAAAAAGAAGGATATTATTTTTATAGCATTTTCAGGGCTCATTCTCGATATAATTCTTAAGGCTTTATTTTCTCCTTTAATAAGAGAGATTTTGAAAAGGTCGCTATTCTGAGATTTTTTTCAATATATCAAGGCATTGAATAGTATACGGAAAGTTCCGTGGGCTTGAGCTCTATGGATGACATCGAAACCAAACATTACAATTTTCCCTTTTCCGTAAGGAACTTCCACCAACGGACTTTTCCCTTTAATCAAAGATTCTCCTTTTATAATTCCACTTAGAAGAGGATTGAACTCGGGGAATTTAAGAATAGCATTTCCTTCCTTCCAATCAAAAACAGGCTCTTCGTTATAAAAGATGGGGATTTCTGCAGGTAGTCCGAAAGTTATCAAACTATCTGATGAATCAGTTATTAGTATAGAGCCAGGAGCAAAAAATTCTCTTTTTTCAGGAGGTTTTTCCTTCTCTTCTTTTAAAACATTGGAAACTTTAATTCCAAAATAATTTATTGGTAGTTCAGCAGAAGTGCCCATTGTAATCAAAGTTCCACCATTCTTTACAAATTCCTTTAAGTTGGAAACTCCTGCCATTCCTATTCCTCCAGAATATTCGGGTGGAACATCCTGTGGAGATCTGCCTTCAATCATCGACTTGGATGACATAGGTGGGATTATTATTGATGTTAAATCTTTCAAATCTCCTGTTTTTATTTTTGAGTTATTTAAGGATTCATAAGGAATCTCAAAATTTTCGAGAACAAGCCTTGTCCAGCCCTCATCCATATTGGGAATGTAAGGCTTATAGAGTCCTAATTTTATCTTTACAGGGCAAGGATTTTTCGGCTCTTTTTCAGCCCACGATGTTGATATTCCGAGTTCTTCCACCCATTGGCGAAGAGTATTGGACTCCTTTCCTTCAATAAAAATTGTTCCCTTTTTGTAAGAAAGCTGATTTTCTTTTATATAGTAAGCTTTAAAATTCCTTCTGATACTTCTCATTAAAAGAATTATCTCATTGTTAGAATTTCCATTTAAGACTAAATAAGAGGATGGCTTCCCTTTGATATTACCTTTTATCCTGAAACCTTGAGGAACTATTTCAAGCTCTACATTATTTAAAGGTTGATTAGCCTCAAAGACTTTTACCCCCATTTGTAATGGAAGTGTCCATGTTGCCTCATCATATGGATATTCAAGAGCTCCGCCAATCTTTCTTTCCGGATAAACTTTCCCTTCGAGAAGGTCTTTAATAAAAGCTCTGTAAGGCTGGGAAAGGGGGATGATAAATGTTTTTGCGGGATAGTTAACACCATCTACTGTAAATGGCTTTTTGGAAAAATATACTTCACCACCACCCTTTTGGATTACTTCAACAAGTTTTAAAGTTGTTGGAACATCCCTCTGCTCAAGGGGAATTATATAAGCATAAGGAGGTTCATTTCTACCCTTTTCCACCTGCCTCTTTGCAAAATTATAATAATTTAACATAAACCTTTCTTTTTCACTGGAGACTCTTTTAAGAATAGTTTTTGCCACTATTTCTTCATATTCGATGATGTCACCTATTCTCCACCATCCTCCCTGCCATGGCTCAAGATATGAGGATTGGGTTAGATTCATATCATATATTCCCCTTTCTCTTGGAATAAGATTCTGAGGTCTTAGAAAAATAGGAGATGCAAGATTTGAGGATGCAGCTTCTGAAAGAATTCCAATAACATTATGTCTTAAAGGGGCTGATCTGTTTGCAGAATTATACCATCCGTCAAAAATTGCATTTGTTGCTACACCCTTTTTTCCCGCTTTTGTCAGCTCAAGAGTTGCCTCTGAGCAAAGAAGGTTCAACTCCCTCCAGAGAAGAGGGTCTATATTTGGATTAATTGGATCATAGTAGGGTGGTAGAAATAATCTTGGTCCATTCTGCCCCATCTGATGAATATCCCATATTAGCAGTGGGAACCATTCGTGGTAGTAGACCTTTGTCATTATTTCAGTTTCTTTTAGGGCGCACATAAACCAGTCCCTGTTATTGTCATGTCCAGCGTAATGATGATAGAGCCATGGCATCTGGGAGGCTTCGTAAGGAGTGTTCAGATATTTTCTGTACCAGTCAACAACCATTTCTATTCCATCTGGATTCAGGGATGGGACAAGAATCAGGAGAATGTTTTCAAGGATTCCCTTAACTTCAGGAGAATTTGATGAAGCGAGCCAATAAGCTAACCTCATGGAAAAAAGAGATGATGCGATCTCTGTGGAATGAATTGAACATGTAAAGGCAATAATTGCTTTCCCTTTCTTTGCAAGTTCCTTTGCTTCATCGGGAGATGTGATTCTTGGGTCATGGAGTAAATATTGGATTTTCTTTATTTGTTCAATATCTCTAAGGTTCTCTTTTGAAGAAATTAAAACCATTATAAATTTTTTTCCAAGGGTAGATTTTCCAAGCTCAACGACTTTTACATTTTCAGAATTTTTCTCAAGAATGATGAAATATTTAAGAATCTCATCCCAGCTTGCCAATTTAAAATCCTCTCCAGGTTCAAATCCGAGGACTTCTCTTGGTGAGGGGACTCCTCCCGAGATTAGATCAGGGATTAAAAAAATGAGGGTAAAAATAATTGTAATAAAAGAAATTTTCCTCATTTGTTATCTCCAATCATAAATTTTCCTTCCTTAATGATATATTTATCTTTAACTCTTACTGTCACCTTTTCAATAAGAGCATCGTAGTGGAATTTACTCCTGTTGACACCAAGACCGTAAGAATCCCCTATTGCAAAATGGCATGTTCCCCATGCCTTTTCAGCTTCGAGCATGTTAGGGCAGATTTTTGCAAATCTGTTCGTTCCTATTCCAAACTCTCCTATAATAAAACCGGTCTGGTCATATCCGATTGTTTTAACAACATCACTTATTCCCTTCCCACTCCATCTAAACAACTTTCCATTTTTGAACTCCATTATTCCGTATCCCAATTTGTCATCAATAAGGCTTATCACAAGTTTTCCATTGAGAGTCTCTTCAACAGGAGCGGTATAGATTTCACCGCAGGGAAGATTCCCATGTTTACCTTTTTCTGATATGTCGCCATTATCATTCTCCCATTTTCTTCCTTTAACACTGAATGAAATGTTTGTTCCGAGCTTATTTTCAACAATAATCTCTTCAGCATCGGTAAGTATTTCAATCAATTTCTTCCCCAATTTATCAAGCTCAATATAATCAATATTTACAAGTCTCTCCATCATTTCCCTTGTTATTCCTGGCATCATACATATTCTTCCATTGGTTGAACCTTCCTTAACCATATAGCCTCTGAAAGGTTTTTCTTCAATCCTTCCCTCGAGAAGATAGAGGGTAGCATCTGCGGACTTTATTAAACTTTCAAAGAGTTTTGTTGGTTTTGTGATTGGTCTCAAAGTTTCAGTCATAAGATAAGTTGTAACCTCTGCTCCTACTTCATTAGCCCAGTAAGCAAGAGCTTCTGCAATCTCCATTTTTTGCTTGTCTGTAACGAGGAGGAAATTCTCCCCCTTCTTTAGCTTTAAAGCATATTTGATAGCTTTCTCTGCCGATGATAACAATTTTGTTTTTCTCATAAGACCTCCTAAAAAAACCAAAATTTTTCATTTTTATTCCATTAAAAATAAATTCCCTAGGAACACATTGGAAAGACCAGCAGAAAGGGCTGATTCTCTGCACTTGAATCCTAAAGAACGGGAAGAGTAGGGAAGGTCTGAGAAAAGAAAATGGGGAGCAAACCCAAGAAGGACATAGGGAATATTCTTGTCAAGGGATGAGATGAACTCAGCTATTTTGTAAACCTCATTTTCATCAATGTATCCAGGAATTAAAAGGGTACTTGCAATAAGTCCTTTTTTTACTCCCATACTCCTCATTAAGCTATAAAGATAGGAAAAGTTTTCAATTGTCCATTTATTGGATACACCGCAAAGGGCAGTGTGAAGTTTTTCGTCCCATGCCTTTATATCAAATTTTATCCACCCATTAGTAGAAAAGGATATTTCCGCCATAGTCTTTAAAACATTCTTATTCATTGAGCCATTTGTTTCCCAGCATACTGTTTTCCCTTTTTTTGCCATTAATTTTGATGCTTTTATTGAGTGGACGATCTGGGGAGTTGGGTCTCCTCCAAAATAACAAACACAATAGGTCAGCTCATCTGCAAGTTCAGCTAGCTTCTCGGCTTTTAAAGTGCTTTTCTTTTTTTCTTTGAAATGCCAGTTCTGACAGAAGAGGCAATTGAAGGAACAGCTTCTGTAAAATACAGCAAGATTTTTCATCCCTATTTTCTTTGAGCCATCACAAACTTTATCTGCAACGCAGTTTGTTGGAAGAGGATCATAATACCAGTCAAGGGTCCCAAGGGGTAGAGAGCCGCAGAAACCGATAGAGTTTTCTGAGAAAACGCATTGATTTATACATATATTGCATTTTCTCCCTCCTTCCTCCTTAGGAGGAGATGGAGGCAATCCGAATTTCATACGAGAGATTTTATGGGCATTTTCTATGTGAGGAAGTGCCTTTTCAAATCTTTCCTTTATGCAATCTGAACATAAAGAAAGAAAATTAGAGACAAAAGGTGAATTCAATCCGCAGAGCCTGCATGTTCCCATTTATTAATTTCCAATCATGACCTTATTAAAAATATTTCCTCCTGAGGAGTTGAGAGGAATCTGCTCCCCCCTTTCTCCACAAGAACAATCTCTTCAATGGAGATAACTCCAAATTCAGGAAGATTTATCCTTGGCTCAAGGGTAAAAACATTCCCTTCCTCGACCTCTTTTAAAGGGAGTTCTCCGTATCTTTCCCATTTGGGAGCAAGAAGAACCCCACCATCATGGACAGATCTTCCAACAGGATGACCGAGGGCGTGGGGATATTCGTCGTACCCCTTTGATTTTATAAACTCTCTTGCAACATTGTCTACTTCCCATCCCTTTACACCAGGTTTAAGGAATTTCTGAGAAAGTCTTATAGCTTCTTTTATTGTTTTAAAGGCTTCCCTCACTTTCTCAGGAACTTCCTTTTCAGCCACAAACCATACCCTCTGAAGATCTGATACATAACCTTTGTATTTCACACCAAAATCTATATTTATAACATGCCCTCTCTCAACTCTTTTCTCAGTAGGACCTGAGTGAGCACCTACTTCCTGGGGACCTGTAAAGACTGCAGGGTCTGTCTCCTCTTCCCAGGCAAGTTCCACTCCTTCTCTTTTTACCTCCTCTTTCATGAATTCTGCTATTTCTTTTTCAGAAAATCCTGGTTTTATGAATTTGTCTACCCTTTCAAAAATTCTCTCTGTAATCCTTATAGCCTCTTCAATTCTCTTTACCTCCTCAGGAGTTTTCCTTCCCCTCAAAGCTGAGATTATTTCTTCTGCTGAGACAATTCTTTCTTTCCCCTCGGTTCCTTCAAGATATTCCATTAATTTCAAGAACATTCCGTATGTCAGACCATCTGAGGAAGGAGAATCCTTTGAAAAATTCAAGGCAATTCTTTCAGGTCTTTCCTCCCTAAGGATTTTTAACAATTCCTCCCTTATTGAGCCAACATATGGAATTATCTCAGGATAGAGTCCTGTTCTTGATATCTTCTCTCTGTCAAGACTCCCTACAATTGCGACTCTCCTTCCTTTTGAAGTGATTATGAATGCGCTTTGCCAGGTACATCCCGCACCAACAATATAGGAAAGAACAGGGTCTACTGTAAGCTCTGTTTCCCTCACAAATGTTAGCCACAAATCTATTCCTTTCTCTTTGAGAATATTTACTGCCTGATCTAATTTTTCATTTAAAAGGTTATCCATCATTCCCTCTTCCCTTTTCTTGCTTCATAATAAACCCAGGCCAAGAGGAGAACAAAGAGGATTAGACTTGCTATCTCTCCATAATCCAGATACCACTGGGATGGACTTCCTTCCACCCACTTACCGTTCTCGAAAATGAACGGAATTCCAATGGATATTATCCTATCAACATTGAAAATTTTAAGTATTGCTCCTATAACCCCCATAAGAGCACCGCCCGCAATGAAGCCGGAAGCGATCAATGTTCCTCTCTCAACCCTTGCATTTGCTACAGCTTCATCTTTAGAGGATTTTTTAAGTAGATATGAAACAAGACCACCTAAGAATAAAGGGGTATTGAGTTCCATGGGAATATACATTCCAAGAGCAAAAGCAAGGGTTGGAACTTTTGCCATTTCAACAGTTAAAGCTATCAAAGCACCGATTCCGTAAAGGAACCAGGGTATTGGCTCTTTGGACATTAATGATGAAATAATTACAGCCATGAGATTTGCCTGTGGAGCAGGTAAAGCACCTGTTTTAAATGGATATGCTTTATCTAATAAGAATATTACAACACCAACTATCAATGCTGAGACAAGGATTCCAAGGAATTTGAACCTTTGCTGGTTTCTCGGGGTTGCACCAAGCCAGTAACCTATCTTTAAATCGGTTATAAAGCCACCAGATACTGAAAGGGCAGTGCAGACAGCACTCCCCATGAGAAGGGCAATTGCCATCCCCGCTTTTCCAGAAAGACCCGCACTTATTAAAACAATTGAACTTATTATAAGAGTTACAAGGGTCATCCCTGATACAGGGTTTGTTCCTACAATTGCAATTGCATAAGCAGCAACTGTTGTAAAGAGAAAACTTAAAAGGACAACAAGAAGAACACCTATTATTGCTATCTTAGGTCCTGATACATAAGAAAAGAAAACGAAGAGGACAATTATGGTTACAAGCAAACCAACAATAATTGTTGACATTTTGAGATCCTGCTGGGTTCTTTCAATATTCTGGCTTGAGCCTTTACCTTTGAATATCTCTTTGAAACCAATTGAAAAGGCTCTCATCATGATGGGAAGGTATTTTATTATTCCAATAAAACCCGCAGTTGCTATTGCTCCAATACCTATTTTCTGTGCATAGGTTCTGAAAATTGCCAGTTCACTCATCTCCTTTATAGGAGTTGTTCCAGGAGAGATTATTTCAGGAACATTCTGTCCAAATTTCCATATTAAAGGAATTATTATTAAATTGGAAAGAAATGAGCCAGCAACAATAACAGAGGAGTATCTAAGCCCCACTATATATCCGAGACCAAAGAGAGCTGAAAGGGCGTCTATTCTCAGAACCATCCTTGCTTTCTCTTTAAGTCGTTCTGCAAATCCAATCCACTGGAATGTAATCATTTCGTTCCATAGTTTCATGGATGTTGTCAGGAAATCGTATATTCCACCTATTATCATGCTCATTACAAGAACTTTTGCCTGAGCTCCTCCCGCTTCTCCTGAAACAAGTATTTCTGTTGTGGCTGTTGCCTCAGGAAAGGGTAGTTTTCCATGCTGTTCTACACAGAAATATTTCCTCAAAGGAATAAGGAAGAAAATACCAAGAGCTCCTCCCAGAAAGGCTGATACAAAGATGTAGAGAAATTTTGGATTAAGATCCAGAATAAATAGAGCAGGAGTTGTAAATATGGCACCCGCAACAACAACTCCTGAAGCAGCACCAATAGACTGAATTATGACATTTTCAAGGATGGTGCTTCTTCTTCTGTAGAGAAATTTTATTCCAACTGCAAGGATAGCTATAGGAATCGCTGCTTCAAAAACCTGGCCAACTTTTAATCCGAGATATGCAGCTGCAAAGGTGAAGAGGAATGCCATCATAGCTCCAATGAATATTGATCTGCCTGTTACCTCAGGAATTGTCTGATCAGGAGGAACAAAGGGAACATACCTTTCCCCGGGTTTTAATTCCCTGTAAGCTTCTGGAGATAAAGATTTTTTTGTTTGTTCCATCATCTATCTCCTTAAGTGTAATATAGGCTATATTTGGGCAACTGTTGCGAGAAAAGAATATGGGTTTAATTTACAAATAAATGGCTGGGTTGATTTATGCTTGTAATATGTAGCTTGAATCATCTTAAAATCTCCCTAGTATCTCATCTACAACCTTCTGATATGCTTCCTGGTTGAATTTGACTTTCAGTTCCTCTTTATACCTTTCAAAGAATGCCTGAATGAACTTGTTCTTTTCATTCTGTTCAAGAGAATTTCTAATTCTTTCTTTTTCTTTCTCGTACTCACTCATATCAGGAGGGATATATTTTATAACTCTGAATAAAGCATATCCATTCTCGAAGGGTAGCGGGTCTGAAACCTCTCCTTCTTTCAAACTGAATATTGTCTCTTCAATGTATGGATTGAATCCAATCCCTTCAATTGAATTAAATCTTCCAATTTCCTTTGAATAGTATTTCAGATTTGCATCTTTTGATGCATCCTCCATTGATTTTAATGGAATCATGCTTTTTAAAGCATCTCCGATCTTCTTTCCTTTCTCTTTCTTTAGATATTTTTCATAGGATTCTCTGACTTTGCTTTCTACCTCCTCAAACTTTGCATCCCTGCTCTTCTGAATATCTGTTAACTGCAGGAGGCAAACTCCTCTGAAAGTCATGAAAGGTTCAGAGATTTTTTTAAGTTCCATCTGGTATAAAGTTGAATTTATTGATCCTGATGGATCATCAGCTATGGGCTCTCCTTCTTTTTCGAGAAAGGGAGTTGTTTTTACTTCAAAACCCCTTGTTTTTGCTACCTTTGATAAGCTCTTACTCTTTTTAGCTTCCTTTGCAAGTTCCTCACCCCTTTTCTGAGCAAGTTTTTGAGCTTTCTCATAGATTAGAACCTCTCTAATCTGGCTGGAAACTTCTTCAAGAGGTCTAACACTTGGGGGAACAATCTCAGTAACTTTTAATATTGAGAAAGCGTCCTTTAACTCAACAGGGTCGGAGATCTCATTCAAACTCATCTCCTGAATTTTTTTCAATTCCTCCTGTGAGAAGATGGCAGTATAGTCAAAACCCCAGTTACCTCCATCTTTTGCTTTCTCATCTTGGGAGAATTTTTTAGCAAGCTCTTCAAAGCTCTCTCCATCCCTCAGTTTTGAAGCTATATCTTTAGCTTTCTCCGCAACCTTTCCCTTTTCCTTTTCATCGAATTTTAAGAATATTCTGCTGACCTTTCTTTTTTCAGGTATCTGGAACAGAAATTGGTTCTCAGCCCAGTAATCCCTTATTTCAGATTCTGTAACATCAACCTCAGATTTTGTTTTTTCAATGTCAATAATGACATATTCTCCCTTTCTTTTTTCAGGGATTTTAAAAGACTCTTTGTTTTTCTCAAACCATTTTTTAAGTTCATCCTTTGTAGGTTCCCTGTCAATTTGTATGCTGGAAATATCAACAATTACATACTCCACATTCAGCTTTTCTTTTTCCCTTTTGTAATGGTCAAGAACATCTTTCTCTGATACTGAAATTGATGAGGTTAGAACATTTATAAATTTTTCCTTTAGGACCTCAATCCTTTTTGAATCTTCAAAATCTTTCAAATCTATTCTGTTGTAAGCGAGAATCTGTCTATACTCATCGAATCCTATAAATTTCCCATCCCTCTGGAATTCAGGACTGTTTATTATTTTATCCCTCACTTCCTCATCCGTTGCAACAAGATTTAATTTGTCAGCAAGGAAGAATATTATTCTGTCTGAAATTAGACCCTGAAGAACCTGCTCAGGGATTCCCATTCCTTTTATCATTCCCCTTGTAAGCCTTCCCCTCTGCATCCTTGAAAGTCTCTGAAGAGTCTGGAAAAGGTTTGATTTGTATTCTTCAATTGTTATTTCTTGTTTTCCAACAGTGGCAATGACATTTATGTTTTCCCTTAAAATCCTTCCCCCTGTTCCCCAGCTATAGAAAATAAAGAATATAAAAGATGCAACAACTATCCAGAGGGACACTGAAAGAGCTTTAACATTTCTCCTCATAGCCTTAAGCATTTCAACTACCTCCTATAACTTCAAAAGAAATTTATAATCCAAATTAAAGAAATAATCAAGCATGAAAAGCATTTGGCAGAGAGAATTTTTTCTCCCTTTATCGATATAAATTAAAATGATAGAATTTTCCATTGATAATATGAGTTTTGAAATTTTTCAGATAATTTTTCTTTCCCTCCTGGTCTCTTTATCTGCCACATTTATTTCTCTTCTCTCTGGGATTCCTCTTGGAACAATTATTGCCCTTAAAAATTTTCGAGGGAAGAGGTTTTTGATTGTTTTATTCCATACTCTTATGGGTTCCCCTCCTGTTGTGGTTGGACTTTTTCTCATGATTTTATTATGGAGGAATGGACCCTTAGGAATTCTTCACCTTCTTTATACTCCATTCGCAATAGTTATTGCTCAGGCAATTCTTTCCTTTCCGATAATTGTCGGTTTTACAATCTCTTCCATACAGAGTCTCGACCCTTTGATTATTCCACAGCTCAGAACCCTTGGTTTCTCTCCTTTTCAATCCCTTCTTATTCTATGGAAGGAGGCTAAAATCCCCCTTTTTTCTGCAGTGATGGCTGGTTTTGGTGCAGCAATTTCAGAGGTTGGTGCATCTCTGATGGTAGGCGGAAACATAGCGGGTAAGACGAGAATAATGACAACTGCGATCGTTCTTGAGAGTAGTAGAGGAAATTTTGAAAAAGCAATTTTTCTTGCAGTAGTGCTTTTCATAATTGCATTTGGAATAAATTTTGTTCTGACAATTCTTCAACAGAGAAGGTAAAGAATGGAAGAAATAATAAAATTAAAAAATATCAGGCTTTTCCGAAATGGATTCGAGCTTAAAATCGAAGATTTTTCAATTAAGAGAGGTGAGATTTTCTGCATTCTCGGAGAGAATGGTTCTGGTAAGACAACTCTCCTTTCTGTTCTTGCTCTTCTTACAAAACCCGATTCTGGAGAGATTTTTTTGATGGAGAAAAGAGTAAGGAGCATTAGTTATGCGGGAAAATATGTTTCAATGGTTTTTCAGAAGCCTGTCCTCTTCAATGGTTCTGTCTATGATAATATTTTGCTTCCGATAAAATGGCAAAAAAGGAAATTGGAAAGGGAGAAGATAGAATTTTTAATGGATAGATTTGGAATAGGAAAAATAAAAGATAAAAAAGTAAAAGAAATATCAGGAGGGGAGGCGCAGAGAGTGTGTCTTGTCCGTGCCCTTCTTTTGAATCCTAAAATTCTAATTCTTGATGAACCTTTTTCTTCAATTGATCCCATCTCTTCCCATGAGATTATTTCAGAGGTTGTAAGGATTGCTAAAAGAGAAGGTACTACAATAATTTTCTCAACCCATGACCCTGAGGAAGCTGTTCATGCAGAGAGGATGGGAATTATGGAGCTGGGGAGAATTGTTCAGAGCGGTAGTTTTAAGGAGATTTTCTTTAAACCAATTAACGAAAGAGTGGCAAAAATTCTTGGCTCAGTAAATATTATTGTAGGAGAGATAAAAGATTGGAGAGATGGTATTGGAAAGGTCCAAAGCAACGGGAAAGAGATAGAGGTTTTAACTGAGATAAAGGAAGGGAGTGTGGCAATTTTTTTAAGACCTGAAAATGTAATATTATCAAAGGAATTGCATCAAACCTCAGCGAGAAACAATTTCAAATGTGAGGTAAAGGAGGTCAGGAATAGAGAGACTGGTATTGAAGTTATCCTTGATTGCGGATTTCCTCTTGTCTCTTTTGTTACAAGACCATCCTTTGAAAATTTAGGGCTGAAAATAGGAGATAAAGTTTACGCTTCTTTTAAAGCTTCTTCAGTTCATATTATAAAAAAATAAGTTAGAAGAATTGCGAGTATCTATTAATGCGGGAGAGGCATTCTATTAATCTTGAGGAGATAACCCAATTTGCTAAACCTTTGCCATAAAGAGACTCTTCTTGACAAATATAAAAAATTTAGATAATTTTAATTTTTAATGGAAGGGTTTATGGAAAAGGTTTTGGAGCTTATTGAAAGGGAGGAATATTTTCAAGCTTTAAAAACAATAATAAAATCTTTGGGAGAATCAGGGGTTGTGGATATAGGGCTTCTATTTTATGAAAATTTAGAGAAAGAAATCCTTTTTTGTGATCAAGAGCTCAGAGGAAACAAACTTCAAATTGAAAATAATCTTATCCAGAACTCCATAAATGGAAGAGAGCCAATTTTAAAGACCTTTCCATCAGAGAATCAAAAAATAACCTCAATCTACATTCATCCAACATTTAAGGGAAGCTCCTTTTTAGGTCTTCTCTACATTGAAAGGAAGGAGAGGAGGAGATTTTCTGAAGGTGAGCTAAATCTTTTGAGACTCACAGGTGAGCTCTCATCGATTCTCCTAAGAAAAAGAGATGATGAAAAGGTCTTAGAAGATATGAAAAATCGAATCTGGATTGGCTCATCGGATTTTTCAAAGAATTTGAAAGCAAACCTCTCGGAGCTTTCAAAAATTCCAAAGCTTCTAATTGAAGGAGAGACTGGAACAGGGAAGAGCCTTCTTGCAGAGATTATCCACAAGGTCTCAGGAAATGGAGAATTTGTGGTTGTAAGCTGTCCATCGATCCCTGATAATCTATTTGAATCTGAGCTATTTGGTCATAGGAAAGGTGCATTCACCGGAGCGATTTATGAGAGGAAAGGACTTATTGGAA
>CAZYPR010000024.1:0-36052 GCA_964649495.1 uncultured Clostridia bacterium | reverse complement strand
CAAAAGGCCAAAGTGGAGGAAAAGGTGAAGATTTTATGATTTTGAGGAGCTTTCCGTCCTCTTTCCCATTTTGAAGTTGATTTAAAAGAGATATATGAGACCAACCAACGACCATTCAAGTTGGCTTTCGAAAGAGACCTTTTCTTGACATTGCTTTGCAAAATAATTATAATAAACACTTGTTAAAATGATAAAAGATGATTATTTCGAAGTAAAATCAATAATTAATTGGATAAGAGAGATTTTTTTCTTAAACTGTAAAAATTTTATCTCTTCGGAATAATCAAACAATGGAGTGGAAAAATATAAAGGTTTTAGTTACTGGAGCGGGTGGTTTTATAGGAAGCCATTTAGTAGAAAAATTGGTTGAATTGGGCGCAGATGTTTATGCATTTGTAAGGTATAACTCAAGAAATAATTGGGGGATGATAGAGCTTTTTCCCGAAGAGACCAAGAAAAAAATAAAAATAATAGCAGGGGATATAAGAGATAGCGATGCTGTAAGGTCGGCTGCTAAAGAGAAAGATATTATTTTTCATTTAGCTGCTTTAATACCAATTCCCTATTCATATATACATCCGCGAGAGATAATGGAAACAAATATTATGGGCACATTGAATGTTTTGGTGGCAGCAAAAGAAAGCAAGGTTAAAAGAATAATTCATACTTCAACATCGGAAGTTTATGGAACGGCGCATTATACTCCTATTGATGAGAAGCACCCTTTAAATGCTCAGTCTCCTTATTCTGCAAGTAAAATTGCTTCAGATAAAATAGCTGAGTCATTTTACCTTTCCTATGGATTGCCCGTTACGATTATTCGTCCTTTTAATACCTATGGACCAAGACAATCTGCAAGAGCGATTATACCCACCATTGTGACGCAGGCATTGACAAAAAAGGAGGTTTTCATTGGCTCAAGCAATCCTACAAGAGACTTCACATATGTTTCGGATACAGTCGAAGGTTTTATTAAACTTGCTGAAGCTGAAGATAAAGTTCTGGGGGAAGTAATAAATATTGGTTCTAATTTCGAGATCTCAATTGGAGAGCTTACAGATAAAATCGTTTCTTTGATTTGCAAGGATATAAAAATCAAGTTTGACAAATCGAGGGTAAGGCCAGAAAAAAGTGAGGTTGAGAGGCTCAAAGCTGACAATAGAAAGGCTGAAAAACTCTTGAACTGGAAACCAAAAATTTCTCTGGATGAAGGGCTTAGAAAGACAATCGAGTGGATTTCGAAAAATATTAATATGTTCAAGCCAGATATCTACAATTACTAAAGAAATGAAGGCGGTTATTTTAGCAGGCGGAAAAGGAGTGAGATTAAGACCTTTTACCTATTTAATACCGAAACCGTTAATGCCAATCGGTGAATTGCCGATAATTGAGATTATTATAAGACAACTTAAAAATAATGGTTTTAGAGATATTATAATATGCACCGGTTACAAAGAAAACTTAATAAGAATGTTTCTTAAAAAATTTGAAAAAAAATACAATTTAAATATAAAATATTCCTTCGAGAAAAAGCCTCTCGGGACAATAGGACCTCTTATTTTGATTAAAGATGAGTTGCAAGAGACTTTTCTTTTAATGAACGGAGATACATTATCAACAATCAATTATAAAGAGCTTGTGAAATATCACAAAGAATCGGGCAATATTGCAACAATTTCTCTTTATAAAAAAGATATTTACATAGATTTTGGAATTGTGGAAATAAACGGAGTTGACATAATAGATTATATTGAAAAGCCTACAAATACTTATTTTGTAAGTATGGGAGTGAATGTCTTTGAACCAGAAGTTTTGAAGTATATCCCAGAAGGAAAATTTAATTTTCCTGACTTAGTCAAAATTCTTATAAAAAATGGGAAAAAAGTGGGAGGATACATTTTCAAGGGTTATTGGCTTGATATTGGAAGACATGAAGATTATTTAAAAGCAAACGAAGATATAAATAAAATTTATAATAAATTAAAAATATTTTAGAAATTTTATCAAAGATAAAAAATGGGCGATTTGTTAAAAAATATTGTTGTCACTGGAGCAAGTGGCTTTATAGGAAGTCATTTAGTAGAGAGTCTTATTAAACTTGGATACAATGTTTATGCTATTGTCAAAAGTTGTTCCAGGAAAGATATGGGTTGGATAAATTTTTTTGAGCCTGAGATTAAAAATAAGTTAAAAATAGTATTTGCAGATATTACAAAGCCGATCGTTTTGAAAAAATTTAAAAACCAATCAATTGATCTTGTTTACCATCTTGCATCAATTACGAATTCAGAAAATGCATTCCAAAAACCGGCGGACTTTTATAAAGTGAATTTTTTGGGCACTCTAAATATTTTAGAGATGTGTAGAGTTAATGAAATAAAGAGGATTGTTTTCATCAGCTCTTATGTATACGGCATTCCGGAATATCTTCCGATAGACGAAAACCATCCTGTTAATCCAGTAAATCCTTACACGGGTAGCAAACTATTGTCTGAGAAGTTATTGATGCAATACAGTGACTACTATGGATTAGATTGTCTGATCCTGCGTCCATTCAACATATATGGAGAGAGAGAAGCTATTCATTTTTTAATCCCTAAATTGATGAAACAAGTTTTTTCAAGAAAGATAATTCTGAGAGATCCTGAACCAAAAAGAGATTTTTTATACATTTCAGATATGATAGATGCAATTATAAAGGCGGGGAGATATGAAAAAGAAGGGGTAAACATCTTCAATATAGGCTATGGGAAAAGTTACAGTGTAAGAGAAATTGTTGATTTGATAGTGAGCCTTTACGAAAACAATTATGGAAAAAAGGTTAATGTTATCTATCTTGGCATAAAGAGAAAGAATGAGGTTGCAGATATTGTTGCAGATATAACTAAGTCAAGAAAAGAGCTCAAATGGGAACCAAAGGTAGATATAAATGAGGGAATTAAAAGAATATTTGAGTGGTATGAATCAAATGAACGAGAGCGAACATAGTGTAGAATTATCTGTAATAATTCCTTGCAAAAATGAGGAAAATACTATAGGAGAGGTGGTTAGAGGTGCTAGGTATTTTTGCGAGAGAGAAGGTATCAATGTAGAAGTTATAGTCGTGTTTTCAAAAGAAACCTCTGATAAATCTCCGTATATAGCAAAAGAGAGTGGAGCAAGAATAGTTTATCAAGAAAGTAAAGGTTACGGAGATGCCATTCTAAAAGGAATTGAGGAGGCTGACGGAGAATTTATTATAACTTTGGATGGGGATGGACAGCACAATCCTGAACATATTCCAAAATTTTACCATGCTTTAAAATATGAAGGTTATGATTTAGTAATCGGCTCAAGATTTAAGGAGTTCACTGGAAGATCAACTTCTTTTATTAACCAGTACATAGGAAATCCATTTTTAACAATTTCGTTAAATATTCTTTTTAATACAAAATTTTCGGATGTTATGTCCGGCTATAGAGGTTTAAAGAGAGGCATTTTAAACATACTGAATTTGAAATGTAGAGGTATGGAACTCACTCCAGAAATTTTAATAAAAGCTACTCAAAATAGGCTTAGAATAAAAGAGATTCCAGTAAAATCAAATATGAGGCATTTTGGTAGATCCGAATTACACCCTTTAAGAGATGGATGGAGAACTTTTAGATTCATGTTGTTGTCAGCACCGAACTGGCTTTTTATAATTCCGGGGGCCTTGTTTTTCTCATTAGGTTTAATTTTTATCCTATCAATGTTACCTACTCCTGTGTGTATTGGCTCGCCATCGATTTCTATTCAACTGACAATACTTGGAGCATTTTTAGTAATTTTAGGTTTTCAAATAATAATTTATGGGTTACAATCAAAAATTTATTCAAGAAGCTTGGGATTTGAGAACAACAGCAAAATTTTAAAATTTTTAGATGATTATTTTACACTCGAAAAAGGAATATTAATTGGTTTAATAACATTTTTAGCAGGTCTTTTAATTGTCACTCTCAAAAAATTGTTGAACTCTGCTGATATTAACCAGTTCAAGCTTATGCTTGTGGGAATGACTATGACAATTTTAGGAATCCAAATAATATTTTCATCATGGTTTCTGAAGAAGAGTGGAATTGGAAAAAGATGAATAGAGGTCAGTGGGACTTAGTCTATTTTGAAGCATTTGAATTTGCTCCCTTTCCCAATTCCGCTAAAAAACTAAGAGATAAAAAAGTTTAAAAGAAAAATCTACAATTTGGATTTATCTGTAAAATCTATCTTTTTTAACTTTTTGTCTTATCTTCCTCGATCATCTCCAAAAACTCTTCCTCTGAAATTGTTTTAACTCCGAGGGATTTTGCCTTTTCTAACTTTGAGCCTGGCTCAGAACCAACAATTAGATAATCGGTCTTTGAACTTACCGAGGAAGAGACTTTCCCTCCAAGGCTTACAATTAATTTTTCCGCCTCTTCCCTCGTATACTTTGAAAGAGTTCCAGTTATGACAAATGTTTTCCCTTTTAAAATGTCCTTAACAACTTTTTTCTCTTTTTTAGATTTAACATTTACTCCCGCTGACTTAAGTCTTTCAATTAGTTCCAAATTTTCCTTTTGTCGGAAGAACATTTCAATCGATTCCGCAACTTTTTCTCCTATTTCCCTTATTTTTAAAAGCTCTTCCCTTTTTGCCTTTGCAAGCTCATCTATAGAATCAAAATTATCAGCAAGAATTTCTGCTATGTGTTCTCCAACATATCTTATTCCAAGAGCATAAATCAGCTTTGAGAGATCGTTATCTTTGCTGTTTTCAATTTGCTCAAGAAGGTTTCTCGAGCTTTTCGGACCCATTCTCTCAAGTTTAACGAGATCCTCATATTTAAGATGATAAAGGTCTGAGATGCTTTTCACAAGATTCTTTTCTACAAGCTGATCCACCAGAGCATCTCCAAGCCCTTCGATATTCATTGCTTTTCTTGATGCGAAATGAAGTATAGATTCTTTAATTTTTCCAGGACAAGAGGCATTTAGGCACCGAGATATGACCTCCCCTTCTGGCTTGTATACCTCTGAACCACATATCGGGCAATTCTTCGGCATTACAAATATTTTTTCCTCTCCAGTTCTTCTCTCTTTTACAGGGCCTACCACATATGGTATTACTTCTCCAGCTTTCTCAACAATTATGTAATCTCCTATCCTTATATCTTTTCTCTGAACCTCTTCCTCATTATGAAGAGTTGCTCTTGAGACAGTTGAGCCTGAGAGTTCAACAGGATCAAAAACTGCAACAGGAGTAAGAGCTCCAGTTCTTCCGACTTGAACTATAATTTCTCTCAGTTTCGTAACAGCCTGTTTAGGAGGGTATTTGTATGCAATTGACCACCTTGGAAATTTCGATGTTGCTCCAAGAAGTTTCTGGAGTCTTACGGAATTCACCTTTATAACAACACCATCGATTTCGTAGTCAAGTTTTTCTTTCTTTTCTTTCCATTCTTCACAGAACTCTATTACCTCTTCGATATTTTTACAGTATCTTGAATGGGGGTTTGTTCTAAATCCAAGTTTTCTTAGAAGGGAGAGATTTTCCCAGTGGGTCTCAAAGGGTTCGTTCCCATCGATAAAAATATAATAAATGAAAGAATCCAAGCCTCTCCCTGCGACTTCTTTAGGATCAAGGATTCTCATTGAACCAGCTGCAGCATTCCTTGGATTTGCAAATAAAGGCTCCCCTCTATCCATCCTTTCTTCATTTATTTTCCTAAAAGATACAAAGGGAAGATAAATCTCGCCTCTAACCTCAACCTTTCTATTTTCCTCTATTTTCAAGGGTATGCTTCTTATGGTTCTGATATTGTGGGTTACATCTTCTCCTTTTATTCCGTCACCCCTTGTAACCCCTCTATAGAGAACTCCATTTTCGTAGATTATTGACATGCTTAAGCCATCTATCTTCAATTCTGCTACATAGTCGATTTTCTCTTCAGGAATTATTCTTTTTATCCTTTTTTCAAATTCCCTTATTTCCTCATAAGAATAGGTATTATCAAGACTTAACATTGGTTTTTCATGAAAGACCGTTGGAAAGCCTTCTGCAGGTTCTCCGCCAACTCTCTGGGTTGGGGAGTCTGGAGTTATGAGCTCAGGAAAAAGAGACTCCAACTTTTCAAGCTCTTTGATGAGCATGTCGAATTGATAGTCTGATATTACAGGAGAGTTTTCAACATAATACTTTCTTTCGTGATATCTTATTTCCTCCCTGAGTTCTTTTATCCTTTTTTCCGCTTCTTCCCTCTTCATGGAGAAATATTTTTATATTTAGGTTAAATTCTCCTCAGGACAAACCAAGTCTTTTTTTAGCGTCTGCAAGGACTTTTTCAATTCCCTCTATGCTTCCATACTTCTCCTGGTAAAGAGTTTCCAAGTATTTCTTTGCGTCAGAAGAAAATCTACTGTGGCTATTTAAAACCACAGCCTCGGCAAAATATCTTAAAGCATCTTCGACCTTTTTCTTTTTGTTAAAAATAATTCCAAGATTCAAAGCAATCTCGGAATTTTTCCTTTTATCATAAGCTAAAAGAAAATATTTCTCTGAATCATCAAATCTATTCAAATAAAAATAGGTTTTCCCTAACCAGTATGCACTTTCAGGGTCTCCGCTCAGTTCATAGTGGGATTTGAAGAAAAGTTCTGCGTTGGAATATTTCTTCTGGTTATACTGGTTAATACCATTAAGTCTTATCTGTCTGAGAATTTGGGGGGATTTCAGAACTTTATAAGACTCTGTCCACTTTTCTAATGCATCTTTCAATTCGCCTCTTTTAATTTGAATTGTGCCTTCAAGGAATTGGGCTCCCGCAATCAATTTTGCCCACTGTTCACGAGTTGCCAAGTTGGAACCACTTTCCATCTGCGTAACTGCAATTTCTTTAGCCATTTTTGCGTAATTGAACGCCTTTTCCAAATTTCTGTTCAGTTCGTTATAAGCTCCTGAAATCATGAGATAAAGGTTTATTTTTGTTAGAGTGTCAATATCCTGGAAGGTTAAAGTTTTTTCCCCATACTCCACTGTTTTTTCGTGATTACTCTTCTGGCTATAAGCAATTGCAAGATTTGCATATACATACTTATCATAGTCCAGACCAATTTTCCCGTATTGAACGATATACTGTTCAAGAAGCTGGATTTTGGTGTCAACATTCTTTTCATTAATTGCTTTGATATAGAGTTTGTAAGCCTCTTCCTGAACAGTGGTCTGGGAAAAGAGTGGAAGAGCAAGAATAAGAAAAAGAGAAGCAAAATTAACACTTTTTCTCATAATTCACCTCAAAATTTATATAATATCTTTATTATCTATATCTGTCAAGTCTTCGAAAGATACTACCCTTTTAACCTTTCAATGACCAATTCAGAAACCTTTCTGCCTGATAGAAACATCCCTCCAAAAATAGGACCCATTCTTGGACCGCCAAATACTGCACTTACTGCCATTCCGCATACAAAAAGGTTAGGAAAAACCTCACCAGTATATTCTACTGTAAATTTTTCTGCAAGTTCTGCCCACATTGATTTTTCTCCCTCCACCTTTCCAGTAGGAGTGTTAATTTTCAATCCGCTCTTCTTCTCAACTATTCTTACAATTTCGCACTGATGCCCTGTGGCATCAATAACAATCCTCGATTTAAATGCTATGGGGTCAATGTGTAATTTCGCCATATTTACACTAGTCCAGTTTACAACAACTCCACCAACCTTACCTTCCTTAATAATCACATCTTCAATTGTCATGAGATTAAAGATTTTCCCACCCGCTTTAAGAACCTTATCGGTTAGGCAAGCTGTTGCTTCAATAGAGTCAGCCACATAATAATTTCGCTTGAACTCTTTATATCTAACCCCGAATTCCTCAAGAATTGGAAGAGATTCCTCCTGAACAACAATTTTGTTGAACATTATTCCTCCACCAGGCATACCACCTCCCACTTTAAGGGCACTCTCAAAGATTAAGGTTTTAAAGCCACTTTTTGCGAGATAATATCCCGCACACAATCCAGAGGGTCCCGCTCCTCCAATTATTACATCTGTCTCGAGAGAGTCGAGAAGGTCGTTAAGGTAAGCCTCAATAATTGCTCTTGATATAATTACCTCATCAATCATTTCTACTTACTAAAAAATTCTTAAGGAAAATTTGTTTATATCACATTGGATAACATTTTTCAATTTTATAGTTTTCTGAGATATAATCTGTTATTGAAATGAAAAAGATAGTTTTAAACGAGAGAGAGCTTTGGAGAGTAGTAAGGGATCTTATTGAAATAGAGTCTTCTAATCCATCCCTTGTAGAGGGAGGGAAAGGAGAATGGGAGATTTCAGAATACATAGAGAATTACCTAAAAACTCTCAGGATTGAAGTTGTAACACAGGAAGTAAGAGAGGGGAGAAAAAATGTCATAGGTGTTTTGAAAGGAAAGGGAGGAAAGGCTCTTATTTTGAACGGGCATATGGATACAGTCGGAGCTGAGGGAATGGAAATAGAGCCTTTCAATCCAAAGTTTGAAAATGGAAAAATATATGGAAGAGGTAGCATTGATATGAAAGGTGGTCTTGCGGGAATGCTGCTGGCAGTGGAGGCTATTTTGAAGGCAGGGCTTGTTCTTAAAGGTGATTTAATCCTTTCTTTTGTTGTTGATGAGGAGTATGAAAGTGCTGGAACCGAATTTCTCGTAAGAGAATTTAAGGCAGATTCTGCAATAGTCTGCGAGCCAACAGATTTAAAAATTGGGCTTGCCCACAAAGGTTTTGCCTGGATAAGATTGGAAATTTTGGGAAAATCTGCTCACGGAAGCAAACCTGAGAAAGGAGTTGATGCCATTGTGAAGGCTGGTAAATTTTTGTATGAATTGGAAAATTTTTCAAAAAATGTTCTTTCTAAAAAAGTGAATCCTCTTTTAGGCTCTCCTTCAATTCATGCATCTTTTATTAAAGGAGGAAAAGAGTTAAGTTCATATCCTGATTATTGTGAAATAAAATTAGAAAGGAGAACCATCCCTGAGGAAAATATAGAAGAGGTGAAAAAGGATATTGATGAGATTCTAAGGAATATTTCTGAGGTGGATAAAGATTTTAAAGGTAAATTCGAAATATTCTTTTCCCGTCCACCTCTCTTAATTCCCAAAAAAGAGGAGATAGTTTTTTTTCCTTTCAGAGGCATATGAAAAAATCACCGGTAAAGAGCCAGAATACATAGGTTTGAGCTTCTGGACTGATGGAGCAATCCTAAACGAACATGGAATTGCATCTGTTATATTTGGTCCTGCAGGTGCGGGCTTACACTCTTCGATCGAATATGTTGATTTCCAATCTCTAAAAGTCTTCACGGAAATTCTTATTCAGACTATTCTCGAATACTGTGGCGTATAAAGTTCTTGCAAATTTGGTCGGAAGAATATAGAATAATTTTTGGAAATGAAAACTCAACTGCTGATAGAAAAGGCTAAAACCTTTCTGAAGTTTTCTGTTGTAGGCTTTTCTGGAGTGGTAGTGAATATGGGATTTCTCTGGCTATTTGTTGAATTATTTAAATTTGATAAAAGGATTGCGGGAGCACTTGCAATTGAGATTTCAATTATTAACAATTTTCTATGGAATAATTACTGGACATGGAGAGGGAGAAGAGGAATTTCATTTGTACACCGTTTTGTCCGTTATAACCTTATAACTCTTCTAACATCTGCCATATTTAATTATTTTCTTTACATATTCCTCCTTCATTTTGGGTTTAATTATTTAATAGCTCAATTAGCAGGGATAGCCCTTGCTGTTTTTATAAACTTCCTTCTATTTGAAAAATTTGTTTTTGTAAGCAATGTTTGGAAATAGGATTGAATGATAGAGAAATTATTTAGGATTTTTATTTTTTTAGGAATTACGATGGTTTTATTTTCCTCTGAAAGAGATTTTTTAAGAAAAATAGTTCCCGATGAGGCATATGGATGGAAGAAAAGAGAGGTTTCTTTTTACGATAAGAGAAATATTTTTGATTATATTAACGGAGGAGGAGAGCTTTACATATCATACAATTTTAGAACTCTAATGTCAGTTCGATATGAAAAGATGGGAGCGCCAACTATAATTGTTGATTTGTTTGATATGGGAAGTCCAGAAGATGCTTATGGAGTTTTCACATTTGAAAAGGTAGAAGAGTCCGCTGGGATTGGACAGAATTCCTGCTACAGGGGGGGACTTCTCACATTCTGGAAATCACGATTTTTTGTCTCGATATATGCGGAGGAGGAGAGTGATGAGTCAAAGAAAGTGATTTTTGAAATTGCAAAGGCAATCGATAATTCAATTAATGAAACAGGTGAAATTCCCTCTTTAATAAACTTTATTTCTGATGAAGTAGAAAAGGATTCTTTGAAGTTTTTCCATGACCAGAATATTCTCAATTATCATTATTTTCTTTCCTATGATAATATCCTGAATCTTGGAAAAGAGACAAAATGTGTGGCAGGAAAGTCATCAAAGGGAGAATTTGTCCTCCTGATCTCTTATCCTGATGAGATAAAAGCAAAAACCGCTTACAGAAAGTTTTTATCGACGTTCATGCCTGGTTCAATGACAGGCTTTGAAAAAATGGAGAATGGCAAGTGGAGTGGAATAGAGATTTTTAAGGAAATTCTTATTCTTGTCTTTGATTCTCAAAACAAAGAAGAATGTAAGGAAAAAATTGAAAAAATAAGAGAAAAGATTGAGAAGGAGAGGGAAGCCAATGAGTAAATGGATTATAACAAGAAGAGATTTTTTAAAGGCAGGAGCGGGTATTGTCCTTGGAGAACTCCTGTTTAAAGATGAAAAGGAAAAATCTCAAAGACAGGTTGAAAAAATAATTCTCATCCGTGATAGGAATGTATTTACTACAAAGAATGATTTTAATGCTAAAATTGTTCAGAGAATGATTGATGAAGCTTTAATGGCATTAACAGGGGAAAATGAACCAATAAAAGCATGGAAGGCTATCTTGAAGCCAGATGATATTGTGGGAATAAAGAGTAATGTCTGGGCTTATCTACCAACGCCGAAAGAGGTTGAGGATGCGATTGTAAAGAGAGTAAAGGAGGTTGGTGTTTCTGCGGAAAGGATTTCCATTGATGATAGAGGAGTTTTAAGGAACAGAATATTTAAAAAATCAACAGCACTAATAAATGTTAGACCTCTAAGAACCCATCACTGGTCAGGGATAGGAGGGTGTATAAAAAATTATATAATGTTTACACCAACACCGTTTCTTATCCATCCCGATTCTTGTGCAGAACTTGGTTCTATATGGCACAAACCGATTGTGAAAGACAAAACAAGATTGAACATCCTTGTCGCATTTAGACCCTTATTTCATGGGATAGGACCTCATCACTACAGCGAGTCATATGTTTGGGATTACAAAGGGATTATAATGGGATTTAAACCTGCCACTGTTGATGCACTGGGCGTTCTTTTGATACAGAAGAAAAGGGAGGAGTTTTTCAGAGAGGAAAAACCTCTTTATGTGCCTCCAAAGCATGTTTTTGTAGCGGGAACTAAATACAATCTTGGAGAGACAGATCTGTCAAGGGTGAGAATTGAAAAGCTCGGATGGGAAGATGGAATTTTGGTATAGTAATTTTGACTCTGTCTATAAGCCATTTCTTAAAACAAACAATCCCCTTTTTTCATAAAGGCTTTCTCCTTGGGTCTTCAGGAGTTTTAAGAAGTGAGCGGATTTTTTTTAATATTTCCACCACTTACAATATTTTGAATTCTCTTCAAGATCAATTTATTGATTTACTTTTTAAGAAAGGTTATAATTATTTCTTATTTGGAGGATTGAATGAGAAAGGGTATTCATCCTGAATATGTAGAGGCAACCGTTCATTGCGCTTGTGGAAATACTTTTACAACTCGCTCTACAAAGAAGGAAATAAGGGTGGAAATCTGCTCCCAGTGCCATCCCTTTTTCACAGGAAAGCAAAAAATGGTTGATACAGCCAAAAGAGTGGAAAGGTTTAAGAAAAAATATAAATTAAAGTGATTCTATTCCCTTAACTAAAGCTAGATGATAGAACATCTTGACTTTTTAGAGCAGAAATACGATAAAATAGCATCTTTACTTTCAAATCCTTCAAATAGTGCTGATTATATAACTCTTTTAAAAGAGCTTTCCAACCTTGAACCTGTAGTTAAAAAGCACAGGGAGCTTAAAGATGTTAGAAGAAGAATCTCTGAAGCAAAAGAAATTCTTAAGGAGTCAAAGGACGAAGAGTTGAAAATCCTTGCAGAGGATGAACTAAAGGAGCTTGAGAAAAAAGAGGAAAGCCTGCTCAACGAGATCAAACAACTTTTAATACCCAAAGACCCTAATGATGAAAAGGATATATTCCTTGAGATAAGAGCGGGAGCGGGAGGGCAGGAAGCCACTCTTTTTGCCCAGGATCTTTTCAGAATGTATTATCGATTTGCTGAGAGAAAGGGCTGGAAAGTGGAAATAATGGATCAGAGTGTTTCTGATATTGGCGGGTTTAAAGAAGTTATTATGAGTATAAAGGGGAAGAGGGTGTGGAGTTATCTGAAGTGGGAGAGGGGTGTTCACAGAGTTCAAAGGGTTCCAAAGACAGAGAGCTCCGGAAGAATTCACACTTCCACTGCTACTGTTGCTGTCCTTCCTGAGGTTGACGATGTGGAGGTTCACATAGATCCTAAAGATTTAAAGATAGAGGCGTTTGGAGCTTCTGGTCCCGGAGGACAAAATGTAAATAGAAATTACACTGCAATAAGAGTCACTCACATTCCTACTGGAATTGTTGTTAGATGTCAGGATGAGAAGTCTCAGCACAGGAACAAGGAGAAGGCATTGAGAATTTTAAGGGCTCGTCTTTATGAAATGGCTGAAAGAGAGCAGAGGGAGAAAATTTCAGAGGATAGGAGGAGACAGGTAGGGACTGGAGAAAGGGCGGAAAAGATTAGAACATATAACTTTATACAAGGGAGGGTTACCGATCACAGAATAAATCTTACCTTTTATAAGCTTGATGCCATTCTTGATGGAGAACTTGACGAACTTATAGATGCACTTTCCACATATTACAATTCAAAGGCTCTTGAAGAGAGCTTAAGAATTCCCGCCTGAAAAGAGTAGTTAATAAATGAAAGTTTCTGAACTAATTCGTCTTGGAATGAATCATCTTGGAAAGAATAAGTATCTTGAGAGTGTTCTGATACTTGAAAAAGCGTCCAGCCTTAATAAAGAAACAATACTCGCATTTTACGACTTTGATCTTCCTCGTGAGGTTGAAAGAGACTTTATTAGATTGATTTTGAAAAGAAAGAAAGGTTATCCCCTTCAGTATATTTTAGGGAGAACAGAGTTTTGGTCTCTTGAATTTGAGATTAAGGAAGGAGTTTTTATTCCAAGACCAGAGACAGAGTTAATGGTGGAAAAGATTCTAAATTATGCAAAGGGGAAACCCCTAACAATTGTAGATATTGGAACAGGATGTGGAAACATTGCAATTTCACTATCCAAAGAGCTTTTAGAGTCAAAAATTTTTGCTACAGATATTTCCTCAAAAGCACTTGAGCTGGCAAAGAAGAATGCAATGATACATGGTGTAGGAGAGAAGATAACCTTTTTAAAAGGGAGTTTATTTGAACCTTTGGAGAAACTATCTATGAAAAAATCATTTGATATTATTTGTTCGAACCCTCCTTACATTTCTGAAAACGAAAGAAAAAACTTACCAAAAGAGGTTTCCCAGTTTGAACCTAAAAGAGCTTTATTTTCAGGGAAAGATGGTCTAAATTTTATAAGAAGACTTGTAAGAAAAGCTCCTATTTTTTTAAAGGAAAGAGGAAGGGTCTACATTGAAATTGGAGATGGAATGGAAGAATCAGCTATTAGTCTTTTCAAGAACTGGCCTATAAAAGAGGTTTACAGGGATTTTTATAATAAGCCAAGGGTTGTAATGGCAGAGATTTAATATCATACTTTATGGTGAAACCTTTGTTTGACAATGACATCCAATATATCTTAAAATGAAATTTAATGGATACAATGGACTTCTTTAAGGGACAAAAGGTTTTTTATCCTTCTCACGGTATCAGTATTATAGAAGATATAGTAGAGAAAGAGTTTGAAGGTAAACTTATTAAATTTTACCATTTAAAGTTACTTTCCAATTTTTCTTCTGTTTTTGTTCCCGTATCAGATGCAAAGGAGATCGGTGTTAGGAAAATCATTTCCGACAAAGAAGCAACATATATTTTATCATTAATTGAAAACATGGAGGTAAATCTCAATTCGGAATGGAAGTGCAGATACCGTGAAAACGAAGTCCTTCTCAAATCGGGTGAACCAAAGGGGCTTATCTTTGTTTTGAAAAATCTTTATTTTCTGAGTAAAAAGAAAGTACTATCCTTCAGGGAAAAAGAAATGATGAGAAAAGCTAAAGAGCTTCTCGCAACTGAAATAGCAGAAGCAAAGAAATGGAGTTATGAAAAAGCCTTAGAAAGAATTGAAAACGCTCTAAAAAAGTCTTTAAAATCCCTTCAAAATATTTAATATCCATGCAAACATTAATTATCTTGTTTATTATTCTTCTATTATTGAGTTCTTTTTTCTCTGCTTCTGAGACTGCATTTTTAAGCATAGACAGATTAAGAATAAAATTCATGGAAAGAAGAGGTGATAAAAAGGCAAAAAAGATTAAGTCGCTTCTCAACTCTCCAGAGAGTTTTCTATCGACAGTTCTTGTGGGAAATAATCTTGTCAATATTGCTCTTGCTTCTGTTTCAGTTCTCATATTCACAAGTTTACAAATAAAAAAAGAAGAAGCAATTTTCTACTCAACAATTTTTACTACAATTATGGTTCTTATATTTGGAGAGATTTTCCCAAAAACATTTTCTGCTTATCATCCTGAAAGTTTCATCAGGATTGGATTTCTTCCTTTCAGGTTTTTTATGATTATCTTATATCCTATTTCTCGTTTTTTAAGCTACCTTGCAAGAAGTGTATTGAAAGTTTTTTCAGTCAGAAAGACATCTGGAATTCAAAAGTTAGATATGGAGGAAGAGTTCGAATTCCTTCTTAAAGAAAATCCTTGGAAAGAAATGATCCCAAAAGAAAGAAAAGAGATGCTGGAAAGAGTATTTGAAATTAAGCATATTCTTGTTAAAGAAATTATGATTCCAAGGATAAAAGTGGTAGCGATAAAAATGGATGCCTCCATCCAGGAGATAATAGATTTGATAAAAAATAGCGAGTTCTCAAGATATCCTGTTTATAAAGATAATCTTGACAATATAAAGGGTATAGTTCATTCAAAGGATATATTGAACTGTATTAATGATCCTTCCTTTTCCGTAAGAAAAATTTTAAGAGAAGCATATTTTGTTCCCGATTCAGCATTTGCTGAGGATGTTCTTAAAGGAATGAGAAAAAGGAAAACCCATATGGCTATTGTTACAGACGAATGGGGAGGAATGGCAGGGATTGTGACACTTGAAGACATTCTTGAGGAACTTGTAGGAGAGATTCAGGACGAATACGATGAGGAAGAGGAGGGTATAAAAAGAATTTCCGAGAAAGAGTATTTGGTTTCTGGTTCTATCCCTATTAAGACATTAAAAAGGGCATTGAAAATTGATATCCCAGAAAAAAGTAGTTATGTCACCCTTGCGGGATTTATAATGTCAATGATGGAGAAAATCCCCTCAAAATCTGAGGTTTTGAAATTTGGAAATACAGAATTTATAATTGAAGAAATGGCAAAATATCAAATAGGAAAAGTTCGAATAATCATAGATAGGATAGAGAATGAAGGTAGTAGCAACGAATAAAAAAGGATATGGTAACTACGATATAGTTGAGACAGTGGAGGCGGGTATATCCCTCTTGGGAAATGAGGTTAAGTCATTGAGAATGGGAATGGTAAACATAAAGGATAGTTATGCGATTGTGAGAAATGGTGAGGTTTTTCTTGTGAATCTTCACATCAGCCCTTATCCTTATTCATCTCCTTTTATTAAATATGACCCCGAAAGGGAAAGAAAACTCCTTCTACATAAAAGAGAGATAAGAAAGCTTTATGGAAAGGTTCGGGAAAGAGGCTTAACTCTTATACCCCTTGAAATCTATTTCAATGATAAGGGAAAAGTTAAAGTGAAACTTGCCCTTGCAAGGGGAAGGAAAAAGTGGGAAAAGAAAGAAGTAATAAAAGAAAGAGAAATAAGAAGAGAGATAGGAAGAGAATTAAAGAAAAGATTCAAATAAAATCATTCCCCTTACTATATTCCGCAAAATTTTTCTAAGTCTATGCGAATTTTCAATTTAAAATTTTCAATCTTCATTTTACAATTTTGTATTTTAGCTTTGAATCAAATTGTGAAATTTTTTTCTTCTAAGAATTCAACAATTTTTTCAGCCTCTTTGATAGTTCCTTTTTCAAGAAAGTATAGGAGAATCTCTTTGTAAATTTTTTTCTCACGAGGCAAAAGGTTTTTTAAATGCTTAAGAATCGTTTCCTTATCCCCTCTTAAAGCTGGTCCTGTAACCCCTTCCCACCCCCTCTCTTTAACTGAAATAAGGGAGTTCCAACAGAGCTGAAAAAGTAGTTCCTTTGCCTTTTTCTCATCTAATCCTGCTTCCTTTGACTTTTCTAAAGCCATCATATAAAGGATTGAGGTAAGATTGGAGGCTATTGAGCATGCAAGATGATAAAGAGCTTTATCTATCTTTATCCTTATCAACTTTCCTTTTAAATCTTTAACAATATGTAAGCTTTTTTTTAAGGCTTTTTCCTCTCCCTCCCAGCCAAAATATACTCCATCAGGAATATCTGTTTTCTTTGTGGGAAAAGGAAAGATTGGATGAAGGGCTCCTATATGCCCTCCTTTTTCTTTTAAAGGTAAAAGGACTTTGTAAGAGATTGAACCGCTCAAGTGAATAAATGTTTTATTTTTTAAATTATTTTTTTCAGCTATTACTCTTGAGATATTTTCCAGTTCATTGTCATGAACCGAAAGAATGAAAAAATCGCCTCCATCAATAATTTTTTTAATATTCTCTATCTTACCTTCTCTAAGTATTTTTTTCGACTCAAGAGCTGATGCTAAATCTCTATCAAATAGATAAAGGATTTTCCAGCCTTTTTTCTTGAGAGAATAAGCAAGGGATGTTCCCGCTCTTCCTGTCCCTATTATTGAAATTTCTTTTTTAAAACAAGTTTTTTTCATCTTAAGTCTTCTTTCTTAATGAATTTTTTTTGTTTGTTAACTCTTTTCTTCTAAAAATGTTTTCCCATAGCTTTATTTCAAGAGGCGAGATATCATATTCCCTCATTTCTCTTTCATGTTTTTCAACAACTTTATGAAGAATTTTTATGAAATCTGAGGATGTTATTACCTTTGCCTTTTTGATTCTTGCCAGATATCTCAATTCCCTATCTGATGAAACAAGAACTATGCCTTTGCAATCAGACTGGACATCCAGTGTTTCTTTGATCATTTCATCAGCAGATGAACCTCCACTGGATATAATAACCTTGATCCTTTCACTGGATGAAAAAGATTCTTTTAGAGGCCCGTCAAAGAAAACTACGATTTTTGATTTTTTTTTCCTTTGAAATTTAAGAATTATATTTAGAAGTTGACTCCTACCCTCTTCAATCTCTCCCTCAAAATCCCATGCCCAGAGTAGATTATCTCCATCAATCAAATAAGGCATTCTGTTTTTCTTTCAATTAAAGGATTAAATTTCAACATATTCTCCAGGCTTTATCACAATTACCTCACCGATATTTTTTGATAGTTCCTTAAACTTTAATGGATCAGCCTTAATTATTGGGAAAGTATCGTAGTGAATTGGAACATACTTTCTTCTTCCCATAAGTTCAACTGCTTTTGAAGCCTGAAGAACATCCATGTTATATCTTCCATCAATGGGCAGGAAAACAATATCTGGGTCAAAGATCTCAGAAATGAGTTTCATATCGAGGAAAACTCCTGTATCCCCTGTGTGATAAATTGTCTTTCCGTCCATTCTGATGATTGCTCCCATTGGATGCCCTGAATAGGATGAATGGATCGCCTGAACAAGGGAAACTTTAACTCCATTTACCTCAACAGTTCCACCAATATTCATTCCTTCAGCTTTTATCCCTTCATGGGAAGCTTTAACTGCAATTTCATGATAAGAAACAAGAACCGCTCCAGTCTTTTTGCAGATTGCAAAACCATCACCGAGATGGTCTTCGTGATCATGGGTCAGAACCACAACATCAGCCTTGTCTATCTTGTCGAGGGATAAAGCAGAGAGAGGATTACCTGAAAGGAAAGGATCAACAAATACAACCTTTGACCCCTCAATCTTAATTGCTGAATGACCAAGCCAATAAACTTTCATATCTCCCTCCTAATAGAAATTTAAAATTTAAAATTAAAAAGACCGCAGAGAATTTTAAATTTTTTATTTTCACTTTTTCCTTTATCATTTTATCCTGGTGGCCAGTGGAAAAGCCTTCCTCCAAGAAGGTGAATATGAAGATGATAAACCGTTTGACCTGCAAGGTATCCTGTATTAATTACGATTCTATAACCATTCTTTAGTCCAGTGGAATGGGCTATTTCTTTAGCCCTTTCAAGCATATAGCCGAGAAGAGAACGGTCCTTTTCACTACAATCATTTAGCGATTCGTAATGCTTTTTGGGAATTATCAGGATATGGGTAGGAGCCTGAGGATTTTTGTCGTGGAAAGCATATATGAGGTCGTCCTCCATAACTTTTCTTGAAGGAAGCTCTCCAGAAACTATTGAGCAGAAAATGCAATCTTTCAATCTCTCCTCCTTTAAATTTCCTCTATCTCTGCTCCAATTCCACGAAGTTTACCTATCATGTTTTCATATCCCCTTTCAAGATGGTGAATATTGTGAATGATTGTTTCACCTTTAGCCAACAACCCTGCAATTACAAGGGATGCAGAGGCTCTCAGGTCATTAGCAGAAACATCTGTTCCAGAAAGTTCTGTCTTTCCAAAAACCCTTGCAAGCCCCTCACTTACTTCTATTTTTGCTCCCATTCTCTGAAGCTCGTAAGCATGGTGAAATCTGAAAGGGAAGATTGTATCTCTGATTTCTGAACAGCCCTCAGCCTGAGTAAGAAGTGCAGTGAACTGTGCCTGCATATCAGTGGGGAATCCAGGAAATGGAGATGTTTCTATTTTAACTGGAAGAATTCTTTCAGCAGGTTTTACTTTAACCCAGTTTTCGCCACTGAAAACTTCTACACCGCAGTCTTTCAATTTTTCAGTTATATTTAATATATGTTTTATTTCTACTCCAGTGATGGAGAAGTCATTACCAGGGATTGAACCGATCACCATGTATGTTCCCGCTTCAATTCTATCAGGAATAATTGTATGGGTAGCTCCTGAAAGGGGAATTTTACCTTTAATTATCATTTTTTCCTCACCTATACCCTCTATTTCTGCTCCCATTTTCTTTAAAAGATGGGCGAGATCCTGAACCTCTGGTTCAAGAGCACAGTTTGAAATTTCAACTTCTTCGCCGGAAGCAACCGATGCCATTAATATATTTTCGGTTCCTGTGACACTTTTTTTAACAAAATAATATTTATTCCCTCTTATCCTATCTGCTTTTGCAATATAAAACCCATGTTCCTGTGTTATCTCAACTCCAAGGGCTTTAAGCCCTTCAACATGTAAATCCACTGGTCTTGGTCCAATATCACACCCTCCAGGATGGGGAACTTCTGCCCTTCCCGCTCTTGCCACAAGAGAACCAAGAACCAATATTGATGCTCTCATTTTTGAGACAAGTTTGTAAGGAATTCTTACATTTTTTATTTCTTTCACCCTTATTGAAAGGACTTCACCATCCCATCTCCAATCACCACCAATAATTCCTATAATTTCGAGCATTGTTTCAACATCCTTTACTCTGGGAACATTTTTCAAAACCACTTCTTTGTCAGTAAGTATTGAGGCGGATATTGCAGGAAGTGCAGAATTTTTCGCTCCACATATTTTTACCGCCCCTTTTAATGACTTTCCACCTAAAATTCTCAACTTCATGAATAAATTCTACACATGTAAACTAATTTTTTCAATCTTTCCTTTTTAGCTATTTGCAGTAAAAAAAAATCGGAATAAAATAATTCTATAGAAAAATGTGGTTGAATATTATTTTATGGGTTCTTGGTTGGTTACTTTTTATCAGACCAAAAATAATTCCATCCAATCTTAATTGCAAAAAAGATTTTGATATATCAGTAATAATTCCAGCAAGAAATGAGGAAGAAAATATAAGAGGGGTTCTAAAAAGCTTAAAGGATCAAACGGAAACGATTGATGAAATTATAGTGGTAGATGATAATTCTACAGATAGAACAGCATTTATTGCAAAAGAAATGGGTGCAAAAGTTATTCAGTTAAAAGAAGAACCACCTCCAGGATGGCAGGGTAAAGCATGGGCTTGCTGGAATGGTTTCTTACAATCAAAGGGGAAAATAATTGTATTTCTTGATGCAGATGTGAGATTATCTCCAGATGCTATAAAGAGGCTTTTATGCATTCAAAGGGAAAAGAAAGGACTAATATCTGTGTGGCCCTATCATCAAATTGGTAAATTTTCCGAATCTTTCTCCTTTCTCTTTAACCTTATTGCCTTATTTCCTATGAGGATAAGTGGAATTTTTAAAGATTTTGTAAAACCAATGGGAGCTTTTGGTCCATGTATTGTTACATTGAGGGAAGATTATTACAGAACAGGTGGACACTTTTCTGTAAAAGGGAGTGTGGTGGAGGATTTGATGCTTGGTAAGCTTTATATAAAAAATGGAATTCCTGTCAGTAACTTCCTTGGCTGGAAATCTGTTAGTTTCAGGATGTATCCAAAAGGTATTAATTCAGTAGTTGAAGGGTGGGGGAAGAATATCGCTCTTGGACTATCTATTCTCGATTTTATTTCTTTTTTCTTCCTTTTTTTCTGGATTACTGGCGCAATTTCTGCGGGATTCTTTTTGAATTTGAAAAGGTTTGGAATCATTAATTCGTTATTCCTTTATTTCCTTTATTCTTTTCAGATTTATGTAATATCTAAGAAAGTAGGTTCTTTTGGCTTGACCCCTTCTATTATTTTCCCATTTTACTTTTTGTTTTTTGTTTTGATTTTTCTCTACTCCTTCTCACAGACATATATTGTCAAAAGGGTTTCATGGAAAGGAAGGAGGATAAGGATTGGTTAAAATAATTTTTTCTTTTTTTATTTCTTATTTTTGCGGTTCTCTCATGTTCTCATACTGGATCGGAAGATTTTTGGGCAAAGATATCAGAAAGGTAAGAAATGGAAATCCAGGCGCATACAATCTTTTTAAAGAAAGTGGATGGTTCTTTGGATTTATAGGTGGGTTTCTTGATTTTTTGAAGGGTTTTCTTCCTGTTTTTTTTATTGAGAGGAGCGGATTAATTGAAAGCAAGTTTTTAATTTCTATTTCAGCTGGATTCGCTCTTTTAGGGCATGCATTTTCTCCATTTTTAAAATTTCAAGGTGGAAAAGCTATTGCTGTTAGTTTTGGCACATGGACCGCTCTTACATACTGGGAAGCCCCACTTATTCTGGGAATTGTTCTTTCAATCCTTTCCATGAAAAGACTCTCTGGTAAAGAGCCGTCTCCAGAGGAAGATTCTTTCAAGGTTTTAATAGCCTTTCTCTTCATTGCTCCTTATGTTTTTCTCAGAAATAGATCTCTTGTTGTTTTCTGGTTTATAAACCTTTTACTGATTGTTTACAAGCATAAAAATGAGCTTAAGAAATTTTTAATATTGAAAGGAGTTTAAAATGGCTTTAGAAAAGGTCATTGAAATCTTTGAACTCCTTGATACTCCAAGTTTGAGTCTAATGAAATAAAATTTTTTCCTTGAAAGGGGGCTTGAAGAATCGGAAATTTAAATAAAAAAATGTGAAGGGAGAAAGGGGAGAGACTCTATTTTTGAAAATTAAACCCTAACCCAATAAAAATTAAGTTAAAATTTACAGTTTTTATTTTACAATTTTGTATTCCCGAATTTGCAGAATTAGGGCTCAACTCACAAAAGAATCTCTCTGCAGTTTCCTACTCTTTTTGTAATACCTTTTTCGTCGAGGAATTCGAGAAGAGGGATTAAATACTGTCTTGAAAGACCTGTAAGTTTTCTAAAATCTGCGATAGAGAGTTTTTGTCCCTTCAATTTTTTAAGTTTTTCTTTTAGCTCCTCAATCCATGATGAGCTTATGAAGAAATCCGTCTTTACACGGATAATTTTCTTGTTTACAGTTAGCAAATAGAGTAATCTATAGACAACTTTTGTAGGAAGCCCTATCTTTTTTTCTATTTCATGGGTTGAAAGTTTGTAGATGCTTACACTTTGAAGAATTTCAAGGAGTTCTTTGATCGCCTCACTCTCTTCTTTTGAAAGGGTTTCTATTGCAGGTGGAGGTATGATTAACTTACCTTCTGAAATTGTTAGCTTTTTTTCTTTTCCCAATTTTTTTAAAATGTAAGTAAAAAGTCTTGGCTCTATTTTTATGCCTGACTTTTTCCTTATTGTTTCTATATCCATCTCAAAATCGAGGGGATTTTGGTTTTTTATTGACTCAATCTTTGATAATATTTTGCCCTTTAAATATTCAATTGCATTGGTAGAAACTACAAATAATGGAGAAAAGGATACTATTTTTACTTTACCTTTTCTTTCCAGATCGAGGAGGAGTTGCTCTATATCATCTTCTCCTTTCCTGAAGAAGTTGATGATCTCCTCCTTTTTTAACCCTTTAATATTTTGAAATTCTGCAAGATAAGTAATTGCTTCACTTTCTGAGCAATTGGTTAATTTTGAAAGTAGAGAAATATAAGCTTTGTGCCTTTTATCCTTCGATATCTCTGGAATCAAATTCAAAACAGTCCCTGAAAAATCTTTTATGTAGAATTCGGACTTGAACTTTAATGAGACTGGTTTTGAGAGATAAACTCTTACAAAGGGATTTTCATTTCTGGAAAGAATTGTAATGCTTCCAAAAAGATATTCTCTCTTTTTTGGAAAACTAATTTTTACTCTATTCTTGATTTTTTCTAAATCCTTTAAAGAGGCTTTTACAATAGCATCAAAAGCTCTGGTTTCAAATTCTTCTTTCATCTTTTTACTCCATATATTCTTTTATCAGTTTTTTCCCATATTCGACCCCTGGTTGGTCAAAGGGGTTTACACCTATAATTTCTCCAGCTATCACAGTTTGAAGTTCGAGAAGATAGATGAATTGTCCCATGAAAAAAGGACTTATTTCAGGGATGAGAAAAGTCATGCTTGGAACACCATCTATAGCAAGGGAATTTTCTGTGGCTTTCTTCTCTATCCTCAGTAAAAAGGAGAGTTTTTTCCCCTCAAGGTATGAAAATTCTTTAAATCCCAACTCTGGAATAGTGAAATCCTTTCTGAATTTTTCAACTTCCCAAAAGGATATGACTTTGTCCTTAGGGCCATCAATCCAGAGCTGGAGCTGAGAATGCTGGTCAACCGAACCTAAGGCAGGATATGGAGTCTGTCCCCATCTAAAATCTCCTTTCTTTTTCCCCAGACTTTCAGACCATAATTGGCAGTACCATAATCCCAAATCAAATAGAGAGGAGGAGTATGGCATTATCACTTGAATTCTTTTTCCTTTTTCAAATAGTCCGATTAATATAGAAGAGGAAAGTATTGATGGATTGTCTTTTTCTAACTTCTCGTGAAGGAAATCAGCCATATCTCTTGCTCCTTTTAGAATGGCTGAAATATCAATATTTAAAAGATAAAGGGGGAGCAAACCTACAATGCTTAAAACAGAGTATCTACCAGGAACATTTTCTGGAAAAGGAAGAAAACGAAGATTTAATGATTTTGCTATTTCAAATAGAGGTCCCTTTCCAGAGGTTGTTATAACTAAAATGTTTTCTTTAATTCCATCCAAAAAGTTTAAGATTATATAAAAATTAGATATGGACTCGATGGTCTCCCCGGATTTCGAAATTACAAGAAATATTGTCTTCTCTTTGTCTATGTTTTCAAGGATTGAATAACATAGTTCAGGATCAGGGTTATCAAGGATAAAAAGCCTTGGTCCACCCCTTTTGTTATAGGGAAAAGTGTTGTAGTTAATCGGTTTGAGCGCCTTAAATAGAGCGAAGGTTCCGAGGGATGAGCCTCCTATTCCAATAACCACAACATTATCCCATTTTTTATTACAGACTTCGAGAGATTTTATCAGTTCAATTGTTTCTTTCTGATAAGGGAGTTGAGTAAATCCTTTCTCCCATCTTTTGCTGTTTATTGATTTAAGAGCAGATATTCCATCATTTGTCCATTTTTCCATTTCTTCTCTTTCCAGTCCATTCCCTTGAATATTTTCTGATATACAAAAATCAATATTTAGCTTTATTCTATCTTCCATTTTATTTAGCGGGATATAAAATTACTTCTCTTTTCAAAGGATTGGCAGATGCGATAAGAACCTTCATTTTATCTCCAATTCTCCATACTCTTCCAGTTCTTTTGCCTCTTGCGACAAATCTGTTGAGAAAATATATGTCTTCTTTAATATCTGTAAGAAAAATTTTACCATCGACTTTGAACTCTTTCAAAGAAACTTCTATCCACTCTCTACCAAGATATGAGATAAAGCCTTCTGTTTCCTCTCCAACTTTATTCTTAACAAAATCCATTATTTTTGCCCTTAAATTTTCCTCTTCAGCTTGATCTCCATTTCTTTCGCAAATTGATGAGTGGACTGATATTTCCTGAAGTTTGTTCTCATCGTAAATTACCCCTCCCTTAATTCCAAGAATACTTTTAAGAATTCTATGGATAATAAGGTCAGGATACCTTCTTATGGGAGATGTGAAATGGGTGTAATATTCAAAGGCAAGACCAAAATGTCCTTTATTTACTGGAGAATACCTTGCAAGCTTTAGACTTTTAAGAACGAATATTTGAAGAAGCCATCCATTTTCCCTTTCTATTATTTTTTCAAGGATATTCTGGTAGAATCTGTTCAAATCACCTTTTTTAGAGTATGGAATTCCAAGAACCCTCAACATATCCTTTAACTCTTCAACTTTTTTTAAATCAGGAGGTTCATGAATCCTGTATATTGAAGGAACACTGTTTCTGTGGATAAACTCAGCAACTATTCTGTTGGCAACAAGCATGAACTCTTCTATAATCCTCTCTGAGACCAATCTTCTCCCGCCATCCATACTTAAAATCCTTCCGAGAGAATCTATGGAAAGTTCAGGTTCAGGAAGGTCAAAGTCAATACTCCCCTCTTCATATCTTCTTTTCCATAAAATTTCAGCGAGCTCTTTCATTAAAAAGAGTTCCTTTTTAAGCCATTTTTCAGATATTGATATTTCTCCATTTAAAATTTTTTCAACATTACTGTAAGTCATCCTTGCCTTACTTTTTATAATTGATGGAAATATATCTGATGATATAATTCTCCCATTTTTGGTGATTTCTGCAATGACTGAAATTGTAAATTTTTCCTCGTGGGGATTTAAACTGCATAGATCATTGGACAATTTTTCTGGAAGCATTGGTAAAACAAGTTCAGGAAAATATACACTTGTTGCTCTCAGATAGGCTTCTCTGTCAAGAAGAGTTTCTGGAAGAACATAATGGGAAACATCTGCAATGTGGACGCCAAGAAGATAGTTTCCATTCTTTAGTTTTTTTACATTTACAGCGTCATCAAAATCTTTTGCATTGTCATTGTCAATTGTAATTATATTCTCGTTTTTAAGATTTGCTCTATCTACAGTTTTGTCTTTTTCTTCAAAATATAGGGAATCTGCTTCCTTTAATACATTTTCAGGGAATTCTCTTCTCAAGCCGAATTCCTCAATGATAAGGTCAAGATAGGAACTGATATTCTCGTAACTTAGGAATTCTCCAGTATTATCATCTTTCAATGCTATTCGAGCTGGGACTGTTGGATCGTAGTGAAAATTATATGGGACAGAGTCGACAAAAACAGGAGAGACTCTTCTATCAATGGGATTAAGTTTGTATCCACTTCTTGTTTTCTGAAGATAACCCAGGACCTCCCTTTTTTCTTTTTTTACAACTCTTAAAACTCTTCCCCTTTTTCCACCCTCTCTATCCTTCTCAATGACAATTTCAACAGAGTCTCCATGCATTGCTTCACCAGAGAGCTTTTGCGGGATAAAGATCTCTTCACCGTTTCTAAGGGTAACAAAACCACTTCCACTTCGCGTTCCTGTAAATTTTCCCTTCAGAGTTCTTTCTTTTTCAAGAAGATAGATACCTTTTCTGTCGAAATTGATCCTCCCTTCTAATTTCAGTTTATGAAGAAATTTCCTCAAATCCCTTCTTAAAGTTTTTTTGGACCCCCCTTTACTTCTTAGCTTTTTTGACAAAGATGAAAGGGAAAGCTTCTTCCCCTCTGATTTAAGGATTGAAATTATATTCCTCTTCAACTCAATCTGATTGATTTTAGACATGAAGATTAACTCACATAATCAAAATAGGGATGAAATTTATTTTTTTAACTCAACGAGGTCTCCCACCCTCACAGGATTTCTGCAGGAGATAATTTTTGCAACTGATGTGTTCTTCTGTGCCTCTATAACTATCAGATTTCCTATGTTAATCTTTGGAATTTTATCATTGATATATTGGACAATTGTCAGTTGAGTTCCAACATTAATACCGTTTTCCTCACCGAGATCAATTACAACTTTATCATATAAACCTGCCTCATTAAAGCCATTTTCAAGATAGACAATTGTTCCAGTAGGAGGAAAAGGAGTAGGGCATTCATCAAAACCTTTATTTTCTGCAACAACAGCAAGCTTTGGCTCAAAGGGGATTAGATAATCTCCTTTCATTACAGGATAAATACAATTTTTTAATTCAGCAAGAAAAGACTCCTCCTCAACACATTTCACTTTTGCAAATCCGATTCTTCTCATTAAATATCCGAGTTTCTTTCCTGTGTGAGGATGGTGTAAAGGACCTTCATTTCTAATAACTATAAATTCATCTCCAATTTTAGTTTCAAGACCATTTCTTGATACAGTGACAATATCGTAATCAGATGATGTCTTGCAAAACTCTTCCCTTTCAGAGCCGATAATTTTCATAGGAAAATTAAGATCCTCAACAACAAAATATGAGAAAATAACTTCATCTTCTGTGACTATTGGATAACCTTTTTCATAAATAGTTACTCTCACCTGCGAAAAGAGAAGATTGAATATGAAAAGAAAACTTGTGATTAAAAATAATCTTTTCATCCATCCCTCCTGACTTGGTTTTCAAGGAAAAATGTATTTTTGTGATTTATGCAACCAAACACTTCCTTCCCTTTGAAAGGGATTGGAAACTCTATATTTTCTTTTAGCAATTTAGCCTCGCAATCACTCCGAATACTCATTCATCTTCTATTATATTATTTTATCAAAAAGTAAAAGTCAAGTTTTTCCAAAATTTTCAATATTTTTCTATTTATGTGGAAAATTGAAAATATATCATTTTTATTAAACCAGAGCTTACAAAATTTCGTATAAATGATGGAGATTGACAATGAGGGTCATTAAAATCTGTATCCTTTTAGTTATATTAGTAAACTTTCATGGATTCTCTTTGACTTTTGAGGAAATTCTAAGTAAAAATATTCAGGCTGTTGGAGGGAAAGAGAGATTATCAGAGATTTGTAATTTGTCAATTAAGGTAGGAGATTCTACATTTTATTCAGTTAGAGATGGAAGGATGAAAGTTGTAAAAGGGAAAAAGCCCGCTTGTTTGGAAGTTTTAATAGTTGAAAAGAATTGCGTAAAAAGAAGTAGTATTAAAGGGGTTAAAGAAATCGATGGGGTAGAGAGGATGACCAGCGTCTTTCAAGCCAAGCTTTTTTCAGGAATTTTTACCCTCTTAGGATTTGGAAAGGAGCTCAAATACAATGGAGTTAAAAATTTTGGAATGAAGAGTTTTCATGAGTTTAGCACCAACATTGAGAGCTGGAATTTTTCCCTTTACATTGACAATGAAGATTTTCTTCTTAAAAGGGCTGTTCTATCATTTTTAACTCCCGAAAAAGAAAAGCAAGAAATTAACTACGATTTTAGTCCATATTTTGATAATGGAGGTGTGAAAATTCCTTCCTCGTGGTTTGTGTCAAGGGTTGGAGCAAGAGGGAATCTTTATGAAGTGGAAGAGGTGAAATTCAATGAAATGCTTTCAGAGCAATTTTTTAATGATTTTTCTTTAAATATTGGAAATGTTGAAATATTATCAGGGGAGTTAAAAGGAAATATATTGGATTTTTATGAAAGAGATGGAAGAATTTTCATCGTTTCCAATTGGACATCAGAGTGTTTTGAAAAGGCTGATATTGGAACAGGAGATAATGTAATTATTAAAATAATGGGAAAGGATTTTGAGTTTAATTTTTACAAGAATGTTGAGGAGGCGAGAAAAGAGGGAGCTCTTCAGAGGGGAAATATTTTAAGTAAGTTGCCTGATTCTGATTTCTATACTCTTTTCATTTCACGGTCAATAGACATTAGAGAAGGCTTACAGATTTTATTTCCAATAGAGTTAAAAAAGAAGAAGGAGGAGATAAAATGAAAAGAAGAGATTTTTTGGCATTTTCCATCGGAACTCTCGGAGTAAACCTCGGAATAAAAGGTAAGGAGCTTTTTTTAAAGGATGGTAAAGAAGATAATGCTTCAAGAATTAAGAAATACAATAATCTTGGAAACACTGGCTTGAAAGTTTCAGATGTAAGCTGTGGAGCTATTTCACTTTTTGAACCAAATGTTCTTAGATACGCTTACGAGTGTGGAGTAAATTATTTTGACACTGCGGAAAGTTACCTAAGAACAAGGAGTGAATCTTTTATAGGTCAGGCTTTAAAAGATGTAAGAGATAAGGTTATAATTTGCACAAAACATGCTTACAATCCCAATGAAAAATTTGAAAAATCGAAAATATTACAGAGAGTCGAGGCAAGCCTTAAGAGACTCCAGACAGACTATATCGATTTTGCATTCATTCACAATGTTGATAACATCGAGCCATTTATGAAAAGTGATGATTTTTTAAGTGCATATGATACTCTAAAAAAAGATGGGAAGATTAGATTTACTGGATTTTCTACCCACAATGCAAGAGTCACTCTTAAGCAAGCCCTTGAATATGATTTTGTTCAGTCAGTTCTTGTTATATACAATCACATGGAGGGTAAAGAAATAGAGCCATTAATTGCTGAAGTAAGGAAAAAAGGTATAGGTGTTGTTGCCATGAAAGTCTTTGCGGGAGGTGCTCAGGGAGCTCTTAAAGCTCTTATTAGCGAAAAACAGAGTTATCCTCAGGCTGCAATAAGATGGGTCTTGAGCAATCCCAACATAGATACATGCATTCCAACAATGAGTAGTTATTCTCATGTAGAAGAGTATGTTTCAGCTTCAGGGAAACCTCTTACCAAAAAAGACCTTGAAATAATAAAAAATTATCAGGCTGTTGCAAGCAATGTTTATTGCAGGGTCAGTTGTAGAGAATGCCTTCCTTACTGTCCTGAAGGCGTTGCTATAAACGATATTCTTAGATTTTCCATGTATTTTGAGAATTATGGAATGGAAAAAGAAGCAATGAGATATTATTATGAGCTGGAGGATGAAAGAAAACCTAAAAAATGCTTTAATTGCTTGGGATACTGTGAAATAGTCTGCCCTTATGGGATTAAAGTAAAGGAAAGGCTCCTTCACTCAGTAGAAATTCTTTCTGCTTAGTTTATTTGGGAATTACGCAGATAAAGCTTAAAATACCTTTTCCTGTATTTTTGAATTGATGTTTGACTGAGGGTGGGACATAAACAGCTTTCCCTTTTGTTATTGGATGCTCATTTTTCTCTTCATCCACAACAACTCCCTCCCCATCAAGGACAAATACTTCGTGTTCGTAATTGTGCTGATGATATGGAGAGTGTCCTCCTGGCTCTATCTCAACTAGCCGTAGATAAAAATTGGGAGGATTATCCTTTTCTCCTATTAGCCATCTAATATAAGCTTTTTCAGCTCCTTCTCCTGCAATTAATCTTTCAACTTCTTTATAATCCCTAATTATCATTTCAACCTCCAATTTTTTCAATAATATTTCTTAAATAACTCTTTATCTTTTCCAGCTCTTGATGTCCAAGATATCCTACAATAAATCTTTTTATTCTTATTATGGCAATCTTTCCATGAGCTCTGTCCTCAGATATAAACCCTTCATTTGAGTTTACATTGAATTTTCCAAAGCCTTTCTTCTTTTCAAGATAGCTCTTAAATCTTTCAAAAACTTCCTCAGGTCTACTATCCTTTTCTTCTATGATAAAAAGAGAAAAGCTTTCACCATCTACTTTATATTCTGCCTTAAAGCCATTTTTTAAAAAATCGATACCGAGAAAATTTTTCGGGAAGAATTTCTCTGAGTTTTTGACTCGACCTTTTTCTGGAAAATATTCTAATACTTCAGGAAGTTTTCCCTTATCTCTAACTTTTTCAACTATTTTCGTTGCAAAAGTTCTTGCTGTCTCCGCGCTTTCTCCTCCACAATCCGAGCAGTATATTTTCACATAAAGGGAGCCAATTATAAAGAATAAATTTTCACCATCAGTATAACTATGATTCCCAATCTCAAGGAATTGATTTTCCGGAGACCTTTCAACGCTATATATACCGAAAGAGTTGTAACAATTACCCATATCGTAAATTTCTACGGTTAAAGAACAAGGAGGATTTTCAAAATAAGCTACAAGGAGTTCCTTGAATCCGAAAGCCAGATAAGCTTCCGCTCCACCATTTATATGTTCGTAGAGATTCTCTGGAGTGAATAATTTTGGAGGCTCTGAAAGTTTCCAGCCTGGAATCTCAGGTAGTAAAGAAAGAAGGGGAGAGGAGAGAAGAAAGGATTTTAATAGAAGTGTTATGAAAAGAGAAAGAAAAATTTTCTTCATAATTTCCTCCTATAAAGTTTCTGTTTTTTAAAGACGATATCACCTGTTTTTACACCGAGGGCTCGACTGACCACATCGCATTTTGCCTTAAGTAGAAAATAGATGTTTGATGGAAGCCCTGCGCAGGTTTCAAAGTTTCCATGACCCTTTGCTATTATAATATCTGCTTCAAAAAATTCTCTTTTAAAATCTTCACTCCCATTTTCAAGATCCACTCCAATGGAGTTATTTCCGGTCTCTATAACAGGCACAATTTCAGAAATCCCAGCAATAACTGCATCTTCCATTGTGGCATCATTTATTATCGGCTTTGATTTTACACAGAATTTTATTTCAAGACCAAAATTAACAAGTTCCTCTACAAGGATTCTATCAAATACGATTTCTCCCGCATTATCTCCAAGATAAAGGAGCTTTTTACCTTTTTTTATATCATTCCTGAATAGCAAATAATCATCAATTTCAAATTTTGAATTTAAAATTTTTTTTACATCCTCAGAAAGGTTGTAAGAATGTCCAATCCCAAGGTCAATTATGTTACCCGCAACAGCCACACGGAGGGCAGAGTAAAGGGGATCGCTGGATGATAAAACAGTCATTTTAAGTTCCGGAAGCATTGAAAGGGCTTCTATATTACTTTTCTCCTTGATGGATTTAAAAGGGTCTTCAACTCCTGTAATCTCTGTAACAATCTGGTAGACAATTTTTGAGATGTGCGAAGGTGGAAAATTTAAGTTAACTTTTTCAATCTGACGGGCTACTAAATTTATTATTTTTCTCTGCTTTTCCTCATCATCAGTTGCAAGCCTTGCAGTGTTTAGAGCCTGTCTCAAAATACATACAAGACAATCAAGTTCCGATTTTATTCCGAACATATTTATTTTATACGATATATTTTTTGAATCTGATAACCGAGTCTTAAATTCTTAAAATTTTTTTGAATGCCCCTTCTCCATAATTGGTAAGCCTTCTTGATTGACCATTTTTGCATTGATTGAGGCTGGAGGAAGACAGGGATTTCTGGGAAATCCCTTGCAATTTTCTCGACAATATCTATACTCAATTCCTTGTCTACAACTATCTTCACCTCCTTTGTATATTTTATCCACTCATTGGAATAAAAATAATCAGGTGGTTTGGGAGAAAGGGTTATCCAATCAAAGGGAAGGGACTTGAATACTCTTCCATTGGTCTCCAACTGTATCAGAAAACCTGATTCTTTAATTTGATTAACAAGATGGTGGATTTCCTGAATTGTTGGTTCTCCACCTGTAATACACACCCATTTTGTCATATTCTTAAACTTTTTGATTTTCTTCAGAATATCCTCTACTGTCTCAATCTTCCCTTTATCCCATGCATATTTAGTATCACAAAAATAACATCTAACATTGCATCCAGAAAGCCTTATAAAAATCGTAGGCTCTCCCGCTCTCAAACCCTCTCCTTGGGAACTAAAGAATATTTCAGATATCCTCAGAGTATTCTGCTGAGGCATTTTCAGATTCCCAGACAATAACTTTTTTCACTGGATAATACTTCTTCAGTTCATAAAAAAAATGTCTTGATAGATTCTCAGCGGAAGGATTAAAGTCATAAATCTCATTTAAAAATTTATGGTCAGGAAGGATCTGGGAGAGTCTCTCCTTTATTTCAATAAAATCAAAACCTATTCCAGTCTGATTAAGTTCCTTAACTTCAATAAATACCTCAACCTCGAAAGTATGACCATGAACTTTTTCACATTTGCCATGATAATCTTTCAAAAAGTGAGCTGCAGAAAACTTATCTTTAACTCTCAAAAGCCAGCCCATTTTCCCTCCTTTTTCAGCCTTGTAATGAGAGGATCTTCCATCCCTATTGATTTCCATGCCGATTCTCTAATTCTGCAAGTTGTGCAACGCATACATGGAATCTCATTCCCTCTGTAACAGGATATTGAATAGGAATAATCTGCACCAAGCTCAAGCCCAAATTTTATTATTTCCTCCTTTTTCATCCCGATTAGAGGGGTTAGAATGGTTATTTTTTTTCCCATTTTTCCAGCTCTTGTCCCGATATTTATTGCATTTTCCATTGCTGAAACAAAATCCTTCGAAGTGTCGGGATAATTTGGAGAATCAAGGGAATGGAAACCAGCCACTATGTTTTCACAATCCATAACCTCTGCAACAGCTGTTGCAAGGGATAAGAAAATCCCATTTCTAAAGGGAACATAAGTGGATGGAATCCTTTCTCCAAGCTCTTCGACACTTACATCTTCTATTTCAATTCTTCTATCCGTAAGGGAAGACCCACCAATCTGAGAGAGGTCAACATTTAAAATTATTTGCTTTAAACCTTCCTTTTCTACAATTTTCTTTGCCATTTCAATTTCTATGGAATGAGTCTGACCATAAAAAAAAGTTAGAGCATAGACCCTCTCAAAATTTCTAATAGCCCAGTATAGAGCTGTGGTTGAATCTATCCCACTTGAGAAAAGCACAATAGAAGAAATCATCTTTAATTATAAATCATTTTTAAAGCTTTTAAAAATTGTTTTTTTATTACGAGTTCAAAAAATTAAACGACCGTCTTTCAAACTTCATGTAAAGGTGCTTTAGTAAAATAGCTTTCTGTAGTATAATAAAAAATGGTTCATGGTATATAATAGGAACTGGTATTATGGAGCTGGCGAAAATATTTAAAGTAATAAATGAAATGTTCCAAAAAGGTATTCTCAAAGATTATGCAATTGGAGGAGCGGTTGCTACAATTTATTATACTGAGCCTTTTGCCACTAAAGATGTAGATGTATTTTTTATTCCCCCCGAAAAAGACAAGTTAATTCTGCTAACTCCATTCTATGATTTTTTGTTGAAGAAAGGATATAGAACATATAAAGAGTACATAATGATTGCAGGGACACCAGTTCAGTTCATTCCCTCAACGGATGAATTGGAAAAAGAAGCAGTGAAAAATGCAATTTTGGTTAAATATAAAAAAATGGAAGTTAAGATTTTTAGAGCTGAATATTTGATAGCAATATTTTTAAAGGTTTTCAGAGCAAAAGATAGAGAAAAATTGATAAAACTTTTAGACCAGACAAAAATTGATAAAAATTATTTATCAGAAATTTTAAAAAGACATAACTTAGATAAGAAATTTGAAGATTTCTTAAAAAAATACTATGAATAAGGTTGCAAAGAATAAGAAGGAGGTTGAAAAATTCAGAGAGAAAATTTTTAAATCAAAGGAAGAGTGTCGCAAATTATTTGCCATAGAGCCTTTTGATAAGAAATTAAAGACCGCTTTTGAATTATATAAGGAGTATCAATATTTAAAAAAGTTCAAACCAGTAAGATTCAAAACAAAAAACTAAAGTCAAAACTTTTTAAGCAGTATGATTTCTAATCAAACTTGATACTTAGAGAGAAGTTGCATATTTCTCTATTTTAACCTATATCCGCAAAATTTCTATTTGAGATTGGAAGACTCATTTCAGAGGAAGCATACAAAAAAGAAAGAAAGGAGATTCATCTTGAAAATATTGTCATAGACCTATTAAAAACAGAAGGTGAAAATGTAGTGATTGGTGAGGTTAAAAAAGCTCTCGGTTTGAAAAGAGTGCAAGGATGCAACTTGCCTTTTATCTATGAAGTCTTAAAAGGCTTGGGATTGAAGCAGTAGGACAGCATGATTTTTTATGGATTAATTGCATTATTAGGAAGATTGTGTAATTGACAAAAAGAAGAATTTCTGATAAAAAGAAAGGCAAGAAGGCGAAAAATGTATTACAAAGATAGAGTAAGAAATCAGGGCATCTTGGAGAGAAAACCAGTCATAAAAGTCACCAGCAAATCCATTGAATTTATCCTTGAATTACTTGCAAATGGATGGGGAATAGAACAAATTCTAAAAAATCAAGAAAAATTTACAAGAGAAGATATGATGACTATTGGGGGTTTCTCAGAGAAAGATAAAATGGTTTGGGTAATAAAAGAATAAATGAATAGATAGAGATGAACAAATTATGATTAAAGAAAGAGAGGAAATTGTTCAATGGTTAAGAAAAATAGCAGGATTTGAGCCATATATGCATCAGATAAAAGTAGCCAAATCACTCCAAAAAGGAAAATCGGTTTTATTGCGAGCGCCAACAGGCTCTGGAAAAACAGAAGCTGCTTTAATACCTTTTCTGTTACAGTTTATTAACAATAGGTTTGAAATGGCTCCGAAGATGATTTATGTATTGCCTATGAGAGTGCTTGTAAGTAGTATTGCTGAAAGGATTGAAAAATATACACAAAAAATTTCCCCCTATATATCTGTAAAAGTTCAACATGGAGATATTCCTGATGCCCCATTTTTTATTGGAGATATTATAGTTACAACCCTTGACCAGTTTGTTTATGGTTTTGCAAGGGCAAGCCATCAGGTAGGACATCATATTGATATCCCAGCAGGTTCTATTGCTTCATCAATTGTTGTTTTTGATGAGGCGCATATGTATAGGGATGAATTTACTTTTTCTATCATGAGAGCAGTTATGGAGATTTTATATGAAAGTAATATTCCATTTGTTGTAATGACTGCCACTATGCCTGAAAGTCTGGAAAAAAGTCTTTTTGAAAAAATAGAAAACTATCAAAAAGTTTTGGGTGATAATGTTGTTGATTCCAACCTCGCAATTACAATATCCAATTCTCCTCTTTATTCTGATGGTGAGGTGAAAATCCCAGAAGATGTTTTAGAAAAAATTAAAAATAAAAAAACTCTTATAGTTTTAAACCAGGTAAAAAGAGCTCAGAAAGTTTATGAGGAGATCAAAAATCGGTTAAATTTAAGGGATGAACAAATTGTTTTACTTCATTCAAGGTTCACAAGAAAGGATAGAAAGGAACATGAAGAGAAGGCATTATCATTAATTCCTCATAAAGAAAATGGAAATATAGTAATTCCAGAGGGTGTTGGAATTGTTGTTTCAACACAAGTGCTTGAGGCAGGGATAGATTTTTCAGCAGAGCTCT
>CAZYPR010000023.1:0-39723 GCA_964649495.1 uncultured Clostridia bacterium | reverse complement strand
TAAATCTCATCCACATAGTATTTCCTGTAAAGAAGGGTGTAGAGGGCTTTGAATTTTTGGGCAAGTTTCTCAGGCAACTCGGGATTCTTTATGTAAAATAGCCATGCTATGAAAATACCTGTTAATGCTGATAATACAGAAATCAACATTAGCATATACTCTGTGCTGTGGGAAATGGGGTGAGAGTCTTCCTCCAAAACCGAGGAGAGAAATCCCTTGAACCAGTTCCTTCCTCCCAACCCTTCCGATAATCCTATATACCCTCCTATCACAGATAAGCCAGCAAGTATTATGAGGGGCACTGTCATTACTTTCGGTGATTCATGGATGTGAGCTCTTTTGTGCTCATCCATCCTCTCATTGCCGTAAAATACTAAAAATATCAGCCTGAACATGTAAAAGGCTGTCATCCCAGCTGTCAGCACCCCTATCACCCACAACCACTTCCTCCCCGATAAATAAGCTGATAGTAATATCTCATCCTTTGAGAAAAATCCCGATAAACCAGGTATCCCTGAGATGGCAAGAGCTCCTATCAAAAATACTGGAAATGTCACTGGTAAATACTTCCTCAACCCTCCCATCCTCCTTATGTCCATCTCATCCGATAAAGCATGAATCACTGATCCCGCTGACAAAAATAGAAGAGCCTTGAAAAATGCATGGGTTGTAAGATGAAACATACCCGCAGAGTAAGCTTTTGAACCACATCCAAGCATCATATAACCTATCTGAGATATGGTTGAGTAAGCAAGTATCCTCTTTATGTCATTCTGAACAAGTGCCATGGATGCTGAATATATGGCTGTTAACCCTCCAATAACCGCCACTACCCCTGACGCTATTTCCGACATGGAGTAAAGAAGATTCATCCTCGAAACCATGTATACTCCCGCTGTCACCATTGTAGCCGCATGAATTAAAGCTGATACAGGTGTCGGTCCTTCCATGGCATCAGGTAGCCAGACATAGAGAGGTAGCTGAGCTGATTTACCTGTAGCCCCTACAAATAAAAGTAACCCTATCACTGTTGCAAGAGAAGAAGTTAAGTGCCCTCCTTCTATGAATTCATTTATGGATGTGAATTCCAAACTTCCAACTGTAAAGAATGTGAAGAGGATTCCAAGCAAGAATCCAAAATCACCTACCCTGTTTACTATGAAGGCTTTCTTTCCCGCATTTGCTGCAGAATCCTTGTGATACCAGAATCCTATTAGAAGATAGGAGCATAGACCAACTCCCTCCCATCCAACAAACATCAAAGCTAAGTTGGAGGAGAGGGAAAGAAGAAGCATTGAGAATGTGAATAGATTCAAATAAGTGAAATATCTTGCATAGCCAGGGTCTTTCCCCATGTATCCAATTGAGTAAACATGAATAAGAAAACCAACTCCTGAGACAACAAGAGCCATTACCGCTGATAGAGAGTCGAACTGGAAGGAGAGATTTATGGAGAAAGGAGAAGAACTTCCATCTCTTAAAACTGCAATTGCACCTGGAACCCATTCAAATAGAACTGCCTTTACAAGCCTGTTTCCAGAGGGAATTTTGAGAAGTTCAAATGTTGCAATTGAGGCAAGAATGAAGGAGAGGAATGGAGTTCCAACTGCAAATAAATTTACCCATTTTTTCTTTTTAAAAAAACTTATGCCAAAAAGACCATTTACAAGGGCTCCAAAAGCTGGGAAAAGAGGTATTAACCAGAAATATTTAAGCATTTTCTATCCCTTCATCAAAGTCATGTCATCTATATTAAATGTGTCTTTATTCCTCATAAAAGCGACTATTAGACCAAAAGCAACAGCAGCTTCAGCAACTGCAACTGCTATTACGAAAAGGGCAAATATCTGACCTTTTACATCTCCAAGATAGTCTGAAAAAGCTATGAAATTTAAATTCACTCCATTGAGCATGAGCTCTATGGACATAAGGATAATTATGAGATTCCTTCTCAAAAGAACACCAAGAATGCCAATCAAGAACAAAATAGAACCAACAAGTATCATAAAATTTATATTCATGAGCTCCTCTTCCTTGCAAGGTATATTGTTGCAATCATTGCTCCTATCAGGAGTAATGAAGCAAGCTCGAAAGGTATAACATAATTTTTCAAAAGAACATCAGAAAAGGTTCTCAAATCAAGAGCTTTTGATGGAGGCGGGATTAGGTAAGAAGACTTTTTCAAAATGAGATAGGCAATCTCTCCCGCTAAAAGGAGGAGAATCAAGGAGGAGAAGATATATAGTGGCGCATTCCTTCTTTTCCCCCCAACCTCTTCAAGCCTGATCAAGAAAATAATGAAGAGGTAAATTACCATAATCCCTCCCGCATAAACAAGAATCTGAACAGCGCCAAGAAATTCAGCATTAAGCATAAAAAGAATGCCCGCAATTGATAAAATAGCAAAAATAAGGAATATTGCGCTGTGAACAGCATTTTTGACCGATATTACAAAGATAGCAAAAACTATGCTCAGAAAGGAGAAAAGGTAGAGAAAAAAAGAATATAATTCCATTACTCCTCCTTTATCTCCGCCAGTTTTTTTATTATATTAGAATCAGCATAGAGGTCTTCCTTATGAATAAAAAGTCTCTTCTTATCGTATGTTGCCAGCTCATAGTCCTTTGTGAATCTTATTGCATTTGTGGGACATACCTCTACACACAATCCACAGAACATACATCTGGACATGTTCCATGTGAAGGTTTTTGGATAGAGTTTTTTGTCAGGTCCTCTTTCACCTTCAATGGATATTAAGAAATCTGGGCAGGCTTTAACACACTGCATACAGGCAACACATAGGTCCCTTCCATTTTCATCCTTAAAAAGTCTTATCATCCCTCTAAATCTCGGCTGGGGTTCTATCTTTTCTTCAGGGTATTCCACTGTTACCTTTGGTTTTAAAAGATATTTAAAAGTAACCGCAAGTCCAATTATTAGATCAATTAAGAGAATCTTCCTTAATTTATCTAAAATTTTCATCCTCATCTAAGTAAAATAACAACAAAGGATGTGACTATTAGATTTGCAAGGGATAGAGGGATGAGTCCTTTCCAGCTCAGATCAAGTAGTTGGTCGTATCTATAACGGGGAAATGTTCCCCTGATCCAGGTAAAGAGGAAAAGGAAAAAGGAGAGTTTAAGTAAAAACCAGAGAGGGCTGGGAATAAAATCAAGAAAAGAAAGGAATTTGAGGGATGGAAAAGGTCTGAGCCATCCACCAAAGAAAAGAATTGTGACAAGAGCGGAAACCAAAAATATGTGAACATACTCCGCAAGGAAAAAGAAAGCAAACTTTATACCCGAATATTCTGTATGGAAGCCTCCCACAAGCTCAGATTCAGCTTCAGGAAGATCAAATGGTGTTCTGTTCGTTTCAGCAACACCCGCTACAAAGAATATAAAAAATGCAATTGGTTGAATAAAAACAAACCATACTCCCATCTCCCTCTGGGAGTTCACAATATCAACAAGACTTAAAGATTTTGAGAAAAAAAGGATTGGAATAATTGAAAGACCAAGAGCTACTTCATAGCTTATCATTTGAGAAGCTGACCTAAGAGAGCCAAGCAGAGGATACTTACTGTTGGATGCCCATCCACCAAGAATAATTCCAAAGACTGCAAGGGAGGAAAAAGCAATCACAAAGAGAAGGGCAACATTTATATTAGAGAGATAAAATTTAAAATCTATACCAAATATTCTAGTCCCTTCACCGAATGGTATTAGCCCAAAAACAACAATTACTGGAACAATTACAATTATAGGAGCAATATTGAAAACAAATCTGTCAGCCCTGTAAGGAATAATATCTTCTTTTATTAGAAGTTTTACAGTATCAGCTATTAACTGGAGCAAACCAAAAGGACCTACTCTGTTTGGTCCGAGTCTTGTCTGGATAAATCCCCATACCCTTCTTTCAAACCAAATATAGAGAATTACTCCCACAATTATAAAGGCTAAAATTATTATGATTTTTATCAAGGGAATTATTAAATACTCAACCATTAACTCGCTCCGCTTTATTTAAAAATCGATTCTTTAAGCAATTTCTTTGAAATTTTCCATTTTTCATCTGTCAATCTCTCCAAGAACAATATCAAGGGAACCAATCACTGCCACAACATCAGCAACAAGTTGACCTTCTATCATTTTTGAGATTCCTTGGAGATTAACGAAAGATGGTGGTCTAATTCTAACTCTGTAAGGGATTGTCGAGCCATCAGATACTATGTAGTATCCAAGCTCTCCTTTTGGCGCCTCTATGGAATGGTAGACCTCACCCGCTGGAGGCTTAATTATTTTGGGAACTTTTGCACATACTTCTCCTGATGGAAGAGATTCTATTGCCTGTTCAATTATTCTGCAACTTTGTCTCATCTCTTCCATCCTCACCATATACCGATCATACACATCTCCAATCTCTCCAGTGGGAACTATAAAATCAAATTTTGAATAAACCGAGTAAGGATTTGATTTTCTTACATCCCATTTTACTCCTGAACCTCTTATACTTGGTCCAGAAAGACCAAGGTCAATAGCATCCTTTGCAGTTATAATTCCAACATTTTTAGTTCTTTTAAGCCAGATTCTGTTATTGGTAAGTAATTTGTGATAATCTTCAAGATACTTAGGGAATATCTTTACAAACTCTTTAATTTTTTCCACGAATCCTTCTGGAACATCCTGAGGTAAACCTCCTATTCTCAAGGCATGACAGGTAAGTCTCCCACCAGAGACCATTTCAAATATATCAAGTATGTGTTCCCTTTCTCTGAAACAGTAGAGGACAAGGGTCATTACACCTATGTCGAGGGCATGGGTGCCAAGCCACACAAGATGGCTTGCAATTCTTGTTAGTTCTGTAAGAATAACCCTTATATATTCTGCTCTTGGAGGAACCTCTATTCCCATCAATTTCTCTACTGCTTCAACCCAACCAAGCTCATTAGAAATTGCTGCGAGATAGTCGAGTCTATCGGATATTGGGGTAAACTGAGCATATGTTCTATGCTCAGCAAGTTTTTCAACACCTCGATGTAAATATCCGATTATTGGTTCGGATTTTACAACCACCTCTCCATCGAGCCAAAGCTTTATTCTAAAAACTCCATGAGTAGAAGGGTGTTGAGGACCCATGTTAACAACTATCTCTTTAACCTGAACCATTTCACCACCTTACTTAATAAGGTTGTTTTCCATCACCAATGAGAGGGTAATCCTTTCTTAAAGGATGCCCTTCCCATTCATCGGGAAGAAGGATTCTTTTAAGATTTGGGTGTCCCTCAAACTCAATTCCAAACATATCGTAAACTTCCCTTTCAAGCCAGTTGGCTGAACCCCAAATTCTTGTTAGTGTTGAAACCTTTTCTCCTTCTTTAATTTCTGTCTTCACCCTTAATCTTTTATAATTTTTCAGGGAAAAAAGATGGTAAACCATTTCAAATCTTTTCTCTCTATCAGGATAATCTACAGCGGTTAGATCAGTTAGATAGTCAAACTCAAGCTCTTCCTTTAAATATTGCATTAAAGGAATTAAAAATTCATGCCTTATCTTTATTGTAAATTCATTGAAAGCATATTTTGTCTCAACTATTGCCTGAGAGAAATTTTGCTGAATTTTATTCAGCAGATTTTGGAAAAAATCGGAAATAACTGTATCGCCTTCCATCACTTGCTCCTCTTTTTCAGAAAACTTTCCTTCTTAATCTTCTTTTGCAATTTTATTAGAGCATCTAAAAGAGCTTCTGGCCTTGGAGGGCATCCAGGAACATAAACATCAACAGGAATTATTTTATCAATTCCCATAACTGTGTGATAGGTGGGGAAAGGACCGCCCGCATTGGCACATTCACCCATGGAAATTACATATTTTGGTTCTGCCATCTGGTCGTATAACCTCTTAATTATTGGAGCCATCTTTTTTGTTACAGTTCCCGCAACAATCATAAGATCAGCCTGCCTGGGAGAAGGTCTGAAAATCTCTGAGCCAAATCTTGCAATGTCAAATCTTGGCATTCCTACTGCCATCATCTCAATGGCACAACAGGCAAGTCCAAAAGTTAATGGCCATAGAGAATTTGACCTTCCCCAGTTAACTAAATAATCAATGGAAGTTAAGAAAATACCAGGTATTGGAAATTCCTTATTCTGCTCCATACTTTATAACTCCTTTCTTCCAGACCCAGAAATAGCCTGCAATAAGTATTCCAAGGAAAACGAGCATCTCAAAAAATCCAAATAGTGCAAGTTTTTCATATCTTAAAGCCCATGGAAAAAGTAATGCGGTTTCTATGTCGAATATTATAAATAGAAGCGCAATAAGATAGTATTTAATGGAGTATCTCTCCCTCGCATCAGAATCGGGATCAACACCGCATTCGTAAGAAACATATTTATCATGAACCTGCTTCCTTGGATGGATAAGCCGGGATAATAAAAAGGCAAAAAGGACAAAAATTATACCAGTTATAAATATTAAAAAAATTGAAAAATATTCATTCATCATAAATAAAACAAATTATCAAACTTCTTGCTTTCTGTCAATACTCTTCCTCTTCTAATTCATCTTCGAGTTCTTCTTCGCCTTCCTCCTCCTCTTCCTCCTCTTCTTCCTCCTCTTCCAATTCTTCTTCCTCTTCTTCAAAAACTTCTTCTTCTCCCAGCTCTTCTCTCCTCTTCTTTATTGCAGCCCTAAATTCTTTTTCATTCTTGTATCTTCTTATGTAGGAGGAGTCAACATCATTGTAGTAAAGTTCGAGAAAGTCATCTTCAATTTTGCAAAAGACAGAAAGTCCCAAGCCTGATTCAATACTTCCAATTTTTTCAATTATTTTTGCTCTTTTTTTAAGAGCATCTAATGTCGCAAAACTTGACACTTCAATCTGCTCCATTCAAACCTCCTTAAACAGCTCTCTTAAAAAATTGCATTAATATATTTTAAATCAACTGTCAAGCATTTCAAGTGTTATGGGAAAATCCCCTGTTCCACCTCTGGCAATCGTAAAAACTTTAACTTCTTTAACTCCGCTTTTGTAAAGAGTTTTACAGCATTCGGACACTGTAGAGCCAGAGGTATAAATATCATCAACAAGCAGAATCCTTTTCCCTCTTACAAGCTCTTTCTTTCTCACTTCGAAACTTCCAAGAATGTTTTTCCTTCTCTCCCTTAAAGAAAGAAGAGATTGAGGTATTGTGTGGAATTTTTTTATAAGGATATTTTTTAGAATCCTTTTTTTGAGCAATTTTGCAAGCTCCTTTGCAATCTCTTCCGATTGATTGAAGCCTCTCTCCCGCATTCTCTTTCTTGAAATGGGAACAGGAACAATAAAGTCACAATCAAACAGATCACTATCATTCCTGAAGTTTTCATGAGCAATCTTAGCAAGAATCTTCCCGAGAATTTTTATTTTCTGGAACTTCATTAAAAGAATTATTTCTCTCAATACCCCTTCGTAAAAGGAAAAAGATCTATGGATGGTAAAAGAGGGAGGAGATTCAATACAACCTAAGCATATACGAGAGGGGGAATTAGAATTTATTGGTTTTCCACATTTTCTGCAGACACTATCTCCTATAGGAGTTATTTTTCCAAGACATTGCATACAAACTATTTTTTCAAAATTACTTAATGGAGAATGACATATCTTACAAAATGAGGGAAATATTAGGGCTTCAAATGGGTATAATAGCCTGCTCAGAGGGATTTTAAGGATTTTTCCTTCTCTATTTTCTCTTGACATTCCTTGCAATATTTAGCCCATGGAATTGATGTTAGCCTCTTCTCCGAAATTTCACTACCACAGAGAAGACAGTATCCGTATTTTCCTCTTTCAATCCTTTTCAAAGCCTCCTCAATCAGGTTCAAGGTTTCTCTTTCAGTATCAGTGAGACTGTAAAAGAATTCTTTAGTATAGGCTGAGAGTGCCTTGTCCGCCTGATCCTGAGTGCTGTCATAATCTGTTTCCTTTCCCGAATCCTCTGAAACAGCAAGGTTTCTCAAAATCTCTTCTCTTTTCTTAAGCAACATTTTCTTCAGCTCTTCCAATTTTTCCCTGTTCATTTTCCTCTCCTTATTTATGATATTTGCCACCCTTCTTGATGGATAGAGCTCTATATATTTGCTCTAAAAGCAGAACTCTTGCTATCTCATGGGGAAAGGTCATTGGTGAAAGGGAAAGTAAGAAATCAGCCTCCCCCTCTAATTCTTCTGAAACTCCCCATGGCCCACCAAGAATGAAAGCTAAATTTTTATTCCTGTTAAATTTTTCCATAATAAATTCAGAAAATTGCTCTGAGCTCATCATTCTTCCTTTTTCAGAAAGTAATATAATATAATCCCTTTCATTTAAATTTTCAATAATTCTTTCCATTTCTTTTTTCAAATACCTTTCTTTTTCTCTACATTTCCTCTTTTCTTCCTCTATCTCAATAATTTTGATTGGAATCATAGCTAAAATTCTTTTTTTATACTCATCTATTAAATTTTTCAAGTCTTTCTCTTTTGTCTTCCCTACCCATAAAATTTTTACCATTTACTCTTTCAGCCATTTTCTAAGGGTTTTACGGGTTATTCCCAAAACCTTTGCTGTCTTTGAGGTATTCTTCCCCATTTTTTCCCATACATCTTTCACATAATTTTTTATCATTTCTCTTAGGGGAAGTATTCTATTATATCCCTTCTTTGTTCCAATTTCATCATCTTTTAAAAAAGTTAAATCAGAAGCCATTATAGGACCTTTATTCCCGCTCAGCCACACTCTCTTCACAGCTATTTTTAGTTCCCTTAAATTACCATACCATTGATGTTTCTGAATAATCCTTTTTGCTTCCAAGGTCAAATCCCTTTTTACTCCAGTTTCTTTCTCCATCTCTTCTTTGAATAGATTCCAGAATGGAATGATATCTTCCCTTCTATCCCTCAAGGGTGGGATTTTTATTGTAAAGCCATCGAGCCTGAAAAAGAGATCCTTTCTGAAATCACCTCTTCTAACCAGTTCAATTAACTCCTCATCGCTGGATGCGACCACTCTTGCTTTTGTATCTATCTTTTCGCTTCCTCCAAGCCTGAAAATAAATCCATCCTCAAGAACTCTTAAAATTTTTCCCTGTAATAGAGGACTCAAAAAATTTATTCTGTCAAAATATATTGTTCCCTCATCTGCAAGTTCAAACTTACCTATTCTCAGGGTTTCTGCGCCTGTAAATGCTCCTTTTTCATGTCCAAAAAGGTCAGAATCTGCAAGATTTTCTTGAAGGAGGGCACAATCTACAACTACAAATGGTTTGCCTTCACCCCTTCCATAAATATGAAGAAGATATGCGAAAAAATCTTTTCCAGTTCCTGTTTCTCCGATCAGAATTACAGGGATATTTGATGGGGCTATTTTTTTAATAGTTTCTATAATTTCCTTTGTCTTTTTAGAATTGGCAATTATTTCATGAGCTCTCAAGTTCAACCTTCTTTGCATCTCCCCATAAAGATTCAAGGTCATAATACTCCCTTGCCCTTGGAGAGAAAATGTGTATTATAAAGCTTCCATAATCAAGGAGTATCCATTCTCCCCTTTCAACACCCTCCACATGAAGGGGCTTCCTTTTCAGCTTTTTAAGAGACTCCATTATGGAATCATAAATTGCTTGATTCTGCCTTGTAGAGTTACCTGATAAAATCAAAAAGTAATCTGTATAATCAACAATTTTTTTCACATTTAGAACAACGATATTTTCAGCTTTTTTATCCAGAGCTGCTGAAACAGCTGTTTTTATGGCTTTGTTCAATCTCATATTTCATCTCCTCTATATAATCCATTCTCTATTATATACTTTTCTATTTCAGGTAAAATAAGCCCTTTTACAGAAAATCCTCTCTTAATCCTCTCTCTGATTTCACTGGATGAGATGGGAAGGGAATCCATTTCAAAAAGATAAATTACTGGATATTTCTCATCAATTTTTTTCTTTTCAAAATAATTTACTTTCTCGAAAGAAAATCCTTCTTCCCTCAATAAATTCTCTACCCCCTCCATTTTATAACCAGGTCTGCTTATTACAATGATGGAAAACTCCTTCAACAAATTCTTCCACTCTTTCCATGTTTTTATTTCAATAAAAGCATCAACTCCAATTATAAGATATATTTGAGAATTTTTGTATATTCTTTTTAATTCCCTCAATGTGTCAATTGTGTAAGAAGTGCCTTTTCTACTTATCTCAAGGGCAGAAGGTATAAGTCCATTCCTTCCCTTCAATGCAATTTCCACCATTCTAAACCTTAAAACCGCTTCAGTAATTGATGAAGAATCTTTGTGGGGAGGAGAGTAGGATGGAATGTAAAAAATTTTTTCAAGGGAAAAGAATTCTTTAACTCTTTCACCAATTCTTATATGTCCTAAATGAATAGGGTCAAATGTTCCTCCCAGAACCCCTATCTTTTTTGTCTCTTTGAACTCAGAAATTAAATCCCATACACTCTTTAACAATTTTTTCACTCCATGATTTTTTAAAGCGGATATAGGGAAAGTCTTCAAACCTTTACTTTCAAACTCGGCTTTAATCTCATGAATTATTGATTCATCTTCAAGAAGATCAATCTTATTAAGAGCTACAATTCTTGGCTTGTAAAGCAAAGATGTGCTATATTCAGCCATTTCATTGATTAATATATCATACTCTTTAAGAGCCTTCTCCTTTTCTCCATGGGATATATCAAGAAGGATAAGTAGAACTTTTGTCCTTTCAATATGTCCAAGAAACTTTATTCCAAGACCCCTTCCAAGATGAGCTCCCTCAATCAAACCAGGTATATCTGCCATTACAAAACTTTTTTCCTCATCAATATTTACAACCCCAAGGTTTGGAATTAGGGTTGTAAATGGATAATCTGCAATTAAAGGTTTTGCTGAGGAAACTTTGGATAAGAGTGTAGATTTCCCTGCATTGGGAAAACCAACAATTCCAACATCAGCTATACTCTTGAGTTCAAGAACCAATTCTTTTTTCTCTCCTTCTTTTCCAAGCTCTCTTATTCTTGGAGCTCTTCTTGTTGAAGATACAAAGGAGGCATTCCCCCTTCCACCTTTTCCTCCAGCGACTGCAAGATATACCATATGTGGTGAATGAAAGTCAAAGAGGATTTCACCTGTCTCTTTATCCTTAACCACTGTTCCTACAGGAACTTTCAAATAAATATCCTCTCCCCTCTTCCCATTTTTATTTGAGCCTTTACCATGCTCACCCCTCTTTGCCTTTATTATAGGTCTGAACCTGAAATAAACAAGGGAATCCACTCCCTCATCACTGACAAGATAAATGCTACCACCATCTCCTCCATTCCCTCCGTCAGGTCCTCCCTTTGGCACGAACTTTTCCCTTCTGAAGGAAATACAACCATCTCCTCCCTTCCCCCCTTCGAGGCGGACTACGACCCTATCAATAAACATATTTCTCCAAAAAATATTCCATCACTGGAGAATTCATTTAATGAGTTTTAAAAGAGCCCCTCACAAGCTTTTATTGATTATAAGGAAGAACTGAAACATACTTTCTGTCGCCTTTATTATGAAATTTCACAATTCCATCTATTAGAGCAAAAAGTGTATGATCCTTTCCAATTCCAACATTTAAACCCTGTTTTATAACTGTCCCCCTCTGTCTGACTATTATAGAACCCGCTCTAATAAACTGATTTGAAAAGGCTTTGACTCCAAGATATTTTGGATTGCTGTCCCTTCCATTTCCAGCAGATTTTTTCCTTGCCATTAATCCTCCTTATAAATCTTCTCAACTTTAACAAGAGAATAAATCTGTCTATGCCCAGTTTTCTTTTTGTAATGTTTTTTGCTTTTCTTCTTAAAAATAATTACCTTTTCCCCTTTCTTCTCTTCAAGGATTGTCCCTTCAACTTTATAATTCTCTACATAGGGAGTTCCAATAATGATTTCTTTTCCCTCAATCAGAAGAGGCTTGAAATAAACCTTTTCTCCTGGGTTCCCCTCAACTTTCTCTAAAAATATTTTATCTCCTTCTTTTACAATATATTGCTTTCCGCCACTTTCAATTACAGCCATCATATTATCACCTCAAATTCAAAATTCTTTTTTACCATAAAATCCAGAATCTGTCAAACACAGTCTTTACTTAAAAATCTGAATTTTTAAATTTTCTTTCATATTTCTTGAAACTTATTGATATACCGCTTCTGCTCGAATGATCTATTCTTGTTTCCATATTTGGAAGAGAATACAGATAATCAATAAAATCCCTTATTCCCCACATAAACCTGTTAAGAACATTGTGGGCAGTAAGACATCCTCCCACTTTAAGCTTTGGAATCAGGGCAACCGCATAGTTTTTATACCAATCCTTGTCAGCGTCAATAAATATAAAATCGAATGGCCCTTCAAGTTTATAGACTAATTCGTGGGCATCTCCAAGCTTTGCATCAATAAACTTTGAAAGACCTGTTTTCTCAAAATTGGAGAGGGCTTTTCTGTATCTTTGCTCATTTATCTCAATTGTGACAAGCTTACCTCCTGTCTTACTCATCGCCCATGCAATCCAGATAGCGGAGTGTCCTGTAGAAGTGCCAATCTCCAGAGCTGATTTGTATCCATTCTCAATTATGAGATTGTATAAAATTTCACCATCTTGCCAGCTTACATTTTCTTCCCTCCATTTATACCTGTTCTCCTCCAGAAATTTCCTTACTCTCTCATCCAGATCCTGCTGAGAAAGAACCCATTGAGACCATACCAATAAAAAAAGAAAAAAATATTTTGTTATCCTCATGCTTTATCCTTTCTTTAAAATAAAGTAGAAAGGGATTCCAGCCAAAACAGTTAAAATTGCGATCAAAGATGGAAGAGGTCTCTCAAGAAATCCGAAAATTAGTATTAGAAAAGAAGAAATAAGAAAAAGAAGAGGAGGGATTGGGAACAAAGGAATCTTGTAATTTTCTCTCCATTTTTCAAGTTTAAAAACCCCAAAAACTGCGATAATTGGAAATATACCGAGGGAAAAGCTCATGTATGTCAAAATCTGTTCGAAAGTTCCTGAAATTAAAATTATAATTGAAATTATGCATTGAAGAATAATAGATTTTGATGGAACTCTAAAGAGGGGATGAATTTCGGAAGCAAATCTGAAAAAGTATCCATCCTTTGCCATTGCATAGTAAACCCTCGGACCAAGAATTATAAAGGCTGAAAGAGATGAGAACAGAGCAAAAGAGATAAGAATAGAGGAAATAAATTCAAATCTACTCCCAAAAAGATTCTTCATGGCAAGTCCACCAACTGAGATAACACCCTTCATCTCCTCAGGACTTATTGCGTAAACATATACAAAGTTAAGGAGAAGATAAAGAAGAATAACCATTGAAGTTCCAAGAAAAAGGGAGAGAGGTATGTTTCTTGAAGGATTCTTTATCTCTGCACCAATGTAAGAAGATGCATTCCATCCACTATATGCAAACATTATCCACATCAGGGAAAGTCCTATAACTTTCAAGCTTTTAAGGTCAATAAGAAGGAATTCCTTTGTAAAGAAGTGCTCAAGATTCCCGCTTTTGGAAAGAAGACCCGCTCCAATAAAGAGAACAATCAAAGTTATTTTAAGAATTGTCAGCAAATTTTGAACCTTGGCACCAAAAGTAATACCTCTCAAATGAACAAATGTAAAGATCAAGATTATCAAAATTGAATAAAACTTTTTAAGGATTGTTTTTTCAAAGGAATCTTCCATGATACCAGGATTGATTATTTGAGGGAATGCTCTTGAAAGATATTCAGTAAACCCAATTGCTGAGGCAGAAATTGGAGCAGAAAAACCAACAAAGAATGAGACCCAACCGCTCAAGAAACCTAAAATAGGATGAAATAATTTTGAAAGGTAAACATACTCTCCACCCGCCATAGGATATTTTACTCCGAGGGCTCCATAAGAGAGTGCTCCACAGAGAGCAATTATTCCTCCAACAACCCATAATAAAATCATAACTTTTGGATCAGGGATATTTTTAAGCAAAAGCCCTGATGTTGTGAAAATTCCTGCACCAATCATATTTGCAATTACTATATTTGTAGCTGAAAAGAATCCAAGTCCTCTTTCGAGCTCATCTCTTTTCATATTACAATATTTTATCATTAAAACTTCAGAGAATCTCAAAAATTTTTCCACAGAAGTTGTGGAAATCCATATGTAATTATAACGGAGATAAAATCGGAAAGAGTGTTAAGGTCAGTTGAACAGAATTTGGGCATAAAGAAAAATAAAATATTCAAAGCAGGTCAAGCAAAAGTCATCAGACAGGGATAAGTCTCCAAAGCCAAAACCTCCTTCTCTTATTTTCTTAGCCTCTCATTTTGTCAAAATAAACTCAACTTTTTGTGAGATTCTTTAAACAACCCGAATTTTTAAATGTTTCCCTCTATAAGTTTTTCAAAAAAAATTTCGAGAGACTCTATGACAATTTGTGGAATTTTTGTCAGATATTCTCCCACTATAAACTTAAGAATAAACGCAGTAACAAAAAGAGTTATTGTGAGAAGAAAAACATATTCAATTATTGTCTGACCTTTCTCCCTTATTCTCTTCATCATTTCCAATTTACCTCTCTCGCTATAAGTTGTCAAGTAAAGTATTAAAAAAATGGAAGAGCGGAAGCTCAGAAGTTTTCCAAATAATTCGACTCCTGCTCTTTAGCACTTTTGCTCTTCCGAAATCCAGGAAGGTTTCAATTCCTTATAGGTAGACTCGAAATCTGTTGAAACAGTTGTAGATACGATGGGGAATCCTATGTTTCAATTCCTTATAGGTAGGCTCGAAATGAAACATGGGCAAGAAACAACCCAATAACCGATGTATTGTTTCAATTCCTTATAGGTAGGCTCGAAATAACTCTGCAAACCACACATCCCCTTTTGTCCAGCTCGTTTCAATTCCTTATAGGTAGGCTCGAAATTAGTATCCAAACCCTGAATATTCATACGGTTTTTTTGTTGTTTCAATTCCTTATAGGTAGGCTCGAAATTTCTGTGAAAAAGAAACCTCTTGGTGGAAAGAAATCCCGTTTCAATTCCTTATAGGTAGGCTCGAAATTTTCATGGCGTATGCTGTTTCAGATGAAACAGAAATGCGTTTCAATTCCTTATAGGTAGGCTCGAAATCCGCCAGCTCCAAATACTTCAATTAATTTGATTAAAATGTTTCAATTCCTTATAGGTAGGCTCGAAATTAGATGTATCGGGCTCAATGGGTGAATCGTATGGGAAGTTTCAATTCCTTATAGGTAGGCTCGAAATGCTCCTTTGCTCAAATTGTTATTACGATGGAACAAATGTTTCAATTCCTTATAGGTAGGCTCGAAATACAAGAAAAAATGGTGAGATTTTTATTGAAAGAAGAAGCGTTTCAATTCCTTATAGGTAGGCTCGAAATGAATGTCAATAGCGACAATAGAATCATCAGCTAAAGTGTTTCAATTCCTTATAGGTAGGCTCGAAATGGAGCTCAAGTTGTCTCGCCCGATGAGAGCATTCTCGGTTTCAATTCCTTATAGGTAGGCTCGAAATGTGGACCTGACTGATTCAACAGACACAAAGAGTCTTCGGTTTCAATTCCTTATAGGTAGGCTCGAAATTTTTAAGAGACTTTTTCAACGCAAGGATACCTTACCAGTTTCAATTCCTTATAGGTAGGCTCGAAATGCTTCAGCTTTGATAGCAAATAGATCAGCAGTCAACGTTTCAATTCCTTATAGGTAGGCTCGAAATGATAAATATAAAACCATAATTGATATATCCAATATCTGTTTCAATTCCTTATAGGTAGGCTCGAAATGCCAATTTACAGCTCAAAGAACAAATTGAATCTCAAAAGTTTCAATTCCTTATAGGTAGGCTCGAAATTCACGAATAATGCAAATGGAGGATATACGGTTGTCCTGTTTCAATTCCTTATAGGTAGGCTCGAAATCAGGTGTCAGAGCTGATGCATTGCCACTCTTCACAAAGTTTCAATTCCTTATAGGTAGGCTCGAAATTCACAGATAGTGAGGTAGTGGCTCAAGGAATGGAGAATGTTTCAATTCCTTATAGGTAGGCTCGAAATATATTGTGGGGATCAAGAACAAACTGTATGTGAAGCAGTTTCAATTCCTTATAGGTAGGCTCGAAATCGTCAATCGAAGATGGGATCATCCTGTTCAAGAATAGTTTCAATTCCTTATAGGTAGGCTCGAAATGAGATAGGAAAGATTCTAACAGTGGCACATCTTGAGCAGTTTCAATTCCTTATAGGTAGGCTCGAAATTTCTACGTCTGCAGACTATGGGGCTGTTGTTGTCCGGTTTCAATTCCTTATAGGTAGGCTCGAAATATATTGTGGCTGATGGAGCAAATTGGCAAAATCCCAGTTTCAATTCCTTATAGGTAGGCTCGAAATGTCCTTCAACGATCATTTTTATTTCATTGATCTTTCTCGTTTCAATTCCTTATAGGTAGGCTCGAAATGCCCTGCTTTGAGATTTTTGACTAATTTACCAACGATGTTTCAATTCCTTATAGGTAGGCTCGAAATGCATGTCCTCTCTCAACCTCACGATGTTTGAACATTGTTTCAATTCCTTATAGGTAGGCTCGAAATCACATCTCCAAGAAGCCCAGCCTCTCTTGCCTGACGGAGTTTCAATTCCTTATAGGTAGGCTCGAAATTCCTCCAGCTTGTTGTGAACATCCACAACCCTTGAGGTTTCAATTCCTTATAGGTAGGCTCGAAATGCAACTCATCGGGATTTCCACACGGCTCTTATCCTCGGTTTCAATTCCTTATAGGTAGGCTCGAAATCATTATCTCCCATAATAAAGCGATCATCTGTCAAATTGTTTCAATTCCTTATAGGTAGGCTCGAAATAAGGTTCCGACCCTAATAAAAATGAGAAAAACAGCTCGTTTCAATTCCTTATAGGTAGGCTCGAAATAAAAAATACGAATACCACCTAATCAAAGATGAATTTGTTTCAATTCCTTATAGGTAGGCTCGAAATACGATGACATTGATTACTCCTCCAGCGATTTCTTTGAGTTTCAATTCCTTATAGGTAGGCTCGAAATTCCTCCTTACGCAGCAACCTTTTGTTTTCTGATTGCCTCGTTTCAATTCCTTATAGGTAGGCTCGAAATCAGAAAAGAGCCGAGAAGAGTTTTCTCTCCAGTCATAGGTTTCAATTCCTTATAGGTAGGCTCGAAATCTCCTAACCCTGCCTCCCCTTGCGGGTGAGGGCTTAGTTTCAATTCCTTATAGGTAGGCTCGAAATTAACCTCGCAAAGTTTGAAGTAGCAATGCATGTGATGAGGTTTCAATTCCTTATAGGTAGGCTCGAAATTCGGGATCGGTGCAGCATCAATCAAAATGGCGATGGAGTTTCAATTCCTTATAGGTAGGCTCGAAATCCAGGTCCATACATACATATCTACACACCCACACTCAGTTTCAATTCCTTATAGGTAGGCTCGAAATGTGAGATAGCTCCTTTCTTCCTCTTTTTCTACTTTTTCGTTTCAATTCCTTATAGGTAGGCTCGAAATCACATTCTCCAATTACTCTTTCGTATGTTCCATATCCTGTTTCAATTCCTTATAGGTAGGCTCGAAATCATACGAGATTGTCTACTCTCAGTTGCGGGGAACGCGTTTCAATTCCTTATAGGTAGGCTCGAAATCCTATCTACTTCAGCAGGAAAAGGAATTGCATAATCGTTTCAATTCCTTATAGGTAGGCTCGAAATCCTGTTCAAGAATAAGGATAGTGGTGAGGTCATCCAAAGTTTCAATTCCTTATAGGTAGGCTCGAAATTCGAATATGTCTTCCCGGCGTTAGCTCCCCCTCTTAGTTTCAATTCCTTATAGGTAGGCTCGAAATTTTGCCCAGGGATGTCTAACTTCCCAGAAAATCTCGTTTCAATTCCTTATAGGTAGGCTCGAAATTCCAGAGTTTCCAAATCATATCATATCCTCCATATCCTGTTTCAATTCCTTATAGGTAGGCTCGAAATCCATTTCTTTCGCAACCACAGCTCTTTTTGCATTTTGAAACTTTCTTAATCATATTCTTTTTTATCATAATTTCCTTTATCTTTCAATAAATTCTCTTTCGTCTATCTCTGGCAATTTTTTCACTATTGGAGATAGACGATGAATTCCTTAGTTATATCGATTCTTCTTTCTCAAAATATTAGGTAAATTTCAAAGAACCTACTAACCCCTTCCAGGGATTATCCTTTCATTCATTTCTTTTCATATAATACTTTCTTCTCCACCTTTCTCTACTCCAATAACTTCTTTATTAGTATACCATGTGGTTCTGAAAGTGTAAATCAAAATAGAGTCTTCTTCAAGATTTATAATCTTCCTTAACTCGGTCTTCAGCTTTTCAAGTTTTGCCACAGTTATTTCTCCTTCAAATACAGATTTTTGAACCCAGTAAAGATACTTTCTGCAAATCTTAAGAACTTTTGCTACTCTTTCCTCTTTAATGTCATAGGTAAGTATTACATACATTTTGAACCTCTTATCATCAAAAATTCGAGAAAATTACTACAATTACCAGCCTGAAATAAAAGGCTCATAATCTTCCTCACCCATTAGATGTTTTTCAATCTTATAAAGTTCAAGTCTTATAAGGGTTCGATAGGAAACATTCCTGTCTAATTTTCTGTGGTGGATAGTAGTTTTCAGTCTTTCATCCATCTCTTTCACAAAAATTTCTCTCCCTTTTTCATTTAGAACTATTCCGTCAAGCTTGCTTTCAAAATGAGACTGTTTTATTATTCCTTTATTGATGAGAGAAAAGATTAATCTATCTGTGATTATAGGTTTGAAAACTTCCGCAACATCAAGATTTAAAGTGAATCTTCTAAAATTTGTGGAGTGAAGAAAACCTATCCTTGGGTCAAGATGAGTGTGGTAAATTTCACCCAGACAAACAGTATATAAAAGAGAATTTCCAAAGCTTATCAAAGCGTTGAGACGGTTTTTTGGAGGTCTTCTCGTTCGTCCCTCAAAAATAAAGTGTTCATTGTCTAAGATTAAATCAAATGAATAATAGTATTGTTCTCTAACATTTCCCTCTATTGCCATAAGTTGTTCAGTATCTCTGCAATTTTGAAGTCCATGGGAAAGGGACTCGAGCTTCTCTAAGAATGGAGAAAGGGGCTTCCCTCGATTCTCATAGTAAACAAGAACCTTTTTCATATTTTCTATTGCTCCGTCGACAAATTTTCTTGCAAGGAGCATCCTTTTCTCTTGATCAAGATAATGCTCTGCCTGTTTTAGAATCATATATCCTGAGTTTAAATGTTCTCTCGGATAGAAAGTACCAACATAGTAGCCATAGTAGTTGAAAAAGTGAAGAATTATCTCGGAGTCGGTTAGAAATTCCAGCAAACGCTTGTTTATGGTAACCTCTCCAAATATGAATATCTCTGCTGTGTTTTCAACGGGAATAAATTTCTTTCCTTCATTTGTTTCAAAATAGAGGGTGTTTTCCTTTCTCTTGAGCTCTCCATCAGAGAATATGTAAATCGTCCTTTTCATGCGTAGCAAAACTCCATAAATGCGCATTTTTTACAAAAGGAGGTTTTTACTAATGGTGGTGGAAGTTCATGCTCAGCAATAACTTTCATCTCCTGAATTGCGTTGTTTAGAATTTTCTCGGTTTCTTCGTCCAGTTCAAAAGCAATAATTTTTTTCTCCTTTGGTAACAAAATTTCTCCTTTTGCATTTATTCCATTTCTTTTAAGTTTTAGAAGATAAAAAGCAAGCTGCATTTTTGCTGCCTCAAGACCCTTAGAACTTTTCTTGACTTCACATACAACGATATTTTCGCTTGACCTTTTTATCAAATCTATTTTCACTTCATCAAAAAAAATTTCTTTCCTTTCCCTCTGATATGTGTTTTCTGATATTAACCTTCCAAGGAGAAGCAAATCCATTTCAGGGTCAGGATTAAACTGCCTCGCATAAAGCCAGAACTTTCTCTTACAAATAAAATATGCGTTTACAAGATTACCTGTGATATGCATAGAATATAGTCAATTTCATCCTTTTAGAAAAATGCTCATATATGCAAAATCAAAGAATTAGAATATCAGAATCTTGCTCCTCAACATCTGTTACTCCTATCTTTGGATCATAAGCACATTTAACATAATAGATATCCCTACACCAATTAAATAACCTCCTTTGATAGTTTTTATCCTGTGGAAGTTCATCCTCCTTCTCTTTAAACCAGAATTCTAATTTTTTATTTTTCAATTGCTCACTAAATCTTACCTGAACAACAAACTTAGAGAGTACTTCTTGTTTAAAATAGGTATAAAGGTGCTTTCCATCTTTGTGTTTATTAAAAAAGTTATTAATAGCATTAAGAAATTCCTCTTCCTTCTGAGTTGGGATTATAGACACAGTATAAATTTCTCTGAAGAGTTTCTCTGCTTCTTCCTTGCGGTCTGACATATAGCCAGCATCGAGGATGCCTTTGGTCTTGCGGAATTTTGTTAGATAGCTACTATCCTCAGGTAAGGACTTATAAAAGTTTGAAACAAGTTTATACTTCTCATACTCGCTTAGCTCAAGTTCAGTTTCTTTAAACCAACTGTTGTCGTCCAGGATCTTAGTGAGCACATCTTGATCTTGCTGAGTACCTGTCTGTTTTTGTTTTTTGTCTTGTCGTTTTTTCTTTTTTGCTCGTTCCTCAGTATTTTCTTGATCCTCGATCAGGTTCGAAAATTCTTGGTTAAAGAACTCTGAAAGTTTTTCTTTTCCTTTATTTGCTTTGTCATCGGGAACCTCAGGTATATTTCCTTTTCCTTTTCTCAAAAGCCAGGCTAAAGAAAGTCTTACAAGTTCTCTGTCATAAACTTTCCCATTTCCAGATTCGATGCCCGCTTTAAAGACCCATACGAACACATTGGGTTCAGTGGGTGTAGGAATGTTACCTGGTGAGGTCATCGGTCCGTACCTTCGTAGCACCCTTCCCATTCTCTGGATCAGGGCATCCAACGGAGCGATCTCGGTGAACAATACATCGGCGTCAATATCGAGCGACGCTTCCACGACTTGTGTTGCAACTAAAATCTTTCCTTCGTCTCCGTTTTCTGGCTTCGGGTTAGAAAAAGCACCTTTAAATGCTATCCTTTTGTCTTTGTCCCCGACAATTTCACCTTCGAGTGTAAAATCATTCTTCCCTATCCTGATGGTGAGTCTATACCCTTTTTCTTTTACTTTTTCTATTTCTAAAATGCCATCCTCATCATTTCTCTCTTTACCTATTTCACCGCCGAGCATTTTTACCTCGCCTTTTTCGTCTATCTGAAATTCACGACCAAGGATTTTCACTTTTCCTTCCTCGTTTATCTGAAAATATCCTCCACATAATAAAAATTCTCTTTTCCATCTATCTTCCAGAGTGAAACGAGAGTGAATAAGCCATAGTTTATTTTTCAGACCCTGATATTTTTGGTCAGATTCTATCTTTTCCTGCAGCTTGGAAAAAATCTCCTGCGCCTGCTTGACGGTGTTGGCGATGACGAGCACACGCTTGCCCTTCTTGGCTTTGGCTAAAACTTCTTGCAGTTTCTCCTCAGGAACAGAAAAATCTTTCTTATCTTCGTCTTTGCTATTCTCATCGGGAAGAGTAGAATCTTCCTTGCTTTTGCTTTTCCCCTCAATCAACTCGACCTTGATCCTGTGTTTCTTGATACGCTCAAACTTGTCCTTTTCATTTTCTTCCCCGTAGAGGTTCAGGGGTTTGTAGTTTCCTTCCCCGATAATTCGAACTATCTCGTCTTCGACGAACTTCGGGAGCGTCGCCGTCATCAGGAGGAATTTCCCGCCCATCCGCACGGTATCCTCAATGAACTTGACCACAATAGCAGCAGCGCGAGGATCGTATGCTTGAACTTCGTCAATTACCAGCCGAGAATAGGAAAAAGTGGCATAAATTTTTTCATATCCCGGCGGACGCAAGGCGTAGGGGAAGAATTGGTCCCCTGTAGATATAATGGTAGGAAATGCTAATTGCCTAGCCAGGTCATACGCCTTTAGGTTTGCCTGGCCTTCCCCGCCGTCTCCCAGCAGAAAAACATCCGCATCGGAATGGAGTAAGCCTGCTTTATACTCCCCAAAGATGTCCTTTGCCCGCCCGTAGATCTGATTGACCGCCGCCCGCAAAGGGAGCGTATAAAAGAGCTTCTCGCCACTCCCCCAGAGAAACGCAAATTCGGTTTTACCGTATCCCGTGGGGGCAATCAGAATGATGTTTTTGTCCCTATAATCATTAATCTTATCAAACTGCCAAATATTTTTATTCTGCTGGTTTGCAGCCTTTTCTTCTATTTTGGCTTTCACCTTATCACTGACTTCGCTAAAGCCAACCGGACATTTTTCTACCTCTGCTGTCAGCACATCTTCCCCTTCTTCCTCACAAAAGGAAGCAAAGTGGTCAGCACGCTGGAGAAATCCAGCGATGAGAATCCATTCCCGCAGCTTTTGCTCATTCATTCCCACCCGTTTGGGGAGGAAGTAGAGTTGGTAGGGCGGACGGGCATATTCCGAAAAGGGCACGCCGTTACGCAAGCCTTGCGCTATGCCTTCGTTGAAAGCAATCAACTTTTGCCAGTCGTCTCCGAGCAGATTTATCTCTTCCTCCAGATTCTTCTGAAGAGCTTCTTTCCCGGCTTTGTCCAGCACATCTATGAGGTCAGCCATCTCCGGGTGAAAAGCACTGATGAGCTCAAAGAAATCCTCCCGCCAGTGATGATAGGCGATGGCAGATAGCACAAATTCCCGATAGGTATCGGCGTCCTGACTCAATTTTTCCTGTAGCTTTTCCTTCAGCTTATCTTGGTTGATCCATAGCAGCGAAAAGAGCGAGTGAGGGATATTGGTAAGCGGAGAGTTGGGAAAATATTTTGTGTTCTTCAGTGTGCGAATTTGAAAAGCGGGAAGCACTTTACCCCAGTCGTGGCAGATGATGGCAAGGCGGATAAGGTCACACAGAGGGTCATTGACCCGGTGCTTGATTTTGTCGAAAACATCCAGAGCATCCTTAATGTGTTCGGAAAGACGTACTGGGGTCTCTCCCCTTTTTTCAACGCTTTTTGCCCAGATGAACGAAGTGCTACTCATGGCTTCCTCCAAGGTTTGCTAAAAACACAGGAAGATTGCATTCTTTGTCAAAAAGAAATCTTTTATCCTTCAAAAGCCCGTCGCTGAGTTTTACGGTCATGTATTCGAAAATCCGCCTACCGTGACGATTCCGGGTCGTGGCATAGTCCTCGACGGTCCAGAAAGTCGGAAGCCGATAGAGAAGACCTTCATACTCATTAAAGTTAGAGGCACCATCTTTTGCTTCTGGCAGGTAAAGGCGCTCTGGAATCCAGAAAAAGTGCCTCCTGAAATGACCATCCACCCTGCGAATCTTGAAAGTGGATAATTCGAGCACTTCGGATAGTTTCTCGATAACGATCCAATCCTCGGCTCGTCCAAGATGAAGGATTTCCAGCCGGCGGACGGGGTTCTCCAGCGAAGAGCGGATTTGCTCAAGGAACGAGCAATCCTCGTGCGCCAGATGAATCACCAAGCGGACATCGTTGAGGATATCTATGGAAATGGGGGATTGGCCTCCAATGTGCTCCACATGACCGCCGATGCTACGGTTCTCTATAGCTCCGAAGCGCTCCACATGAGCCGATTTGGCCAGGTTCCGAAACCATATATACTCTGTGGTCTTGCTCTCAAAGCGACCGGCGATGGAGATTTTGAGTTTTTTCAAGTTCTCATAATCAGAAGGCATACCATCATAGCCAAGGACATTGCACAAAAAGCCGATTACTGTTGAGTAAGGCGGGATTGGATAGGTATGCCTCCGTTGATAAGTGAAAGGCACACGATAGTGTGCCTGCGGCTGGTAGATTCTGAGTCTTAATACCTTCAGTTCACTCATAGTTTTGTAAATGTTCTGATAAAAAATTTTTTGATCTCTTCCCATCTAACAGGCTTAAGCATTCTGAGCTCCGGCTCATTATCTGCATCACCAAAATAGGTCATTGCTTTATGAATAATCAGGGGATTGTAAATACCATATTTTGCCTGGAAAAGTTCAGTGCATCTTTTCGGAGAGATGGACAACTCCCTCATAATGAAATAAACATCCGTGAAATCTTTACGACTTCCGCGATTTATAATCGCATTTATTTTCATGCACAGAATATCTTCAAGATGTGCTATGGAGATAGTATCGAGCCGATTCAAAAGCCTGAGCAGGCCATATGGATAGCGAAAGAACGATATTTTAACCTTCTCTATTTCAGCGTGAATCGTGTCCTTGCTCCGGAAAAGGATGAGCTGGGATTTGAGTAGGTATTCGTATTGAGAGAAATCAAAATCTTTTTGTGTAAAAAAGTCAAGGTCCATAGACTCGCGATGGTTCAGATAATAATACACAGCAGTGCCGCCCGCGAGATAGAATTCTCCTTGCTCAATGAATGCCCTTGCGGGTTCTATAGCGCATTTATGATGAGGTTGTAGCTTCATCATATCCGATAATATAGTTTCCAAAAGTTGAGTGATTGAGGAGATAGTAGTTTCTCCCCTTTCTCACGCAAAAATGTCTTGATAGAATCCTCGCCCACCAACTCGGCAAAAAGGCGAAACTGCTTGGGGTCTCCCAGCTCCAGTACCCGGGCAATCACGAAGGGACTGGCCAGATTCTCCTCCACCGAGCCCCAATCGTATTCCCAGAATAAGGGTTTCAGAATTTCCAAGTCATTTTGATTCTTTTTCATCTTCAGTTTTTATTCCGATTTCCTTTAATAATTCATCCCATCCAAAGATGAGCTTATCTTTATTTTTATCTTTCAAACGATCATCTACTCTTAATCTCTCACAATCCTGAATGTAAACTTTTCCGTCTATCCATGAGTTTTTAAGTGCATCTTCAACTCCGACGACCTTCCACTGGTCGTCTTCCTTGCGGATATCAATGTAGGGATGGAAGATCGGCGAAGGCACCTTCACCGCCCCGGCAATGAGGAAGAGCGGAACGATCGTGTTGGCTTCCCCACTGGATTGGGCGTAGAGGCCATCTGCGATGGCACAAATTACTTCCCGGATTCTTTGGCTCCTCTTTTCCTTTGTAAGCTCAAACTTGATCCTGTAGGGTCCCGATGGTTTAAGCTCTTTCACATAAATCTTAGCCGTTTCATTTCCGTTCTCTTTGAAAGAATAAATCTCTTCTCCGTTTTCTGATGTATCCGGCTCTTTTGTGCATGGGATTTCTCTTATCGCACCGATCTCTAAGGTCAACTTCTTACTACCGTCATCATATCTTGGTTCCTTGCTTAAAGCAAATGTATAAGTTTTAGTATCGTCGTCATAAGTAAAATCAAAAATGCGGAACTTTGACTTTCCCTTGTCCTTAAAGACAAGGTGTTCCTCAACATTTTGCTTTGCCTCATTTTTCTTCATTAAGTCCCCATCAACAGTTAATGTTAATCCATCCACATATATCTTTTTGCCATTTACTTCGTAATACGAACGTCCTTCTTCGTCCGTTTTTTCTTCCACATTTTCAAGCTCGATTGACTGTGGCTTGGCAATGAGAAGACTGAGTTTGCCATTTTCGTACTTACGATCTTCAACTATCCAGATATCCTTGCCTATCATTTCGGCGTCAAGAGTGAAGCTGACTTTGTAGAACGAGTTATGTTCTTCTTTGTTTACAGGACTGGGATTTACACTAAGACCTTCTCGCTTGCCACGTGCTACTAAGTCATGGTTTGCATAGAACGCCAGATCAGCTTCATAAGAGGATAGAGCTACTGCTTTAGTAATACCTAATGGAGATTTTCGGGTAATAGCTTGACGACCTATCGTGAACATGTAGCCAAAAACATCGAGTTCAGGGCTTGAGAGAATGTCGTTTTGTGTGAGGTCAAACTGAACAACCTGACCTTGTCCTGTGACCTTAGCACGAGCCCAGTTATAACCACGATGTAGTGTCTGAAAGAGATAATGCCGTATCGCTGGCTTGCCGATGAAGGAGCGAACCTCGCCGTTCACATTGAGCTTTTTGATGGAGAGGATGTTTCCCCCAATCTTCTCGTCCCGATTGAGGGCTGAACCGTCAAAGATGATTGTGACCGTAATGTTCTTGATTTCATTTCCCATGGCTTCCTCCTTTTGATTATTTAGTTTCATTTTCAGTTTCTTCCTTACCCAGGATGCCGCTCAGGAAGGAAAACAGAAACACCTTGAAAAGCTCATCCGAGTAGACCGGCTTGAAGGCTTCCACGAGCGGGGAAGGGAAGTCCTTCTTTGCTGAGACAAAGATACGCAAAATGGCATGGAAGGCTTCGTCCCGCTTGCCGGCCCGGACAAGCTCCAAGATGCGATAGCCCTGGCGGTCGAAGGCATCCTTTAATGCCCGGGCTTTCTTACCTTCATCCTTCAGGCTCTCCATCAAGTCCGAAGCGTTCCAGCCGGCGACCTGCTGATAGAGTTCCTTGAATTTCTTCTCATCTGCTTTCCCGCGCCGGTCCTCGGCAGCCCACTGGAGCAGGTTCTGAAAATCACGCTGGAGCTTTCGCAGGTCCTGGTATGCCCTCTGGAAGGCTTCCAGGTTCGTTTTTTCTTCTTGTAAGTGTTTCTTCAAATCTTCCATTTGTTGCTCCAAACTAAGTCCTTGCGAAACAGGTGCGCTCATATTCCCTCCTTTTTCGTTTTTCTTCTATAAGTGCACAGAGCTTGAAGATTTGCTCTGCAACGCCAGCAGGGTTTCGGCGGTTCTTCTCCAGGTAAAGCACCCGATAGACAAATTCGTTTTCTGACTTAGTCCTTTCACCATCACGCTTGAGCCCAATCCGTAGAAGACGATAGCCCCTCTCCATGAGCCGGGAGAAGTCCTGGTCCAGAACCCGATTTAGAATCTCGAACTCCCCAATCTGGCTCAGGAGGCTCGCAATGCGCCGGTCGGAAAGAAGTTGGACGACTTCGTAGGGCAAGCTGAAAAACTCGATTTTAGTTTCTTGCTTCTTTGTTGCTGGATTATAGAACGTGTGCTTACTGACAACCTCTATGTTCATCCCCGTCCAGACTCCAAGGGTCGCTTGGATTTTTGTGGCATATTCAATAACGGACATTGCTAATATGTTTCTTTTGCTCAGCATCTCCTCGGAGGAAGCCGAACCCAAGACCTCCCGAGCAAATTTATTCAGATACCACATCACCTGAAAGGACGGCGCATTGATGAAGATCTCCGAGCCGTCGGAAAGACGGGTAAGGGCAAGGTGGTGACACATGAGTATGAATTCACACTTAGGACAAACATAATCCCTCGCAGAGTTATTCCAATACATATTGCAAAAAGACTTCTCCGAACCCAGTAAAACATTGCCAAAAGCCTGGTTCAAAAAAGTAGCATCGCTTTTTCTGACCTTGACCCTATCTGTGCAAAAAGAACAGGAAAACTCTACATTGCCTTTACCTCTGTTGTTGCTTTTCTTACACAGAAAATCAATCCGCCTTTTGATAGAAGCCTCAGTTTGATTGGCATAATAGGCATCTTTCGAGCCATAGACCAGGCTTTTTTCTTTCTTTGACCTCGGAGAAAGATTCTTCCATTTATCAAATATCTGGTCGGTTTCTTTCGTGAAGGACAAACTTATATTCCCATCGCTTCTAATGAATTTCTCAACCTGCTCACCAAGTTCGTCTAACACCCTCAATAATCCAATCACGCCGGCGTTATAGAGCCAGTTTGATGGGTAAAGGATTATTGTACTTTCGCTCATAGATTGCCCCTCCATATTCTTATACAACCAAAACCTTGAGAATTCTTGGCTCCAAGCCCGCAGGAAAAAGCAAGTGTAAAAAGTTCTTTTGGAAGGGAGAGCTCAAAAATACCTGACCAGCCCTTAATCAATGTATCTTTAAAGTAAAGAATATTCTCACGCTTTGCAACCCTAACGGGTTTGATATACGCCTTCTCATCCAGTGTAATATTTTTACCTGTCAATGTCCTGTATTTTCGCAAAAGATTTAGAAGTATGAGCTCATTAAATTCAGGGTCTTGTGGTGAATAGTAGTGTGTAAAGGTTTTTCCGTCTCTTTCCTCAGTTCTATAAACAGTTATTGGCGAAAGTGTTTCAATGAAAATCGTTTTTTTGTATGAAGGAGGAGGTTCCACCCAGATGTGATAAAGATGAAGAACTTGCTCTTCATATTGAATGTGAATTGTGTGCTTTTTAATTAAATTATTGTAAAAAGAAACAACAAATTCATAAAGAGGTGATGCAACAACCCATGTAATAGGAAGAGGAAATTTAATCTTCTTTTCATGTTCATCAATTATGGGTTTTCTTACAGAAATAATCCTTGAAAATGTAAAAAGTTTTAAACCACGACCACTTTCAGGGTCTTTTACACCTTTTGTGTGAATTCGTTCTGCAAGTTGCTCACCGAGATGAGAATAAACAACTCCCTGAAGAATTTCATTATGATGAATTGGGAGGAATAATTCACCTTTTTCTCTTGTGGCTTTTAAATAAAGCTGCATCTTCCATCCTCTATCTTCTTTTCTTTTTGCCAAAATGATTTAATCATGATGTTTTAAAAATATCAAAAAACCATACAATTTTCAACCAAATCATGTAGACTCACACAGATGAAGATGCCTGAAATGCTTCCCATTTTATTAAGATTTTCTTCCAGAACAATAAATTTACCTTCCAATTCTCTAATTTGTTTAAATAGTAAGAGTATCCGCTCTTTTAGAAACTGAATAGATTGAGGTTTTATTCTAAGTAAAATCACCCCTGTAACTTTTTTCTTTTGTTTCACTGCCAATTCACCAAAGTCTTTATCAAATGTAATGAGAATTCTTCTTTCCTTAAATGCAAGTTCCAGTACATTCTGATCCTTCAATCCCTTTTTAAAATTGTCCACCCTTAAAATATCATACCCAGAGTTTTTTAACTCCTCAATCAACTCCATTGGAATATTTTCGTCAACAAGAAATTTCATATAGCATAGACCTTTTCTTCTTTGAGTATCTCTAAGGAATATTCAATTGCAGCAAGAATATCTTCTTTTTTGAGTTGTGGATAGTTTTTGAGTATTTGTTCTATATCCCAGCCGTTTGCAAGGATTTCAAGTATAAACTCAACTGAAATCCGAGTTCCTTTTATAATTGGTTTCCCAACAAGGATCTCTGGATTTATCTCTATTCTATCTCTATACTTCATGTTGCACCTCCACGGTTTATTCTTCCTCAGCCTTTGAAGGGAAGGAAAAGGCAAGTATTACAAGGGCTGTCTTTGTGTTTTCAAAATCCTCATTAGCCAGTCTAAACACTTCTTTCATTTCCTCGTCCGTTGGAAGATGTATCTTTTCTTCTTGTTCAAGCCTTAATCTTCCTTCTCTTAGCATCTTAGCAATTGTCTCTTCAAAGTCTCTTGAATCCTTCCTTGCATTTCTTATATCATCAGCATATCCATACTTTCTTTCTCTTATAAAATATCTCAATGTTCTTGCAAGGCTTTGTAATGCGGGGTTTTCAATTATTTCCTGCTTTATCATAGCAACCTCCTTTAAAAGATATTTTACTGTTTCAGGATATAAAAGATTTACCCAGTTATTTGTTGATGTCTCCTGAACATAAAGACGGGGGAATTTAAGTAAAGAATCTGATTTGCGATAATAAATTGCGTTGTTTAATTCTTGTAATGAACCATAAGCCTGGCTTCTAAGTATATTATCTATTGTTGCAATGTTATAAGGGGTTTGCCGTATGAAATCTAAATAATTCTCAATTGATATTAAAAAAATTCCATCAACATGATAACCTTGCTGACGACTTAACACTGCAACAAATAAATCAAAGCCTTCTAAAATATCAGCAGTTGAAGGGATTTTAGATAGAAATACCAGAGGGATAAGCACTTGAGGAATTTTTTGGTTGAACCAGTCTTTTCTGATTTGGTGTTGAATTGCAAATATCTCTTGTAGTTTATAGTCGTAAATTTCACCTTTGGGAATTGGAATAATAATAATTTCTTTATCTGCTACATTAAAAATAAAAGAGGCATACCACATCCCAAGAAGGGCAAGAAGTGCACAAGGTTTGCAAATATCTCTTGGCTCAGTTGGTCTTCTTAGAATATCTTTATAAGGGGTAAAATCAATTCCATCTCTCTTACACAAAACACCAGTGGTAGCGGATGCAGTAAACCCAAGAACATTGCTAACTTTTTCTTTGCTTTTATGTCTACAAAATTTTTCAGATTTTTTATGTTCAGCTATTTCTGATATTTTTGTATATATATTAAGATCAAAAACTTCAGATTCTTTAACTGTTATTGTTTTAGCGGTTCCTTCTGTGATTCCTGGGGTATTCAAGGGAATATACTCTGAGCTTAGGATTCTTTTTGCAAGAAAATTGAAAGTTTCATTTAATTTTTTTTCGTTGATTTCGATTATTATTGAATAAAATCCTTTTTGAGAAATAATTTTAGTTTTAAATCCTGCCTCAATTCCCACCCTTGTCAGACCATAGGCAATCTTTACTTCTAAATCAGGAAACCCTGTTGCTGGAGTGTAGAGGGTTATCATTTTAACACTTGCCAAGTCCCGAACTCGTTAACCTTAAAAGTCTTATCTTCACATAAAATAGAGCCAGGAGTCCAGTACAAACCATATGATTCTAGTTTTCTACCAGCACCTTTTTCAGTATCCCACTCTCTACCTACCAGAGGCTCAATATTTCCTTTCAAATTTACCTTCTCAGAATATAATACATGAGACCAGACTGGATTGTCTGAACTAAGAGATATACAGACCTCTCCGTCCCGCTCATTCCATTTTCCAGGAAAGTTATTAATCTCACCAGCAGAATTTTCTTTAAACTCTTCTTCTGACAATTTCAGTAACCCAAATCCATATCTTCTTTCACCACCGATCTGGAATCGATCGGCTAACTGGCTTTTGAAGTCAACTCTTATTCCATTATATGTGATTAATAATTTATTATCACTTCTTGAAAGCTCGATTTTATTTTCTGTAAATTCTCTCATCCACAGAACACCTATTAGATAAACTGGTTTTCCTTCATCAAGAGTATATGGATTTACAAATTCAACCTCATGGAGCATGCCCTCTTCTGCTGTAAGGGATTCTGGTTCAATTGCTGCTGATGCCATGGAACTTATAAATTTCTTCTCAAATTCATTTAAAGAGAGCGAACCAAACATTAGCCCATTTTCTGTATATTTTGGAAAATAAAATTGACCTTCAACATATGGATAAAGATATCCAAACCGTATTGCCTTTTTTAGAAACTCTCCAACTTTCTGATAATCATTTATTCCAAGCAAAGAAGTAAGTTTTGCCGTTAGTGCTCCCCAAAGAAGTTTCCCCTGGACATATGCTCTTGTCCTGTAAAAATGCATTAATTTGTGAAATCCTACATGTAAAGGGGATTTTAATCGAAATTTCCACATATAAAGATGCCAGTTCATGTTGCTTCCTCGCTAACTTTAGTCTCCTCTAAAGAATTTGAAAGAGCCTTTGCATGAAAACGAGCATAGATAAGAGATTTCTCAAGCACTTGAATAGCAAGCGTAAGGTCATCAAGCCTTAGGGCAAGTCCGTTTTCTTTTCTGATTTCTTCAAGTAAATTATCATTGCTGATAAGTCCAAGTTCATCTTTTAATAACTTTGTAGTTATTTCTTTAATCTTTTTTGCTCCTTCCTCCTCAGTGCTCCCCCTTGATTCACAAAAAAGCGTAAAGGCGTAAAGTCCCTGTTCCTCCAATACTCCCAGTGCCTTTGTAAGCAAGTTGCCCGCCTTTTCAGGACCAAATCCGCTAACTTTACTAACTTCCTCAGCAAACATATATCCATATTCTGCACAAAGTCTATCCAGATTTTCCATTTTAACAATCCTCCTTTTCAAGGTTGAGTACTTTCAATCTTCCCATCCCTCTTGTTCCCATTCCACCTATACCAAGTGTTTCAAAGAGTTTCAGACCTTTTTCAACCTGAGTTTTAACCCAGGAAATACCAACATCCCCATTTCCTTCTGTTTTGAGCTCTTTGTCACAAATTTTGAACATTTTTCCTGAATTATAGACAATCTCAAACATTAAGATAGTCCCTCTTGGAATAGCTTCATAGGAGAAAAGGGCTCCTTCCTCAGCTGTTCCTGTTGCTGGATCTATGCTGACTGAGGTTCTAACTTCAAGATTGCTATTGACTATTAAAGAAAAGAGATTGTCTGACACAAGGATTACTCTTTGTTTAACAATCTCAGGTATTTCTTTAAGATCTAAACCACTGAGATTTCCACTTCCATCCCCCTTACTTAACATAAGCCAGCCGAGGTTTAGTTTATCTTTGTCCTTAAGCTGTTCCCCTAAAGGATAAAACCCATCATCAGGAGCTCTGAATTGCTGTTGCAATCCTAATCCTTCAAGAGCCATGGGTGAGGTTACCCAGACAGGACCTGCCATTGATGAAACAGGGAAAAAGAGAATATGGGCATCAAAGAACTGTGCAAGTCCTTGCATACTATACCCTGTTCCTTTTGAAAAGCCGTAGGGAACACAAACTGGACATGCTGGATTTACTTTCCCGCAATGATTTTCTCCTCCCTCTCCTCCTCTTCCTGCGCAGGAGTATTCTTTGCCATCACTATCTTTCCATCTATACCTATTAATTTGAGGATGCATAGCTGTGTAAGCTCTCGCTGGTCCACTTAGGCTTGTTGCCGGTATTTTTGGGATATTGGTTCCTGGTTCTCTTATTATAGGTAAATCCACTCTTCCCAACCGTGACCCACCTGAACCAATGTGGATTGGGTCAATAGTTATTGCGTAGTATTTTTTAATCTCATACATATGCTCACTCATATCTTAACCTCCTCTTTTTCAGGCTTTATTTTTCTAACTTGAAGATTCCAGTACAGACAAAGGTCCAATAACTCATCCTTAGTTGCCTGGAAGAATTTATTAAATAGTTTTACTTCCTCCTCCTTTTTAGGAGATAATTTCAAAATATTGGTAAGACATGATTTCACAAAATTCTCCCATACTGAATCACTTTTATAATCCTCATATCTTTTCTTTACCTCCTGCCAGAAGGCATAAATTGCAGAAATTCCTAATTTTTTAGTTTTTACAATATTTTGTATGTCATTCCATAGCTCGTCCAGACGCTTGATATCATCAAGAGGCCTTAAATTGTCACCAATCCTAAACCTATCTGAAGCACTTTCAAGATAAGTCAGGCTAAAATAAGATGTATCAATCTTTATGCAATCGTTTACTTGAAGCTTTTTTACATGCACTACATAATCGCCTTCTCCAGTGTAATCAAAGGAATAATTACCCCTATTAGGATTACTACCACCACCAAATCTGATATAAGGATGCCACTCATCCTGTTGAGATGGGTCGCCTGTAGAATAGGAAATTTTCCAGATGAAGGGAACATCGGAAAAACAAAAGTTAGAGTCGAGCTTCAATTTTAACTCTTTCACATAGGGACCCAATCTGTCATCCTTTGCATCTGGAATTGGATTAACCTTAGCAGTTATAGTTTTTGTTTCCCTTTTGAATGCCTCACTGAGCCTTTTACCAGCATCCATCGCCACATAAAGAGGTGTTCTCCTGTGGAAAGCAATAATTCCTAAATGAAAGGGTAAACGGTCTCTAACCTTTGAAAATTGAATTTCGTATTCTTCAAATATTTTCTTTACAATATCAAAGGCATCGTAAGCAGGAACAAGTGCCATGAATTGGTCAGGATAATCATAGATTTTTACAAAAGGTAAATAATCCTGAAATTTCTCTTCTGCAGGTTTTGCATTTAAAATTTTAAATCCATCTTTCCATTTATTATCGCCTTCTCTTTTTACTTTTATATTCTTTCCCCTCATCCATGAAGCAATCTCTTCAATTGTTTTGCCTTTATTAGCGAGAATCTGGAGATTGACTGTGGTAAGAAAATTGCTGTTATTTTTATCAATACAAACAGGACTTAATCTTACACCATCAATATCAATATCACAGGTTGAACCTATGGAGACTCCTGGATTAGGATTTATAATAAATTGTATTCGTTTGATTCTGAGGTCTGTAAAAGGAGTATCAGCTCCATAAAAGTGATTGTTTAGGATATCCTCAAAAATAATAGAGTGAATAAAGCCCTGTGTTGTTTCCCAGCATCGCCTGATGCGGGCTGGAGAAGGATTTTTAGAAGTAGGAGGATTTGTCTTAATAGCCATAGTTTTGATAAATGAGCCATTTAACCATTTGTCCAGACCAAAGCACCCAATAAGAAGAGCAACTCTATCATTATGGTCGGAAATCTCATCAAGCCAGATGGTATGCTTTGGATTTCCAATCCAATCTTCTGCACGACTTTTTCTTCTTTGAAGGCAATGCTCACACCCATCAAAGTTTTCCAACATTGGGCGTAAACGACAGATAGGACAAACTTCTTTATCAATCCAACCGTCTTTAAATTTCTCCAAAAAGAATCTTTTTGATGATGTAGGGTAAGATATTTCTTGAAGGGCATAATACCTCGCTTCTGGGAGAATTTTTATCAAGTTTTCTCTTATATCTTTCTCTAAACATCTTCTATTCTTCTTTATATGTGAGGGAATCGATTGTGAACTTTCGCAATCAAATTTATGGTTATTAGACTTTAATTCTGACATTTCTTTTAGTAGAATTTCCAGCATCAATTCAGGCTCTATGTCTTTTAATTTCTCGAATATTTTATCTTTTAATTCCTCTATCTCAATATCAGGAATTAAAAAATAAATACCAGTTGTATCCCGATAGGTTTCATTACCCACTGGATAAGTAACCTCAAGTAACTCTTTAACTTTATTGAATAATTCATCAATCTGTTTTTTATATCTCATTGCATCACCAATTTTGACGCCCTTAGCAACAATAGGTAATACTGCCAAATTCACAGATAAAATCTTCCATCTAAAATCTAATGGATCAAATGAAGCATTGGAACAATCTACAATATTTTTTACAATTGCACACTTATAAAGTGAGGCTACAGAATAAGAATGATCCCATAGAGTTACATCATTGGCAGAGCGACGAGTATCACCTAAGTATTTTAGATAATAATTTTTAGTGCCTTCTATGATTGCCTTTCTGAGTTTAATGATATCGTTATCTGCTGTATATTTAGAGAAGGCATCTTTAATAACTTCGTGTAATTTTTCCGTTATTTCCTTTGTGTTCTCTATTTTATTTTTGTGTGACTCGTAGCCAAATGAAGTTGAAATAAAGATATTATCTCTTCGCTGTTTTGTATTAGCATGCCCTTTATCCAGGCCCGAATCCATACCATCATAACCATTCCAATCAGCATAGAGTAATCGAATTAACAAGGGAATTTCACAATCTGCTAAGTCTCCAGCTCCTTCTTGTTCCTTATGATGCTTTTCTATAAAATCCAATAATGAGGCTTCCTCATTACAGATTTGCACTTTAGATTTGGAAAGTACTTCCTTTAGTTCATCCGGAAAAATTGAAGGAAAATTATGCCCATCATCTCCAGAACCACCATTCTGTGCATAATGCTCAACAAATTCTTTTCTTGCTTTGCCTAAATCGTGTAGGTATGCCCCTATCTCTGCAAGGAGAATTGGTGTTCTATTCTCTTCTAATTTCTGTAGAAGATTACTCACATATTCCTCCTTAATTTCTTAATCTCATTCTCTAAATCCTCAAAATTACCAAACTTTCTATCATCTAAGATTCCATTTATAACTAATCTACTTGTTTTTTTATCCCAATCGTCTTTAACTACTCCATATCCTGAAGACTTCTTTGCTGAAAAGCCATAGGTCAGCATCATCTCTTTTAAGCCAGAGGTAATATCCTGAAGGTCTTTCAGGACAAGCTCTTTTATCTCATTGAAAGGCTTTGTTAAATAATAAAAAGGAACATAAAGAAGTCTGAAGTATCCCTTTGAGCCTGCTGGCACAACTTCAAAATAGATGGGATTCTTGCCAGTTTTGGTTTCTCTGTCATGGGGATTGATAACTTCCATATCAATCCTGTCCCAGAAAGTGGGATAAAAATATAGCATTCCTGTAAGGGAAGGAAAATCTTCACTTCCAAACCGCTCCTTCAATTTTGATTTTGCTTCAGGACATAAATCATCAAGATATTTTGTCCATCCCTTTGCTATTTCTTCCATCCCTTTTTCTGTCCCAAACAAAAGAATATGTTGATACCGTATTTCTGCAAATTTCTCTGGATCTTTTGTTTCTTTCTCCAGAAATATTTTCATCATTGTCCATCTTAAGTTTCCTTTCCATGCCATGGCTGAAGTAAAGGGCACCCCAAAGACTTTATCTTTTCTGACAGGGTTTTCAATGATATAAAGTGGTACATCGTCTTTTGAAATGAAAGGCTTTCTAAGAGTGATAGGAAATTCAATTACCCAGCTCCATTTTGGAAGGTTGGCAATCTCTACTGGCATGTTTATGCCGAGGAGATTGAGTTCAGATAACTTGCATCTTAGATAATCATTATAATTACCATTTGAATGGATGAGCGCTTTTAATCCTGACGGATAATCTCCTTCACCTACTTTGGCATATACCTTTGGATCAAGCTTATTTGGTCTGCCTATTTTATCAGGGAATTTTTCTTGAATTCCAAAAACAGTATTTAGAAGCAATATTCTTGACAAGACATCTCTTATCTCTGTATATCTTCCAGAACCTTGAGTCAGATTATTTACATCCTCTTTGCTTTCAATACAAAAATCTACAAAAAAGTCATAACTCATAAAGTTCCTCCTCAGCCCTCTTCAATTTCTAAAAGGCTTTGAAGATAAGATTCTATATTTTCTTCTTCCGGTTTTACTGTATCCCTTGAGGATTTAAATTCCCGCCAGACTTTAAGTTTGTGATTATTTGTTTGAGATCCTAAAAGATTTGTCCATGGTATTTTTGTTGAACCAGTATCATTTGATGGCTCTTTGCCATTTAATGCTTCTTTTAAGCCATTCAGAAAATTGTTTCTATCAAATCCGTTAGGATTTTCTTTTTCAGGAATCCACCCCCAGATACGAAATTCCCAGAGATTTTCATTTATACGATAGGCGCTGGAGATATTGATTTTGGAGGCTACTTTTTCTACCGTTTTTTCAGCTTTAAGAGAAAGTTTGCAATTAGAGCACCAATATTTGCTTTGATTTTTTTCATCTCTTTTTACTTCATTAAAACAGATTCCACAAACTCTTTCTTTTGTTCCAAAAAGCCAATTTTCTCCTGTATTCCACAATTGTCGGCCCTCCCTATACCTCAGCCAATTTTTTATCGCAGGAGAAACAGGAACAGAACCAGAATTGTGCCATGCTTCTAAAACTTTATTATTTTTTTGTTGCACTTCTCTATCTATATTTCCCTTTCTATCCTTTGGATTTAATGCTTGTTTTATTCCATCAACTTCTTTCCACCAATTATCACTTTGAACATTAAACTGAACTTTTGCAAAAAATATCTCTTTGATATTTGACAAGAAAGTGTTTTTTTCCTTTCTTTCTCTTATTTCAAGTTTATTAAGACGATTGCTGTCAAGAATTCTGTTCAATGCATTTTTGAAGCCATCAAGCTTTATTCCACTTTTACTTCCCAGTTCCACCACTCCATATCCATGCTGTGTCCTTGCTCCTATTCCACCCCAATTAGCGGCAATAGTTAAAGGCATAAGCAGAATGTTGTCATCAAAATCCCTATCCAGTGGAACTATGTACAAAGTAATCTCTGGAATCTTTGTAATCTCTGGAATCTCCCCTGTAAGACCACTTCCCAGATACCATCCTCTATTTCTCCCAGTCGGTTTTATGTTTATAGCTCCGTCATCAAAAACTTTTGTTCCACCACTTATTTCTAACCTGAATAACCTCCTAACTCCGGTTGCTCCAAAAATAAGACAGGCAGGACAATATTGGCTAATTTTCTTATTGTTATCCTTTTTCTCTTTTGGACAGCGTTCGTCACTGACAGGGTCGCAAGCAAACTTGCCCATACCTCTCAAAATTACCTCTGTCCACCACCGTAAAGAACCTATAATAGCTGTAGATTGAATAAGTTCACTCTTTGAGTCAATGTTTCCTGTCCATATTGGAGTTTTAGTTTTAATTTGTATTTTCACATGAACCTCCCAATGATATTCCTGACATATTCTTTTATCTCCTCAACCATTAGCTACCAACCATAATAATCCTTGTCGTCTTCTTTCTGATACTCCCTTTTATATCTAAATCAAGAAAACCTGTTGCCGGAGTGTAAAGAAGTATGTTCATTTTTAATCCTCAGATAATCTAAAATAATTTCTTATAACTTTCCTAATCTTATCTGCTAAAGAGAAACATTCTTGTGCATCTTCTCTGTCAGCTTCTGCACCAGGATAACGAATTTCAACTGCAAAGGATGATAATTCATCTATTTCGTCTGTATAATCTTTTAACTCAGGTAAAAATTGAACACACTTTTCTAACAATACCTTGAGGTCGTGAATTTTTTCAAAATAAACATCGTTTTCCTGCAAAATAGCTTTTAAATATTTTTCTACACACTGCTGTGAATGAAAACAAACTGCCCCATACGCTGGAGGCTGTAAATCGATCTCCCTTTTTGCTACAAGAAAATCTTCCTCTGCTTTTTCTATCCATTCCTTTGTTAAATCTTTCACAGGTAAACTCCTTTTTCCATAACTGTTTTAATAAAAAAATCTCCCTTTTTTATTCTCTCTTCAATAAATTCTGGTGTCCTTACAATTATATCTATTGGAATTAAAGGTGGAAGTTGTTTTCTAATTAAAGCTGCCTGCTTGTAAGGTTTAAGAGTTGTAGGCATTATGACCATTATGTCTATGTCGCTCCTTTTTTTAGGTTTACCATAAGCATAAGAACCAAAAAGAATTATCTTATCAGGATTGAATTGCTCTTTTATCTTTTTTGCTATTGCTCTTATTAGCAAGTTATCTGTGTATTCTTTTATCTCCTGAACCATCAACCATCCCCCATAGTAATCCTTATCATTTTCTTTCTGATACTCTTTTCTTTCTACTGCTGCAGAGATATCGCAGAGTTTTAATATGTGATGAATTAGAGATGCCTGAAGTCTTCTTTGGTGTTGCTCTAATAATCCACAGCCCTTTGCCCAAATCCTTAAACCCCTTGCCATCTCTTTTAAATCGTCAATTCTCAGGTCTTTTGCATCTTCAGGAAAATAAGATTTATCCAAGTTTTGTGTCTCTTTATGCCATTTAATATTACCTTCATAATCCACAATTCCATCGGTTATCGCCTGAACATCTGGTCTTTCAATATTGTCTCCAAGAAGTCCACTGTCTGTATGATGAATAGCTATTGCAAAAGCTATTGCGTTTTTCAAATTTTCCTCTACATTTTCTTGTGTAAATTTCTTATAAAAAAATGCTGCACCAATTGGAGCATGAGAGGGGAGCTTGTTATTTGTGCCAACATTTTTTTGCCATCTTTCGGTTAGTTTTCCAAGGTCATGAAATAAAACCATCTGGCTTAATAAGTTTTTCACATTATAATCTTTTGTTAATTTAAAAATCCTTAAAACAGTATTTTCAAAAAGTGGATA
>CAZYPR010000022.1:0-40371 GCA_964649495.1 uncultured Clostridia bacterium | reverse complement strand
CTTTATTTCAACTATCTCCCACCTATTCCCTAAAATGAGCAGAGTTACAGATTAATCTCACTGAGCTGGTCAATACAGTTGTGGCATGGCGCAACAACCACATTGGCTCCCGTTCTTCTTATCTGTTCAGCTTTTATCTTTCCTATCTTTATCCTTCTTTCTGCAAATCTTGTCATGGAAAGTTGTCCTCCACCTCCTCCACAACAGTAATTTTTTTCTCTATTGGGAGTCATTTCAACAAAATTCTCAACAGCTCTTTTCAGAACATATCTCTGCTCTTCGATCACCCCTCCCATCCTCACAAGATTGCAAGGGTCGTGAAGAGTGTAAATTTTTTTATTGGCGGAAGGATCGAGCTTTATTCTTCCTTCCTTTAAATATTGGTAAATAATCTCAACCATGCTCTTTATCTGGAAATTGTTCCTTCTTTCAAGCCATTCAGGAGCCTCCCATCTGTGGGCATTGAATCCATGCCCGCACTCGCCGATGACAAGAATTTTTGCATTCAATTTTTCCATTGTGTCAAAAAGCCTTTTTGAAAGAAGCGCCGCTGATTCGTCATCCCCGCTGAAATATCCATAATTTGTTACATCGTAAAAATCACTGGAGAGTGTCCAGCTTTCCTTTGCAGAATAGAATATTTTGGATGCAGAAAGGAGGGATAAAGGAAAGAATTTGGGCTCCCTCGGATTAACAGTGTAAAGGATTTTCGCTCCCTTCTCATCTACTGGAATTTTTGCCCATGGGTCATTCACCTCTGCCCTCAGCTCCTCCTCAAGCCATTCAATGGTCTCAAGCCATTCTCCTTTTTTAATCCCCATACTGTTCCCCTTCTCCAGTGCAAGATTAACTGTTGATTGGAGCTCTGATGGAACAAGGGAAAGATTTGCAAGAAGCCCTCTTCCAAGCCTTACTATATAGGGAATATTTATTCCAACAGTGCAATTTAAACTACACCTTCCGCAGAGGGAACATCTTCCAAATAGTGCATCGATAAGCTCTTCGAGAAATTTTGAATCGATTTCCTTTGAGTTGTTGAGGAATTTTAGATATTTTCCTGAAAATGTAAGATATCTTTTAAACAAAGAGATCACAAGATTTAGTTTATAGGCTGGAGAGGAACGAAAATCTCCATCTGTTAAAAAATAATGGCATGTCTTTGCACAGAGCCCGCATCGAACACATGTGTTAATATAGGCAACAGAAAAATTGTCAAGCCTTTCTCTAAATTTTTCAATAGCTTCCTTTATTGCATCCATTTTCCATCTCAGTTAATTCCTCTCCGATATGTTTATTCCAAAGCCCCCTCCATCCAAAGAAAATTCCTGTGATTATTTTGCTGTAAAAGAAGAAAAAACAGTGACGGATTTTTCCTGACGGAATGTATAGAAAGAGAATGATTGAGTAAATGTAGAGATGGGGAGTGAAAAATGGGTTAAAAATTGAAAAAATTGTTAGGAGAAGAAAAAGGTCTATCAGAATATTGGCGACAAAGTCATCGGGTATACTTATTTTTCTCAAATAATTGGTGAAAATTCTTCTTGTCAAAAGCCCATTTCCTGAAAGAAAACCTGCTATCAAAATTATACTTAGAATCTTTTTAAGAGTTTGAGGAATGTCAAAATTAAAAATGTGAAGGAAAAGATATATGAAGGAGAGAAAAATTGCTGAGTGATAAAAAATTCCTGAAAAATATACAAGTATATTCTTTGAGGCACTCTCCTTTTCCCATGGCAACATTCCTTTTCCAAATGAATAAATTATCCCCTTTACTGGATCCCCCTTTGCAGTTGAGTAGAAAACCTTCCTGCCAAAGGAAAATGTTTTAAAAACAAGATAGGAAAGGGCTGATAATGAAAATAAAAAAGAGATTATTACAAGATTTTTTAAAAGGGGAATATTTAGCATAAAAGTTCAGACACAACCGTCGGGTTTGGGAAGACCTGCGATTTTACAGGCTCCTTTAGCAGGACCTGATGGAAAAAGGTCATAAATTTTTTTGAGGGGTAAACCTGTTGTTTTGCAAACTGCTCTCACCATTGGTGCAAGTTTATTTTCAAGATAATAATTCCTAATGTAATTTATGACTTTCCAGTGCTCCTCTGTAAGGCTTTCAAGTCCCTCTTCCTTTTTTGCAAGGAAGACCGCAATCTCCTCATTCCAATCTTCTGGATTTACGAGAAATCCTTCCTCATTAACTTCAATTTTTTTTCCATTAATCTCTATGAAAGGCATATTACTACTCCCTTTTTAAATTTATCAATAATTTATTTTAACAGATTGATTTTAATTTTCAAGGATTAGCAAAGATTATTTTTTCAATCTCTTGGAAAGCTCTTTTATAAAAAGCCATACCTCTTCTACATTTTTCAAACGGAACTTTGCAAGGGAATTTTTCCTTCTTCCAACAAGTATTGTAATATCTTTATCCTTAAGAGTTCTGAATGCATCCTCATCCGTTTCGTCATCTCCAATATAAATTTTCAAAAAATCTTCCTTTAAGTTTAAAAGAGAGAAGAATTTTTCTACTCCTTTTCCTTTATCCCAGCCAATGTTAGGGATTATCTCAAAAACTTTTTTACCCTTTCTAATTTTTAACTTTCCATTTCCTTTAGTGACTTCCTCCTCCACAATTTTTCTGAGGACTCCTTTCTGTCCTGATTTCAGAAGTCTTAAATGGACACTTCCACTTAATCCTTTATCTTCAACTATTACTCCATTAAGATTTTTTGTCCTCTCCTTTATTCTACTCATTGTCTTCCTTAAAATCCCTCTTATTTTTTTCGCTTCAGGATGAACCCATACCTTCTTGTTGTATGAAATTTCAAAACCATGATTTCCAATTATTGAGACTCCGTCCAGCCTTATAAATTTATTCATTTCTGAAAGAGACCTTCCAGAAACTATTGAAACAGGTATTATCTTTAATATTCTATCGAGTAATTTTCTTCTCGATGGATGTATTCTTGCAAGCTCTGGTCTTTTCTTTATAGGCACAAGAGTTCCGTCATAATCAAGGAGGAGAGCTATATTTTTACTCCCCTCGATTTTTTCAAGGATTTTTTTCATAGATAAATTATGCTTTCCTTTGTATCCATTGATAGGAAAAGGAGGAGATACTCACGAATATGTCTTGTAATGAGAAAATTGTTTTTTATATGTTCCCTTCCATTTTCACCAAGTCTCTTTGCAAAATTTGGTTCATTTATGAGCTGTTTTATCCAGAAAGCTGTTCCTTCTATTGAATGGGTGAGGATTCCTGAGTATTTATGGGCAATTTGAAGTGGTATACCTCCAACAGCTGATGCAATAACAGGCTTCCCTTTCCACAATGCCTCTGCCACAGTGAGACCAAAACCTTCTTTCAATGATTTTTGAAGAACCACAGTGGAGGCTCTCTGAAGAGCATTTATTTCTGTATCACTTCCTGGTGGAAGGAATAAAACATGGATATCAGGATCTCCATTCGCTTCATTTTTAACTTCCTCAAGAACTTTCATTCCCTCTGGATCGTCAGTGGCTCCTCCTCCTGCAAGAACGAGCTGACAATCAATATGCTCCTTTACAAGTCTGTAGGCTTTAATAACTCCTATGGGGTCTTTTAAATAATCAAATCTTGAAATCTGAGTAATTATGGGTCTTTTTCTGTCTATACCGAATCTTTCACAGATTTCGTTAATTTTCTCTTCAGAAAGTTCCTTGTTCTTTTCTGACAATGGGTCAATGGAGGGGGAGATTAAAACCTGTCTAATTGATATTTTTCTTGAAAAAGAGGGAGCGGAGAAAACAGCACAATCATATTTTTCTATAAAACTCTTCAAAAATTCCCATGTCTCAGTCTTAGGAGATGTAAAATCTATATGGCATCTCCAGATCCATTTTCCTCCCATCTCTTCTTTTTTTTCAACCAAAGCTATTGGCTGGGGGTCATGGACGAAAACAATATCTCCATATTTCGAAAATTCGTTGGAATTTTCTCTGTTTATTTGGAGAAAATAATACAACTCCTCCTTTGTCAGCTCCAGATCAACTCCGTGAAGGGAGTTGTGCATTTTCTTTGTAATATGGAAAAATCTATCGTCACCCTTTATAACATCCCACCAGACATCTAAGCGGAGTTCCCTTAAAAGGGGGATAATGCGTCTTAAGATTTCAGCGACCCCTCCTCCCACTGATGTGGAGTTAATATTCTGAATAGATTTCCCCTTTAGTTTTTCAGCAAGGATAAACAGTTCATCAATATTGCTTTTCCCCACTATTGGTATGTAATCTTCAAGTTTTGCCATTCTCCTTCTACTCAACCAGTATTGTATTTTCTAACAGTTTCTATTATTTTCCTTCTCAAGCCCTCAAGGGTGATGGTGTAAGGGTCAAAACGAGAAAGTTCCTCTGCAACTTCCTTCAAGCCAATACTCTCAAACCACTGAGAGAAATCATTCTCTCCCTTTTCAAGTCTCAGGCGAGATTCAAAAATATGGTAATATATCGAATTTATGGAGATTTTTTCTACAATCTCCACAAATTCGTCAGGAGTATTTGCAATAAAAGGAGTTTTAAAGATAAAAGTTCTACAAGAGAGAAAATGGAATTCTTCCCCATCCTGACATTGGACATTTCTAAAGTTCTCTTTATTTATATAATCTTCAAGAATCTCGATAAATCTCTCCCTCAGCTCTCTTATTCTTCTAAATTTAACTGTGTCTATGCTTGCCATTCTCTCTCCGAGAACATCTAAACCAAGAGAATTTGTTATCCAAAAAGCAAAATCGTTGGGAGGCTCAGGAGAAAGGTAGTGATGCTGTTGAAGAAATCTGTGGGTATGATAGTAAATGGAAGTCCCAGGAACCTTCTTTATTCCTTCTAAGAGTTCAATTACATTCTTTGCCCTTATTCCAAGGAGTTCAACAAGATTAAGTCTTGAATAAAATTGGAAAGGTTTTGCCATAATCCCTCACATCAACTTTCTTAAATCTCCAACAATTTTCCCCGCCCACCTGTAAATATTATTTTCCATTACAATATTTCTCATCCTTTTCATCCTCTGCACCTTTTCTTCCTCATTCATTTCTATTCCCATCTTTATTGCATCAGCAAACTGGTCAATGGCAATTGGATTTATTAGAATGGCATCACTGAGTTCCCTGGATGCTCCTGTAAACTTACTAAGAATCAAAACACCCTTTCCGTCAAACCTCGATGCCACAAACTCCTTTGCAACAAGGTTCATTCCATCATGGATTGAACTCACAATACAAATATCAGCTGATCTGTAGTAAGAGATCACATCCTCCTGATTAAGATGGATTTTATGAAGAATTATGGGCTGCCAGTCTTTCATTTTCCATTTCGAGTTAATATCCACCATTGCATGGTAAATCTCATCATTGTATTCTTTATACTTTGGAATATAGATTCGCGATATTGGACCCAGCTGTAGAAAAACAAACTTTCCTATGTATTCTGGATATTTCTCAAAAAATCTATCAATTGCTCTGAATCTTTCAACTATTCCTTTTGTATAGTCAATTCGGTCAATGCCAATACCCAGAATTCTGTCCTTTATCCTGTGATCTTTTCTTATCATAGCTATTTTATCCTCAACTCTTTTACTTTTTGCAATCCTTTCTATTTCCTCAAAATCAACGCTTATGGGATAAGGTCTAACAAGGGTTTCCCTTCCCGCCTTTATAACAGATAGCCTCTCCCTATCAATTCTTGCTTCTATGAATCTATCAACTGTATCGAGAAAGTTTAGACAATGATAACGGATGTGAAATCCGATGAGGTCATTACCAAGCAATCCTTCGAGAATCTCCTCTCCATGAGGACAAACCCTGAACGCCTCAGGATTTGGCCATGGGATATGCCAGAAATGAGCAATAATGACATTTGGAAGCCTCTCCTTAACAATCCTGGGGAGTAAGGCAAAATGATAATCCTGTATAAAAACAAACCCAGGCTCATTTTCAATCTCCTCCGCAACTGCATCTGCAAACTTTTCATTGACTTTTTTATATATTTTCCAGTCCTCCTCCCGAAAATTTGGCCTCACATAGGCATTGTGGCAGAGAGGCCAGAGCCCCTCATTGGAATATCTGTAGTAAAATCCCTCCTCTTCATCCTTTGTAAGCCAGACCCTTCTCAATGTATAACTTGGGTTTTCAGGAGGGACCTGAATATGGTTATTTTCGTCAACAACCTCTCGGTCTGCATCTCCTGTTCCCCCTGCGATCCAGACTCCTCCACAGCTCCTCATAACAGGATCAAGAGCTATAGCCATTCCACTTGCGGGTGTTATGTATTTAATCCCATCTTCAGAGTATATATGCATGTAAGGTTCTCTGTTGGAAACAATTATAAATTTATGCTCTCCGATCTTTTCCTTCACAGCTGACTTTAAACTATCTCTATTCCATACCATAATATTTCTCCATTTCTAATTGTTTCAGTCACAATACATTAAATTTAAATCTTCCCATCCTTCGGAATCATCTCCTTATTTTATAAGATTTTTAGCCATCATGCAATATAAATTTCTTTTGCTTTACCTTCTTAAAGGAATCTTACTAAAACCTCATTGGAAAGTAGCAATTTTTCCTCTCTTATTCTCAATCTATCCTCCTCAAGGGAAATGAGGTTATCTTTCTTCAGCTCCTGGATAATTTCCGAAAACTCCTTTAAAATGTCAAAGTCAAATCTCTTTTTGAACTCAGATATTTTTATTCCATCCACCAGTCTTAGCCCGAGAATAATTGCCTCTTTTACAATCTCAGATTTTTCAAGCTCAAAAACCTCTTCCTTACCGTTCCTTCCCTCTTTTATTGCATTGAACCAATCCTCCACATCTGAAATATTGCACCATCTCTTCCCTACAAGATTTGAGCATGCAGAAGGTCCAAGACCTATGAAAGGATGATAATTCCAGTATTTTAAATTGTGAAGGCATTTCTTTCCTTCTCTGGCAAAATTGGAAATCTCATAGTGGGAAAAGGAAAGAGCTTCGAGCTCCCTCTTTAATTCAAAATATTCTCGGGAGATAAAATCGTCATTGGGAATTCCAATTTTTTTTGCAAGCTCTTCAAAGGGTAACCCCTCGTAGTTTTCAAGGATATAAATCGAGACATGATCAGGCTCCATAATTTTAATATTTTCAATAACCTTTTTAGAATTATCCTTTTTCTCCCCAGGGAATCCAATTATTAAGTCAACATTTATATTTTCAAAGCCCTCCTCCCTACAAAGAAAGAAGAAATCTATTGCTTTTGTAGGTGTGTAATCCCTTCCAATAGTTTCGAGAATGTTTTTATCAAAGGTCTGAATTCCTATGCTTAATCTATTTACACCCGCCTCCCTCCATCCCCTGATTACTGACCTGTCCTTCAAATCAGGATTGACCTCCATGGAAAATTCAAGAGGATTTATATGGAATGATTCTCTGGCGGACTCAAAGATCTTCTCAATATCTTCAGGGTAGAGAAGAGATGGAGAACCACCACCAATAAAAATAGTTTCAAAGTTAAGGTCTAATTCTGAATAGAGTTTCATCTCCTCCCTCAGACCGTTGAGCCATTTTAAATACATTTTCCTTTCTCCCTGAATACTGTAGAAATGGCAATAGGGGCATTTCTTTTTACAGAAAGGAAAATGTATATAAAGCCCCGCCTTTTCTTCCATAGAGGATTTAAAGATACCATAAAAGTTAAATTTTTACAAAAACAGACTTATTAAAAGTTAATAGCTAACAGCATCTTTTTCATTTTTGGCAATTTTTGAAGAATTTGCGAAATTCAGGGCGAGGAATTTCTCCTCAGGCTCAAATTGACTGTTAAGCATAAAAATGATAAAAATAAAAATTGAAGGATTTGTTGAAGTTAGGCCCGTTAGCTCAACTGGTAGAGCAGCGGACTCTTAATCCGCGGGTTGGAGGTTCGAGTCCTCCACGGGTCATATTCTTTTTTTACTTCTTAAAATTTTCAATTTAAAATTTTGTGTTTAACAATGATTTCTTGCTGTCTACTGTCAGCTTTTTGCCTGTAGCAACGGACTTTAGCGTAGTAGAAAAAATTTCTGAGTTTTTAAGAAAGGTGCAGGGTCAAAAATTCAGGGAAAAAGGAGGGATTTGAGAGGGAGTGACCCTGCCTAATTTAATTTTTATCACATGATTTTTGTTCTTTCAAGATGGAATTTTACTCAATCAATTCCCTTGAAAACCATAAAGATATATTGTATTATTAAATTGTATTGAAAAATTGTTCTTTGAAAATTGAGTAGAAGTTTTTGTAATAGAGGGGGCGAAATGGGCTCGACAGAGGCACTGAAAGGATGGGCAGCATGCCGAGATCCCGTTCCTCTCGTTAATCAGGGCGGAAAAAAATTAAGTGCAAACTCATTCGCTTACGCTGCCTAAGTGAATAGGTAGCCATCTTTAAAGCCTTCTCCCACGGGGCTTTAAAGGTGTGAGATAGTGGGATAGCCCTGACAGTTGTTCTCGCTGTCAAGTGCGAAAATTAAGAGAACTCTCCTCCATTTCCTTTGCTCTTTTGGGAATGGGGGGAAGCAAAAAAAGAGCTAAGCATGTAGAATCCATCCATAGGTGCTTTTGGACGCGGGTTCGATTCCCGCCGCCTCCACCAATTTTTTAAATCTTTTAAAAATGCTATTATTGCAATTCATTCTCAATTTTGAACATTCTCCCCTATGTTGATAAAATAAAGAATTTGGAGGATTTATGTGTGGAATATTTGGAATAATATTCAAAAATGATAGAGAAGATCTGGGAGAGATTCTTATAAAAGCTGGTAGAAGGCTTGTTTACAGGGGGTATGACTCAGTGGGGAGTGCAGTAATTGGAAGTGATGGGAATATAGATATAAGGAAGGATGTTGGAAAACTTGAGGAAGTTTCAAAAAGACTTTTTTTTTCAGAGATGAAGGGGAAGAGAGGGATAATCCAGTTGAGATGGGCTACATTTGGAATGCCAAAAAGGGAAAATTCACAGCCTCATATAGATTGCACAGGAAAGCTTGTCGGAGCCCACAATGGAAATATTATCAATACTATTACTTTGATTGAAGAATTTAAAAACTTGGGTCATGAATTTAAAGGTGAGAATGATGGAGAGGTGATTGTCCATGCAGTGGAAGAGGGCTTGAGAAGGGGGCTATCTTTTGAAAAAGCTTTAATCAATGCTCAGAATTATCTAAAAGGTGATTATGCATGGGTTGGAGGGTTATCAGGAGAGGATAGGCTTATATGTGTGAAGATGGGTTCATCTCTTTATATTGGAAGGGGGGAAGGCTTTACAGCCTGCTCGTCAGACCTTCCATCCCTTATGGAGTTCACAAGGGAAACAATCCCCATAAAGGATGGAGAATTTGCAATTCTTGAGCCTGAAAAGATCTCAATTTTCAACATTTACAATGGTGAAGAGGTGAAGGAAAGGGAATTTGTAAGAATTGATCAAGAGATTGGATTTGCAGAGAAGGAGGGATTCCCCCATTTCATGTTAAAAGAGATAAAAGAACAGGGAGAAAGGTCAAAAGTCCTTCTTGACTTTCTTTTTCAATACCCTTCGATAGATGAACTAATTGCCAAACTTTTAAGCTCAAGAAATATTTTTATAATTGGCTCTGGCTCATCATACCATGCGTCTCTTGCTGGTTCAAAGTATATCACAAGATTAACGGGAAGACACGCAATCCCTGCTGTTGCTGGTTCATTCATAGAAGATTATGCATCTTTTTTTAATGGCGCAGACTCTTTCATTCTTGTTTCCCAGAGTGGCGAAACAAAAGATGTTATAAGGGTGCAGAATTATTTAATAGAAAAAGGGTTTGAGAATATCTTTTCCATTGTTAATGTAATAGGATCAACAATTCAGCTAAAATCTAAGATTAACATTCCTCTTCTCACACAACTGGAAGTGTCTGTTCCCGCAACTAAAACTTTTTTAAATCAAATGGTAATTCTCTTGTTTTTAGCAATGAAAATGGCAAAAAATGAAATGAAGGAAATTTCAGAACTTCCCGAGATAATAAACATTACTTTAGAGAAGAAGGAAGAAGAGGCAAAAAAGCTTGCTGAGATTTTTTGCACAACCGAAAAAATTCACATTCTTGGTCATGGTCTGACATATCCATCTGCCCTTGAGGGAGCATTAAAAATAAAGGAGACTTCATACATCCATGCATCAGCTCTCCCTTCTTCTGAGTTCAAGCATGGACCCCTTGCAGTTGTTGAGGATGGATACAAAATTATTGTTATCTCCACAAAAGAGGATGCTCCTATTGTTGTTTCTCATATAAATGAGATAAGATGCAGGGGTGGAGAAGTAATAACAATCTCACCCTTTGATAAACTCCTTAAGGAAAATTCCGATACATTTATAGAACTTCCAACAGAAAATCAGTTTTTTGTTCCTATTGTTTCAACAATTTTTCTTCAGTTCCTCTCATACTATATATCTGTCAGGAGAGGGCTTGATCCTGATTTCCCAAGGAATTTGAGTAAAACAATAACAGTTGATTAGTCCTTAGCCTATTTGTCAACAAAAGCATTTGGCAGTAAACATCTGATAGTTAATTCTACTCTGGCTTGGCTTTTATTTTTGCCTCTTCACCATCCTTTTCAATCCAGACAACAACAGAAGAACATGAAAATTTTCTTTTTATTGTATCTACTTGCCTGTTTATGAATTTCTCAAATTGTTCAAAACTCAAAGATTTTCCACTGATTTTTCCTGAGCTCTTTAAAAAATCCTGATATAGTTTGTTGAGCTCTTCTTTTTCAGTTCCAGATGAGAATTTAAAGAACTGTTTAGTCTGAGGAAAAGCAAAAGCTCTTCCCGCCTGTCTTCTCATATCTGCTATCCCCTCTTCCCTCCTTTTCATTTGCTTTTCCCATAAAGTTTCATATGTTCTGAATCTCTGAGCAATCTGATTCAAAAGGAACTGGACGCCGTAGCTCATCAAAGTTCTGCCCATAAGGGAATTTATTTCTTTTGAAATTTCTTCGTGAAGTTTAAAAGGAGGGAGCTTTTCAAATCCTGCAAAATAATTCTCATATTTTAATCTTAATTCTTCAATCTTCTCTTTTAAAACTTTCACTCTCTCAGTTAAATCTTCCATTATTTTATCCTGTAAAACCAGAATAGAAATAACCATAGCTCAACTGCATAGGGGATCCTTTTTCCCGCAATAAGAACATCAAGACTCTTGAAATCTTTTACAAGATTGAAAAGTTCAAAAAGCTCCTCAACCTCATCTGTTCCAAATGTTGCATAATGCCTTTTGAATTTACCCTCTCCCTTTTCATAGTAATATTTCGAGCGGGTTGCTTTTTCTATAGCTTTTGAATACTCCTCCCCCTCTTCATATCCAAAGGAGATTGTTACTGTAAAAGGAGGCTTATAATCTGGGTCTATTATCTCCTTTAATCTTTCTTCGTAAAGCTTTTCGTGAATTTTTTCATAAAATGGCTCACCCATCTTTACTATTATATCATCAAATAATGAACATGCAATCACCATAACTGAAGAATTTATACCCTCTCTCTATCGCCTCTGAGTAAGATCTTTTCATTAAGTCTAATCCCGCAAATGCTGAAACAAGAATAAAAAGAGTGGATTTAGGAAGATGGAAATTTGTGAAAATGGAAGAAACCACATTGAACTTGAAAGGTGGATATATATAAAGGTCTGTAAAAAAACCTCCTCTCTTTATTTTTCCGTTTTCATAGGAAGACTCAAGGGCTCTTACAACTGTTGTTCCAACTGCCACAATCCTTCCTCCATTTTTGAGTTGCTCCTCTATCTTTGATGCAGAATCATCACTTATAAAGACATACTCCTCACCCATTTTGTGTTTTTCAATCTCCTTGACTTTTAAAGGTCTAAAGGTGGCTTCTCCCACATGAAGGGTAATTTCAATTATTTCTACTCCTTTTGACAAAATTTCGTCAATGACTTCCTTTGTAAAATGTATTCCCGCTGTTGGGGCAGCTATGGAGCCATTTACCTTTGCCCAAATTGTTTGATAAAATTCAAGGTCCCTTTCTCGCAAATAATCTTCTTTCTTATCTCTTTTTATGTAAGGAGGGAGCGGAGCATAACCGAAACTCCTCAAATATCCTTGAAAATCCTCCTTTTTTATAGAAAATTTCAAATATCTCCTCCCCCATTCACCCTCTTCAACTACTACTCCTTCTGCAGGAATTTCTAAGAATCTGAATCTAACCCCTTTTTTCATTCTTTTCGATGGTTTGCAAAGTGCTTCCCATAAGTCATTTTTATGTTCCTTCAAAATAAGAACTTCAATTTTTCTTCCATTTCCATCCATCACAAAGAATTTGGCAGGAATCACTCTTGTGTTATTCAGAACGAACAGATCCCCCTTTTCAAGAAAGGAAGGGAAATTTTTAAAATTTTCATGGAAAATTTTCCCTGTGCTCCTTTCAACCACCATCATTCGTGAGGCATCCCTTTTTTCCCTTGGATACTGAGCTATAAGCTCTTTTGGTAATCGAAAATCAAAAAGGGATATGTCCATTTTAGAACAACTTTTTCTGGCTTCCAGGTTTTATTCCGAGGTGCTTGTATGCTTTTTCAGTGGCAACCCTTCCTTTTTGCGTTCTTATTATATAACCTTCCTGAACAAGGTATGGTTCATATATTCCCTCAATTGTCTCCTTATCTTCATTTACAGAGGCAGAAATTGCATTAATTCCTGCAGGTCCTCCATTGAATCTGAGTATAAGGGTTTGAAGTATTTTTCTGTCAACTTCATCAAAACCCGCACCATCAATTTGAAGTTTTTCAAGGGCAGAAAGGGTTAGCTCAAGGGAAATTATTGACTTTGAACTTACTTCTGCAAAATCCCTTACTCTTCTAAACAATCTTATGGCAATCCTCGGTGTTCCCCTTGCTCTTTTCCCAATCTCAAGGGCAGAATCATCATCAATTTCTACTCCAAGAATTCTTGAGGTCCTTTTCACGATTTTCTTTAGCTCCTCAGGTGTGTAAAATCCAAGATAGTGAATTATTCCAAATCTACTCCTCAGGGGAGAGGAGATTAATCCCGCTCTTGTTGTAGCACCTATAAGTGTGAACTTAGGTATTGACAGTTTGTAGGTTCTTGCAGATGGGCCCTGTCCCACAACTATGTCAAGGGTAAAATCTTCCATAGCAGAGTATAGAATCTCTTCCACCGAAGGATGCAATCTGTGAATCTCATCTATGAAAAGTATTTCCCCTTCCTCAAGATTCGAAAGTATTGCAGCAAGATCACCTCCTTTCTCTATTGCTGGTCCTGAAGATGTTTTTATCTTTGCATTCATCTCATAGGAAATTAGATATGCAAGAGAGGTTTTTCCAAGACCAGGAGGTCCATAAAGAAGGACATGGTCAAGGGGTTCTCCCCTTTTCTTTGCTGCCTCTATGAATACTTTTAAGTTCTCTTTAACAACTTCCTGTCCGATAAAATCATCAAAAGTCCTCGGTCTTATGTTCTTTTCAAATTTTAAATCCTCTTCAGTTGGTCTTGGATTGGAAACGCTTCTCATTTTTTAGCAATTTCTTTTAAAACTTCCTTAAAAATTTTCTCAAACCCATCCTCTGACCCGCTTCTTTTCAAAACCTTTTCAACAATTCCAATTACATCTTTTTTCTTGTAACCGAGATTAATCAGGGCGGATAAAACATCCTCCCTTATGTCACTCTGTCTATCCTCAGTTCCAAGCTTTCCTGAAAGCTCCACAATCACCCTCATGGCGGTCTTTTTTCCAACCCCTGGGAGTGATGACAATCTGGTAGCATCACCCTTTTCCACAGTTTTTGCAAACTCCTCAGGTCCCAATCCTGAGAGAATATTAAGGGCAAGTTTAGGGCCAACTCCATTTATCTTTGTAAGTCTTTCAAAAAGAGCTCTTTCATCCCTTGTAATAAAACCATAGAGATTTATATTTTCCTCCCTTATAGATGTGGAAATAAAAAGGGATGCAATCTCTCCCACAGAACCGAGTTTAAAATATGTAGACATTGGAACATATGCTTTGTATCCAACTCCATTAATATCAATAACAACCTCTCCCGGCTTCTTCTCAATTATTTTTCCTTTTAAAAAAGAAATCATCTCAGGTTTCTCAGTTTTGATGAGGTAAAAATATGACATATTGCCACAGCAATTGCATCGGATACATCACTGCTAAGCCTACCTTCTATTTTTAACAACCTTTTCACCATTCTTTCCACATCTTTTTTGTCTGCTCTACCCCATCCTGTAACTGCTTTCTTAACCTCTGTGGTTGTGTATTGAAAAAGAGGCTTATTTTTTTCGCAGACTGCAGAGATAAGCGCTCCTGAAGAAAGGGCAAGAAGGATAGAAGATTTTTTAAAGGGAGAATTGTAAACATTTTCAAGAGCAACTTCCTCTGGAGAATAAAAATCTATTATCTCTTTTATATTTTTTACGAGAGAATGCAATTTTTCAGAAACCGACTTTTGAGGAGTTTTTATTACTCCCTTTCCCAAAATTGATAATTTTTCTCCCTCTCTTTCAATTATGCAATAGCCTGTTGAATTCAACGAGGGGTCTATCCCCATAACCTTCATGACACTGTTTTCTCTTCATATTTTGCAATCTCTTCTTCCTCTATGTCGAAATTAGCCCAAACATGTTGAACATCATCGTGCTCCTCGAGCGCCTCCATTAATCTTAACATCTGCTCTGCTTCCTTGCCTTTTAACTTGACATAGTTCTGGGGTATAAAACCTATTTCTGACGAAGCAGGCTCAATTCCATTGTTCTTCAGAGCTTGCAAAACATTCTCGTATGCTTCTGGAGGTGTAATTACCTCAAAATTTGAGCCATCTATTCTCACATCCTCTCCGCCGTTGTCAAGAACAATTTCAATTAACTTGTCCTCATCAATCTTTTCCCTTTCAACAACTATGTACCCCTTTCTTGAAAACATCCATGAAACACAGCCAGATTCACCAAGATTCCCCCCATTTTTTGAAAAGATATGTCGAATCTCTGAAACAGTTCTGTTCCTATTATCTGTCATTACTTGAAGATAAACAGCAACACCCCCAGGTCCATAACCTTCATAGAAGATTTCCTCTACCTTTTCACCTTCTATTTCTCCAGTTCCTCTCTGGATTGCTTTTTTTATGTTATCGGAAGGCATATTTACTGCTCTTGCATCTGCTATAGCTTTCCTGAGACGAGGATTCTTCTCAGGGTCTCCTCCACCCATCCTTGCAGCAATTATAATCTCTCTTATTATCTTGGTGAATAGTTTACCCCTCTTTGCGTCCTGAGCAGCCTTTTTATGTTTTATCGAATGCCATTTTGAATGACCTGACATGTTTACTCTCCTTTATCACTGATTTCCAAAAAAATATTAACATATAAGAAAAATACAATCAACATTAAGGATGCAAATTACGAAACACCTCACGAATCTTCTCCCTTTTTAGTTGCAAAAAAAAACACTTCTGTTATAATCTTTTCTGGAGGAAAAAATGAAAAAATACCTTCTTGCAATTATTTTTGCTATTTCTTTGGTGCTCTCTGTTTCATGTTCATGCTTTTTCAATGACACTGGAACTCTATGGGTTGAAAACAAATCCCAAAGAGGACTAACCTATTCAGTTCTTGTTGATAATATAAATTATGGAACTGTTGGACCAGGACAAAGAAAGAGCTTTGATGATGTTCCCGCAGGTGACAGGATATTGGTCTTTGAAGTATATCCATCAGGAAATATTGCCTGTCAACCCACTGTAGTTCACATACCTCTTTGTGGTGCAAGCAGTGTGATTTCGTGCGATTACTGATTTTTTTAGTAAAAATCGTAGCCAAAAATTCCCAATAGAATTTTTTCATTGAATTTTCATCAATAATTATTAAAATAAAATAAGTATGGGCTATAGAATTATGATTGCATACGCTTCCGCTGGTGGTGGGCACTTGTCAGCGAGCAGGGCAATCGCAGAAGCAATAAAAATAAAAGATTCTCAATCTCAAGTGGAGATTGTCGATATTCTATCCTTCACCCCATTTATTTTTCGGCTTATCTACGCAAAAGGTTATCTATTTCTTGCCAATAGAGTTCCCTTTTTGTGGGGGCTCCTTTTTACTGCTAAGGAAGATTTTTCCAATATTTCAAGGGGTAGTATTTTTTATCGATTTTTCATGAGAATAATTGCACGAAAATTTATAAAATATGTTCTAAGCAAAAAGCCAGATGCAATAATTTTTACTCATTTTCTCCCTGCAAAAATAATTCAAGATGTTAAGGAGAGGAAAAAGCTGAAATTTTTAACAGCTCTTTGCATAACTGACTATGGAATTCATAGCATATGGATAACTCCTGGAATAGATCTTTATTTTCTTCCTGCTGAACAGATGCTTTATGAAGTAATGGAAAATATTGATAAGATTGGAATAAAAAAAGAAAATCTTCTGGTCTCTGGAATTCCTACAGAATTAAAGTTTTCAAAGGAAATCGATAAAGATAAGATTTATTCCAATCTTTCTTTCTCCAAAGATTTCCCAATAATTTTATTCTACGCAGGGCTTCTTAGTTTGAGAAATATTAAGAAAATCCTCTCGAAAATTCTTTTTTTAGAAATACCCTACCAGCTAATTCTAATTGTCGGAAAAAAAGAAAAGGTAAGGAAAAGGCTTGAAGAATTTCTCATAGATGCAAAGGATCCTAACCTTAAAGCATGGAAAGTATATAAGTTTGTAAACAATATGGAGGAGCTTCTTTCCATTTCATCAATTATTCTAACAAAAGCGGGTGGGCTGATAACTACAGAGGCTTTACAAAAAGGCGTAATCCCATTTCTCATTGAGAATTATCCTGGTCAGGAGGAAAGGAATGCTGATTTCCTTCTGGAGGAGGGGCTTGCAATAAAAATAAATCAGTACAGTGGCTTGAGGTATAAAATTTTGAAAGTTCTGAAAAATCCAAAAAAGATGAAAGAGATGAAGGAGAGAGGAATGGAGTTCTCAAGGGGGGATTCCGCTATAAGAATTGCTGATAAAGTAAGCGAACTTTTGAAAAATTCTTTGTGAAAAATCAATTTTTAAAAATCAAATTTTATGTTAAAATTAAGTTTGTTTAAATTAAATCTTAAATTTTAGCGGTCAAGGAATTATGGAGGAACAAATGACAAAGGCGGTCGTTGACTTAAGAGGGATGGAAATCAATGATCTCATGGAAAGTATTGGGAAGAATATTGAAGACTTAAAAGAAGGAGAAGATGTTGAGTTTATAATAGATAGAGAAGAAATAGTCGCTCAACTCCAAAAAACAGAATTAAAGATGGAAATTAAAAAAGTTGGAGAAAATTATATTTTGAAAGTCTCTGGAGGAAGAATTGAATTTGAGGGAAAAAATGAAATGGAAGAATTTTCAATTGATGAGAGAACCAATGTCGGAAAATTAGTAAGCAAATACCCCGAGGCAATTGAAATCCTTGCTAAATATGGCTTTACTCCAATAAAAAACCCTATTCTAAGGAAGACTCTTGCAAGGACGATAACCCTTGGACAGGCAAAGAAACTGGAAAAAATTTCTGATGAAAAATTTGAAGAATTATTGAGAGAACTTGGAAAATTAAAGAAAATATGAGGAGGCAAGATGTCAGAACTATTGAAAGATAGAGAATCAAAAAAAGAGATTTTAAAAGACCTACTTAAACAGCTTCACGCTGGAAAGAGTTTAAAAGAACTAAAAGAACAGTTCAAAGAGGTTTTAAAAAGTCTTTCACCCCTTGAAATTCCTTTAATAGAGCAGGAAATCGTGAAAGAAGGGATTTCTGTAAAGGAAATAGCACGAATGTGCGATATCCATGTGGAACTTTTTAGAGATGCTATAAGTGGTGGTCTTGAAGTTGAAAATCTTCCAGTGGGTCATCCTCTCCACACTCTCTTTATAGAGAATGATAGAATAACAAAGGATGCTGAGATGCTTTCCCTTTACGCCAACTCCATCTCATCTATAGAAGACGAAAACAAAAGAATGGAAATGCTAATCTCCATGCGAGAACTTGTGGAAGAACTGAAAAATATTGGAAAAACTCACTACTCAAGAGAAGAGATGCTAATCTTTCCATATTTAGAGAGGAGAGGAGTGACAGCGGTCCCAACAGTTCTGTGGACAAAACATGATGAAAATAGATATGCAATTAGGGGTCTTAGCAGACATCTTTTAAGAGAAACAGAGATGGGATGGAATGAATTTGTTGAGAGAATAAAAAAAGCTGTTGATGAGGTTAGTTCTGGTCTTGTTGATATGGTCTTTAGGGAGAACAACATTTTTTATCCTACACTATATGCCCTTTTTAGTGAAGGTGAATGGGTGGCAATAAAGGAGCAAGAAGAAATATTCGGTTATTACAAATACATTCCAGGTAATGAGTGGAAACCTTCTGTAAAACCTATCCAGCCCTATGAGATAGAAACCTCTCTTTCCGCAGAGCAGATCCTCTCCTTGCCAAAGGAATTGCAAATTGCTCTTAGAGGACAGAGGCTCGAAGCTGACCATGTCCTTCCTAAAAAGGAAGGAGATATTGAAGTTGAAATTGGTTTTCTATCTTCTAAGGAAATAAGTGAAATATTCAGAGCCCTTCCTGTTGAAGTAAGCTTTATAGATAAAGAAGATAGAGTTAGATTTTACTCAAAGGGACACAAAATCTTTGCAAGACCAAAATCCGTCTTGGGAAGACCTGTTCAGTTATGCCATCCTCCGAAAAGTTATTATATGGTAGAGAAAATATTGAAGGCTTTTAAAGAAGGGAAAAGAGATGTTGCCGAATTCTGGATAAATGCTGATGGAAGGACAGTTCATATACGCTATTTCCCAGTAAGAGATGATAATGGCGAATACCTCGGAACTGTTGAGGTTATTCAAGATATAACAGAAATAAAGAAACTCGAAGGAGAAAAAAGGCTTCTCGACTGGAAATAATTTTAAATCTAAATTTTTTTTATTTAGTATTTTTGCTATCTAATAATTTGATATTTAGGAGGAATTTCTTCTCCTTTTCTTATCTTGTCAAGGTATGAACCTTCTTTGACCATCTCAGGTGGGAAGGGTGAAAGGGGTAATGGAGGAAGCTCTATCCCTAATTCCTTTAATTTCTCTATCCCCGCTTTTACAATCATTGAGGAAAGTGCAACTGACCTTCCAAGATTTCTTACAGCCCTCAAAGAATAAATTGAGGAGATTGGAGGTTTTTCCCTTGAATACTCCCTTAAAACTGCATTTCCTGAAAGTGGTTCCACTGATGAGGATGTATCCGCAAGACCTCCAAAGAAAGATGATTGGGGAGGAGGGTCAAGGGGGAAAGGGGTTGCTGAAACAATGAAACTATGGGCAAGGGATGATGCAAATCTCCAAATGGTGAAAAGGGTTGATTCCTGTCCACCCCTTTTTTCAAATGCAACAACTATTCCACCCACCACTTTAAAGGAAATAGCTCCTGAAAGTTTTGAGGAAGCATAATGGCAGAAGGGAGCCCCCCTCTCCATCAAAGCTTTGAGCTTTGCGGGAACATCCATAGAGTAAACCGGCGAACCAATAATTATTCCATCTGCCTCATGAATTTTTTTATAAACCATAGGAACATCATCGTGGAATTTGAAACAAAGATTGTCCCAATCAGCACCCTTACTGAATCCATAACATTCATAACACCCTTTACATGGAGTTATCCTGAGGGAAGCAATTTCTATGAACTCAGTTTCAACATTTCCCACTTGAGAGGCGGAAGAAAGAGCCTCTTTAACAAGAGTCTCAGTATTACTTCCTTCCCTCGGACTTCCTGATATACCCAGAATTTTTACTTTCATTCTTTCCCTCCGAATTCGGAAGTTAAATCTTAAAATAACTTTTTAAGAATCTATTTTCAAATAAAAAGTTGCAAGCTTCAGGGTAGAGGTATAAGACTCATTGCTGACAGCTTAAAGCATATAGCTCAAGCAAGGGAGTTCAAAACTTTATTTTTCTCGCTCATTTCCATCCTATCACTATGATATAATTATCCTGTGAGAGCGATTGTTCTGATGTCTGGTGGTGTTGATAGCTCCACTTCTGCAGCAATTTTAAAAATGAAGGGATTCGAGGTTATAGGGGTATCCTATAGAATTGCTGATTACAAAGAAGACAAAAGAAAGAGATGCTGTAATATCTCTGATTTGCTCGATGCCAATGAGGTTGCAAGGAAAATTGGAATTACTGACTATGTTATTGATTTGAGGGAAGATTTTAGAAAATTCGTTGTTGAGCCATTTGTTGAGGAGTATAAAAAAGGGAGAACTCCCAATCCCTGTATTCTTTGCAATCAATTTATAAAATTTGAGATTCTCTTTAGTAAACTTAATGAGTTAAATGCTGATTTTATTGCAACTGGTCACTATGCAAGAGTATTGAAAGTTGATAATGAATATGGACTTTTTAAAGGAATCGATGAAACGAAGGATCAGTCTTATTTTCTATTTTCAATTCCTAAGGAGAGACTTTCAAAAATCCTTTTCCCTGTAGGTGATTTGAGAAAGGAAGATGTTAGAAAAATTGCAGAGGAGATTGGCCTTCACATATCAAAAAAAACAGAGAGTCAGGACATATGTTTTATTGAAGGTTCCTATCAGGGTTTTATAAAAAAGTATATTTCGGAGATTAATACTTCAGGTTATATAAAGGATCTTAGCGGTAATATTATTGGAGAGCACAGGGGAATTTTCAATTATACAATCGGACAGAGAAGGGGATTCGGTATATCATGGAAGGAACCCCTTTATGTTGTAGGAATTGATGCAAAAGAGAACTCTATTATAATTGGAACGAACAGAGATTTAATGAAGAATAAGTTAAAAGCATCAAAGGCAAATTTTCTTCTATCTCCTGAAAGGATAGATGGTAAAATTTTTGAGATCAAGATAAGATACAGGAACAAAGGAGAGAGAGGAAAGGTGAAAATTCTATCAGAGAATTCATTTGAAGTCGAATTCTTGAAAGAGGTAAGAGCAATAACTCCAGGACAGGCAGCAGTAATTTATGATGGAGAAAGGGTTATAGGGGGGGGATGGATTGATGAGTAGAATAGAAATATTAATATGCGGAGGAAAAAAATGAAAGAAATTTTTATTGGATGTGCAGGTTTCCCAAAATCTCAAAGTATTTACTATAGAGATTTTTCCCTTGTTGAAATTCAGAAAACTTTTTATGACCCTCCACCAATCAAGACCCTTGAAAACTGGAGAAGAACCGCTCCTTCTGATTTTGAATTTACCATTAAAGCATGGCAGGTAATAACCCATAAACCAAGCTCTCCTACATATAGAAAAATGAAGGGTAGAATAAATGGTGAGTTCGGCTCTTTCCTTCCAACAAAACCCGTCATGGATGCATGGAAAGTAACAAAAGATTGTGCCTTTGCTCTTAATTCAAAAATTATTATTTTTCAGTGTCCCGCCTCTTTTACACCCACTGAAGAAAATATTGCAAATATGAGAAAATTTTTTGAAAAGATTGAAAGAAATGATTTTACAATAGGATGGGAACCAAGGGGGGATGGCTGGACTGATGAAATTGTCAAAACTTTATGCGAAGAACTTTCACTGATTCATGTTGTTGATCCCTTTCAAAGGAGATCTGTAGCGGGAGAGATGAATTATTACAGACTTCATGGTATAGGAGGTGCAAGATACAGATTCAGTGAAAAAGATTTTGAATTTCTGCTCACTTCAGTTCAGAGGCAGAGAAATTACATTATTTTTAACAATATAAACTCCTATGAAGATTCTTTGACCTTCAAAAAATGGATTGAAGAGAGAAAGGAGGTTTAAATTGGGCTTAGGAATGGACTTTCTTTTAAAAACATTCATAATAGGGTTTGAAGATAGAATAACGGAAAAGAAAAGCTTGAATGAAATAGTAAAGCTCCCAGAACCAGAAGTGAAGGGTGGTCTTCCCATCTGGGAATGCTTGAGGAGAAGGAGATCTATAAGGGATTACAAAAATCAGCCAGTTTCTCTAAGGGAGCTCTCTCAAATTCTCTGGGGCTCATATGGGGTCACTGCGAAGGAGTGGGGATATTATTTAAAAACAGCACCATCTGCTGGAGCTCTTTACCCAATAGAGATCTATGTGGCTTCTTTCAAGGTGGATGGTTTAAAGGAAGGGATATACCACTTTAATCCGAGGGAAATGATTTTGAAAGGAATCTTTGAGGGAGATTTTTCAAAAGAAATTACATATGCCTGTCTCGGACAAGATTTCATTTTAGACTCTGCATTTGCTCTCATCCTAACAGCAATTCCCTCAAGAACAATGGGGAAATACAGGGAGCGCGGAATAAGATACATTCTAATAGATCTTGGTTGTATAATTCAGAATATTTATCTTTCCCTCACAGCATTGGGAATGGGTGGATGTATTATAGGAGCTTTTTCAGATTCTGCTATGAATAAAATAATGAATTTAAATCCCGAGAAGGAGCTTGTTCTTGCTGTTTTTAGCGCAGGGAAAGTCTAAAAAGTTTTCAACAAACCGCTTACAGTTCTAAAACCTTCGTAAATGTCAAAAATGCTCCCAGCCAGAACGAGGGAAGGGCTCTTCCTTTCCATTTCTCAAAATTCTTATACCCTTTTCTCTCTTTTCAATCTTTCCAATTTGACTGATGGGGAGCGATTCAATTATCAAATCTTCCATAGGTTTTGAGCTTGTAAAAAGAAGCTCATAGTCTTCACCACCCCTAAGAGCAAATTTAAGAGGTTCTTCTCCAATATCTTTACAGAATTTTTTTAACTCATCAGACAAAGGAATTTTATTCTCATAAATTAATGCACCAACTTTCGATTCCCTGCAAAGATTGTGAAGGTCTATGGAGAGCCCGTCACTTATGTCAATCATTGCACTGACAATTCCTCTTAAATATCTTCCCGCCTTTACTCTTGGAGTGGGGTTGAGATGCCTCTCCACAAGATATTTATAGTGGGGCTCATCTCTTTCTAATTTATTTAAAAGTATGTGAAGTCCCGCCCCTGAATCTCCTAAATTTCCAGTTACATAAATAAATTCCCCCTCTCTGGCAGAACTCCTAAGGATTGCTTTGTCAGTTCTTCCGACAAGGGTGATAGAAATAAAGAGTTTTGAGGAAGCACAGGTGTCACCACCAATCAAAAATATTCCATACTCTTTGCTAATCTCCTTTATTCCTTGCATAAATTTTTCAATCCAGTCCCATGGAAGCTCTTTTGGGAAACCTATGCCGAGAAAAGAATAAAGAGGCTCGCCACCCATGGAGGAGATGTCCGATATATTTACTGCCATTGATTTTCTTCCAAGGAGAAATGGATCAAAGGAAATTTTGAAATGGACATCCTCTATGAGGAGGTCTTTCGTGATCAAAAGATATCCTTTATCTTCTTTTATTACAGCTGTGTCATCGCCAATCCCAACAATAACTTCTTCCGGAGGGGCCTGGAAATTATTTCTGATCCATTCTATAAAACCAAGTTCACCAATTTCTTTAATTCTCATCAGAACCTCCATTTAATTCCATTTTAAATTATACTATGTAAATTAACCTTTTTTAATGAAAGTTTGATTTTTTCAAAAATATCAGAGAAAATTGAAGATGGAGGTTTAAGTGATAACAAAAGAATTAGTTATGCAAAAACTTTCTGAGGTTGTTGACCCAGAAATAGGGCTAAATATTGTTGAAATGGGGCTTATTTACAGCGTTGAAATAAATGGAGACTCAGTGAATGTAAAAATGACTCTAACTGCCCCAGGATGCCCCCTTCAAAACACCCTTGTTTCTATAGCTAAGGATGCTATTCAACAGTTACCAGGTGTTAAAAATGTAAACATACAGATTGTTTGGGACCCACCATGGCATCCGTCAATGATGTCAGAGGAGGCTAAGAAAAAACTTGGCTTCAGCTGAGCAAAAATTAATCTTTTAATAAATTTTTTAAGGGTTCCGCTTTGGACTTGACAAAGGTTTCTTTTTATGATACCCATAAAGAGAAAATGAGATGGAGTTGAGATAATGAAAAGATATTATACATTTATGATTATTCCTTCTTCAAAAGGAAGAGCTAAAAAAATTGTTTTAAGTAACAGAACCATCAGATTTTTCATTATTTCATTTTCAATTATTTTTATTTCCTTTTCCCTCATTTTTCTTGATTGGCTGAGAACAAGTTACGCAAAAATAGAAGTGAAAAAGCTGAAGGCAGAAAACACAAAACAGAAAGAAAAAATAAAAATGTATGAGGATCTAACAAAGGAATTACAGGAGAAAATTAACAGTTTTAAAAGTTATGTGGAAAAACTAAATGTTTTTGCAGGACTTCAGTCACCTTACGCTCTAAAAGAAGTGGGTTCTGGAGGTGTAAGTAGAAATGATGTTGGAACAATTTTATCCAGCTCCATTCAAAAGCCAACCATCGAAAATCCTGAGATTCTTAGAAAAACTGCCAGCGAGGTTGAGCAGAATCTAAAAATCCTTGATAAATTTTTTGAGGATCAGAGTCTCCGCCTTTCTGCATTACCCTCCATATGGCCAACAAGGGGTTATCTGAGTGGATTTTTCGGAAATAGAAGAGATCCATTTACAGGAAAGATAGATTTCCATCCCGGTCTCGATATTTCAACTCAGCTTGGGAATAAAGTATTTGCTACAGCCAATGGAATAGTAATCACTGCTGAATACAGAAAAGGTTATGGGAATGTTGTAATAATAGAGCATGGATTTGGATTCTCCACTCTCTATGCCCATCTTGCTAAGATAGCTGTCAAGGAAGGGCAAAAAGTAAAAAGATGGGATGTTATAGGTTATGTCGGAACAACAGGAAAAAGCACAGGACCCCATCTTCACTACGAGGTTCGTCGATACAATCAATCTTTGAATCCCCTTGATTTTATCCTTGAAGACTTTAATATTTAAAAAATTTCAGGAATGGGGATAACCTATATTTCAGGAGAAGTGGAAGGACCTCTTGGAAGGAAAGTTGTAGATTTTTTAATTGACAGTGGGGCTACATATTCATTACTTCCTTTGAATGTCTGGAAGGAAATTGGATTAAAACCGAAGAGAACCATGGAATTCAGGCTTGCTGACGGAACTATTCTTAAAAGGGATATCTCGGAGTGCTACATTATACTCCCTCAGGGAGAAGCTCATACACCAGTTATTCTCGGAGAAGAATCGGACGAACCTCTTCTCGGAGTAGTTACTCTTGAAATCTTAGGGCTTGTCTTCAACCCCTTTACAAGAACATTACAACCCATGAAAGCGGTTCTCATATAAGATTTTTCCAACCCAATATTCTCTTTTAACTTTTTACTTGGTCTTTATCTTCAGGGAGTTCATTTTCCCTGCGAGGGTGTTTCTGTGGATTCCGAGCATTTTTGATGCTTTGAATTTATTCCCTTTCTGAATTTTGAGGGCAATCTCTATGAAAACTTTTTCAAATTCAGATAAAGCCTCTCTGAGATAAATATTTGATTCTATCATTTCCTTTGCTATTATTTCCATTTTTTCTCTTATGGATAAGTCCTTAAATTCTTTTACCATTACCCCCTCCCACTTCCAATTCTTTAAGATTTTCCATGTATTTCTTATAGATATCAGAAGGGAAAACTTTAGCCAGAGAGTCGGTAATGTCAAGGGAATAGAAAGCAATTGTTGATCTTTCAATCATTTTCAAACCAGGAAGGAATGCAACCGTTAAAATTATAATTATTAAAACTATAAAAATTCCTTTAATTCCACCAAAAATTAGCCCCGCTATTCTATCGAGGAATTTAATAGGACCTCTTATAAACAACTTTTTTATAAGGAAAGCAATAATCGAGCCGATCACCATGAATGCAAGCAGAATAAAGAGAAAAGATAGAAAATCACAGACAATACTAATTTTTAATATAGGAAGTATTAAACTTGAAAGATGTTTCCAGTTGGCAAAAGCTGTAATAACACCCAGAACGAAAAAAGTTATTGAGATAAACTCTTTGAAAAATCCTTTTAGAAATCCCATTACAAGAGTGTAAAGAATTATTACTAAAAAAATTAGATCAAACCATGGAAAACTTTCAGCCATTTTACCTTCTCCTTTCCATTAGCATTTCAATTATAGAATAATCTCCATCTTCAATAGATGCAAAAGTAACATAAGGCTTAATACTTCCATGAAAATCTGAACCAGGGGTAGGAACAAGAGAGAGCTCCTTTGCGATTTCATAATAGAAAAATTTTTTCTCAGGAGTATGATAAGATGTCCATACCTCAACACCTTCAAGCCCTTTTCTTTTCAAATATAGAAGGTCATCTCTTTCAACTTTACAGAATGAAGCGCCGGGATGAGCTAAAACAGGAACTCCACCTGAATCCTTCACCGCTTTAATCGCCTCTTCAGTGGATACATAGTTAAAAGGAACATAAGCGGGTCCACCCTGCTCAAAGTAGTCTTTGTAAAACCTGTAGGGAGCCTTTGCAGGTTCCTCAAGGTATTTTTTAAGCAATGGATGGTCAGGCTGGGTAATAAATAAGAATCTTGCTATAGCTGTTCCTATTGGAATAGTATCTGGAGATTTTGAAACAACATCTTCCAAATTTATTGAAAATCCAATCTTCTGAAGCTTCTTTATTCTTTCTTCAGCAAGGAACATCCTTCCTTCCTTTAATCTGTTAAGTAATTCAATAATTTCACCTTGTTTTTCCACAAATGGGGAGAGAATGTGGAGTTCTCTTCCGTTAAAGTTGGTTGTAATCTCAACACTCTGTATAACTTCAACATTTTTTTCTTTACCCTTTTCAATTGCCTCAGGATAAGCGTCAAGAGTGTCATGGTCAGCAATGGAAATAGCCCTAAATTTTCCAGAAGAAAGTTCAATTATTTCTTCAATACTAAGGTCGCCATCAGAACTTTTGTTGGAATGGATGTGTAAATCTATTCTCTTTATTTCTTCCATCTTTTTTAACCTTAAAAAATTTCAAAAGAGCAAAGGGTTTAAATCTCTATCTACTCCACAACTTCAAATTGGGCTTTAACCTCTTTCGACAAATTGGCAATCTTATCTGTTATTTTTACTGTAAGCTCATATTTCCCAGGATCAATGAGATTTAAAGGGATTGGGTATCCACCAACAAGAGCTTGAGTTGAACCTTCAGGAACCTCCATCTCCATCGCATCCGGTGGAAGTTGATATGTCTTTTTATTAGATTTTATTGTAACCTCAGTCAAAATTGAGCATTTTTTGTTTTCGGTTTTGATATTATATATTTTGTAGAGGAAGTTAAGGGTCTCTGTTTTCTTGAAGGTCATATCCCATCTCGGATTTGCTCTGAATTGTCCGAAAATAAATGTGCTTACATCCTCTCTGGATACCATTCCAATATTTTCAACATTACCTGTTAGAATTGGAGAACTTACTATAAGCTCATCAGTCCAGAAATTGGGTATTTCTATATCTACAATTTTCAATGTATACCTCTCTGAATCTTTGTCCTTCAGACCAAGATATAACTTATACCTTTTGGGCATAGCGGGCACCCCTGAGTAAACAAGACCATTGTCTCCTTCTAAAATTGGATCCGTCTGTTTCATGAAATCCTCAAAGGTTCCATCCTCAGCTCTTACCCTACCAAAAACAACTACTTTTTTCAGAGGATTATCTTTTGCGCTATATTTAACTAAAACTGTCATGTAAGTTGAGCCATTCATTGCCTTGTCAAAATATATCCTCCACTCCATTGGTATATCTTCATGTTCCTGAGCTTTGGAGATAGCTTCCTCTATCTTTTTACCTTCAAAGGAATTCGAAGGGATTATAAATTTTTTCTGATACTTGGGAACCTCCTTAAGATTTGGGTTTACTATAAATTTTTGAGGAACCCCCATTAAAAGCTGGGTAACTTTTGAAGGAGTCAAAGATGCATCGATCTCGTAGCCATACCCACGATCCACAAAGTATATTTTAATGGATTCAAGAATTCCAAGCTCAGGGATGGGAGGATAAATCCAGACCTCGGGATGGGAACTGGTTGCACCTTCACTCAAAACTGTCCTCACTGATGTATCAGTATACCTCTGAGCAGGCTGTCCGAGGAGAACAAAAATTCTTCCCATATCTGATTTGGCTCCTGTTCTGCTTCCGTGAGTAAAAGTTTTATTGGCGTATTCAAGTCTTTTGTAGTATAGGTCTTTGAATTCATTCTCTTCAGTAAGAGGGGTTGGATCTCTTTTTGCCCAGAAAATAGCAATAAATTCGTCCTTTTCTTTGTCTGTTTTTAACTCCTTGAATGCTTTTTCCTCGTCTCGGGTAATTATCAGAAATACCTCATCCTTCAACCACTTTTCATACTTGTCCTTTTTTGCAAAAAGGGATGGAGAAAAAGTGGATAGCAAAAAAAATACAAAAATCAATAGAATCAATAACTTTTTCACTACAACCTCCTAAACAAATCTTTTATCATGCAGAATGAAAAAAGTCAATTTATCAAAAACTTGACATGCCTGTCAAAATTTAATAAAATTTCGACTGAGTGGTCGAAAATGAATAGAAAGAAGGAAAGGATAAAAGAGATACTGAATGCGGCAGAATTGATATTTCTTAGGAATGGATTCAATAATTCCTCTATGGATGAAATTGCTGATTCTGCAGATCTTGGAAAGGGAACAATTTATTACTATTTTAGAAGCAAGGAAGAAATTTTCTTTGCCATAATAAAGAAAGAGGCGGACAGAGTATACAAAGAGATAAAAAAAAGAGTTTCCAAGAAAAAGCCTTTATACAGAATTGTCAAAGAGGTTATGACCTTTTATCTTGATTACTTTTCTAAAAACTCTGCCTTCCTGAGACTCTTTTTTCCCTGTATTGCGGGCTTAGTCAAAATTGAAAACAGAGAGATTCTTGAAAGATATACAAAGAGTTATAGGAAGCATCTTCAATTTATAAAAAGGATTATTTCTTTAAAGATTAAAGAAGAAAAATTGTCCTTTAGTGAAAAAAGTTTGCTAAACCTCATCAACTTAATTCAGATTGGAATTGGACTAAAACTTCTTGAAGGGAAAGAGAAGGAAGCGAGAAACTCTTTAAACCTTCTCCTTAAAATATTCAAGAAATTCTTGGAGGAATGAATGAAAAAACTCACTGATTTTATCATTAGAAACCCCATCAAAATCATAGTAATTGTCCTTTCAATTTTCTTTTTCTTTGCCTACTGGACAAAGAACATAACTATTGATCCTGACATAATGAGGGCTCTTCCAAAAAGAATTCCTGAAAGAAGGTATTTTGACAAAATTACAGATATTTTCCCTGGAAAGGAAGCAATATTTATAGCTCTTAAAACAAAAGAGCCCTTTTCAATAGAATCAATAAATTCAATTTACAATTTAACAAAGGAACTTGAGGAGATAAAGGGAGTTTGGAAGGTTTTAAGTCCAACCAATGCCAATAATATAAAAGGAACAGAAGAGGGATTCGAAATTTCTCCCTTCCTTTCAGGTCCTATATCAACAAAAGATGAGCTTGAAGAATTCAAGAAGAAATTTCTGTCTGATGAAATGATGTCAGAGCTTCTCCTGAGCAAGGACAAAAAAATATTTTTGATAATGCTAACAATCTCAAAAACTGCTGACTCAAAGAAAGTTACCCAAGAAGTGGTTAAAACTGCGGAGGAATTTAAGAGCAAAAACAGTGTAATAGAAGAATTACTATTTGCTGGAAAACCCATAACCACATATTTTATTGGAAAAATGATTGGTCCCGACATGGGAAAACTCTTTTCCATTGGAATTATTCTGATTTTTGCCATTTTCTTTCTTTATTTCAGAAGTCTTAGAGGAGTTCTAATCCCCCTTTTCGTTGTAATATTTTCAGTAACAGTTCCAGTTGGAACCCTCCCCCTTCTCGGAATCCCTTTCTCCCATAGTCTTGAAATCATGCCTATAATTGTTATGACAATTGCGGTTGCTTACAGCATATACTTCCTTACAAGTTATTATCAGAATTCAAAGATAATCCCAGAAAGAAGAGAGCTTGTCCGCTTTGTCCTTTTATCACTTTCAACTCCAATTTTAATGTCCTCTCTAACAGATATGGCGGGATTCCTCGGTCTTAATGGTTCGGGAGTAGAAAGTTTAAATGAACTTGGAATTTTTACTGCTCTTGGAATATTTGCGGGTCTAATTGTCAGCATACTTTTCATCCCATCTATTCTCCTTCTTTTGAAAGCTCCTAAAAATGCAAAATCTCAGGGAGAATGGGCTGGAAGAGCGATGGCTTTTGTGGGAAAAAAAATCGTTTCCAACAGAATACCGATTCTGATTATTTTTGCAATAATTATAATTTCTATGTTTTTTGGAATTTCAAAGCTCGATTTTGAAACAACAACTGTTGCGAATCTTCCGAAAAATCATCCTCTAAGGGAATCAGATAGAATTATAAACACTCAATTCTCTGGCTCAACAATCTTAGAAATTGTGATTGAAGGGAAGGAGGAGGGTGTCATAAAGAATATAAAAGTTCTTTCTGAGATGGAAGAACTTATATCTTATTCAAAAAGCCTACCTTATGTTGGAGGAGCAAGGGGATTTTCAGAAATAGTGAAAAAGATGAATCAGGTTATGCACAGTGACAGAAAAGAATTTTATAGGATTCCGAGGGAGGAGGAAACGGAAGTTTATTATGAAAATGGGATTGAAAAAGTAAATAAAATAAACGGACAGGAGCTTGCTTCCCAGCTTATTCAGCTTTATGAAATGTCAGCATCCCCTGAGGATTTAGCTTCAATGGTTGATACTGAGTACAAAATGTCAAGAATATCAATTTTTCTTAAAACAGATAGAAGAAGTGTTCTCAAGGAAGTTGAAAAGAAAATTAAAGAATATGCGGGTAAAAGGTTTAAAGACCTTCCTGTTGAAATCCAGACCACTGGTATGGCAAAACTCTTTATAGCAATAAATGACAGGGTTGTGAGAGGACAGGCTCTGAGCATAGCAATATCTATGACCATTGTGTTAATAATAACTTCGATAATGTTCGGTTCTCTCTATCTCGGATTCTATAGTATTATTCCCCTTTTCTTTTCTGTAATTATCAATTTTGGAATGATGGGGCTTTTAAAGATTAAAGTATCCCTTGAAACAATGGTTGTCTCCTCGATTTCCATAGGTGTTGGAGTTGATTATGCGATACAATTTATCTATGCATTAAAGGAGAAAGCCAGCACCGGGGTAAAAATGGAAGAAGGAATCCCCCTCGTATTCTCTGAAAGAGGTGTTGCAATATTCCTTAATGCAATAGTTGTCTCCCTCGGATTTTTCACTCTCTATTTTTCATCCCTGAGACAGATTTCCCATATGGGATACTTGATGGCACAGGCAATGCTCACAGCATGCTTGGGAGCAATGGTTATTTTGCCATTAATATTTTTACAATTTGAAATAACGCTTTCTAAGAATAAGTAATGCAAAAATGAGAGGTCAAAAATTTCAAATTCCTATAAGGAGGGCACGATGAAAAAATTACTATCTTTATTTCTGCCTTTTATAATTTTTTGTTTCGTTAAAAGCTATTCCCAGACAGGAAGAGAAATAATGGAAAAAGTTATTAACAAAGAAACATGGAACGACATGACCTCTGACCTCCATCTTACAATTACCGACCCAAGAGGAGGAAAAAGGGAAAGGGAAATAAAATCCTTCATGAAAAAATACAGCGCTAATGAAACAAAGATGCTAATGTTTTTTGTAAAACCTGCCGATGTAAAAGGGACTTCATTTCTCATAATTGAGCATAAAGAAAGGGACGATGACAGATACCTTTACATTCCCGCTCTAAGAAGAATCAAAAGAATACTTGCTTCAGGAAAGGGTGGTTCATTTATGGCTTCGGATTTTTCCTATTATGACATTGGTAAGCCAAAGTTAGAGGATTTCAAATACACGCTTCTTGGAGAGGAAAAAGTCAATGGGGTAGATTGCTATGTAATAGAGTGCTTACCTTCAAATCCACAAATTGAAAAAGATACAGGTTATTCAAAAATTGTCAGATGGGTGCGAAAAGACAATTACATGATTGTAAAATCTGACTATTACTCAAGGGATTGGAAAAAATTCAAAATCCTTGATGTGGAAAAAATAGAAGAGATTGAGAATGTTCTATTTGCTACAGTGATGACAATGAAGGATATAACATCAAACAGAACAAGCAGAATGGAGTTCAAGAATATAAAAGTGAATACAGGTCTTAAAGATTCTTTATTCTCAGAGACATCAATGGACAGAATTGTAATTGAATAGGTTTTGCCATGAAAAAATTGAAAATATCCTTTCTCATTAGCTTAATTTTCAATTTAAAAATATTCGCTCAACCTGATATTTCTGGTTATGTCAAATTTTTGAGCTACATGAATATTTCAGGAGTGAACAAATACTTCTTTGAAAAAAACGGTTCAAGGCTTCAGCTCAAGTTCTCCTCATCATTGGGAATCGCATCTTTCCTCTCTACCGTTAATATCGATACCTACAAAGGAAGGAAAGAAGATTTTTCATTAAATCCTGTGGAATTCTATATTGACCTCAATCTTCGTCCTTTCAAACTGAGAATTGGAAGGCAGTTTATTTTTTGGGGGAAAAATGAATGGAATTCACCTACAGATGTTATAATTCCATGGGATTTCGAAAACATATCATCAGAAACTGAGGATTATAGGGTCCCTCTTACAATGATTCAGGGTATAGCAGAGTTCAAAGGAATAAGAATTCAAGGCATATTTAATCCAATTTTCACCCCTAATAAAGTAACTTTTCAATCCACTCCATTCATCTATTTTGAAAAAGAGATATTACCCGAGAAGAAAATTTCCAACTCTGAATTTGGAGGTAAAATTTCCTTTAATTTAAAGGGATGGGATCTTTCATTAAGCGCATGGAATGGATTCGACAAATTCCCTTCAGTATATTTTTCCTTTGACCCTTTACAGAAAATTGCAAAAGCTACTCCAAAATATCTAAGATTGAAAATGTTTGGTTTTGATATGGAGAAGATTTGGGGGAGTTATGGTTTGAAAGGAGAGTTCTCCTACAATCAAACAGAAGATAAGGATGGAAAGAACATATTTGTTAAGAATCCTCATATAAAATTTCTTATTGGTTTTGATTGGCTTCCAACTGAAAAACTTAATTTGCAGATTCAGTATCTAAGGGAGGAGCTTCTGAGATTGAATGAAGAAGAGGAGATGCTTGAGTGGTTAAAAACTGGATTCCCTCCAAAGATTTCTGAAAAGATAACAGATTATGGAGTAATTATAGCCCGATGGAATCCTTCTGACTATGTATCTTTCCAATTGGTAAATGTAAGGAATTTAAGAAGTAAAGATTGGCTCGGACTCCTTTTGGGAAGCTATGAAATTCAGGATGCACTGAAAATTATAGGTGGAGCTGTTATTTTTGAAGGGAGCAAAGGGACAACATTTGGAAATCTAAAAGAATCCTCAAGATGCTTTCTTGAGCTTAAATACTCCTTCTAAAAAAAAGTGCGGTCTGCTTTAAGCAGTCATGTTCGAGCTCTTATCTTTTACCTGAAACCCTATTCCCTGGTAATTGACATTTCTCTTCTTAGGGTATACACTAAAGACATTATGAAAATAAATAAAGTAGTGCTTATTGAGCCCAGACCTGCGGGAATTAATGTTTATTCAAAATTTAAGATCCTCAGGCTTGGACTCCCAATTATTGCATCGGTATTAAAGGAAAAGGGAATTGAGTCAAGGGTATATGTTGAAGACATTGGAGAGATTGACTGGAAAGAAGTTGAAAACTCTGATATTGTTGGAATCTCATCGACCACATCTACTATTCTTGGAGCATTCTCAATTGCTGAAAAGATTAAAAGGATGGGAAAGTTTATTATAATGGGAGGTCCTCATCCAACTTTTGAACCTGAGGAGTGTCTGAAATACTGTGATGTTGTAGTTAGAGGAGAAGGAGAGGAGACAATTTCAGAGTTAATAGATGCTCTAAGGGAAGATAGACCATTGAATGGGATAAAGGGAGTATCCTATAAAGATAGCAAAGGAATGATTTTCCATAACCCTTTCAGACCTCACATCAAGGATATTGACAAAATACCAGATCCTGATTTTTCAGTTGTTAAAGATTTTGAAAGAGTTAGTGTTTTACCTATTTCCACTTCAAGGGGTTGTCCATTCTCATGCGAATTCTGTTCAGTAACCACTCTCTTTGGCAGAAAATACAGGGTAAGGAGCATAGATAGTGTAATCGCGGAGTTGAAAAGGTATTATCCCAAGAAAAAATATGTTTTCTTCATAGATGATAATTTTGCTGCGAATCCTGAGAGGACAAAGGAGCTTCTCAGGAGAATAATAGAAGAAAGATTGAAAATAAAATGGTCTGCACAGGTTCGGGTAGAGAGTGCCCTTGATGATGAGCTTTTAAAACTTATGGGAAAATCGGGTTGTCACACTGTCTACATTGGTTTTGAATCAATAAATCCCGCATCCCTCGCTGAGGTTCACAAAAATCAGATGGTTTCTATTTACAAAGAGGCAGTAAAAAGATTCAGAAAGAATGGGATAAAGGTTCACGGAATGTTTGTTTTTGGATTTGACAATGATGACAAATCAATCCTTAGAAAAACTGTTAATTTTGCAATAAAAGCAAAGATATCAACCATACAATTTCTCGTTCTAACTCCAATACCAGGCTCAAAACTTTATGAAAAGATAAAATCAACCGGAAGACTTATATCAGAACAATGGAGCAAGTTTGATGGTCATTTTGTTGTCTACAAGCCATTAAAATTAAGCGCCTACGAGCTCCAGAAAGAGGTAATTAAAGGTATGAAAAGGTTTTATTCTATATTTTCTCTAATAAGAGCATTTTTAACAACAAAACCCTCAAAAACCCTCTTAACAGAAACAATCTATAGAATTTATGGAAATTTTACCATCAGGAAATGGTTGAGGGATAAGAAAAATCAACTTTACATAAAATTTTTAAAACAGCTGGAAGAAAGTTTCGATAATTCTCTAAGTTTCAATGAGACTCCCTGAGATTCTTTGAAATTTGAGGAGTTAGATTGGGAATAACAGATTCTATAACTCCTAAAAGTGTCAAGGAAAAATTTCTGAACCTTTTTCTTCCTATTTCAAAAATCCTTTCTGAAAAAAGGGTAAGCCCCAATTTTATAACATTTTTAGGGACTGCGGTATCTCTTATAGCGGGTATTCTATTTTATTTTGGAAAGACTTTTTTTGCAGGGCTTACTGTAATTCTTACAGGATTAATGGACATAATAGATGGACAGGTGGCAAAACTTTCCGGAAAAGAAACAAAATTTGGAGGAGTTCTTGACTCCTCTCTTGACAGATACTCAGAAATTTTCATTTACACTGGAATCTCTCTTTTATTTTTCAAAAATGGAGATGAAATAACATCTTTGGTAGCATTTTTTGCCCTTGTTGGTTCCATGCTCGTCAGTTATGTCAAAGCGAGGGCGGAAGGGGCGGGAATCTTTATAAAAAGCGGTTTTTTCCAGAGAGCGGAAAGATTTGTTTTTATTAGTGCGGGTAGTATACTTGGTGTTGAAATTCTCAAAGTTTTTATGTATATTATTGCTTTAGTTTCACATATAACTGCCATACAAAGATTAGTGATGGCAAGGATATATTTGAAGGAGGATTAAATGGGAAGAGTAAAAACAGCAATTATAGGAGTTGGTAATTGTGCTTCCTCATTAGTTCAAGGAATTTTTTATTATAAAAACGCTCAGGAAAAGGAATTTGTCCCTGGACTAATGCATGTAAACCTCGGAGGTTATCATATAAGGGACATTGAATTTGTTGCAGCTTTCGATATAAATGAAACAAAAGTTGGGAAAGACCTTTCAGAAGCAATTTTTTCCTATCCCAACAACACTTATAAATTCTCTGAAGTCCCTAAATTGGGCGTTAATGTTATGAGAGGTCCATCCATGGACGGTCTCGGAAAATACCTCAGAGGTTACATAAAGGAATCTAATGAGAAACCTGCTGATGTAAAAAAGATTTTGATGGAATCAGGTGCAGAAGTAGTGGTAAATTTCCTGCCTGTTGGCTCTGAGTCTGCCACAAGATGGTATATTCAGCAGGCTCTTGAGGCAGGGTGTGGAGTTGTGAATGCAATCCCTGTTTTTATAGCTTCAGACCCTGAATGGCAAAAAAAGTTTAAGGAAGCTAATTTACCAATCATTGGCGATGATGTTAAATCTCAGGTTGGTGCCACAATTCTCCACAGAACAATTGTTAACCTTTTTCTTGACCGTGGGATGATAATTGACAGAACATATCAGCTTAACATAGGTGGAAATACAGATTTTCTGAACATGCTTGAGAGGGAGAGGCTCGACTCTAAGAAAAAGTCAAAAACAATGGCTGTTCTCTCCCAGCTCCACAATAGAGGGGTCATGATGAAGGATGAGAATATTCATGTGGGACCCAGTGACTATGTGGAATGGTTAAAAGACAATAAAGTTTGCTATTTGAGGATAGAGGGAAGACACTTTGGGGATGTTCCCATGAGCCTTGAGTGCAGATTATCTGTTGAGGATTCCCCCAACTCAGCGGGGGTTGTTATTGATGCAATAAGGATTGTTAAGCTTGCAATTGACAATGGAATTGGAGGTGTTCTTGAAGCTCCTTCAGCATTTTTGATGAAAACGCCTCCAGTCCAGATGACCGACAATGAGGCGAAGGCTCTTACAGAAGAATTTATAAAGAAATACTCAAAATCTTAATCAAAGAAGTGCTTTAATTAATCTCAATCCCTCTTTCTTTGAGAATTCTTACAATTCTATCCCTTCCATAACCTGTTTTTCTCCTACTCCATGGCTTATTCTTACCCTGACTGCCATGTCCCGAAAGAAAGTCTTGCTTGAGTTTTTAAAAAATAATAATATATTAAACAGTGATAAACAAAATGATTCAGGCCAGAAAGGAAAAAGGGTTTATTAAAAATGGAGGTTTTTGGCTTTTCAGCCAGAGTTGGAATAAACGAAGTAATTCCTCTATCCTTCCAAAAATGGACAAAAAGCGAAACACTTCGCTTATGAACGAGTTAGGCGAAATGGTGGCTTGGAGGATTACATATGATTAAGGAAGGAATGATAATTGAAGGTGCATTTTGGCAAGAACCTGTGGAAATAAAAAAGGTTGAGGAATTTGCTGGTTGGGTTCATATCATAGGTGCAACTATTTACTCTAATGAACATATAGACCGGTTAATACCCAAAGAGGAGATTGAGAAACTAAAAACAAGGGAGTTTGTCTTAGATTTTACCACCAAAGGTTCTGAAGCATTCTTATCCATTGAGGCAAGACGTTTCCGGTTTGCATCCCTTTTTGACCCGCTCTTAGCCATGAACACTTCAAAGATAGACCCTTTGCCATTCCAGATAGAAGCAGTGTATGGTTATATTCTGAAACTTCCCCTTATAAGATTTCTCATTGCAGATGACCCTGGTGCTGGTAAAACTATTATGGCTGGGCTGATTGTTAAAGAATTAAAATTAAGGGGTATTGTAAATCGTATTTTAATAGTTGTTCCCGGTCATCTTAAAGACCAGTGGAGAAGAGAACTGAAGGAAAAATTTCAAGAATCTTTTACAGTGATTGATAGAAGTTTGTTAGACGCCCATTATGGGGAGAATCCGTGGCAAAGGGAAACTCAAGTCATTACATCCTTAGACTTTGCAAAAAGGGAGGAGATTTGCTATCAGAAATAAAGAGGAAAGAAAAAGGCAATACGAAGAAACTCTAAAGACACTGCAAGAGGAAATAGAGCAGGAGATGAGTCTAACAATCTCTATGCCGAAATTTTTGGGTGCAATCCTTGTTAAACCCACAACCTCAAAGGAGATGATAAGTGATGAGGAAGTAGAGAAAATAGGTATGGAGATTGCGATAAGATATGAAAGAACTCAGGGGAGAGAGCCAGAGGATGTTTCAAAAGAAAACTTGGGATTTGACATTAGGTCAAAGGGCAACGGAGAGACAAGGTATATAGAAGTAAAAGCAAGAAAGGATGAAGGTCAAATAGCATTAACACCTAATGAATGGTTTAAAGCAAAAAGATTTAAAGAGCAATACTGGCTTTATGTAGTTTCCAATGCAGTTAAAAATCCAATCCTTTACATAATAAATAATCCGACAGAAAATTTGAATGTGCAGGAGAAGGTTGAGGTTGTGAGGTTTGTAGTACCTTTAGAGGAGTGGAAGAATAAAGGGGTGAAGGCATGAAGAAAAGATTCATAGAAGTAAGTTTTCCTGTTAAAGAAGTAAGCGAGGAATCAGCAAAGGAAAAGAACATAAGGCATGGTCATATCTCAACTTTGCATATCTGGTGGGCTCGAAGGCCTTTAGCATCTTCAAGGGCTACATCTTATGCTTCTCTGATACCTGCTCCTGAAAACGATTTGGAATGGGACAAGAAAAGACAATTCATAATAGAACTTTCAAAATGGGAGAATTCTTTAAATCCAGTTCTTATTGAGAAAGCAAGAAAAGAAATTTTAGAAGCAAACGGCGGAAAACCTCTCAGGGTTTTAGATCCCTTTGCAGGCGGTGGTTCTATACCTCTTGAATGTTTAAGACTTGGCTTGGAAACCTATGCTGGCGAGTATAATCCTGTTGCAGTTTTGATTTTAAAATGCACGCTTGAATATCCACAAAAATATGGCAAAAGAGCCAATAGCCAAAAGGCAATAGCCAATAGCCAAAAGGCAATAGCCAATAAGAAAGGAGGAGAAGATGAAAATAGAGTCATATCAGGACTTGGAAGTTTGGCAGAAGGCTATGAAAAAGGAAGAGATTTATGCTTTGACAAGCCAGATTCGCAGAGCAATAGTCTCTGTTCCAGCGAACATAGCAGAAGGGTGGGGATGGAACATGACAAAGGAGTACATTCAGTTTCTGAGAATAGCGAGAGGCTCTTTGTTAGAAGTAGAAACTCTCCTGATAGTATCAAAGAACTTGAGTTATATAAACAGTCAAACTTTAGAGACAATGTTACAGAAGTGCCAGGAGATAAACAAAATGCTCAATGCTTTGATAAACAGCTTGAGCAAGGTCAGGTGACCCTATTGCCTAATGGCTATTCCCTATTGGCTGATGTTAAAAAATGGGGTGCCTGGGTGCTGGAAGAAGCAAAAAGGGAGATAGGGCGTTTTTATCCGCCTGATCCTGACGGATCAATTCCAGTAGGCTATATCTGGGCAAGGACAATACCCTGCCAGAACCCATCCTGCAATGCTGAGATTCCTTTGATGCGCCAATTCTGGCTTGCTAAGAAGCAGGGGTCAGGGAATAGGAATCAGGGGATAGGGAAAAGAATTGCTTTGATGCCTTTGGTGAATAAAGAAAAAAAGAGTATTGAATTTGTTATTGTTCAACAAGGCAATTCAGGTCAATGGAAAGTCATAAATTCCCTAACCGCTAATCCCCAGTCCCTAATCCCTAATTTTGAACCTGAAAAAGGCACTATATCAAGGGCAATAGCTCAATGTTTAGTTTGCGGTTCAACAGTTGATGATAAAACTACAAGAAAACTATTTCAGGAAGGAAAGGCAGAACAGAGGATGGTTGCGGTGGTGCTGCACCACGCCAGAAGGCGGGGAAAGACTTACAGGCTGGCAACTGAAAGGGATTTGGAAGTTTTCAGGGAAGCGGAGAAATACCTTGATGAGAAAAGAAAAAAACTTATGGAAGAATGGGGAATGGACCCTGTGCCGGATGAACCTACACCTGAGGGAAAAGGAAGAGGTGCAGAAAGAGCATTTTCTGTTAGGAATTATGGATTAGATACATATGGTGATCTTTTCAACTCACGGCAGAAGCTTGCACTGATTACTTTTGTGGAGAAGGTGAGGCAGGCATATGCAGGGATGATTGAGGAAATGGGAAATAGCCAATTGGGAATGGTGAATGAGAAGACCAAAAGTCCCAATTTCCAATACACTATCCCCAATCCCCTTGACTATGCGAAGGCGGTGGTGAGTTATTTGGGGCTTGTTCCAAGCAGGTTAGCGGATACAAACTCAACCCTGTGCCACTGGGATGGAACATGGGAAAAAATATCCACAACATTTGCAAGGCAAGCACTTCCAATGAACTGGGATTACATTGAGACAAATGTTTTTTCTGCAAAGGGATACTCTTACCAAAATATTTTGGAAAATAACATTCTTAAGGTCCTCTCCCACCTTTCCCAAATTCCGCCAGTGGAGGTAGAAAAATGAAGACAGTTAAAGAGATAACCCAAATACTTGCTGAACATAAGGAAGAAA
>CAZYPR010000021.1:38140-42912 GCA_964649495.1 uncultured Clostridia bacterium | reverse complement strand
AGGAGAAACCAGTTTTTAACGATTTTTTAGAGAAAAAATGCGAAAGTTGGGATAACTATTGGAGGAGATCACTCAATCACATTTCCAATTGTAAGAGCTTTTTCAAGATTTTTCAGAAATATTGAAATTCTTCTTTTTGATGCTCACCCAGACCTTTACGCTGAATACAACCGCAATCCTTATTCCCACGCCTGCCCATTTGCAAGAATTATGGAAGAGAGGCTTGTAAAAAGGATTATCTTTCTGGGTGTGAGAGCTTCTACCCCTCATCAAAATGCTCAAGCTAAAAAACTAGGAGTAAAACATATTAAAATTGAAAATACAAAATCTATTTTAAAATTAAAAATCAAAAACCCTCTTTACATCTCCATTGATATTGACTCTATCGATCCCGCTTTCGCTCCTGGAGTCTCACATCCTGAACCTGGAGGGCTTTCCACAAGAGATTTACTGAATATAATCCAAAAAATAGATGCCCCTTTAATAATTGGTGCTGACATTGTTGAATTTAATCCATTGAAAGACATAAATGAAATTACATCCTCCCTGGTATTTAAAATCCTTAAGGAACTTGTGGGAAAGTTTCTCTCGCAAAAAACATGAAATTGAACTTGTTGATATATGATGTTAAACTATTGACTTAAAAAGGAGGAGAAAGTGCTATTAAGACTAAAAATGCCCAATATAAGTTGTCAGGGTTGTGTAAAAAGGATTGAAAATACTTTAAAAGGGATAAAAGGAATAAAGAGCTTTAAAGTTGAACTTTCTACAAAGTCTGCGACCATAGAAGGTGATTTTGAAAAAAATGAACTTTTTGAAAGATTGAAAGAAATTGGCTATCCTCCAGAAGAAATCGATAGTTAAAAAATGGAAACCATAAAAGCTCTAAAGAGTTTGATAAGCTTTGACGAAGCAATGAAAATCTTACTATCAAAAGTTAAAAGTGTAGAGGATTTCGAAATTGTTACAATTGAAAATGCAGATGGAAGAGTCATTGCAGAAGAGGTTTATGCTCCAATGGATGTTCCCCATTTTGATCGTTCTGCAATGGACGGATATGCAGTCAAAGCTGAGGATACTTTTGGAGCCACTCTTCATAACCCTGTTATCCTTGAACTTTCTGGCTCTGTGTTTCCAGGAGAAATAGCCAAAGAAGTTTTAGAAAAAGGGAAATGCATTAAAGTTGCAACTGGAGCAATGATTCCTGATGGAGCAGACTCTGTTGTAATTCTTGAAGATACTGAGTTAATGGATAATAAAGTATTAATATATAAACCTGTTTTTCCTGGGGCAAATATTACAAAAAGGGGCGGAGATATTAAAAAAGGCTCTAAAATACTTGAAAAAGGAACATATCTAACACCTTCAAAAATTGGTGTTCTCGCTGCTCTTGGGATGAGAAAAATTAGAGTCTTTAGAAAACCTAAAATTGCTCTTATTCCAACAGGAAACGAGATTGTTCCGCTTGAGGAAAAACTCGAAATGGGGAAAGTTTACAATATAAACTCATTCACACTTTCTGCCCTCATCAAAGAGAACGGAGGTATTCCAGTTCCTTTCCCCCTTTGCCCTGATGAGGAGAAAGAACTTAAAAAAAATCTTGAGGAAGCTCTAAAATATGACCTTGTAATAATAATAGGAGGAAGTTCTGTAGGAGAAAGGGATATTGTTATAGATATTCTATCGGATATAGGAGAGATTCTTTTCCATGGAATTGCTATCAAGCCTGGAAAACCAACTCTTGGTGCTTTTGTAGAAGATAAACTAATTATAGGCATGCCTGGCCATCCAACTTCATGCCTATCCAATGGATATATGATTTTAATTCCCATTTTGAGAAAAATAGCAAATCTTCCTCCAAAAATTTTTAAAACTGTGAAAGGAAAGTTATCAAAAAGGATTTCAGTTACCATTGGGAGAATGCAATTCCTTTCAGTTAAACTTGAAGGGGATGAAGTAATCCCTGTTTTCAAAGAGTCAGGAACTATAACTTCAATGGCTTCTGCTGACGGTTACATTGAAATTCCTGGAAACAAAGAGCTCCTTGAAAGGGGGGAGGAAGTGGAAGTAAAATTATTTTGAAACAATTGAAGTAATAATTTGTAGGAGGCAGCATGAAAAAGTTCTATCTTTATTTGATCCTTTTATTAATTATTGCTTTTGTGGTTATTTACATCTGGAAGAGCATTGAAATAAGAAGCCTGGAGAAAAGAATTGAGGAGCAAAAAATTGAACTTACAAAGAAACTTCAGAATACTCTCGATTCAAAATCCATGGAATTTTTAAATCTTTTGGCTATGCCACTTTCATGGTCTGTTCAGAAAGAAATGGTTTCAGAAAACTACGAATTGATTAATAACTACTTTATTGAACTTGTTAAAAAACCAAATATGAGACTTATTCTTCTATCGAATTTGGAGGGCAAAGTTCTTGTTTCCACTGATAAAAGCCTTGAAGGAAAAGAAGTATTTTCATTTATCCCTCGAGAACTTATGGATATAAGTTCTATAAAAGTCGATGAAGATATTTACGAAAATATTCGAGTTTTAGCTCCAATATTCAATTTAAATCAGAAGATTGGAATTCTCATGATTATTTACACAAAAGAAAAAGTCTTTCTTAAGTAAAAAAAAGACTTAGTAAATCTGAGCCGTTCTTAAAAGCCAATTTTGTTTAAAATTTTTTATAATAATATACTAAAATTTTATGCTTGACAAATACTAAAAATTTTCCTATATTTAAATATGGAATCTTTTTTAAGGAGGTTAAAATGGGAAAGGTAATAGGAATTGACCTTGGAACCACAAACTCTGTTGTAGCCATAATGGAGGGGAAGGATGTTAAGGTAATTCTCAATCAGGAGGGGAGCAGGTTAACTCCATCTGTAGTTGCATTCACAAAAGATGGTGAGAGGCTCGTAGGACAAGTTGCGAAAAGACAGGCTATCACAAATCCTTTAAATACAGTATACTCAATAAAGAGATTTATGGGTAGAAGATACGATGAGGTTCATGAAGAGATAAAAATGGTTCCATACAAGGTTGTCAGAGGTCCCCACGATGATGCACGAGTTGAAGTGATGGGAAAGGTTTATTCTCCTCCAGAAATTTCAGCAATGATACTGACAAAGCTTAAGCAGGCTGCAGAAGATTATCTCGGTGAAAAGGTAACAGATGCAGTAATTACTGTTCCAGCTTATTTCAATGACGCACAAAGACAAGCGACAAAGGATGCTGGAACCATAGCGGGTTTAAATGTTAGAAGAATTATAAATGAGCCTACCGCTGCTGCTCTTGCTTATGGGCTTGATAAAAAGAAAGACCAGATAATTGCAGTTTATGACTTTGGTGGTGGAACTTTTGATATTTCTATTCTTGAAGTAGGAGAGGGTGTTATTGAAGTGAAAGCAACAAATGGAGACACTCATCTTGGTGGGGATAACATTGACCAGAGAATAATTGACTGGATGGTAGAGGAGTTCAGGAAGGAGTATGGAATAGATCTTTCAAAGGATCCAATGGCTATGCAGAGGCTTAAAGAGGCTGCGGAGAAAGCAAAGATTGAACTCAGCTCAGCCCTTGAAACAGAAATAAATCTTCCTTTCATAACTGCAGATGCATCAGGACCAAAGCATCTTCTTATGAAACTCACAAGAGCAAAGCTTGAATCCATGATAGAAGACCTTCTTCAGAAAACAATGGGTCCGGTTAGACAGGCTCTTGAAGATGCAAAACTTAAGCCCCACCAGATTGACGAAGTTGTCCTGGTTGGCGGTTCAACAAGAATTCCGAGGGTTCAGCAGTTAGTAAGGGACTTCTTTGGCAAAGAACCCAACAAGTCAGTCAATCCTGATGAAGTTGTTGCTGTTGGTGCAGCAATTCAAGGAGCTGTTCTTGCAGGTGAAATGAAAGACATATTACTCCTTGATGTCACTCCTCTTTCCCTGGGAGTGGAGACTCTTGGTGGGGTATTTACTAAAATTATTGAGAGAAATACAACAATTCCAACTCGAAAATCTGAAATATTTACAACTGCTGAGGACAACCAGACTCAAGTAGAGATCCATGTTCTCCAGGGAGAGAGGGAAATGGCAAAGGACAACAGAACTCTGGGAAGGTTCCATCTTGTAGGAATTCCGCCAGCACCAAGGGGTGTTCCCCAGATAGAAGTTACATTTGATATTGATGCCAATGGAATTCTGAATGTATCTGCTAAAGATCTTGCAACCGGTAAATCTCAAGCAATAACAATAACAGCATCAAGCGGATTAACTAAGGAAGAGATAGAGAGGATGATAAAAGATGCTGAATTACACAGGGAAGAGGACAGGAAAAAGAGAGAGCTTGTAGAAATGAGGAACAAAGTTGATGCTCTTGCCTACGAACTTGACAAGAATATAAAAGAAAATAGAGATAAAATACCAGCAAATCTTGTTTCAGAGGCTGAGTCAGCTGTAAAGGACGCAAAATCAGCCATGGACTCAAACGACAGGGATAGGCTCCAGCAGTCCATTAACAATCTCACTAGAATTTCCCATCAGGTGGCTCAGATACTTTATCAGCAGGCTGCTTCTCAGAGAGCCTCACAAAGTTCTTCTCAGGCTACTTCTGGCTCTGGCAAGGACGGTTCTTCAAAGGAAGAGGTTATAGATGCTGAGTATGAGGATATGGGCAAGCAGTAAAAATGGAAATAATTAATTCAAAATAGGGGGGGGGGAAAAATTCCCCCCCCCCTTTTTATATTTTTTTTTTTTTTTTTTTTTTTTTTTTTTT
>CAZYPR010000021.1:0-38130 GCA_964649495.1 uncultured Clostridia bacterium | reverse complement strand
CCCCCCTTTTTTAGAAAAATGAGAATAATAGAGATTTCCTCCTCTTCAAAGGAAGAGTTTATAGATATAACTAATAATGTAGCAAAAATAGTTAAAGAGGAGAACATCGAAAACGGGTTATGCATAATATATACTCCTCACACAACAGCGGGAATTGTGATTAATGAAAATGCTGATCCTGATGTGAAAAGGGATATTTTAATGATGCTTAAAAAAATAATTCCTGAAAACCTGCCCTACTCTCACACTGAAGGGAATGCGCCCGCTCACATAAAGAGCGCAATTATTGGAAACTCAAGAATTGTCCCTATAAGCAAGGGAACCCTATCCCTTGGCACATGGGAAGGTATATTCTTCTGTGAATTTGATGGGCCGAGAAGAAGAAAAGTTTATGTGGAAATCTTAAAAAACCAATAATTTTTAAGCTATTTAAAAATTTTGCTTCTAATCTCAGAAAATTTCCCGAAGCTTTATTAAAATTCCTTTGAAATCTTCAAATAATTTTTTCCTTTTAATTGGAAATAACTTCTGATAAACTAAAATAATGAAAGGAAACGAAAATGAATATTGAAAAAATATTATTTTTATTTTTAATTATTTTCCTTATCTTAAATCATTCCTCCTCTCCAAAGGAAAGAATGAATTTAACTCCTGAAACCAGTGAAATTGTAAAGGGTAATAACCATTTCAGTCTTGAACTTTACTCAAATATAGTTAAAAAGGAAAAAGGGAATATCTTCTTCTCTCCCTTCAGCATTTCCACAGCATTTGCCATGGTTTATGAGGGAGCTTCAGGAAAAACTGCAGAAGAGATTGCTTCTGTTCTCCATTTTCAGATAGATGACACTTTAAGAAGAAAAGGATGGGAATCAATATTCAATGAAATTAACAAGAAGAGTAAGAATTATGAACTCTTTACTGCCAATGGTTTATGGGTTCAGGAAGGGTTTAAAATTTCCTCCGAATATTCTTTTACAATTGAAAAATTCTACAATGGGAAAGTTTCAAATATTGACTTTTGGAACAAAACTGAAAAAGCACGGCAAACAATAAACAAGTGGATCGAAGAAAAGACCAGTAATAAAATAAAGGAATTATTCCGTCCTGGAACTTTAAATCAATTAACAAGACTTGTCCTTACCAATGCAATATATTTCAAAGGAGAATGGTCTCTTCAGTTTGACAAAAATGAAACAGAAGAAGAGGAATTTAGAGTGAGCAAAGATAGAACTGTAAAAGTTCCAATGATGAGAATAAAAGGGCAGAATGCAAGATTCAATTATGCAGAGACAGACAATCTTCAGATTCTCGAAATGGATTACAAGGGAGGAGAATTTTCCATGATTGTTCTTTTACCTAAAGGAGATATAGAACCAATTGAGAAATTTCTTACCGAAGAGAATTTGAGAAACTGGATTAAAAAATTGAGGGAAGAAAAAGTGGATGTTTTCTTTCCAAAGTTCAAAATAAACAAGAGGTTAACTCTCAATGAAATAATTCAAGAAATGGGAGCAAAATCTGCCTTTATCCCTGGAGAAGCCGATTTTTCAAAAATAGATGGGACAAAAAAGCTATTCATTCAGATTGCAGTCCATCAAGCTTTTGTTGAAATAAATGAAGAAGGAACAGAGGCGGGAGGAGCAACTGGAATTGGAATAGGAATCACTGCAGTCCCTGTGAAAAAAGTTTTCAGAGCTGATCACCCATTTATCTTTATTATTCTGGAAAAAGAAAGTAGGAACATACTGTTCATGGGGAAACTTGTTGATCCCACTCAATAAAAAACTAAAAAACCATTCGCTCTAAGTTGCATGCTATTAGATTTTTCTCTATACGCCCGGTGGGATTCGAACCCACAACCAATGGATTCGAAGTCCAAAAGCCTATGATTCATAATTGCTTTCCTGTAAAGAGTTTACGCCATCTTCAAAAAATTTGTGCCCAATTTGTGTCAGAACTTCAACAGCTTGTCTTTTGTGAGAAGTTAAGGGATGGAGATACCTTTGAGTAGTTCTTATGTCCTGATGACCAGCAAGCTCTTTAACAACTGATAAATCGACTCCTCTTTCAACCAATCTTGAGCAAAAAGTATGCCTTAGGTCATGAAGTCTTAACCCTCTAAGGTTTGCTCTTCTTGTGGTAAGCTTCCAAGCTGTTCTGATATTCCTTAAAGGTCTTCCATCAGGATAACTGAAGACATAGAAGGATGGAGATTTAACTTTGAGCTCTTTTAAAAGGGAAAAGACAACTGAATTCATTGGAATCTCTCTTTTCCTTCCACTCTTTGAAAGCTCAATCTTAATTGTTCTGTTTCTAAAATCGATATTTTCCCATCTCAAAGATAAAGCTTCTCCAACTCTACAACCAGTATTTAAGAGAAAAACAACAAGAGGTTTAAGATGTGGAGAACAGGAATTAAGAAGTCTTTGCTCCTCTTCAGGAGTTAGAACCCATCCCTTCTGAAATTCCCTTTCTGAGAACAGCTTAATCTTTCTAACTGGATTCTCTTTGCAATACCCCCATTCAATACCAACATTGAAAGCCTTCTTTAAGAGTGCAAGCTCTCTGTTAACTGTGCTCTTCTTCAATCCTTCTCTTAACTCCCTTGCAACAAAGCTCTGGATGTCATAAACAGTTATTGAGTCCAAGCTCTTTGAACCAAAGAATTTGATTAACTTCCTCATCCTAACCTCTGAAGTCTTCCAGCTCTTGTTGAAAACCCTTGAGTATTTAGAGAGAAACTCAACTGCAAAATCCTTGAAGAGAATAGGTCTTTTCCTGAGCCCCAACTCATCATCGATAGCTTCCATAATCTCTTTTTGAAGTTCAGCAATAGCTTGTTCTTGAGTGATAGCAAGGAGTTTGTGCCTAATTCTCTTTCCCTTAAGCCTGTAATCACAATACCAAACAACGCCTCTCTTTGACCTCCTCTGGTAAACTCTTCCATAAGGAACAATTTTCTTTGCCATCTCAAGCTCCTTAATGGAAGAATTACCATCATAATCAATTATACAATAAGACTGAGTCTTGGGAATGGGTTCGTTTTTCTGAAGAGAAGCCCACCTTTCAATGTCTTTTTTAAAGAAACGAATAACTCCATTAAAACGATAAAAGGGAATTTCTCTTTTCTGGATTAGCCTGTAAATTGTAGTTTTAGAAATTTTTAAAAATCTTGAAAGCTCCCGAACAGTTAAAAACTCATCCATCATAGACAAGGTCTAATCATCCCTCAAACTCAATCTTTCTCCCACTCTTTTTGATACGATTGATTGCATTCAAAAAGGAGAGGGAAATCAAACCCTTAGAATTGGGAATGACAAGTTTATAAGAAGTCTGTAAACTCAAAATTACCGCTTCTGGGACTGGCTTCTGTAAATGATTTTGCTTGCTAACAACCCCTTGATTAAGGGTATAATAGCCCCCCTCTAAAAATAAGCCCTTTTTTGAGCCTTTAAATTCAAATTCGTCTGGAGATGGCTTGGATACTTGCTTTTGCTTGCTAACATTTTTTAAATCCGATGTAGACAGCTTGTAGACAGTTTTTCTTTTGGTTTGCATTAGTTTTTTCATATAAACCCCTCTATAAAAATCCCTACATTGGAAGGAACAAAAAGAAGACCTACTTATTGAGTCAAATATCTTCCCGCAATTCTTACATTCCGTTTTCATTGCTTTCCTCCAAAACTCTTCCTCAAAGTCTCAATTGCTTTCTCCTTTGGAACTTTGGCAAAATCCTGATACCACGCAAAAATTTCATCAGGAGCATATCGTTTTAACACTTGAGGAGGGATTAATTGCTTGAACTCTTTAAAAGATAAAGGTCTTTCATCAGAAGGTTTAGGGTCAAAAGGTTTATTCTCTTTTTTCTCTTCATTTTCAACTGGAACTGCTTGAAACTCTTTCATAAACCAGCAATATTTCTGGTATTGCTCTTCAGTTAATTCCTTTACATACCCAGCTTCCTCTAAATCTTTCAAAACAGAAGAAGGAAGCTTTTCTTTGATAAATTCCCCTATTTTAGCCTTGAAGTTATATTGTGAAAGTCCAAAAGCCTTCAGAACCAAGTAATACTTTTTATTTTCAACTTGAGAACCTTCAACGAGAGGAGAAGTTTTTCCATCATCTCCTACCTGAACCTCTTGTTGTTGCCCCTTAGAGGAAACATCACAAGAACCATCAAGAGTGCAAGAAATAGATTTTTGCTCATCATTACTGAGTTTGGCAGTTTGGCAGTTTGGCATAGATGGAACAGAAGATTCCTCACTAAGAACCTTTTTATCTTCAGAATCATCATATCGGATTAAATTCCCACCCTCAGGATTAAATTTCCAAAAATTTTCAGAGCTTGTAAATTTTTTAGAGCCTTTACTGGAAAGACTTTCCACCCCATTTTCGGAATAAATTTTCAAATTTTCAGAACCTAAATAGTGTAAATTTGTAAATTTAATCCGGTATGTTTTAAGTGGTCTTTTGCTCCTCTCACTTTTTCTGTTTACCACCTCAACCATATTTCGCTTTTCAAGCTCCCTCAAAAATGCAAGTGTCTTTCTTTGTGAATAACCTTCTCCTTTCATGTTTTTAATAATCTGAGTAGTGGAAGGTTCAGTCCCCAGCTCTAAAGCTAAATTCTCTATGAGGGAACAAAAAGTTTTTAGTTCTTTCGTTAAAGGGTCTTCTGTAAGAGTCCAAAGCTTTGTGTCTGGGTTTCTTTGCAAATAAATTTTGAAGGAAGTAAATCGAGTTTTTTCCAGAGTTCCACAATAAAAACAAATTGATGGGTCATCTAAATCTTCTACCTCTTCAAGAAGCTCTTCATCAGCTCCCTTTTGACGTATGGGAAAAAGATTGATTATATGGTCAGCCCTATCAGAAATTGTCCCACTCCCCCGAAATATCTTTTCGTCCCTTTTTAAAGTGTGATGGAGTAAAATTACCGTATAGCCTAAGTCTCTCAGCTCAGAGAGTCTACCAAATAAAACGGATATATCACGAGAGCTATTTTCATCGAGATTATGAGAGCTCCGAAAACTATCAACGATAATCACACTCCCTTCAGAAAGTTTCTTAAATAATTCCCAATCCTCTGAATCCAGCTTAGGAGGGTTTCCCCATATTTGAATACCCGAGCATCCTATTTGCTCGAGCCTGAGTCTGAGAACTCCTGAAGGATTGTCATAATTGCAATAGACCACCGCCCTTTGTGAAGTTTTAAGCCCAAAAATTGGCTCTCCTGTCTGGATTGCCTTTCCCAGTTGTAAAACCAATTGGGTTTTCCCAAGCCCCCACTTGCCAGCCAAAACAGTGATTGCCTTCTCTGGTAAGAAACCTTCTATGATGTAAGATGTTGAAGCATGCTTTTCTATAAATTCAAAATCAGAAATTAGTTCTGGTCTTTTCTCATCCTTACTCCCAGTTAGACTCTTGAAAAGAGCGTTTATCTCACTCTGAGCCAGATTCGGCAAAATCTTCCCCTGTTCAAGTTTCCATCCGATTTCTTTGATTTTTCTCCCAACCTTTTCCTGTCCCCGGTTTTTCAAAACCTCATCCAAAGAAAGAGTCAAAAACGGAGAATCCATACCTTCCATGAAATCATTGTTCATCGCTCCCCCTCCTTAATACACCTCCCAAATTTTTTTAAATTTTTCTTATCGCCTTCCCCCTAATTTAATTTTCAGGGTTTTCTGAATTAGATGTCAAGCATTTTTGTTAGAAAAATCTCCCCCAATTCCTACCAAAAACCTTTGTAAATATTGAAAAAATGACACAAAAATAGTATCCTATAACCGATGGACTTTCAAGAGATTAAGCTTTTGCTAAAAGCTGGGGTAAACATTGCATCTTTGAAAAGAGCTAAAAAAAAGTTTGCTCCTTTATCTCAAGTATTAAGAGCAATTGTTGAGGACTCAACAAGCCAAAGAAAAAATTACAAAGAGATTAAAAAGAAGCTAAAAACTTACTTCCCCCTTTTCAGAATATCAAAAAAGAAGATGTCCAAAGCTTTGAAATACATAAAGAAACAGAAAAAATTAGCCACTCCCCCAACTCCCCCCTTTTCAACCTTCTCCTATGAGGAGCTAAGACATCCAAAAGGAGATTTTTCTGAAGAAAAGATAACAACGATGGAAATTGGTATAGCTCCTTTGGATGAACAACCTCAACAGCATCCTTGTCTTATTGTTGAGTGCCCTTTAAAGCAACATTATCTTATCGCTAAGATGTGGGAAGATTATCTTGGAGAAAGAGAATTGGAATCAAAAGAAGAAAAGGAAGATTGGCAAATACAAAAGGAAGAAAGACAAAAACTTTTAGAGAAAAAACTTGAAGAGTCTCTTGAACCTATTACTCGTTTTTCCTCGAGAGAAACCTATCGTCTTATAGACGAAAAAGAGAAGCTTAAAAGATGGATTGAAGTAAAGGAGAAGTTTTTAAAAATTCTTGATAGAGCTGAGAATTTTGGTCTTTCGGAAGGAAAAAGGTTTTATCTTGAAGGACTCTTAGAGAAAATTGAAAAAAATCTTGAGAAGTTAACCTTGGAAGATATTTATGATGAGCTCAAGAAAATTCATCGTAAACTTCCTCCAAATATCAGATTGAGAAAATTTGCTCTCTTTAAAGAACTTAGAAAACTCTCTTCCCCAAAAAAAATAAATTAACCCCTCTTAGAGAGGGTAAGAATTAAATTTACATTTTCTCATTCTATTAGAGATTGTAAATTTGTAAATTTATTCCTGAAATGAGACGCTAAATGGCTCTGGAAGCTCTTCTAAAAAATTCCCACTACTCTGGATTTTTTGTGAATTTAATCCTAACTCTAACACTAAAAAATTGAGAAATCTACAATAAAGAGAGTGAAAAACTAATCTCTTCTCCTCTTTGCAATATGTTAAATATTTTTTACCCCTTTATCTCTTTTTTTCTATTTTTTTCTCCTCTCTAATTGTTATAAGTATATTTTTTTTCTTGTTAAATTTTACTTAATGCATATACTTATATACGCCCTATATACTTATATTTGAAGACATCTACAATCTGGAAAAAAGATGATTTCCTTCCAGCCTTCTAATCGAAATTTTAAATTGTTCTTTTAGAGGGAAATTGGTTGGAAACTGGCTTCTGTGACAATTTGTTCCAATTTGTTCTCAATTTGTTCCGACTCTTAATAGAGTATATTTGACATTGTAGATTCGACTTGGTAAAATTTTAAGTGATTGAGACCTGATCCGATCCGACCTGATAGGACGAGATAGGATAGGACGAGACGAGATAAGACAAGATAAGACAAGACAAGAAGGGGAAGGGAAGGAAAAGTAAATCTCTCTTCCCCTCTTCTCTCCCTTTTCTCTCTCTTAGACAGAATCAAATTGTCTCTATTTTGTTCTCAAATTGTTCTGAGACAAAATGAGACAAAATGAAAACTGTTCTATTTTGTCCCTATTTTGTTCTCAATTTGTCTCTTAGGGAAAAAACAATTTGGCTTTACTGATATACTTTATATTGTTCTTGTTTAATGAAGTCTCTTCAGAAGTCATTCTTTGTTATCTGAACTCTAAAATAAGGATTTTACCTATATTTTTTTGAAGAGCTTTTTGGGGGGAGAGAGAGGGTATGGCTTGGTCTCAAGGGGGGGTGTCTTTTCTGTGGAGTTTCTCTGATTGAGGATAACCTTTTCTTCCATTTCCCAATATCCCTTCAATGACAGAAAAATTTTTGTGCCAAAATTTTAGGTTCTTAAAATAGAAAATTCTTTGTAGATGAAGTTTTCTGTCTCAAAAATTTGTGCCCAAATTGTGCCAAAAATTGGTCAAAAATGGAAGAAATTTACCAGAGGAGAGAAACTTTGAAAATCTCAAAGATTGGCTTCTGTAAAGGAAAAGCTCTATACGCCCGGTGGGATTCGAACCCACAACCAATGGATTCGAAGTCCAGCGCTCTATCCGTTGAGCTACGGGCGTATAGAGTTAATTTTAACCTTTAATTTTTAAAGAGACAATACTCGAACTCTGTGCTTTTATCCATCGGCTAAAACATTTTCTGTTCTATATCTTTGAATTTGAATATTGGAGCTTTTTTACCTTCTGATCCGTTGGATGCAAATTCAAAACTTAAATTTTTATAAAAACTCCTATATTCACTGAAGCATCGAGGTGAGAGCCTTTTTGTGTTACATAATTACCTTCTGGAATTGCAGTGTATCCAAAATATCTGTATCCAAATGTCTGTTTGAACTCAGGACTGCTATAAAATGCTCTAAAGTCAAACCTTACTCCCATTTTTTCTGAAAGGAAATATTTCAGTCCAAATCCGCCATTGAAGGTCAATGCTGATGCATCTTCGTAGGAAAGGTCCATTCTTTCAAGGCGATCGGGTCTGTCACCAGTAATTGAAGGAGTTCCAGAAAACTTGGTTATTCCAATCCCTGCAGTAACATAGGGGATCATCTCACCTTCCGTTGATAGGTTAAAAACAACATTTCCATAATATCTCATTATTTTCCCGCCAGAATCTTTCCATGTGAAATAGGGAGAATACCCTATTGTGCCCATTTTAGCTTTTGCTGCATCGAGGTCATCTTTGTTAAACTGACGCTCTGCCATAACATATTCAAGAGAACCTTCAATTGCTATCTGAGGTGTAAGCTCAAGAGCAACTCTTCCACCAAATCCTATTCCACTCTTCTGCTCCAAAACTGGATCAAAGAAGAAAGGTTGCCACTCTTTATAATAGCTTCTAAATGCAGATGCATAAGTGGGATCTGTCTTTACATCTTTTGGAAACCCTAAATTTAGATTGAATTTACCGAATCCAGTAAATTCAAGTCTAACCTGTGAGTGTCCAATTGCGGACAACAGGAAAACTGAAACCATTAAAATCAGCCAATACCTTAAACTTTTGGTCATTGAAACCTCCTTCCCTTACTATATCTTTTTGGTTCAGTATTGTCAAATTATCAAGATGACTATCTCAGCATTCCACTTACTACCATGTCTATTGCTTTCTCCTCCTTAAGCCCCCTTGCCATAAGAGTTTCAACTTGTTTTTTATCTACTCTTCCAATAGAGGCTTCATGGGTTACCTTTGCAGATTCATTAAAAACATTAACAATGGGAATTGCCTTTGCCTTTGCATTTCCTTGAACAATCTCAACACAATCAACATGACCCCATGAATCCTCCCCTTCAGCTGTTATCTCACTGATCACTTCTGAAATGGCATCTTCCTTAACTGCAATTCTGCTCTTTATAAGAGCTCTTGAATTTCTTCCCATGAGTCTTCCCACTTCCCTTAATCTTATTCTGTCATTTCCAAAACCATATATTTTTGCTGTCATTTCTGCAAAAGAGGAATCATCAGCAAAAGCTTCATAATCCATGTCAAATAAACCAACTCTACCCTTCAAAAGGGAAAAATTTGTTATAAATCTGCTCCTCTTCCCTATCTTTACTTTTGCCTTAGGAATAACCTCTATCCCACCTTTTAGACCGTGATAATGAACTTCATTGTATTCGTAATAGGAGTTTTCCCCTATCTCAATTTCAGCATTCATGCTGTGGACAATTTTTATTGCATTGGGAAATACACAGTGGGCAAGAACTTTTATCTGGGAACCATCTTCAACTTTAACATTCATTTCAATTTCCTGTCTTCCCTCCTCAGGAAGTATTCCAAAGCAGAGATGGACAGGAAATGCAATTGTATTTCCTTCCTCAACAACAAGCTCTATCTTAACTCCTTTGTCAGTCTCAACAGGAGTAACTTTCAAGCCCTTTATAAGATGCTTTCCTAAAATCTTGTTTTTATGAACAATAATATGGGCAATACTTGAATCTTGGAAAATCTCAGGCTTTCCCCCCGCCTCGGAGTAGGCCTTTAACATATATTCATAATCCTTTTCAACTCTCATTTATTGAATTCTTATCCATTTCATTAGGATAAATATGAGTTGGACATGGAATGCATCTTTTCTTGAAATAATCGCAAACCTCTTCAGGTTTTCCTTCCTTTATTATGAATCCTGAACACATGAGGGATGTTTCATCCGCTATTCCCGCAACCTCTTCCCTATGGGTAATTAGAAGGACAGTGGTTCCTCTTCTCTTAAGCTCCTTAATTAGTTCAACAATATTATCAAGGGCAAGAATATCTATACCTGAATCAGGCTCATCAAGGATTGCAAGTTTTGGTTTCATAGCAAAAACTCCCGCAAGTTCTATCCTTTTCCTCTCTCCTCCACTTAAGGTTTTGTCAATAGGTCTTTTTAAATAATCCTTTGGCTCAAGCATAACAAGTCTCAGAGATTCTTCAACAAAGCTTTCATCCTTCTCTTTCATTCCTGAAAGGATGTAATCTCTAACAGTCAAACCTTCGAATCTTGCGGGCTCCTGCCACGCAAGGGTTAATCCCATTCTCGCTCTTTTCCAGATTGGGTAATCAGTAATGTCCTCTCCAAGGAAAATCACCCTTCCCTTCTGGGGTCTGTATCCACCAAGTCCCATTATTACACTGGCGAGAGTTGACTTTCCTGCAGCATTTGACCCAAGTATTGATTTTATAATACCCTCTCTAACTGAAAAGGAAAGGTCCTTGAGAATCTCTCTTCCATTCAAATTTAAGGTTAAATTTTCAGCTCTTAAAATTTCCATATCAATCGGTGCTTCGGATAACGAATCCATCTTCAAAATCAAGTATAGTGTTTGAAAGCTGGGTGTAAACAATGGGGTCAATAAAAATTTTAAGTTCGTTTTGCTCAATTAAGATATCGTCCTCCTCGCCATTTTCTGTTGCACCCAATCCAATCGAGCCACAGCATGATGATGCAAATATTCTCACTCCATGATTAGAAAGTCCTGCATCAGCAAGGGCTTTCTTAAATTGTGTTATTGCTTCTTCAGTAATTTTAAACATTGCAACTCCTTTAATTTCTTAAAAATTATTTTACACTATAATAGCTGATTTTGAAAGTCTTGGGTGAAAAATATCTTTTTTGGTTTTTATTCGTATCTCAGCGCATCTATTGGGTTAAGAAGAGAAGCCTTTCTTGCAGGATAAAAGCCAAAGAATACCCCAACGGAGAATGAGAAAAGGAAAGCAAGGAAAATTGCGTTTACAGATACAAATGTTCTCCATCCAGCAAATTTAGATATTAGCTGAGAGGCAACACCACCTATGAATATCCCAATTATTCCTCCAACAAGGCTTAAAACAACAGCTTCTGTTAGGAACTGGAGCAGAATATCCCTTCCCTTAGCACCAACTGCCATTCTAATTCCTATCTCTCTTGTCCTCTCTGTGACTGATACCAGCATTATATTCATAATTCCAATTCCACCAACAAGGAGGGATATGGATGCAATGCTTCCAAGGAGAATTGTCATTATTCTTGTGGTCTCTGTTGCGGTAGAGGCAATGTCTTCCTGACTTCTAACACTGAAATCATCCTCATCACCAGGCTGAATTCTGTGGCGTCTTCTAAGAACCTGAGTTATCTCTTCCTGAGCCTGAGGGATTGCGGAATTGCTTATCGCAGATGCATATATTACATTTATGCGCATTATATCTCCAACAAGCCTTCTCTGGACGGTTGTATAGGGAGTAATGATAATATCATCCTGGTCAAACCCAACCGCAGAGTATCCGCGGGCTTTGAGAACGCCAATTACAGTAAAGGGAAATTTCTTTATCCTTATAACCTTTCCAACAGGATCAGCATTTTCATCTCCAAAGAGATTTTTTACAACAGTCTTTCCAAGAATCGCAACCTTTGTAGCTCCCCTTACATCAGACTCTGTGAAATTGGAACCTTTTTCAACATCCCAACCTCTAATCTCAAGAAATTCGGGGCTAACACCTTGAATTGAGGTGAACCAGTTCTGATTTTCATACACAATCTGAGCACTTGTTCTGACCATCGGGCTTACTGCGACAACTGATGGACATTCCCTTTTTATTGCAAGATAATCTTCCTCAGTAAGGGATGGTCTTGAACCAATCCCTCCGTGAACCCCCCTTGTCCTCATTGACCATGGAAACACCTGAATTAAATTTGAGCCAAGACTTTTAATATTATCTTCAACCATGACCCTTGCCCCTTCTCCAACAGAGACCATCGCAATAACTGCAGAAACTCCAATAATTATTCCGAGCATTGTTAGGAAGGATCTCATTTTATTCCTTCCCAATGACCTAAATGAAACTCTAAAAGTTTCTATCCAGTTCATATTTTCCTCTCTTTTTACTCACTTCCAGCAAGAGGTAAAGATTCAAGCTCTCTTCTGGCATCCCTTCTCTTCTCTATTAAACCGTCATGAGTAATCTTACCATCCTTTAGCCGAACCAGCCTTTTTGCATATTGGGATATGTCATTTTCATGGGTCACAAGGATTATTGTTCTTCCTTCCTCGTTCAGTTTCTGAAATATTGACATTATCTCTATGGATGACCTTGTGTCAAGATTTCCTGTGGGCTCATCCGCCAGTATTATTGATGGATTTGTCACAAGAGCTCTCGCAATAGCAACTCTCTGCTGTTCACCTCCTGAGAGTTGAGCGGATGTGTGTCTTTCTCTACCTTCGAGCCCAACCGCCTTTAATGCTCCCATTGCCTTTCTTTTTCTTTCCTTTGCAGATGTATTATTATAGAAGAGAGGGAGCTCAACATTCTCAAGAGCTGAGGTTCTTGGAAGAAGATTAAATGTTTGAAAGACAAAGCCAATTTTTTTATTTCTTATTTTTGCAAGTTCATTTCTTGAAAGACCTGATACTTCAACCTCTTCAAGATAATACCTACCGCTGGTGGGAGTGTCGAGACAACCAATTATGTTCATTAATGTTGACTTTCCAGAGCCAGATGGACCCATAATGGCTACGAATTCGCCTTCCTGGACTTCAAGGGAAACACCTCTGAGAGCATGAACCTCAACTTCACCAAGCCTATAAATTTTTACAATATTTTCTAATTTAATTAAGCTTTTCATCTTCTGAACATCATGAATGCCCCGGGACCTGGACCCATTGGACCCTGCTGAGTTGAGGAAGCAAAGGTTGAAGAGCCTATAACAACTTCCTGACCTTCTTTGATGTCGCCACTTATAACCTCTACAAATGTTCCGTCAGAAAGACCCTTTTTTATCTTTACTGGAATTAATTTTTTGTCAGGTCCCAATACATAAACAGTTGCTTCTTCAGTTTGAGCCCTTTCCCTCATTCTTCTGAAAAATTCCGGGTTCATACCTCCGCCCATTCCAGGAAAGAATCTCCTCTCTCCACTACCTGGATTAAACATTCTTCTTTCTTCTTGAGTTCCCTGAGTTTGTGGGGTTGAACTTTGGACTTTCTCTTGAGTCTTTTGTAGGGATGAAATGTATTTGGGATCTGGTCTGAATTGAAGAGCGGAGGCGGGAATTCTCAGGACATCCTTTCTTCTATCTATTAATATTGAAACATTGGCAGTCATTCCAGGTCTTAATTTTAACTCAGGATTTGGAACATCTATTATTACGGTATAAGTTACCACATTTTGGACGGTGACAGGTTCAAGCCTGATCTGGGAAACCCTTCCCATAAATCTCTCTTCCGGGAAAGAGTCCACAGTGAAAGTGGCTATTTGATTTTCTTTGATTTTTCCAATGTCCGCCTCATCAATTGAAGCCTCGAGTCTCATCTGTTTAAGGTCTTGGGCTATTGTGAAAAGGGTTGGTGCCTGGAGAGATGCAGCAACAGTTTGTCCTCTATCTACATTCCTTGAAATTACTATTCCATCAATGGGAGCTCTAATTGTTGCATACTGAAGATTGGTCTTTGCTCTTTCGAGGGTTGCTTCCATCTGCTTTACTGTTGCTTTTGCAGATTCATAATTAGCCTCTGCCTGATTCAGTTCTGCTTCGGAAATGAAGCCTTGAGAAAAAAGTTCCTTTGCTCTATTGTAATTCCTTTCCGCCTCTTTCAGAGTAACATTCGCTTTGTAAAGATTGGCTTCTGCCTCTGCTACTTGAGCCTTTAAAAATGTATCGTCAAGTTTCGCAATTACATCCCCTTTTTTGACAACTGAATTGTAATCCGCATATAATTCTGCAATAATCCCAGAAACCTGAGTTCCGACCTGAACAGTTGTTAATGCATTCAATGTTCCTGTTGCAGATACTCTTAATACTATATCTCCCCTTTCTACCTTTGCAGTTCTAAATTTAGGTTCTGAATTCTTTTTATGAATAAAAAAGTAAAAGACAAAAAATACCATCAGGATAATTATCCCAACTGCTATAAGGAACTTCTTCATATTTTTTCCTCCATATTATTTATACCCTTCAGATAGATTCAAAGTTTCAAAAATTTCAGATTTTACAACGAAATTTTGAAACTCCTTCCATCTTTTTAAGAAGTTATCATGAAGGGAAGGAGAAACTTTTAAAAAGTCAATTATTGAATTTTCTCCATTTTCAATAATCATTTTTAATTTAACGAGACATGATTTTTCTAATTCTATCTTGAGCTCTGTAGAAGCATTCTCTTTAGAAATTATTAATTTTGAAGAATCCACTTTTATCTCTTTTTCTTCTCCATTTCGTGCAACAAAAATTGAAAATTTTAAATTTTTTGGCTTCCCAAAGACCAAAAACCAGGGCTTTAAAGAATAGATTCCTTTGTAAAGGAAGATTTCTGGAAAAGATATTTCTACCCTTTCCTTTTCTTTTAAAAAAATACCCTTACCTGCTGAGAGCTTAGATGACTCCGCAAGAGAGCCCCCTTTCCAATCTGTATCCTCAACCTGGATTTTTATTGTTTTGCTCTCCTCAAGAAGTTCAGGATCAAGTCCTGTTATCTTTTTAAAAAATCTTTCCCAATTTTCTTTATCTTTTATGGTATACAGCTTGATTAACGAATCAAAGCCCTTTTCTGGAACTAAAATTTTACTTTTTTTAATTTTTTTTAGATATAAAAGGATTTCATAGTTTTCATCACCTAAATTTTCAAAACATTTTATTGCATTCTCTAAATCGCCCATTTCAAGAAACTGTAAACCCGCCTCTCTTTCGTCATCAACAATCCTTACAAATACCCTTTTAAGACCTTTTAAGGCTCTCACTCTAATGCTATATCTGTATTTTGTAAAGGGGAAGGAGAGGGATGGTTCAAACATATAAAAAGAACTTTTCCCCTTATGAAGCTTTAATCTTTTTGAATTTATAAAGTTCATTATTTCGACCTCTCCTTCAGATTCTGGCTCAAGGAAGAAAATATAAAACCTTTCCACAGGCTTTCTTGAAATAAATATTCTTTCTACTTTTTCCCTCTCCTCTACAAAGAAACTTTTTGTTTCCTTTCCATAAAAGCTTCCATCTAAAATTTCAAATTCTCTCGGTATTTTTTTATTGTAAGGAACTTGAGGAATTATAACTTCAAGACCTTTTCTCTTCATGTTTTTCCCATTGTAAACTTTTATAGTAGGATTCTTGTAATCAATCTCTTTAATAAAAAATTCTTTTATTAACTCATGTCTTTCAAGCCTCTCATAAAATGAAAGCTCATAAGCATAGAATTTCTTATTTTTGTAAAAATGAGAATAACAAAGGCTTGAAGAGAGGATAAGGTCAAAGTTTTCAAAGGGAGGAAACCCTCTTTTGAAAATATAAGGAGCAGTGTAGAGGCGATAAGGAGTTTTACCATCTTCAAGGGGTATTGTAAACCACTCATTTCCAATATACTTCCCCTCTTCCACATTTCTTAGAAGCCATCTGTAAAAAATCTGAGAGGAATCATCGTCCCAGATCAAATATGTTTTTGTAAAAACATTGAATGAAATTAAAATTAGAATAATTGCAAGAATTAAAATTACTATAATTCTAAGAAATTTTCTCTTTATTAACTCAAGAAATGAAGGGATTGATATTGCTGGAATTACCGAATAAAAGGGAGAAATGAATGTTAAATCCCTGAACCTTGAAAAACCGAGAATAGGGATTAAAAAGAGAAAGTAAATGGCAGGAAAAGATAGAAAAAGAAGGTGCTCCCTTTTCTTCCAGATTATAAGGCCTGTAATCCCAATTAAAATGAACATGAAGAATAAAATCCCTTCAGCTGATAAAATATTTGAGATAGATTGAAAATATCGAGAATATTTAATATTTTCTATTATCCCCTTTGGTTTTATTGGGACAAGATACCATTCTGTCTTATGCACAACATCGAAAAATAACTTTGTTCCCCTTAAAAAATCTTTGAATCTTAAAATTGAAAATGGATGACCAATGAAGAAACCTAAAAATGAAAATATTGCACTTGTTAAAATTTTTACTCGAAAAATTGAAACTATTGAAATTCTCCTCTCCCTCAGCAGATGAGCAGAAAGTATTATGAATACTGCAAATATACCATTATACTTTGAAGATGTTGCAAGTCCCGCAGAGATTCCAGCAAGAATGTAATGGAGCAATTTTCCTGAAAAGAAAATCAAAACGGAAAAATATAAACATAGGATAACAAAGAAGGTGGAGAGAGTATCCATTACAAGTTGGTGGCTATGAATTATGTGGATAAAGGAAATTGAAAAAAAGAATGTTCCTAAAAGAGCTATTTTTTCAGAGTAAAGTTTTTTGATGGAAAGATATAAAAGAGGAATTGTTAAGAATCCAAAGAATGCTGAAACAGAACGAGAAATAAATAGTACCTGTTGAAGGGTAAACTGATAAAGGAATGGCTCTTTGTGGAAAAATATAATTGATAGAAAGATTGATATTCCCCTCAGAACAATGGCACATATGTAGTAGAGAAGGGGGGGATAGAAAAATATATGATCCGCAACCCAGTAACCATTGTAAACATCAAGAATTGTTTTTGCCACAGCAACATCATCTATCCTCATGTAAACAGAAGATAATCCCCAGAACCTGAGAAAGAATCCTAAGAAAAGGATTGAGACTAAAATAATCTTATTTTTGCTCATTTTTTCTCTGCCTCAATAAGAAATGAAGTGCATAAAAGTTTTATGGGAGTTGAATTCCTGTTTTTCCATACCTTTAAGAGGGGAAGACTTAAATAATAGAAATTACAAACTTCAATTCTCTTTTTACTCAAATAGGAAGATATCTCTGACAAGGAATAAAGACGCATTCTTTCATATTTTTTTATTTCAATTATTGAAAATATTTTATTCAAAATACCATCTCTGTTTGCTGTTGCTATAAAAATCTTACCTCTATTTGAAGTTATTCTCTCTATCTCGTCCAAGACTCTCTCACCATCCACAACTGTTTGTAGAAGATTGTTGCAAACAATTATTTCAAAGGAGCCTGATTTAAGAGGTAATTTTGTGGCAGAAGATTGAACAGGAAAAAGCCCTTTTCTTCTTGCATGGAAAAGAATTTTATAAGATATATCCACACCAATTATTAAATTATTTTCAGAAAATATAGATGTGGCGTGACCTGTTCCACATCCAATGTCCACAATTCTTTTCCCTTCAGGTTTTCCAATTGCATTTTGAAGAACAGATTTTGTAAACTCAAAACTTCTCCTGCTAAAATACGCATTTGCCTCTTCAGAATCACCCTTCTTCTCTGAAAGTCCGTTAAAAAACTCCTTCCAGAAAATCTCTTCATCCTTGAAGCCGAAAACTGGTATCCCCTCTTTTAAGGGATAATTATTCTTGCAATTAATGCATCTTATTTCATTATTTTCAACTATAAGTTCGCCCTTACATTCTGGACAGGCAAGTAAGGAAAGAATCTCTTTATCAATCATAATCCGAGCTCCTTTCTAAGAAATTTACCCATGTATCTCGAAAATTTTGTTGGAACTAATTTCCATATTTTACTTGCTATTTTAACATAAAATGGAGGTTTGTATGCAAGGGTTTTAATCACAGGAGGATAATGAAATATTGAATACTCATGCGTTTCAAGATTCCATTTTTTCTTGAAAAACTCCTGCCCTTCATATCTCATAGGTCCAAAATCAAATATATTGCAACCGTTCTCCTTTGCCCCTTGAAGAAAAATAAAATGAAGATAATCGTTCCCCCTCAAAGGGAAAAATCTTCTATCAGAAGGGTTATCGGTAATATGAATACTTTTCCCGACCTTCCATCCTAAAAGGAAAGCTATAATCTTTTCTCGATAAACTGCATAATATATTTTAATATTTTGAGAGAGTTCTTTTTTCAAATTTATAAAGTAGGTATAGGGATGAGGGGGTGAACCAAATCTTTTCATTGTTCTTAGATGAAGGGAATAAAAATCCCTAATTCTATCAAAATTTAAATCTTCAAAAATTATTACACCTTCCCTTTTTGCTTTATTAACTGCTTTCCTAACCATGTAGTCAACAGATTTCCAGATATCCATGTTCTTTTCAAGCCTTTTTATTCCATAATTTCCAAGAACGATTTTCTTTGCATATTTCTCTGCTAAAGGATCTGTCCTCCCCCTTATTTCAAGCCCTTTAATATTCTTTTTTCTTAATGTATCTTTTAATATAGAAAATAACTCATCAAGGATCTCAATTTTTTCTTCATTTTTTATAAATTTTGAAAAAACAAGCCCACCATACTCTGAAAATGGCTGAGATACAATTTTCCTTCCTGTGAGGATTGAATTCTGGATAAAAGAAGAAAAAACTGCAAAAATCTCATTCCCTTTTTTAAAATATAAATAGAATGGCTCAAATTTATAAACTCTCTCGATAACTCTTTTGAAACCGATTAAATGTATAAATCGCGAATCTTCCTGTTCTTCCACAAATCTGTCCCATTCATTTTCTATCTCCTCATTAAAGAAGAGCCAGCTCATTTATGCATCCCTAAAAATTCAATCAATTCCTGTAATTTTTCTCTTTTTTTCAAAAGAAACTTTTCTAAATCAGGCTGGATCTTTATATTGTCAAGAATAAGGAATGGCTCATTGAGAGTTACCCTTAAACTCAATTTTTCTTCAAATTTATTTTTTTCAAAAGGGATTTCAACCCTAAAAAATCTATTTTCAAGGGGTTCTACTGCTGAGGGGGTAAAGGTTTTTTCTCCTGAAAAAATTTCTATCTTAGAATCGAACTTATCTAAAGGGGCTTTAATAGTTATAAAAAAGATATAGTCCTGTGGAAGGATAAAGGGAAGCCTAATTTCACAGGACTTATCAATAAGGGAACCCTTCCTGTTAAGAAAAATGAGGTCGTTTAAAATAATAGTGTTCTCAACGATGTCCTCCATTTCGAGGAAAATAGTTTTAGAATCAAGTAGATATTGAACATCTATGTTTGTAGCCTTTTCAACCCATCTCATCCATTTTTTGATTTTTTTAACTTCAATGTAATTTTCAATTCTCCCCAGGTTCTGGATATCTAACCTCTCTAACTTATCTCCCATCTTCATCTTTGCAACATCCAGGAAAAGGAGAGAATCTAAATTGTCAGGGTCTTCCTTAAGCTTCTCTGAAAAATATTCAACACTTTTTTCCCATTTTTTATTTTCAAAGAATTCGTATCCAATCTTTAATGGATCAAAAAGAATCTTGACAAGCACAGGATTCTCTGATTGGGAATTGATTCTAACCCGATAAACATTCTTATATGATGGATATAAAATCTTCTTTGCTGGCAACTCTAAATATGAATACTCTTCACTGGAAATCCTAAGTTTTTCATTGTTTATTTCAATAAAATCCCCTCCTTTTCCATAGGCAAAGACAACAAATTTCTCAATTTTATTACTACTGACTATCAATCTTTCTATCTTTTCAAAAGGGTTAAGGAGTTTTATAAGATTTGACTTTCCATAATCTCCATAATCAGCAAAAAATATATCTCGAACTTTTTGATTTAAAGAGATCTGTTCAGGAAAAATTATTGAACTTTCCTTTTGAGGTAGTTTCTTCACACTGAATATGGAAATATCTGGGTTCTTTGTTTCTATTTCCTTAAGGGAGAATTCTTTCAATTTTTTAAATTCTTTATTTATCATTTTGTAAAAATCAACCTCTTTTCTGTAGAATTTCTCAACATTTTTGAATCTGTTGGAATTTGCAGATGAGGTATATACAAATCTTGAAATATTTCTCAAATGTTCAAAAGGCTTCTCTCCAAGCCATCTTCCAAGAATAAAATAAAAGTTGTGATGGAATCTGTATGGGAAAATATAACCATACTTCCAGACAGAAGCGGGCATGTAAATGAAAGGAGTGTAAAGCTCATATGTATTCCATGTTTTTGGAGGGATATTCTCATAAACCCAGTCCTCTGAAAATTCAAGGGTGTCCCTTTCATGGAAAAGATAAATAATTTCATAAACTGATTTGAAGGAAGGGAGGGAGAAAAGAATTATTAAAAGGAAAATCAAAGCTCCAGAAAAGATTCTTGAACTTATTATTTTTTTCACCAATTGAGAAATAAAATCAAACCCCTTTGCAGAAATCATTACATAGAAAGGAATTAGCACAAAATGATCCCTTGGCCTTGAAATGTCATAAATTCCAAGACCGAGGAAAATGTAAAAAAGAGGGAAAGATAGAAGAAGAGCATAAATTTTGTTTAATTTAAAAATTAAATATAAAAAACCAATAATTAGCAAGATAGAAAGAGCAAATTTTATTGAGAAGTTGATATTAATCATTGCAAAGGTATATTTGTTAAACTTTAGCCATTCGAACAAGTTCAATCCTTTAATTTCAACCATCCAAAGATCAGGCTCAAGTATCATTGGTAATTGCTTGAAGGAAGAAAACCAGCTTCTGAAAGAGAGCCATACAGGTGGATTACCTATTAAAAAACCTGCTACTGTTGAAATCCCTGCCAAGAAAATCTTAAAATTAAAAAGTTTCCAAGACATCTTCAAATCTTTCGCTCTAAGAGTATGCGATAAAAGGAGAGGGAAACAAATAAAAATTGCATTGTATTTTGATGCAATTGAAAAACCAGTAAATAGTCCCGCAAGAAAGTAATCATAGATTTTCCCCTCTTTAAGAATTCTAACTATAAACAAAAAAGAAAGAAGTGCGAAAAAGCCCATTTGTGGGTCAAGGAGAGCGGTATGTCCAATAAGAATATGAAAGAAGGTAAAGGTGAGGAAGAAAGAGGAAAGTAGTGCAATTTTTTCATCGAAAATTTTTCTTGCTATAAGAAAGGTGAGATAAATTGAAAGAGCTCCGTAAAGGGCTGACAGAGTTCTAATTATAATAGCTATCTCATCATAACTAAACTCTTTCTTATAACCTTTCTCCACTGCTCCAAGAAAATGAAATAACAAATTTATCCCTTTTAGAATGAAACCTCCTACATATTGATAAAAAACAGGATAACTTAAATAGTGCTGAAAATACTGATAATAAGCAGTTTTAGCATAACCAATCTGCTCGTGATCATCCGGTCTAACATAAATCCCTGCTGTCCCCCAAATTCTAATGATAAAACCAACAATAAAAAGGAGCAAAATTAAATATCTCTTCATATCTTCCTTCCTACTAAGACTATCTCATCTTTATTTTTGAACAGATTCGAAAGGGTGCTTATTAACAAAAGCGCCAATTTAATAGAACCTATCTTTATTAGACTATTTTTTATATCAATTATTCTACTGTCGATACTTTTTACATCATAGCTATTCTCAAAATTGAATTCAAGGATTTCAAATCCTACCTTTTCAAAAATTACTCTTAAATTTTTTAGATTGAAAATATAGAAATGGGGATAATGATAATCTATCTGGAAAATAGTTTTTACGGGATACTTTATCAATCCAGCAGATAATCGAAAAAGAATAATGGAGAGCTTTATTAACAACCCTGATGAAACAGGAGTTCGAATAGCAATAATTCCATCCTCCTTTAGAGCAATCTTTATTTTTTTAAGGGAAAAGATGGGATCAACCATGTGCTCTAAGACTGACCATAGGGTAATTATATCAAGGGAGCCCTCTGCAAAATTTATTTTTTCCCATTCATCTTTCAAAACCTCCCCCTTTTCCCTTGCCATGAGCCAAGCTGAAAATGATGGTTCAACTCCATAGGGAATGAAACCATTACTTTTTGCAATTTCAAGAAATTCTCCAGTTCCACAACCTATATCCAGAAGAACACCCTCTTTTTTGTACTTTTTTACCGTTTCAATATCCTTTTTATACTGAGAATACCGAAATTTTTTTACGAATTCTAAATAATTCTCCAGCCCAAACTTTTGGTAATCATCTTTAACATTTTCCTTTCTCTTAGGCGGAATCATTTGAATCAGTCCACACCTCTTACATATGTAATAATCAAATCCCTCTACAGTTAAAAGAGGTCTTAAATTATTTGCACAAAGTTTACATCTCTTCATCTACTTCTCATTTTTTCATCGTCAAAGCACTTCTCCCATCTGGCAACAACTGCAGAGGCTATGCAGTTTCCAACAACATTCACCGATGTCCTCGCCATGTCAAGAATTCTATCAATACCAAGAAGTAGAAGAACTGCTTCAAGGGGGTAGCCGAAAGAAGAAAGGGTGGCTGTAAGAACTGTAATGGATGCTCCAGGAACACCAGCAACTCCTTTTGAAGTCAACATTAGTGCAAGCATAATTAGAATTATTTTTCCAAGTCCTATTTGCATTCCGTATACCTGAGTAACAAAAATAGTTGCCATTGAAAGATAGAGGGTGCTTCCATCAAGATTAAAGCTATAACCTGTTGGTATTACAAAGGCAACGATATGTCTCGGAACTCCAAATTTTTCCATAATCTCCATCGCTTTTGGAAGAGCTGCTTCTGAACTGGCAGTTGAAAAAGCAATGAGAAATGGCTCCCATACAGCCTTCATAAATTTGAAGAAAGGAACCTTTATGATTGCAGAGATTGCTCCAAGAACAAAAAACAGAAAAACAGCAAGGGCAATATACATTGTAATTATCAATTTTGCAAGGGGGAGAAGCATAGAAATTCCATACTTGCCTACAGTTGCAGAAATTGCAGCAAAAACACCTATAGGAGCAAGCTTCATAACATAAAGGGTAACTTTAAACATTGCATCTGAGACAGCCTGTGTAAACTGAATTATAATTTCTCCTCTCTTTCCAAGGGCAGTGACAGCAATTCCAAAGAAACATGAAAAGAAAATAATCTGGAGTATATCTCCTCTTGCTGCTCCTTCGACAATATTGGTTGGAATTATATGGAGAAGGAGCTCTCCAATTTTTATTTCGCTCTGGGCAGCAGATTGAATCTTCGACTGATCTACATCTCCGATAGAAACACCTACCCCAGGTTTTGTAATTGTAACAAACAAAAGTCCAGTAAAAAGGGCAATTGTTGTTGCAATCTCAAAATAAATTATTGCTTTAAGTCCTATTCTTCCCAATCTCTTGAAATCTCCAGTTCCAGCAATTCCAACAAGAAGGGTTGAAAAAATAAGAGGAACAATAATCATTTTTATCATTCTCAAAAATGCATCTGCTAAAGGTTTTACAGAAGAACCCCATTTAGGAAAGAGCAAACCAAAAATTATTCCAAGTATCAATCCTATAAAGATTTGTGTTGTCAACTTTGGAGCTTTCATCTTCGCTCCTTTTTTAAAGGATGATTTTAAAAAAAACCCTCTTTAAAGTCAAATAGAGAAACCTTTAAATTCAATCTCTGAAAATATCTTCCATTATATCTCTCACCCCTTCTTTTAACCTTTTTATTTCATCAAACATTTTCCCTTTAAACTCTTCATCTTTAATAGACGGAAGATTTATTTCAACATTGCTTATTCCTCCGAGTAATCCTGAAAAAGCAAGATTTTTCGCAACCTTCCAGTCACTCATTACATTTGGATTTATCTTTTCTTTAATTTTTAAGAGCTCATCAAGAATCAAATTACACAACTTTGCGGTTCTTAGTGGAACATCTGATGCTTTTTTTAAAGCATCCTGTATCCTTTTTGAACGAAACTCTTTTTCCTCTTCTGTGTTTTTTGGAAGAGAGAAAGCAGAAATTACATCATCAAAGGCTTCTGAATCAAGATCCATGAGCTCGGTCAATTCCTTTTCCCATTTTTTTGCATTTTCCTGGAGAGCCTTGATCTCTTCTGAATCAGATTTTTTTAAAGTTATTGCACATACCATTTGGAAAAGTGAAGAACTTAAAGCACCTGCAAAAGCAGACACAGTCCCTCCACCCGGGGTTGGAGAATCTGAAGAGAGTAAACTCAAAAATTCTTCAATTTTCATCTCTTTAAATTTCCTTTCAATACTCATAAGTCCTCCTCCATTTTATTCTTAAAAAATTTAATTCTCGAAATAATAGCTTCCTTCAATCCATCTACAATGTTATCTCTATTATCAACCCTTACCTCCATCAATTCAACATCATCCCTCTCCTTTATTTCTCTGAAAAATCCCGAATTTTCCCTGTGGATGACTCCTATAACAAATTTTGAAGAGTTGAGAGCTCCAATTACAGCATCCCTGAATTTAAAAGAAAAAATTTCCATTTTCCCAATTTCATCTATTACAATAATTTCCTTTGATTTTATGGCAGAAATAATTGATTTTACAGCTATTTCTTCAAGATCCTTTATGTTGACAGAATAAGAGCCAATCTTATATTCTCCCCTCCCCTTATATGCAAGAGTCCCTGTTTTTCCATCAAGAGTGATAATTCTAAATCCAGTTCTTTTTCCCGATTCCCTTATTTCCTCTGTAAAAAAACCACCCGCATTCTTTAATCCTGATATCACTTTTTTTATAATAGTGGTTTTCCCAACCCCAGGGTTCCCTGTGAGAAGAATATTCTTCTTTAGTAGCATTTAAAATTATACATTTTTTAAAGGATTTTTAGAAGTTATAAAGAATAGAGCCTTAATTTATCACCTTTTTTAACCTTCAAAATCCTCTCCGCAGATTGAAGGAATGTGCCTATTTCGAGAAAATCTGAGCTCCCAATTATTAAGACAGGCTCTCCGACGCTTCCATCCGAATAACTCTTTACGAATTTTTCTATTCTCTTTCCACCTATCTCAACTCTTAAATTTTTTCTATTGCTTGAAATTTCAGATTCAAGAATAGAAGAAGGAATATTAGTTATAAGATTCCCGAATCTATCGATATGAATAATTTCCCCTTCGTATATTCCTTCATCAATTTTTCTTGGTTCAGGAAATTTCAATCTTATCCAATCAGTATAAGGTTCTCCAAAACTATAAATATTTATACCCTTTGAAAGCCATGCAGATACAGGAGCCATAATATCTCTTCCATGGAAAGTGTTTGATATCTCAGGAAGGAAATAATGGGAAGAAGTAACAGATATAACTGTTGATTCCTCATTTTTATCCATTATCAAAGATAAAATCCCATTATCGGGAGCTATAAAAAAATAATTCTTGTAATAAGCAAGGAGAATTTTTCTTTTGGAACCAACTTCAGGATCGACAACAGTTATGAATATTGTTTTCTGTGGAAAATATTGAAAGGAAGACCTCAAGACAAAACCAGCTTCGAAGATATCAAAGGGAGTTATATTATGGGTTATATCAACTATTTCTACATCTTGATTTATCGATAAAATAACCCCCTTCATTGAACCAACAAAATAATCCGATTCTCCAAAATCTGTTATTAAAGCAATTATTCTTCTCATACTCAGCTATTCACTTTGAACTTTAAGATTATTTAATTGAGTTGCTCTTCTTTCGAATCAATTTTAAAGTCTAACCTCTGCAGTTTTACCTTCTTTCTTCTCTTCTTTCAATAAAGCAAATTCAAGGGCTTCCTTTATCTCTCTAACAAGCTTAAATTTCATCTCCTTTCTAAGGTTGGGAGGAATATCCTCAAGGTCTTTTGAGTTTTCTTCAGGTAGTATAATTTCCTTAATACCCGCTCTTCTTGCAGCAAGCACTTTCTCTTTGATTCCTCCAACAGGTAAAATGCTTCCTCTAAGGGTAATTTCACCAGTCATGGCAACATCCCTTCTAACAGGGACTCCAGAGAAGGCTGAGACCATTGAAACTGCAATGGTTATTCCTGCAGAGGGTCCATCTTTTGGGATAGCTCCCTCTGGAATATGAAGATGAATATCCTTATCAGCAAAAAAGTTTTCATCTATTCCGAATTCGGTTGCATGAGCTTTTGCATAGCTGAGAGCAGCTTGAGCAGATTCTTTCATTACATCTCCTAGGGAACCTGTTAATATAAGGGCTCCCTTTCCTCTCATAATAGTTGTTTCTACAAATATTATATCTCCGCCAGTTGCAGTCCATGCTAAGCCTGTGGCAACACCTATTTGACTCCTTTCAAGGAGTTGATCTTTAAAGAGCTTAGGGGGACCTAAAAATTTGTGAAGGTTTGCCTCTGTTATTTTAAATGGTCCTTTTTTCCCTTCCGCAATATTTTTAGCAACTTTTCTGCAAATAGAAGCAAGTTGTCTTTCCAAATTTCTTACTCCTGCCTCTCTTGTATACTGAGAAATTACTTTCTTTATAGCTCCATCACTTATTATAATTTCCTGAGGTTTCAATCCATTCTCTTTTATCTGTTTGGGAAGAAGATGCCTTTTTGCAATTTCCAATTTCTCCTCTTCAGTGTAGCCAGGAATATGTATTACTTCCATTCTATCAAGAAAAGCAGGATGAATTGTATCCAGGATATTGGCAGTGGTTATAAACATTACCTTTGAAAGGTCAAAGGGAACACCAAGATAGTGATCTCTGAAGGAGTAGTTCTGCTCCGGGTCAAGAACCTCAAGAAGAGCTGATGAAGGGTCTCCTCTATAATCGGCTCCTATTTTATCGACTTCATCGAGCATAAAGACAGGATTGTTTGAATTTGCCTGCCTAAGTCCTTGAATTATTCTTCCAGGAAGTGCTCCAACATATGTTCTTCTATGTCCTCTAATTTCAGCTTCATCCCTTATTCCACCAATAGACATTCTTACAAACTTTCTTCCGAGAGCTCTTGCAATTGATTTACCGAGGGAGGTTTTTCCCACTCCAGGTGGACCAACAAAACATAGAATCGGTCCTTTCATCTTTTTGTTTAGTTTCTTAACTGAAAGAATCTCAAGGATTCTTTCCTTCACCTTCTCAAGTCCGTAATGATCTTCATCAAGGATTCTTTTTGCTCTATTAATATCGAGATTGTCCTTTGTGCTTTTGTTCCAAGGCAATTCAAGCATCCATTCAAGATAGTTCCTGACAACTGCAGTTTCTGCAGAATCGGGATGCATTCTCTCAAGCTTCTTTAACTGCTTCTCTACCTCCTCTCTTGCTTCCTTTGGCATCTTCAATTTTTCAAGTTTTTCTCTCATCTGCTTTATCTCTTCTTGAAGCTCAGATGCCTCTCCCAACTCCTGCTGGATTGCCTTTAATTGCTGCCTAAGGAAGTATTCTCTTTGGGATTTGTCAATCTCTCCTTTAGCTTGTTGGGCAATGTGTTGCTGGAGCTCAAGAACTTCAAGCTCCTTTCCGAGATAATAGTAAACCTTCTTTAACCTTTCTACAGGATTTGACATTTCAAGAAGTTCCTGTGCTTCTGAAACCTTTAATTCAAGATTTGCACAAGTTATATCAGCAAGCCTTCCAGGGTCCTCAATATTTGAAATAAGAATCAGAAATTCTGGTGGTAATTGTTTGCCTAAATTAATGGCTTTCTCAAATGCTGAGCGAACACTCCTCATTAAAGCAATAACTTCCATTGATTCTTTGTCATATTCTTCATCCTGAACAAGGGAAATATTTGCTTCAAAGTAAGGGTCAGTCATTGAAAAACTTTCAACTTTTGCTCTTGTAAGACCTTGAACAAATATTCTAATTCTTCCATCGGGTAATTTCAACATTCTAAGAATCATACCCACAGTCCCCATATTATATATCTCTTCAGGCTTTGGCTCCTCAATGGATGGATCCTTCTGGGTTAAAAGTAGAATCAACCTGTGGCTTGAGAGAGACTGGTCTATGGCTCTTTTTGATTTTTCCCTTCCTACAAATAATGGTTGAGCCATAAATGGGAAGAAAACTATATCTCTAACCAGCAAAACTGGTATTGTAGCTGGTATTGATATTTTTTCTTCTTCAGGAATTTCTTTCTCTTCTTTCATTATTACCTCCTACTCAATTATAATTTCAAAAGGACTCTCTTCCTTTTGATCTGAGATCTTTGGAAAGTAAATGGTGAGAACACCGTTTTTTAGCACCGCCCTTGAATTGGATGGGTCAAAAATTCCAGGCAAACTTATAACTCTCTGGAAATACCCGTACTCCCTCTCCATCAAAAGAAAGCGAAAATTGGGCTCTGAACATGAATAACCTCTCTTTACTCCTCTTATATCAAGACGGTCTTTAAAGATGAAAAGTTTTACATCTTTCCTTTCAACCCCAGGGAGCTCAACTTCCACAATTACCTCTTTATCATTTTCGTATATATCAAGATTTGGCCTCCACCGTGAAACGATTGGTTCTGTTGCTTCGAAAAAACCTTCTATTAACATTTCTATTTCTTTTTCTACTTGCATTATTTCTGAAAGAATTGATGTCCTTTTTCTCATTTAACTTTCCTTCATGAGAATTTTAACTTCACTCATGAACTGGTCTATGTCTTTAAATTCTCTATAAACTGAAGCAAATCTAACATAAGCAACTTTGTCAATCTCTTTCAACCTTTCAATCACTCTCTCTCCTATCCATGATGATGGAATCTCCCTCACATTCATTTCCTGAACCTTAGACTCGATTTCAGATACAATTTCATCAAGCTTTTCCATGGATACAGGTCTTTTCTCACAAGCCTTTATAAGTCCTGTTAGAAGTTTCTGTCTTTGAAAAGGTTCCCTTCTTCCATCTTTCTTTATTACCATTATCGGAATATCCTCTATTCTTTCATATGTAGTAAACCTTTTTCCACATCTCAAACACTCTCTTCTCCTTCTTATGGATGAACCATCCTTGAAAGGTCTTGAGTCAATGACCTTATCCTCCTGAAAACCGCAGTATGGACATCTCACTCTTCCGACTCCCTCATCATTTTTATTTTAATCCAATTTACTCCTTCCTGCCAAGAGGCTAAAGTCCCAAGAATAACAGTTGTTCCTACAACAAGTAAGTGCATTATCAATGTGTATCCAACTGCAAGGTCTTTGTCTACTCCAAAAATTGAAACAAGGGCTATCCTGCTCGCTGCATGAAAACTACCAACCATTCCAGGAGTAGGAATAGATGCTCCCACAGCAAGAATCAGAATATAAGGGAATGTTAGAATGAAATTCTCTTTTACTCCTGAGAACCAGAGGAAAGAGAAATAAGAAAGAGCAATACAGAGCCAGAGAATTATTGAGAAAAATAAAGAAAAAATTGCATTCTTACTGGAGGAGGAAAAAAAATTGACCCCTTCAACAAATCCATTCCCTATTTTCATGACCTCATCTCTTATCTTTTGAGGGAAAGGTTTTGTGAAAAAAAGAATAAATTTTTCAGTCCAGTGTTTTTTCCTCAAAAGTAATACTGATAGGGCTATAAAAATAGCCACAAATAAAAGAGCTATTGCACTACCTCTTTTAATAGTAATAAATAAAGCACTCTCTTCAGCCTTCCCGTTTCCACTAAAAAAACTCCATCCAATAAAAACTGCGTAAAGGAAAAGAACGGATAAAATATCAAGAATTCTCTCCATAACAACAGTTCCAAATGCATAACTTCTACTTATCTTCTCTTTTAAGCCTAAAATTACAGGTCTCGCTATCTCTCCTATTCTTCCTGGCAGTGTATAACTTATTGAAAATCCGATAACTGTTGAATTAAAAAGGCTTCGAAGGCAAATTTTTTTGACAGAGGCCAGCATGAATCTCCATCTAATTGCCCTAATGAAGAAATTGAGAGCAGTGAAAAATGAAAAAGCGAGAACCGATGGAATTGTAATTCGGGAAAGATGATAGAGCATCTCATTCCAACTTGTATTTCTAAGAAACAAATACAAAAGTAATCCTGTAACTATCAGAAGAAAAACAGTTTTCCATATCCAGTTACGCATATTTTCAATTCTATATTTTTAATGAATAAAAAGCAAATTTAATGTGATTTCTCTCACTTTATTCCATAAGTTTTTTGAGGTCTAAAATAAGCTCCTTTCTGCTGTATGAGGCAAAGTTAAGGTATTGTTTATCCATTCTTATGGCATCCTCAGGGCAGGCTTCAACACAAAATCCACACCAGCAACACTTTCCAATATCTATTTCGAAAGAAACTGGATATTTCTGAATTGGTTTGTCATTATATTCACCCGCAACAATTTTTATGCACTCAGAAGGACAGACTGTTGCACATAAAAAGCACGCAACACATCTTGGAGAGCCATCCTCCCTTTTTAAAATTCTGTGCATAGCCCTTAGACGAGGAGCAAGGGCTCTTCTCTCCTCAGGGTATTGTATTGTTACACTACCCTTCTCGCCTTTATACAAACCATAAAATCTCAATGCATTATAGAAAAGATTGACAAAGAAATGCTTTGCTGTTATAGATAGTCCTTTTATAATCTCAAAAAAATAAATAATCGCTCTCATATCTTCACCAGTGAAAATAAAATTCCAGTTATAACAAGGTTCAAAACTCCAAGGGGTAATAGAAATTTCCAACCAAGGTCCATGAGCTGATCATATCTGAATCGGGGGAGTGTCCATCTAACAAGAAGAAGAAACCACGCCCAGAATACAATCTTTATATGAAAGGAGAGAACCTGAAAAACCACCAATAACCAGTTGGGAAGAGGAATTGATGAACCCCATGGAAAATGAAAACCATCTCCATAAAGATAGGGAACTCCGTAACCACCAAAGAAAAAAGTTGTTATTAGGACAGCAACCATAAGGGTTTCTATAAAATCTGTGAGCATAAACATTCCAAATTTCATTCCACTATACTCAGTAAAAAATCCTATAATTTCTGATTCTCCTTCTGGAAGGTCAAAGGGTATCCTCTTTGTTTCTGCGATAGCAGATATAATAAAGACAAGGAAACCAATGGGCTGAAGGAAGATGCCCCATTTGGGAAGAAAACCAAAAAGAAGCTCATTCTGTTTTGAAACAATTTCTGAAATTTTTAAAGAGGAAAAGACCATGAGAAGTCCAACAAATGAGATTGCAAGGGGAATTTCATAAGAAATTAGTTGTGCGGTTGCACGCATTCCGCCAAGAAGTCCATATTTATTGTTGGAACTCCATCCACCCAGTATAACTCCCCATATACCCATAGAAGCCATGGATATAATGAATAAAACTCCAACATCAAGATCCACAACTTGTAAAGGAATTTCAAATTTACCTATTTTTAAAGGACTTCCAAAAGGAATTGTAATTATTGAGATACATGCAAAGAAAAAGGAAATAAAGGGTGCTATTGTATAGAAAAATTTTCTTGAAAAGGATGGAGAAAAGTCCTCTTTGAAAATCATTTTAATTGCATCTGCAACAGGTTGGAAAAGTCCAAATAACCTCAGTCCGAGAATATCAGCTCTGTTAGCTCCAAGACGATCTTGAATAACAGCTGATTCCTTTCTTTCCGCCCATGTAAGGAGAATTGTAAAGAGAAGTAACCATCCAATTGCAACTCCTGTTTTTATAATTATAATCAACATTAACTCCTCCAGGATTCAAGATTCACAGGGGAGATTCTATCTAATTTTATCCCTGTTATAGAGGCAATTTGCAATATTATATCCCTCAGATCAGGAACATTTTTTATCGGAGGGAGAGCAGAAGTAAAACTCTGGGTAATTCCATTTATATTTGTGAAGCTTCCCTCCTTTTCAAAGAAATTTCTCATTGGAATTAGAACCCTTGCATTATGATAAAATTCATTGGAACGAGAAAGAATCCAGACAGAAAAAACATCTTTAATTGCAAGGAAAAGCTCCTCATCCTCGTTTATATTGTCACCTATTAATATAACAAGACGGAAATTCTTATTTTTTATTGAATTTATCACTTTTTTGCTATCTTTCTCAATCTCTCCCCCCCATAATTTTTTAACACCCTCCCTGTTCGAGTTTCTATCTGAAAGCAGAAGTATATTATCTTCAATACCTTTCTTATCACCAAGATAGGCAATATTTTTAATACCCATTTTTTCAAAAAAAACTTCCTTTATCAATCGATTTTCTTCATTGGTTAATGAATATGAAGCCACAATAGCAACATCTTTTGACTCTATTAAATAATGAGAGAAATTCATAAGAGCTTCCTCAAAACTTACCTCTCTTATTCCATTTGGTTCCATAAGAACAGGGTTTGAAACTCTATCCCTATCAAGTTCAAGAAGATTATATCTTCCGATATCACAGATCCAGTACTTATTGATTTCACTGTATCTTGGTCTTATCCTAACAATCCTTTCCTTTATTGAAGAAGGAAAAAACTCTCCTTTAACATCTACAAAGATATTGCAACCCCTTGCGCACAAAGGACATATGGATGGAATCTCTTTGAGAAACCAGATTCTTGCTTTAAATCTGAACTCCAGATCTCCAATTGCTCCCACTGGACATATATCAACAAGATTTCCGCTGTAGAGATTGTTTACAGGTGAGCCATAGAAAATGTCTATCTCAGAATCATCACCCCTTTTACTTACAATGAGCTCCCTTGTTCCTGTAACCTCATCAAGGAATCTCACACACCTTGTGCACAGAACACATCTTTCTCTATCAAGGACAAGTTTACTGGAAATAAAAATTTTCTTTTCTCTTCTTATCATATCATCCTTTGGAGGTATCTTAGAAGAGCCATGTTCATTATAATTTTTTTGAAGAAGACATTCACCCGCTTTATCACATATAGGACAATCAAGGGGGTGATCGTAGAGAAGTAATCTCAGGACTTCCTCTCTTGCCTTTATAACTGAAGGAGAACATGTATTTACAGCCATTCCATCCTGAACCTCTGTGGTGCATGCGGTTTGAAGCTTAGGATTTCCAGAGATCTCCACAAGACACATTCTGCATGTTCCAGCAGGTTTTAGACCGGGATGATAGCAAAAATGGGGGATCTCAATACCCGCTATTTTTGCAGCCTCTAAAATCGTTGTTCCTTTTGGGACTTCTACTTCTTTTCCATCAATTGTGACAAGAGGCATTTATATCTTCTCCTTATTCCTTTTTAAATTCTTTTCTATTTCGTTTCTGAATTTTTTTATAATCGTGCAAATTTGCAAACCGCAAGCATCTCCAAGAGGACATAAACATATACCAATCATTGATTTTCCTATTTCGTCCATAAAATCAATATCCTCTGTTCTTCCTCTTCCTTCAAGGAGTTTTTTAATTTTTCTCTTTAAAATTGAGGTTCCCTCTCTGCAAGGAGTGCACTGACCGCAACTTTCGTGATGGAAGAAAGAAATTACTCTATCAAGAACTTCTATCATTGATGTAGTTTCATCCATGACCACAATTGCTCCTGAGCCGAGCATAGAGCCAATTTTCTGAAGAGAATTATAATCTGCAGGAATATCAACCTCCTCTGATGTCAAAACTGGAGCAGATATTCCTCCAGGAAAGACTCCTTTTAAAGCTTTCCCACCTTTTATCCCTCCCGCCCATTTAAAAATTATTTCCCTTAATTTTGTTCCTACAGGCAACTCATATACTCCGGGTTTTTCTACATGGCCACTAACAGAAAATAGCCTTGTTCCTCCATCTCCAGGAACACCTACGGATGCGAACCATTCTCCTCCATTTAAAATTATGGAAGGAATATTTGAAATAGTTTCCACATTATTTATAACAGTTGGATAACCAAAAAGACCCTTAGTTGCAGGAAAGGGAGGCTTAATACGAGGAAGCCCCCTTTTCCCTTCTATGGATTCCATGAGTGCTGTTTCCTCTCCACAAATATAAGCTCCCGCACCTCTGTGAACAATAATTTCAAGAGAAAAATCTGTTTTTAGGATATTTTTCCCTAAAAAACCTTTCTCTTCAGCTTCCCTTATAGCCCTCTCAAGTTTTCTTGCAATTTTAGCCCATTCTCCCCTTATGTAAATAAATGCTTTTTGAATCCCTACTGCATAACATGTTATAACTGTTCCTTCTATCAACCTGTGGGGGTCCTTTTCAAGTATATTTCTATCCTTGAATGTTCCTGGCTCTCCTTCATCTGCATTTACACAAAGATATCTTGGTCTTACATCCTTTGGAATAAATCCCCATTTAACTCCCGCAGGAAACCCCGCTCCACCTCTACCCCTCAGGCATGCCTTCTTTACTTCTTCTACAATCTCCTCTGGCTTCATTTTCATAGCTTTCTGAAGTGCTTGATAACCTCCCCTCTGAATGTAAACACTTATGTCCCATGCATTTTCAACATCAAAATTTTGAGTAATTATCCTTGGAAAATCACTCATTCCTCTACCTCAGAGAGTTCTTTAAGAATCTTTTCGACTTTTTCAATTGTTAAATTTCCATAAACCTCATCATTAACCATTATTGCGGGAGAAATGTCACAATATCCAAGACAACTAACTTCTTCGAGGGAAAACTTTCCATCCTTTGTGACCTCTCCTGGTGAAATTCCAAGCTTATCTTTAATAAATTCAGCTATCCTCTTTGAACCGAGAAGATGACAGGATATGCTCGAACAAATTGTGATATGGTATTTTCCAACAGCCCTTCTCTTAAACATTGTGTAAAAATCAGTAACTTCTTTGACCAAAGAGGGTGGAATTTCAAGAATACCCGCAATATATTTCTCCATATCCGAGTTTATAAATCCGAATCTCTCTTGGAAAATATGAAGCACAGGAATTAGAGCGGATCTCTTTTGCGGATATTTCTGCAAAGTTTTTATGATTTCAGATGCAATTTCTTTCGATTCTTTCATCTTTCAAGCTCTCCGCCTATCATGTTTATGGATGCAAAGGTAGGAATTATATCAGCAACCATGTACCCCTCTATCATTCTGTGGAATCCTGCCATTAAATGGAAACATGGAGCTCTAACATGAAGTTTATAAGGCTTTGAAGAACCATCTGATACAAGATAATATCCCAGCTCTCCATTTGCACCTTCTACAGCAAAATAGACCTCTCCTTTCGGTGGTTTGATTCCTTCTGTAGGAATGTAGAACATGAAATGTTTTATCAATCCTTCAATGGATGTGTATACATCTTCTTTTGAAGGAGGGGTAAACTTAGATGAATAAATTAATTTACTCCTTTCCTTTTCACCTCCCTCAAGGTTAGGAGATAATTTGACAACCTCAGGTTGAATTCTCTTTCCTGAAAAACTCATGTCCACAGCAGAAAAAGGTTCGATTCTCTTTTTATCGACAATTACTTCTCCTTTCGGCATCCTCTTCATAGCCTGCTCAATTATTCTTATACTCTGCTCAATCTCAAGCATTCGAACCATATACCGATCATAGTTGTCCCCCCTTTCTCCCAAAGGAACATCGAAGTCCATCAAGTCATAGACGAGATATGGGAAGGCTTTTCTAACATCATAATAATAACCTGTGGAACGGAGAACAGGTCCTGTAAATCCATAAGAAATTGCTTCTTCCTGGGAAATTACCCCAACATTTCTTGTCCTATCTAAGAAAATTTTATTTTTTGAAAGAAGTCCGTGGGTTTCCCTCAGACATTTCTTTGTATCATCAATTCCTTTCTTAAGCATGTTTTCAAAATTTGAAGGGAGGTCCGCTTTAACACCTCCAATTCTAACATAGGAAACTGTTAATCTTGCTCCTGTAACATTTTCAATAACATCGTATAGAAATTCCCTTGCCCTCATCATATAAAGGAAGACAGTCATCGCTCCTGTCTCCATGGCAATCGGACCAAGGCAAGTAAGATGGTCGGTAATTCTTGAGATTTCTGACATAATAACTCTTATGAACTGAGCTCTTTCAGGAACTTCCAATCCTAAAAGTTTTTCCACAGTCATGCAATATCCAACATTGTTAATTATTGGAGAAACATAGTTCAAACGGTCTGTATAAGGAATTATCTGGAGATAGGTTTTGTTTTCCGCAGTTTTCTCAAATGCTCTGTGAAGGTATCCTATCTCCACATCAGCTTTTACAACTCTCTCTCCATCAAGTTCAAGAAGAATCCTTATAATTCCGTGCATTGCGGGGTGGGAAGGTCCCATGTTAAGGAGCATGGTATCCTTTCTTAAAGGTTTAAACTCCATTATCAATCCTCGGGATAAATAAGCTCTATCCTGGGTTGTCTTTTCTTAAAAGGATAATCTTTTCTCAGAGGGTGACCCTCAAACTCTTCATACATGAGAATTCTTTTTAGATTGGGGTGACCTTCAAAAATTATCCCATACATATCCCACACTTCTCTTTCGAGCCAATCTGCATTTTTCCATAAAGATGAAATGGAGCTTACTTTAGGCTCATTCTCATCAACTGAAGCTTTTACCCTCAATCTGTATTTTTCTTTAAATGAAAGAAGATGGTAAACCACTTCGAATCTCGGTCTTTTCCCAAGATAATCCACAGCAGTTATATCAAGGAGAAGCTCAAACCCATAATCTTTCAAGAAGGAAAGAACAGGAATAATCCCTTCTTTTTTCAAAATTAGAACTTCATCTCCATGATGGGAAGAAAAATCAATATAAAAATCGGGGAAATTTTGCTGAATCTTTTCTTTCAGCTCTTCCTTCCTCTCCATGCCTGCCTGCTCTTTTGAATTTTTTCCTGAAGTTTCATCAGACCTTCCAGAACGGTCTCTGGTCTTGGAGGACATCCCGCTATGTAGACATCAACTGGAATTATATGGTCTATTCCCTGAACAGTGGCGTAATTATCATAAATTCCTCCTGTTGTTGTGCATGTTCCAAAAGCAATTACCCATTTAGGTTCAGCCATCTGTTCATAAACAGTTCTAAGAACAGGAGCTATTTTGTGATTTATTGTTCCTACAACCAATAGAACATCTGCCTGTCTTGGTGTGAATCTTGTAAGCCCAGCTCCAAAACGGTCAATGTCATAGTGGGCGCACATAGCGGACATGTATTCCATTCCACAACATGCTGTAACAAAAGGATACTGGAATAGAGAGTATTTCCTTGCCCATCCAAGAATACTGTCAAAGGTTGTTGTTATAAACTTCATTCAACCTCCTATCTCTCCCAATTCATAGCCCCCTTTTTCCAAGCCCATACAAAGCCTACTGCAAGGACGAATATAAAAAGAAACATAACTCCAAGGTAGAATAGTTTGTTCTCTTCTCTCCATAGAATAGCCCATGGAATGAAAAAAGCAATTTCTATATCGAAGAGAACAAATAGGAGTGCAACAGTATAATATTTCGCAGGAAAAGGCTTTATCTCCTCTTCGAGATAAGGAGAACCACACTCAAAAGGCTTGTTTTTGATAGGGCTTCTTTTTGATGGACCAAATATTCCGCTCAAAAATAACATTAAAAATGTCAGAAGTGCAAGAAAAACAAAAGAAATAAATAATTCCATCATTTTTTAGTATATTCTTATACATCAAAAAAGGATATTTTTCAACAAAATGATGGAAGTGAAATTTTTCTCGAAGATTTTCGGATTTTTAGTTGTTTGTGAGCTGTAAGTTTTTTGCTATCTTCAGAAAACTAACCTGATTAGCTTTTCTCTTCAATCTCTTTCCCTTCAAATTTCTGCATATCTATATTGCCTTTGAAAATAGCACCTTCAGAAATGGCTACCCGTGGAGATGAAATGTTTCCAAAAAGGACTCCTGAGGGCACTATTTCAATCCTTGCAGTTGTGTGGACATCTCCTGTAACTTTTCCCATTATCTTCACCTCATTCGCTTTTATCTCAGCATCGATGTTTCCACTCCTTCCAACAATAAGAGTTTTCTTTGCTTCAATCTTTCCTTCTACTCTTCCTTCAATTATCATGTCTTCTTCAGATATAAGCTCTCCCTTTATTACAACACCTCTTCCAATAAATGTCTTTTCTTCACCTGTTAGGGGAGCAGGTTTTGAAGGCTGAGAAACTTCAACAACAAAAGGTTCTTTTTGTTCATCTTTTTTCTTGAACATCTGAATCCTCTCAGAAGTGGACAGAAGGGGTTAGAACCCTTTCAAAACTCATAGCAAAGTATCTCATATTCAATGCCCACTTCATTTAGTAGTTTATGAAAAAATACTTATAAAGTCAAGAAAATGGTGTAGATTGTCCAAGAGATGTTAACCAGTTTAGAAGAGTTAAAGCATTTGGATTA
>CAZYPR010000020.1:0-43295 GCA_964649495.1 uncultured Clostridia bacterium | reverse complement strand
GAAACGGAGTTTGTCCGCAAGGTCTCTTTCAGAGGAAGAAAAACCGAGGTAGATATTAAATTAAAAAATTTATATCAAGATTCAACAAGTAATCAAATGTTTACATTAAATCTCTAATCTTTGTTAACCAAAGTTTCCAGATAAATGGAGAGAGAAAACAAAAAATTGTCTTCTGAAGCTAATTTTAAAATAGGAATTTATATGGCATAGAACTTGATAATAGCTTTCGTGGAGGAAAAAATGGAAAAGGGACATTCATTTTTAGAGGTAATTGTTATCTCAGCAATAATTTGTATGACAGTATTTTCAGGGCTTGAGATTTTTGTAAAAGCAATAGATTTAAAAAATAAATCTTCTTTTAATTTTTTTCTTACATTATCAGCTGTGGAGAAGATGGATGAGTTGAAAAATTTGATAAAAATTGGAAAAAAACCTGAACAGTTTGAGGATTCTATTTTTGACCCTGTTAAAAAAAGGAAAATTTTCCGAAGATGGGAACTCAAATGGAATGGGAGCTTGATTGAAATAAAAGTAGTTGCTTACACAAAAGATGAGAATGGAAGAAGGGTTGAAATTTCAGATTATTTCTGGATTAAAGGAGGATTTTAATGGAAAAAGGATTTTCACTAACAGAGACAATAATATCAATGACCTTATCCCTTTTCATACTTTTCTTCACATCTCTATTTGTCGATTTTGTTCGAAAGGAGAGTTTTAAAGGGAAAGAGGAGATGGAAGATTTGCAAGAGATCTATTCAGGGATTGACAGGCTCGGTTATGAAATAAAAAGATGCGGAATTGGATTATCTCTTTCATGGGAAAATAATGATTTTAAAATTTTATCCATATCCGAAGACTCCATTTCTTTGAGAAGAGGGAATGGAAAAAGTTTATTGAAAGAAAGAGTTTTTAAAGGTGAAAAGAGAATTATTGTTGAAGAGCCATTTTTGTTCAAGGAGGGAAGAGAGGTAATAATCACAAACAAAATAAGATTTGAAAGAAATAAGATTTTAAAGATAGAAAAAGATGAAATCAGACTTTCAGATGGTCTTGAGAATGAATATCCAGAGGGAGCTGAAGTAATTCAAATAAATTTCATATCCTTTAAATATGACAGTGGAAAGAAAGTTCTTAGAATGTCTCAGAATTCAGGTCCATACCAGCCCTTTATTGAAGGAATAGAAAATTGCACATTTAAAAAGGATGGAAAAACAATAATTTTAAATTTTTTATTGGGAAAAAAATCTTTTACTTTCAAATTTTTTATCCCATTCGGAGGTGTGTTTTGAAAGAAAAAGGTTTTTCAAATTTTATCTCTCTTTTGATAATCCTTTCATTACATGGGGTAATTCTCAGTTTTGTTCTAACAATCGGAATTTTTCTGAAAACATCCCTTCTCAGGGAGTGGATGTTAAAAAGTAGAGCCTTTCAGGAGAAAAGCTTAAAGGAATTATTGGTAAGTTGGACTGAAAAAATTTATGAATTTGAGGATGAAGATAAAGTTTTTGAGAAGGTTTTAATGAAAGGTAAGGAAGAAGATTTTAATTATGAAACTTTTCTTGAATTCGAAAAATTAAAAGAATCAGGTTGTGAGATTCCTTTTATTTTTTTAGCCAGTTCAAGAACATGGAGAGGGAAATATGAAAGTAAAACAGTAATAAAGGGAGAAAGTAAATTTTTTAGAGGGAATATTCCCCTTTCCCTCTTTCCTCTTGCAATCGAGTCTATTGATTCAGCGAAGGAAATCAATATTTTCTCGAATCTTCTTCCAAAAGAGCGATTTCCTTTTCCCATTTCTATTCTTCTAAATTTTAGTGAAGAACTTATTGAGAAAATAAAAAATTCTGGAGAGGGGATATTCTATTTTGACTCCCTTGAAAAACCAGTTCTTTTTTTCAATCAAGATGTTGAAAAGATTGAATTTGGAAGAGAAATTGATTTTCAAATTCTCAATATAATCTCAATGGGAAAACAGGTCTCACTAAGAATAGGTAATAATGGTTCAATTTTCCAAAATTATGATGGGAAATTAATTAATTCAGAACCTTGTAAGTTAATATTAATAAATGGGAAAGTTGAATCCATTTCATCCAAGGAAGAAAATGTTCTTATCCCTTCCCTTGACCTTACAATAATTTCTTCAGGTTCCATAAAAATTGAAACATCGATCGAAGGAGCGAATTCTCTTTTGGGGATATGTTCTATTGGATTTGACATAATAAATGGAGAGGAGAGGGAGAGTTTTATAAAAATAACTCAGAATGCAAATTCCATCCGTGCATCCATTCTTTCAGCTGGAAATATTGAAACTGAAGGAGACCTTTTTATAAAGGGAAGCCTCCAGGCAAAAAGGATAGAAGGTAAGAAAATAAAAATTTTTGTTCAGGATTATCTTGTCTCAGGACTCAATCCAACCTTTTACCCTTTAACAGCAGAAAATAATTTTTTCATTGGTAAATTAAACATAGAAGAATGGAGGGAAGAATGAAAAAGAATGGATTTAATCTTATTGAAACAACAGTTTCTCTTTCTTTGATTTCTCTCTTGATGTTATTTTCAATTCCATCATTTAAAACCATTATTTCAAAGCTCAACTTTAAATCAGCCCAATCTCAGGTTGTAAACTCCCTCTACCTTGCTCGATACAAATCAGCTTTCACTGGCTCGAGTTATCGGTGGAGGGCTCTTGGAGATTCAATAGCTATAGAGAAGGAAGAAAAGGGGAAATGGGTTCTTGATAAAAAGATTAGGTTGGATTATGGAGTGGTTACAGCGAATAATAACCCAATTTTCCATCCTGAAGGTCTGGTAACTAACATGGCTACAATACATTTAAAGAGCAAGAAAATGTCCTCAAAAATAACAGTTGCAATTACAGGAAGGATAAAAGTTGTGGAGGAAAATTGAAATTCTTCGTTCAATTGAATTTTATCCTGAATTTTATAAAATTAAAGGGATGAAGATAATGATTGTGGAGGACAGGAAGGAGATGAGGGAATTCCTCTCCCTCGTATTAAAAAAGGGAGGTTATGAAACTGAGGAATTCTCATCAGGAGAAGAAGCTCTCAGAAATTTAAGAACAAAAAGGTATCTACTTCTTCTCGCTGATCTTCTTCTTCCGGGTATTGATGGATATGAACTCATGAAGAGAGCAAAGGAGATCGACCCTTATATTCCAGTTGTAATTATAACTGCCTTTGGGACTGTAGAGAAGGCAGTTCAGTCGATTAAGGATGGAGCCTTTGATTTCCTTACAAAACCCGTTGATCCTGATCATCTCCTTCATGTTGTGGAAAAAGCAGTGGAAAGGGAAAAAATTTACAGAGAAAATCTTATTTTAAAGGAGGAGTGGAGGGAGAAGTTTGGGCTTCCTGAAATAATAGGAGAGAGCAACGCAATCAAAGATGCTATCATGAAACTTCAGAAGGTAGCAAGTACTGATACAACTGTTCTTCTTCTTGGCGAAAGTGGAACAGGGAAAGAACTATTTGCAAGAGCTTTGCATCAGCTCAGCCCTCGAAGAAATTTTTCATTTGTCCCCCTCAATTCAGCCTCTGTTCCAGATACTCTCATAGAAAACGAACTTTTTGGTCATGAAAAGGGAGCATATACTGGTGCCTACTCAAGGAAAATAGGTAAACTCGAGCTTGCTCACAAAGGAACATTTTTCCTTGATGAAATTGGAGATTTAAACCCATCTCTCCAGGCAAAACTACTTAGAGTAATAGAGGAAAAACAATTTGAAAGAGTTGGTGGAACCCAGAGAATAGAAGTTGATGTGAGATTTATTCTTGCAACTAACAAGGATCTTAAAAAAATGGTTGAGGAAGGCAGGTTTAGGGAAGATTTATATTACAGGATTTCTGTCTTTCCGATTATTTTGCCTCCCTTAAGAGAAAGAAAGGAGGACATTCCATTGCTTATTCAACACTTTATAAAAAAATTCTCCATTGAGACAAAGAAACAGGTTGATTCTATCTCTTCTTCAGCACTGAAAAAAATAATGGATTACCCCTGGCCTGGAAATGTTCGCGAACTTCAGAATTGTATTGAGAGAGCAATTATTTTATGCGATGGAAGAGAAATACAACCTCACCATATAACTATTTCTGAAAGGATTGCCAATGAAGATTATATAGATTTGAAGGGGAAATTGAGGGATGTTACAAAGATGGTTATTACATCAATTGAAAGGAAAAAAATTGAGCTTGCAATAAAAGAAGCTGGTGGAAATATAAAGGAAGCCTCAAAGATTCTTGGTATAAGCGAAAAAACTTTGAGGAAAAAATTGAAGGAATACAGAATATGGAAAGAATAAAACTCTTGATAATTGCATTTCTAACAAAGCTTATTATTAATATTTTATGCAGACTTGTGAAAATAAAGATTTTAGGGAATGAGTTTTATCTAAATGCTAAAAAATCAGGGGAGAAAATCATTTTTATCTTATGGCATGGAAGGATTATAATCCCTATTTTTGTTCATAGAAAAAAAGGGATAAAACCCCTTGTCAGTCTCAGCAGAGATGGAGAGTTTGCAGCAAAGGTTTTAAAGGGTTTTGGCTACCAACCAATCAGGGGATCAAGTTCCAAGGGAGGGAAGGAGGCTTTTCAGAAAATGAAAGAGGCTCTTGAAACCTCTGAAGTTGCAATAATTCCAGATGGACCAAGGGGTCCTGGAAGAGTTTTAAAACACGGATGCATATACCTTGCCCAGCAAACAGGAGCGGTTATCATCCCTTTGAGTTTCTCCTGTAAAAAAAGGAAATTTTTGAAAGGATGGGACAAGCACCTTATATTTCCTCCCTTTACAAAGTGCCTGATGTTATATGGTGAGCCGATTAAAATACCAAAAGACCTAACACCGGATGAGATTGAAATCATTAGAAAAGATGTAGAGAGGAGATTGAATGAACTTGATGAAGAAGCTGACAGATTGGCTACTGGAGAGTTAAAGAACATTTGAAATTAAATAGAAAATTTGAAAGAATAAATAAAGGAGAAAGAAAATGCAAAAAGAAGATGCATCTTTAAAAGAGAAGCAAAAAGCTATGGAATCTGCTATCTCTCAGATAGAGAAGCAGTTTGGAAAGGGCTCAATAATGAGACTTGGGCAAAGGGAGGTTTCAGAGGTAGTTCCAGTTATACCCACTGGTTCAATTGCTTTTGATATAGCTCTTGGAATTGGAGGGGTTCCAAAAGGAAGGGTTGTGGAGATATATGGACAGGAAGCATCAGGGAAAACAACAATTGCTCTCCATATTATAGCTGAAGCCCAGAAACAGGGAGGCATTGCTGCATTTATTGATGCAGAACATGCCCTTGACCCCGAATATGCAAGAAAACTTGGAGTTGATGTTGAAAACCTTTTGATTTCCCAGCCTGATTACGGAGAACAAGCTCTCGAAATAGCTGAGATTTTGGTTAGAAGCGGGACTGTAGATGTTGTGGTTGTTGACTCGGTCGCTGCCCTTGTCCCCAAAGCTGAACTTGAAGGAGAAATGGGAGATTCTCACATGGGACTTCAGGCAAGGCTAATGTCACAGGCTCTCAGAAAATTAACAGGAATTGTTAGCAGATCAAAGACATGTTTCATATTTATCAATCAAGTAAGGGAAAGGATTGGGATTATAATGGGGAATCCAGAAACCACAACAGGAGGAAGAGCTCTAAAATTCTATGCATCTGTAAGGGTTGAAATAAAAAAGATTCTATCAATAAAAGATGGGGAAAACACAATTGGAAACAGGGTTAAAGTTAAAGTAGTAAAAAATAAGCTCGCACCTCCTTTCAAAGAGGCTGAGTTTGATATTATTTATGGAGAGGGGATATCTGTGGAAGGTGATTTAGTAGACACAGGTGTAGCATATGGTGTAATTGAAAAGGCTGGAACATGGTATTCTTACAAAGGTGAAAGACTTGGACAGGGAAGGGATAATGTCAAGAATATTCTTAAACAGAACAAAGAACTTGCAGAAAAGATAAGAGAAGAAATAAAGATAAAAGCTGGGCTTGTTTCACCTCCAGCTCCCCGATGAGAAGGATTATCTTTCTTTTTCTATTTGCCATATCTTTTGCCTATATTGAAGCTTCTGTAGTTGTTTATTTAAGAGATATTCTCTATCCTGAAGGTTTCTCTTTCCCACTTAGATACATTTCTCCTTTAAGAGGGATTATAGAGATAGGAAGAGAATTTTTTTCTCTTGTTCTTCTTCTCTCTGTTGCTTTTCTTAGCGGGAAAGATTTCTGGAAAAGGTTCAGCGCGTTCTGCTTAATATTCGGTGTCTGGGACATATTTTTCTATATTTGGCTAAAGATATTTCTCAACTGGCCATCCTCTCTTTTTGAGTGGGATATTTTATTTTTAATACCAGCGCCATGGACCGGACCTGTAATTGCTCCAGTTATTGTCTCTTTGACACTTATTCTTATCTTTGTAGTTATTGAACTTTACAGGGAAAAACCTTTCCGAATTTCAACTCTTCACACTATAATTGCAATCCTTGGTTTTTTATCAATTTTTATCTCATTCATGTGGAACGCCACCCTCACTGCAAAAGGTGGAATCCCCCGCCAATACCCTTGGTATTATCTAATTCTTGGAGAAGTGATTTTATTATCTCTTGTTATTTATAAATCAATTGAATTGAAAAAGCTCAAAAATTCAGAGTAAAATGAGATTAAAAACCAAACTAGGGAAAAGTCAAGAGTCAGAAATATATCTTTCGCCATCAAAGGATAAACTCTTTTTTCAAGCTAATGATATAATTATTTTCAATGATGATTTTATTACAACCAATTGCGTAGAGGAAAACTCAGTTGATTTGATAGTTACTTCCCCTCCTTACAATGTAGATATTAGATATAACTCTTATGATGATAAAATTCCTTATGAAATTTATCTCGAGTTTACCCAAAAATGGTTAGAAAAAGCTTACAAATTAGTCAAGGATGACGGTCGTTTCTGTCTTAATATCCCTCTTGATAAAAACAAGGGTGGTCAGCAGAGTGTATATGCTGATATTATATTTTATGAATCATCCCAAACAGGACCTAACCCATGCGCCTGTGGTGGATTGGGTGGAAGAAAAATATTTAAAACTCCATAAAAGAAAGCCTCGTGACATATGGAGAAGCATACGTAGATTACATCAAGAAGGTTTCTTAATAAAAGGTTAAAAAAGGTGTCTATAAATATGATCCTGATCTAATTCAAGTAAAGGAATTACATGAATTTCCTCCTGAAATTAAGGAAGAAATATTCAAAAAGGATGGTTATAAATGTGTTTTATGTGGAAGAGGGAAAGAAGATGGATGGGAAATACATGCTGACCATAGAATACCAATAGACAAAGGAGGAACAAATTCTGTAGAAAATGGACAGACTTTATGTTCGGAACATAATCTTTTAAAGAAAAACTATTCTCAAACTGAATTTGGGAAAAGATTTTTTATAAGATTATACCAGCAAGCCTTAGTGAAAAAATGATTAATTTTTGTAAATGTGTTTTTAATTGCTACGATTCTCATGGAATCAATCAATATATTGAAAGACCAGATTTAGAGAAAAACAAATTTTAAAGAAATAGACATTTTTTTTAAGCAAGAGGAAGGAATGAAGGTTTTTAGAATTGATAAAAAGACTAAATATCGACCCTGATGAGCCTGTTCTCCTAATTACTGCTGAGGAGGCATTGGAAAGAAGAGGATTACAATTCCATAGATTTTTGCTAAAATTTCAAATGAGTTTTAGTCTTTAATGGAGGCATAAATGAGTAAAAAGTTAATTGGTTTTTTAATTGCTTTTGTTATTATAGGTATTGCCAATGCTTATCCCCAGCAGAAACTTGATATCAAGTCAATGTTCGACCCACAAATCATGTCTCAGCTCAGTGTTCCTCAGTTTGTCTGGCTTAACAATGGGAAGATTCTATTGTTCGATATGCGAAGACCTTCTGAAGAAAGAACCTTAGAGCTTTTTGACCCAGAAACAAAAAAGAGAGAAAAGGCCTTGGATACACAAAAAGTTTTGTCTTCTTTAAAGGAAATTCTCGGAAATTCTGCTCCGAAGTTTTTGAGATTTCCTGATGCTATCGATCTGAATGGAAATGCAATTGCCTATCTTATAAATGGAGATATATTCGTTGTGGAAATTCCAAATTCGTCAGTTAAAAGGCTTACTCACACATCTTCATCTGAGGAATCCATTTCCTTCTCTCCTGATGGAAACAGGCTCGCTTTTATTAGAGAAAAAGAAATATATGCAATAGATTGGAGAACAGGAAAGGAGAAAAGACTCACCTTTGATGCTTCTGAGACAATTTTAAATGGAACTCTTTCATGGGTATACTGGGAGGAAATCTACGACCACACAAATGTTCCTTATGCTTGGTCCCCTGATTCAAAGGCAATAGCCTATCTTCAGACAGATGAATCTGAAGTTCCAATTTCAACTTTTGTAAATTTCGAGCCTGTAAATCAAGAGGTTGTTAGACAGAGATATCCAAAAGCGGGTCAGAAAAACCCAAAGGTAAAGCTTGGAATAGTTGAGCTCGATTCAGCAAAAACAATATGGGTTGATTGCGGAGAATACGAATATCTTGTGCGTTTTAACTGGTTTCCCAACTCAAGGGAGATAGCAGTCCAGACTCTCAACAGAAAACAGAATGAGCTCAAACTTTTCTTTGCGGATAGATTCTCAGGGAAAAGCAAACACATATTGACCGAAACCCAACCAGCCTGGATTAATTTGAACGATTCCCTTTATTTCTTCGAAGATGGGAAGAAATTTATATGGATGTCAGAGAGGGATGGTTATCAGCATCTTTATTTATACTCTATTGATGGAAAACTTATTAATCAATTAACAAAAGGAGAGTTCATGGTGGTTCCATCTTTCGGTGGAATTGTGAGCAGAAATGGTGGGCTTGTGGGAGTGGATGAAAAAAAAGGTTTTGTTTATTTCACTGCTAACAAAGAGGCTCTTAAAGAGCGACATCTTTACAGAATCGATTTAAAAGGGAAGAATCTAACGAGATTGTCAATCGAAAAGGGAGTTCATGGAGTCTCATTCTCACCTGACATGAGATTTTATATAGATAACTTTTCAGACAGCTCCACCCCTCCCGAACTTTCCCTTTATAGGAGCAATGGGAAGAAGATAATGACAATAGCTCCATCAGCAAAAGATATTATTGAAAAATTTAACCTTAATTATCCTGAATTTTACACTTTTAAAACAGAGGATGGACTTGAGCTCCCTGCAACAATGATAAAACCTAAAAACTTTGATCCATCGAAAAAATATCCCGCTATTGTTTATGTCTATGGTGGTCCTGGGGCTCAGCAGGTCGTAGATAGCTGGAGCAGTAGAATTTTCTGGGCTAATATCCTCGCAGAGGAGGGTTTCTTCTATTTTGTTTTTGAGGTTAGGGCGGGAATGGGGAAATCAAAGGCTACTGAAACCTCTGTCTACAAAGAGGCATATGGTATACAGAATTTGAAGGACATCCTTGATGGAGTTAAATGGATTAAAAAATTTCCATTCATTGATGAGAAGAGATTGGGGATATGGGGTGGAAGCGGAGGAGGTTGCACAACCCTTTTTGTCATGACCCATTGCGATGTTTTCAAAGCGGGTATTTCCCTTTATCCAGTGTCTGACTGGCATTTTTATGACTCAATTTACACAGAAAGATACCAGAGTACTCCTGAGGATAATCCAGAGGGATATAAGGCAACCTCATCTGTTTTATCTGCTAAGAATCTTAAAGGACGGCTTTTAATTGTCCATGGAACTTACGATGACAATGTCCATCCTCAGAACACTGAAGCTTTTATAAACGAGTTAATAAAGCATAACATTCAATTCGAATTAATGATTTATCCGTGGAGAAAACATGGAATAGGTGATATTCCCGCAAGAATCCACCTTTACACCTTAATGCTTGATTTCTGGAAGAGAAATCTTAAGTTAGGAACTAATTAGATTTAATTTAACAATTAAAGAAAATGGAAAATTGTAAAATGTGCCAAATGAAAGAAAATATATAAGATAGGATTGACAAATTGAGTGAGGTAAATGATTTTTTAGATTACTGAATAAAAATTCTAATCCTATCCTCGTATTTCCCATCTTCTGTTTTTGCACATATTTCGTGTAAGCCTTTTTCAATATTCCACCTCTCTTTGAATGGGAATGATGAAATGGCAAAAACTTTTCCATCTACCATCCATATAACTTTCTTCCATGTTATATCAGTATTTATTTCCAGTCTAATACTCTGATACTCTTTTGGAAGGTCTGGCAGGCTCTGGAATATAGCTCCTTCAACAGGATGGATTATTTTAAATTCATGCTCCTTAAGTTCAGAAAGCCTTTCTGGAGGTTTATATCCTTTCTTCACTCCCCATTCCATAAACAAAGATGGAGGAGATAAAAATAGCTTCAATTTTCGAAATTTTTTTGGAGTCCATTCCCTTGCAAGGAGCCCATTCCTCAGATCAATCTCTATTGCCCTGTGCCAGTTGCAAACTTCCTTTGGCTCGTTTCCTTCGATAAAATATTCTTTTATTCGTCCTTCGCAAAAATCTGATGGAAGCATACCAGATAAAGGACAAATTTCCAGTTTAATTATTCCTTCTGGTATATCCTCAAGACTCTTTTCCCCAAAAGGTATTCTTCCATATTTTTTCCTATGGAGGAGATTCATGATGGAATGAAAAATTGGACCCGCTCCTGTTACGCCTGAAACATTCTTCATGCTTTTCCCTTCAAAATTTCCTACCCATACTCCCACAGTCCAATCTTTTGTGTATCCAATACAAAAATTGTCCCTAAACCCTTCTGATGTTCCTGTTTTTACAGCGACCTGATATGGGAATTTCAAAGGAGAGTCCTCGTTGAATCCAAGCCCTCTTGAGTAATTGTCAGAAAGAATTGAACTAATAAGAAAACAGATTTTTTCATCAAAAATCTTTTTACCATCTTCTTCTGGAGGGTATTCAAAACTTCCTTTCCTTGTCCTGTAATATAGAATTTTTTTCTCGGGAATAAGAACTCCTCTTCTGGCAAAAATTGAGTATCCACGAACAAGCTCGAGAAGGGTCACCTCTCCACTTCCAAGAGCAAGACCAAGTCCGTAAAACTTGTCTCCTCTATCAAGACTTCCAAATCCACATGATAGAAGAGTTGAATAAAATTCTGGTTTTCCAATTTTTGAGAGGATGTAAACAGCAGGAACATTCAGGGAAGAAGCAAGAGCTACCCTTGCTCTAACCGGTCCTGAAAAATCATTGGAGTAATTCCTCGGCATATAGAGCTTATTTCCTTCCTTAAAAGAAGTTGGAATATCAGGAAGTATTGAAGAAGGAGTGAAACCCCTTTTAAAAGCAGTTGCGTAAAGGAAAGGCTTCAGGGCTGAGCCTGGCTGTCTTTTTATTGTGCATCCATCAATTTTTCCTGAAGACTCATCGTCCCAGAAATCCTTGGAGCCAACCCAGACAAGTATTTCTCCTTTTCTGTTTTCCATTACAATTAATCCACCCTGGTTAACACCTTTTTCCTTAAGACTTTCAAGATGATTTTTTAAAATATTCTGGGACTCTTTTTGAAGATAATAGTCAATGGTGGTTTTTATTTCTGAGAAATTGTAAATATTCTCCTCTTCTTCCTTTAATATCCTGAATACAAAATGGGGTGCGAGTAAAGGGTTTTCTGGTTTTCTCAATTCAATTCTCTCATTAATAGCAATTTCATAATCATCCTTTTTAATCCATCCTTTTAAATACATATCCTTTATTAGTTCCTTTGCCTTCTTTTCAACACCTTTGAAATCTTTATATGGGTTTAATTTAGATGGTGATGATGGAATTACAGAGAGAAAAGCTGATTGAGCAAGGGTAAGGTCTCTTGCACTCTTTCCAAAATAGAACTGGGAAGCCGATTCACATCCAAGGAGCTGATTTCCGTAATAGACACTGTTAAGATAATAAGAAAGAATATCCTTTTTTGTCCAATTTATTTCAAGCTTTACCGCAAGGATAACCTCGAATATCTTCTTTAAAATACTTTTGCCTCTTCTTCCCTCCATTATTTTAGCTACCTGCATTGTGATTGTGGAGCCCCCAAGGATAATTTTTCTATTTTTTAAGTTGACAATTCCCGCTCTTAAAAGAGAAAGAGGGTTAATGCCAAAATGTTTAGAGAAATGTCTGTCCTCACGAAAGATTGTGGTTTTTATTAGCCATGGTGAAATTTCATCAAATGAGAGCCATTGAGAGCGGGTTTTATCCCTTCCCAAAAACTCATAAAGTTCTATTCCATTTCTGTCAAGGATTTTAATGGAGTTATTATAATTTTTTTCAGGAATTGGAACAGCAACGATTAAAAGTGAAAGAATAAGGAATAAAAAAAGAGAAAGTATCAAAATTTTTTCCAATATTTGTGTCATTATTTCTTTCAGATCCTCTTTTTTAAAACCAAATTATTTTAACATTTTTCTCATTTCCTTCTTCTTTCAATTCTTTTAAAATTAAATTTTACAGGATAAATTGAAAATTGTTAAGTTTTAAAAAATTTTCACTTTCTTATAGATTCAGGATTAATGCTAAGAAAATGCTATTGACAAATTCCAACAAACTTCCTATATTTAACTTAGTTAGGAGGTTGCCATGGAAATTGAAATGGTAGTAAAAGGTTTGATTGTTGATCCTGTGAATAATATGCCTGTTGTGATTCTTTCCAATTTAGAGGGGACCAAGATTCTTCCTATCTGGATAGGTGTTTTCGAGGCTAATGCTATCTCTTTGAGACTTGAAAGAATAGAAACACCAAGACCCATGACCCATGATCTCCTTAAGAATCTCCTTAGTTCCCTTGATGTTAAGGTTAATAAAGTGGTTGTTTGTGATATAAAAGATAACACATTCTACGCTCTGATTTATCTCGAAAAGGAAGGGGAAATTATAAAAATAGATTCAAGACCTTCAGATGCCATTGCTCTTGCTCTTAGAGTTGATTCTCCTATTTATGTTGAGGAGTCGGTTCTTACAAGAGCCCATACTGCAGAGATGGATTTGCTTGATGACAAGGAGAAGCTTCAGAAATGGCTTGAAAAACTTAAACCAGAAGACTTTGGAAAATACAAGATGTAATTCAGGTTCTAACAGAAAAAAGGAAATAGGCACCAATCAAACCAAAAATGAAGTTAGCCATCCAGGCAGAGAGAAAAGGAGAAAGGACTTCAACATTTCCAAGACTTTTAAAGATACTGAAAATAACCCAGTAAATAATTGCAATTAATAGACTGAATCCTACACCATATAATGTTCCCCTCTTCCCTACTGAAAAAGAAAAGGGGATTGCAATAAGAGACATTATTAAAGAAACAAAGGGGAATGAGAATTTTGAGTGATATTCAACCTCAAATTTTACTGTGTCAAATCCCCTTTCCTTTAATCCTTTAATGTAATCCTTCAGCTCTCCTATATTCATTTCCTCAGGTTCCTTCCACTCCTTTACAAAATATGAGGAGTCCTCTTCAATTGGAATTTTGAAATCTTTTAAATCTTTTGTTAATCCATCAGAGTTAACAACCCATCCGTTATCAATTTTAAGAAAGCCATTTTCAATGTATCCCTTCTCTCCAAAGTATCTTTTTTCAAGGGTAAAGTTTTCTGAGAGCTCATATATTGTGATGTAATCAAATATCTTTTTTTCTACATCAAAATATCTATAATTGAAAATCCTGTTTCCTTTACCCATAACCCATCTTCTGTCAACTCTCATATATGTTCTTGGAGAAGGTGCTCCTTTTATGTAAGCCTTTGCTTCCTCCGCATTTCTGTTATATGAAGGAAGGATTCTCTCTTGAATATAGAAACTTATTGCACTTACTGAAAGCCCCAAAAGAATCATCGGCAAAGCAATTCTGTAGACACTAATTCCACAAGCTTTCATTGCATTTACTTCATTGAATTTTGACATGATTCCAAGGGATATAACTATGGTTGTAAAGGAAGAAATGGGTAACGCCCAGTAAAGAACCTGGGGAGTGTAGAACCACAAATACTTAAAAATTGATGAAATTGGTCTTTTATTCTCATTGGCATTATCAAGGAGCTCAAAGAAAGTGATTATCATAGCGATTATGTAAATACTTAGAAGAACAATGGTAAAAATGAGGAGTGATTTTTTAAGAATATATCTGTCGAGAGTGTTGGGAAATTTAAAATGAATTTTGAGAGACCATCTTTTCCTTTTTGTTTTTTTTGCGAGTCTCTGTTCTTCTACAGGTCTTTCTTTTTTGAAATTAAGGCTTAATTTTATGCTCTTCTCTTTATGATGAAAATAAATTAGTCCTAAACCCAATATAAAAAGTATTATATTGGCACTCCATAATCCTAATGGGGGAGAAAGTGTGCCTTTCACCGATAGATTTTCTCCAAATGTTGCAATTGTATAGTAAATCAGGATAAATAGAAGGCTTAATGAAAATCCAGAAACCTTTCCACCTTTTCTTGTGGTTATTCCCAATGGCAAGCCGAGAATTGCAAATATTACAGAGGCAAAAGGAAAAGCAAGCCTTTTATGAAACTCATTTTTTATAAAAATTCTCTTCTGAGGGTCCTTTTCTTCTTCCAGACTTTTCCATAGTTCGACAATGTTCTTCTCCCTTATCCTTTTTTCAAATTTAAATGTAGGGAAGATTGCCTCAGGGTCAAGCTTTTCTGTCGAGCGGGAGAAGAATCCAATTCTTGTTTCTTTTGGATTTTTGGAAGGAAAAACATGGATAGTTCCATCTATGAAGTCAATGTAAGCTTCTCTCTTTTCCTGATCTGACAAGAACCTTCCCTTTTTTGCGACAATTATTTTTGATTCTTCAGGGTTGGAACTATCCTGAACAAAAACATTTTCCCATAGCCCACCTTTTATATCATTGACATAAATGACAAGATGAGGAATTTTTTCATTAAATTGTCTTGGTTTAATTTCCGAAGGAGTTTTTGTGGCTACTGAAGTAAAGAGTGTTTTCAAAAGTTCAAAATTGGAATTGGGAGCAAGGTATGTTGATATGTAAAGGGAAATTAAAAAAATTATTGTTGAAAAAGTTAGAAGAGGTTTTAAAAATCTAATACTTGAAACTCCGAGGGACTTGAGTGCCATTACTTCCCAGTCCGATGATAGCCTGCTCAAACCTGCGAGTATTCCCATTAAAACTGCCATGGGAAGGGTGAAGACAAGTATAGATGGCAGAAGGAGAACAAGAATTTTAAGAACTGTGTTAATATGAACTCCTTTTGTAATGAAAAGTTCAGCCAGTTGAAGAATGTTGTTCATTAAAAGAACAAAGGTGTAAAGAAGTAAACCAAGGAAAAAGGGGGAAATTATTTCAGAAATTATATATTTATCAAATTTTTTAAATAACATTTAAAGATTAAAGGATATGATGGAACTTTTTTATTGATTCTTCCAGTTTATTTTGATTTTTGAGTATAAAATCTATTATTTCCCTTACAGCCCCTTTCCCTCCCTCATAATTACTTACAAAATCAACAATACTTTTTACTGATGGATGAGCATCCTTTGGAGAGGCTGAGAATCCAGCTATTTTTATAACCTCAATATCCACTATATCATCTCCTATAAAACAACAATTCTCCCATTGAAGACCATATTTTTTCAGTATCTCCTCCATAACTTTTCTCTTGTCATTAACACCTTCATAATAATCTTCTATCCCCAATGTTTTCACTCTTTTTCTAACAGCTTCAGATTTTTTGCCACTTATTATTACTGGAATGATTCCAGCAATCTTTGCAAGAGCTATTCCAGTGCCATCCTTCACATTAAACCCTTTTATCTCAGTTCCGTTTTCAAGAATATAAATTGTGCCATCTGTCATTGTTCCATCAACATCAATGGCTATTAATTTGATTTTTTCAAGATCTTTCATTTTTCACCTCAGAAAAGTTCTGTTCTCCATAGATCATGAAGATGGATTATTCCTTCAATCCTACCTTCTTTATCCTTTATAAGTAAAGATGTTATCTTCTTCTCTTCCATTATCTGCAGAGCTTTTGTTGCTACTTCTTCTTTGTCGATGGTTATCGGATCAGGATGCATACATTCTCCCGCTGTTTTTTCTAAGATATCTCCATACTTGATGAGGAGTCTTCTCAGATCTCCGTCTGTAATAATTCCAACAAGCTTTCCATCCATGTCTACAACAGATGTTACACCGAGTTTCTTTTCTGTCATCTCCTTTATTGCATCTTTCATTTTAGTGTTTACATTTACAATCGGGATTTCATCCTTAACATGCATAAGATGCTTAACTTTTAAAAGTTTCTTACCGATTTGCCCTCCAGGATGGTAATATAGAAAATCTTCCTCAGTAAAACCTTTTCTTTCCATTAGAGCTACTGCAAGAGCATCACCGAGGGCAAGGGTTGCAGTGGTGGAAGTTGTGGGAACGAGCCCTATAGGACATGCTTCCCTTTCAACACTCACATCAAGAACAACATCACTATGTTTCGCGAGTTTGGAATTAGGATTTCCAGTAATTGCTATAAGTTTGGAGCCTATCCTTTTTATGTAATGCAATAAAGAAATAACTTCCTCTGTTTCTCCGCTATAAGAAATAACAATAACAACATCTTCCTTTTGAAATGCTCCCAGATCTCCATGAACTGCATCTGTGGAATGGATGAAAACAGATGGTGTTCCTGTTGAAGTGAATGTGGCAGCGATCTTTCTTCCTATAAGACCCGATTTTCCTATCCCTGTGACGATGACCCTTCCTTTTGTGTTGTATAGAAGCTCAACTGCCTTATCAAAGTTTTTATCGAGTCTTTCGCTTATTTTTTTAATTGCATTGGCTTCAACCTCCAAAACCCTCTTACCAATTTCTTTCACTCTTTTCCTCCTTGAACAATAGAATAAATGGAAAGTAGGTCCTTTATAAGGGATGGAAGTTTTGAAAGGGAGAGGGAATTAGGTCCATCGGAAAGAGCTTTCTCAGGTGTATCATGAACTTCAAGGAAAACCCCATCTGCGCCCACAGCAACACCCGCTTTTGCAATGTAGGGAGCAAATCTTGAATCACCGCCAGATTTTTCACCGCCTGCACCCGGAGTCTGAACACTGTGAGTGGCATCAATTACAACAGGGAATCCAAAATCTCTCATTATGGGAATTGCTCTCATATCAACAACAAGGTTATTGTATCCAAAAGTTGTTCCCCTTTCTGTCAAAATTATCTTTTCATTTCCTTTTGAAAGAGCCTTTTCTGCAATGGAAATCATATTCCATGGTGCCATGAATTGTCCCTTTTTTATGTTCATTGGTTTCCCTGTTTTTGCAACCTCAAGGACAAGATCTGTCTGCCTGCAAAGAAAAGCTGGTATCTGGATTATATCGAGAACCTCCTGAGCCTTTTCCACTTGATATACTTCATGGACATCGGAAAGAACAGGTAGTCCGAGCTCATCTTTTACTCTTTTCAGAATTCTGAGACCCTCCTCAAGGCCTGGACCTCTGAACGATTTAATTGATAATCGATTAGCTTTGTCAAAGGATGCTTTAAAGATTAAAGGAATGGAAAATGTTATCGATATTTTTTTTAACTCCTCTGCAATGAAAATTGTATGCTCTTCGTTTTCAATAACGCATGGTCCAGCAATTAAAAAGAGCCCACACTCAGGAATTATAAAGTTATCCTTTATCTTTACACTTTTCATCTCTTCCTCTTATATCTATAAGCAGCATTTATAAAGCTTGCAAATAGAGGATGGGGACTGAAGGGTTTTGACTTAAACTCAGGGTGGAATTGGCATCCAATAAACCAGGGATGCTCCTTTAATTCTACTATCTCCACAAGATTCCTTTCTGGATTTATTCCACTCACTTTCAAACCATTAATGGTTATCAAATCCTGAAACGCGGGATTAAACTCATATCTATGCCTGTGCCTTTCAATAATCTCTTTTTTTCTGTAAATTTTATAAGCGAGAGAATTTTCGTCAAGAATACATCTGTAGCCACCCAGTCTCATTGTTCCACCTATAAGATCGATTTCTCTAAGTTCAGTCAACTTTATAAAGACTTTATTGTTTGTTGAAGGGTCAAACTCTTCGCTATTGGCATCCTTTATTTTACAAACATTCCTTAAATATTCAATTACTGCACATTGCATCCCCAAACATATTCCAAAGAAGGGAATCCCTTTCTCCCTCGCATAAGTAACACTCTTTATCATACCTTCTATCCCCCTTTTATCAAATCCTCCAGGTATTAAAATTCCATGAGCCTCCTTCAACAGAACTTCATTGCCCTCTTCAATATCTTCTGCTTTGACCCATTTTATGTTTACTTTTAATCTGTGCTCCATTCCTCCATGCCTGAGTGCTTCAATCAGGCTTTTATAGGAGTCAGCCAAAATTGTATATTTACCCACTACATGTATGTCCACTTCATCTATGGGATTTTTTATTCTATCCACCATTTTAAGCCAGTTTTCAAGATTGGCATTTCTTTCCGGTAGGTCAAGATACTTAATAATTATTCGATCAAGCCCCTCTTGATGAAAAACAAGGGGGACTTCATAAACAGATTCAACATCCTTGGCTGTGATTACTGATTCCACCGCAACATTTGTAAAGAGGGCTATTTTTGATTTTATCTCCTTAGAAAGGAATCTATCTGTTCTGCAGAGAAGGATATCGGGTTGAATCCCTATTTCCCTCAGTTCCTTAACACTGTGCTGAGTTGGCTTTGTTTTTATTTCTCCTGCTGTTGGTATGTATGGTATGAGAGTTAAATGGATGAACAATGTGTTCTTTGGACCCTGTTCAAGCCTCATCTGCCTTATTGCTTCAAGGAAGGGGAGACTCTCTATATCTCCTACAGTTCCTCCCACTTCAACTATTACAATATCAACATTTTTCGCAACTCCAAAAATTGCATTTTTAATTTCATCTGTTACATGGGGTATTACCTGAACAGTTTTTCCAAGATAATCCCCCCTCCTCTCCTTCTCTATTATTGATGCGTATATCCTCCCTGCAGTCCAGTTGTTAGCCTGAGAGGTTGTTATACTTGTAAATCTTTCGTAATGTCCCAGGTCAAGATCTGTCTCCGCTCCATCCTCAGTAACATAGACCTCTCCATGCTGATAGGGGCTTAGTGTTCCTGGATCAACATTTAAATAAGGGTCAAATTTGAGGAAGCTTATTTTGAATCCCATGCTCTCGAGAAGAGTGCCGATAGAAGCTGATGCAATCCCCTTTCCCAGTGAGGAGAGCACTCCACCAGTTACAAAAATAAATTTAGTCATTCAATAACCTCTCTGCCTCTATTAAATCTTCGGGAGTGTCGATCCCCATTGTTTTTTTGTTTGACTGTATCATTTTTATCTTTATTCCATTTTCAATTGCCCTTAACTGTTCAAGATTCTCTCTAATTTCAAGGTATGATCTTGGAAGTCTTACAAGGTTAAGAAGAATATTTTTTTTATAGCCATAGATACCAACATGCCGGAAAAATGTTGAATTATCTTTGGAAAATGGGATAGGGCTTCTTGAAAAATAGATGGCAAAGCCATCTCTGTCCACAACTACTTTTACTATATTAGGATCAATAAATGATTCCCTATCATCCCAGAGCTCATAAATGGATGCCATAGTAACTCTTTCATCATTGAGAACTTCTACAATTCTATCAATCAGAATTGGCTCAATCATAGGTTCATCTCCCTGGACATTTACTACAATCTCGTATTCCATTTTTTCTACCACTTCCGCAACTCTATCAGTTCCGCTTTCGTGCTCAGCAGATGTCATTATACATTCTCCACCAAACCCCATTACAACCCTTTTTATCTCTTCATTATCCGTTGCCACTAATACCCTCTCTATATTCCTTGCCTTGGATGCTTTCTCCCATACATGTTGTATTAGTGGCTTCCCTTTAAGCAAAACAAGGGGTTTTCCCGGGAATCTTGTTGAATGATAACGAGCGGGAATTACAGCAATACCCTTTTTCATATTGTTCTATCTTGCATTTTACAATTACCTTGAAAAATTGCGCCCTCTTCAATTATTAGAACTGGAGTTTCTATCTCGCCAAATACTTTTCCACTGGCATGAATATGAACTCTATTTTTTGCAAGGATTTTTCCTCTGAATATTCCATTTATAAAGACACTCCCAATTTCAATTTCAGCTTCCACAATACCCTTTTCTCCAATGTGGAGTTCAGAATCAGAGAAAATCTTTCCCTTTACCTGTCCATCAACTCTGAATATACTTTTAAATCTTAGCTCTCCATTTATTTCAGCTCCTTCATCAATAAAACCAGTGAAATCTCCAGCATCTCCTTCTTTCTTAATTTTCATTTCGATTTCCTCCTTTGATTATATTGCAAATTCTTTCAAGTTCTTCTTCAGAATGAAATCTAATTAAAAGATATCCTCCCTTACCTCTTTTCATAACTCTGACTTTTGTTGAAAAGATTTTTCTCAACTCCTCTTCAAGAATTGGCATTGAAACAAAACTTTCCTTTTTTTTCTTATTTGAGTCTTTCTTCAGAATTTTCTCGAGTTCTCTAACAGAGAGCCCCCTCTCGTAAACCATTACTGCCATTTTTTTCTGTAATTCTGGATCATCAATGGCAAGAAGTGCCCTTGCGTGTCCCATATCAATTTTTCCTTCAGAAATCATTTCTTTCACCTCATTGGGTAATTTCAAAAGTCTAAGATAATTTGAAACTGAGCTACGGTCTTTTCCCACTTTTTTTGCAATTTCTTCATGGGTAAGATTTGAAATTTCAATCAATTTCTGGTAAGCTGCAGCAACCTCTATAGGATTGAGATCTTCCCTCTGAAGATTTTCAATAAGAGCAAGCTCGAGTTGTTGGGAGGGCTCTATTTTCTTTACCACAGCGGGAATTTTTGTTAATCCTAATATCTGGGCAGCTCTCCATCTCCTTTCTCCCACTACAAGAGTGTATCCATTCTCATCAGGGGTTACAAGAACAGGCTGAATTATACCTGCTTCCTTTATGGAGTCTACAAGTTCTTTCATACTCTCTTCGGAAAAACTTTTCCTCGGCTGATGCGGGTTGGGATGAATGAGGTCGATATCAATTTCTACAAATTTTTCATCTTTGAGGAAGCTAACCTCCTCGGATAATAATGCTTTAATTCCTCTACCAAGAACTTTTCTTGTCATCTTCCCAATATCTCCTTTGCAAGATTTAGATATGCTATTGCCCCCTTTGATTTAATATCATAAAGAATTATGGGCTTTCCGAAACTTGGTGCCTCACTAAGTTTCACACTCCTAGGGACAACAGTTTTAAATACCTTTTTTCCGAAAACCTCCCTTATCTCTTTTTCAATCTCATGGGAAAGATTTGTTCTTTCATCGAACATGGTTAGTAAAATTCCCTCTATTTCTAAATGCGGATTAAGGTATCTTTTTACTTCTTCAAGGGTGTTAAGGAGATCGGAGAGCCCTTCCATCGCATAATACTCACATTGTAAGGGGATGATGACAGAGTTGCATGCTACAAGAGCATTCAGAGTTAAATAACCAAGGGATGGAGGACAGTCAATTAAAATATAGTCGTATTGATCTGTTATTGGGTTAAGAGCGGAAAGTAACCTCCTTTCCCTTCCCTCCTTTCCATGAAGTGAAATCTCAGCTTCAAAAAGGGAACGGGAAGAGGGGCAAACAAAAAGGAATGGAACCTCTGTGGAAGTTATTATTTTCTCGATGGAATTTCCATTCATTAGCACATCGTAAAGGGAAACTTCTCCATCCTCCCTTTTCAAACCCAATCCGCTGGTGGCATTACCCTGGGGATCCATGTCTATTAGAAGGACTCTTTTTTCAGCTGCTGAGAGGCAGGCAGAGAGATTTATTGCAGTGGTTGTTTTTCCGACACCACCCTTCTGATTGGCTATAGATAATATTTTACGCTTCATGTTTCACGTGAAACATTATTTTTCTGTTTTTCATATCTTTATTATTATATTGAAAAAAAAAGAAAAATTAAAGGGAACCCATGAAAATATCATTAAAAACTTTTTCTAACCACCGTTACATTGTCAAGAGTATCCATAACTTTTATAACAACATCCTTTTTATCCCTTGGAATTTCAAGAATAAAATTCTCAACCATGCTGTCACAAATTCCATCTTTTGGAAATGCCACAAACCATTTCCCTAATTCAAAGGAATAATAGACTTCCTTTATGGGAGTAATATTGTCTTTCACAGTGAAAGTAAGCTGTATTTTACCCGCAACTTCTTTAAATGATAAATTTTCAACAGTGGGAGGGGTATTGTCAATAAAAAATGGAGCTGAAATTTTTTCACTTTGAAGTGATAAATTTAATGGATTAGAAAGAACATCCGAAGCAACAATTTTTACTCTGTATATTCCATCTTCAAAAATAAATGTATCAAGGGAAATTATAGTCTCAGTATAATCGCTTTTAACTACCCTCCAGTTTTTATCCTTTTCCTCTTTAATAAGGACAGTATAGGAAATCTTGTCCCTGTTGGGGTCCTCAGCCTCCCATGAAATTGTCCTGAACCCTTTCTTATAAATCTTCTTTCCAGAGGCTTTCGCTAATAAAGCTAATCCTTCGTCGGTCTTTTCTGGTAATCCTTTATCCTTATCATATCCCATTATCTCCTCTTCAAGGCTCAAAGGTTTTTGGAAAGTCTCGTGGGGAGGATAGACCTTTATACTTTTTATTAAAGGGGGTGCATTTACCTGAAGGTAAAATATTTCAACCCTTCTTAAAATTGGAGTTTTTAATGGAAGAGAGGATTTTAAAAGGGCTCTGAACTGAATGAATCTTCCTCTTGGACTAAGGACATTCTCACCCAGGCTATTTTTGTATGGAGGAGACCATGCACTCCAGCTTTCATCAACAACCTTTTTGTTCCCACTTCTTGTCATGAGCTGAACAGATGTTCCCTCAGGAAGATCAGCAATCCAGCTTATTCTTCCCCAGTTAGAAATCATATCCGCATCAATTATCTCAGAAAGATATTCACCTTCCATCTCCTGTGAAGACTCTATGCTAAACAATCTGGCAGGGTTATTAGTTATAAAATAATTGTCAGTAATCCTGTAAATACTTTCAGAATCTTTCTGAAGAACAAGAAATTTTTTCTCGTTACTATCTATTGCATAAATTCTTCCCTTAGGACCTGTTCCAAAGTAAATTTTTTCTTCCTTTCTTGAATAGCTTAAAGAAAAAACTACTTCATCAGAGGAAGACCATACTTCTTTTGCAAGTCCTGAAGGAGTTATCTTGAAGATTCCACTCCCCTTTTCTTCCCCAGAAATTTTTACCTCCTTTGTCTCATCAGGAATAGCAAATGCAACTACCTCAACCGAAACAGATGGAGTAACACTTATAGGGGTTTCTTTTGGTGAAGCAATTTTTTGGTCAGAGGTTTTTGAATTACACCCTATCCAAATGTTATTCTGGGAGTCAATTATTACTTCTTTTACTTCTTTATAGGGAGGGTCATACAAAACAGAAAATTTATTATCTTCAACTTTTATCAGTAACCCTTCCCCTCCCGTCCCTGCTATTATTCCCTCTTTTGTGAGAAGAATTTTAAAGATATGGTTTTCAGAGGAAGTGAAAATCTCTTTTGCAGATCCATCGGGAGAGACTCTGTAAATTACAGCTTTCTCACCACAAGCAACATAAAGATTCCCCCTTTCATCGAGAACCATATCCCAAATAAATTTTTCTTCAGGATCAAAATATACATTTGATTTCCCGTCAGAAAATATTTTATAAACCTTCCCATTGGGAGATGTTGCACAATAGATATTTCCTGATAAATCGATGGCAAGAGAAAGAATATCCATTTCAGGCGCATCAAAAAGAAGGGACCATTTCCCTTTGGAATCAATCATCCAGAGTTTTCCATCATGACCCGTTCCCAGGTATAAATTTCCCTTGGAATCAGATATTACAGAAAAATAAAATTCCTCGGAAGGGGAATCAATCTTTTTGTCCTTGAGGGAGAGAACTATCCCTTCTTCAAATAAAGCGGTTCCACTAAATTTGCCCTTTAAAAATTCTTCTCCTTCTTTGCTGAACTTATTGGGAAGGGAGGAAAAAATTTGTAAAACTGGAAAAATCAAAAATAAAATAATTATTCTTTTCATTATTTCACTCCTTTATTTTTAACTTTATCACTTTAAATCCCTTAACCACCTTATCGAGGGGATACTGATATTCCTTCAAAGTTGAGCTTGAAACTGGAACTGGAGAGGATGAGACCCGGGGAGAGCCTATAACTGATTTGAAAAACAGAGGAACTGATGAAATCTCTTCTCCTTTTAAAAATGATGCTTCAGAGGGGATTCTTAATTTAAAATAAATTCTATTATTTTTCCTCAGATTATTCAGAGCCCTTATAAGTTGATCCATACTACCTGGCATAACCCCTCCTTTGTAAGTTTTTATCTCAAGATTATACATAGACTCAGCATCAGCAATTATGACTTCCAACTCCTGTCCTGGTCTCAACTTAGGAACAGGAAGGCTGACCTCTTCAACCCTTTCCTTCCCTCTCCATGTTTTCAAAAAAACTTTTAAATTAATATTTTTATTGGGCTCGACCTCATTCCCCTCGACCCAAATCCTCTCGATACTCACACTATCAACATTTTCAAGAAGTGAGATCTTCAGCTTTATATTCTGAACCTTTACAATCTCAAATTCATTATTTAAAAGATAATAAACAACCGCAGCGGGAAGCACTGCTGTATCAACTAATGCGGACTCTCCCGAGAAAAAATCTTCAATTTTTACATTTCTACCCTCTGAAATAAAAACTTCGCCATCAAGGGATATTGTTACATCTCCATGAAAATTTGTTTCTCCCAGTTCATTTCCGAGAAATTCACTGAGGAGGGAATTGTAAATGGATACTAAAACAAGTAAGGGAGATAAGAATCTCTGATTTACAATTTCAAATTTTAGTTCTCTTTTTCCTGATTTACCCTTATCTATCTCAATTTTTAAAGGAATTAGAGTAGGAGACTCACCAATTTTACCAAAAATGCCACTGTATCTATCTTGAACTAATCTTCCAACACTCTCACCAATGGTGGCAAGCTTAAAAGATGCTTCCTGATTGGGAACAACTGTTATTATCTCAGCTTTTGCAACAGGGAAATCCACAGGTCCTAAGTTAAAGAGGGGATGCCCGAACGCATAAAAGGAGTCACCATCAACATAAGAAACGGTTCCAACCGCAGAAAGATCCCAATCACCCCTTATCAACTGAACCGCAATGGGATCACCATCGTAGAACCTTCCCTTGGGTTTCTCACCCTGATCTAAAGGAAGGAATGAAAGGGAAGAAAGCCCCATCCATGAAAAGAGGGATTTTATTAATGAGGAGGAACTTAAAAAATTAGTCAGGACAGGAGTCTCATGGAAAGGTCCTTTCAAAGAAGAAGTGACATTTAATGAAGATGCAATTTTTTCAATTTCATCCATACTCAAGGACTTTTTAAAAGGAATAAAACTCTGGGTAGGAGAAGGTGAAGGTTGAGCCTTTGGTATAGAAAGTATATCTTCCGCAGGGGTAATTCCCGCTATCGGCTCTGTTGACCAAGGAAAAGCATAGGAGACAGTTCCCAGAAATTTTCCATCGATATAAACAGGACTTCCACTCATTCCTTGAATAACATTTGTCCTTTGGATAAGATCTCCTTTTAACCTTGCAATAATGAGATTCTTTCCTGGTATGGGATTTTTAAGTATCCCAAGAATTTCTACATCAAACTCTTCAATCTTTCTTCCTTGAAAGACTGTTTTTCCTTTTCCTGTAAGCCCTGGCTTTATGTCTTTTAAAGGGAAAAGCGGAATTGCACAAAAAAGGTTTGAAATTAAAATGAAAAAAATCAAAATTAAAATTATTTTTTTCATATCCAATTCCTTTCAAAAAAGAATTATATTTTAATTAAGCTTACCTTTCAATTAAATCCTTTCTCTCTTCGATGAAATCTTTCGGAAGAACTGCACCACCTGATATGAGCATCTTTATTGCATCTTCAACAGTAAGATCAAGATGTATTACTTTTTCCATAGGGATTAATAGATAAAATCCAGTTACAGGGGATGGTGTTGTTGGTAGAAAAATTGAGTAAGCTTTCTTTTCCTCTCCGCCAATCATCAAAACTGTCTCATTAGTAACGAATCCAAGGGAATAATTATCGCCAAAAAATTTTACTGCTACCACTCTTTTCAATCCCTTTTTGTTTTCTGGAGAGAATGAAAATATAAGCTGTTTTGCTGATGTATAAATGGTTTTAATAAAAGGAATCTTTGAAATTAACTCTTCCACTCTTCCGATAAGAAATCTTCCCATTATGTTTTTAACCATAAAGCCCACAAGGAAAATTAAGAGAAGAGTAGAGAGAAGACCAAGACCAGGGATATTTCTTCTGAAAATCAACTTAAAAATTGGTGAAAGTAGTCCATCCACTGCCTCAAAGAGCATTTTTAGAAGAATTACAGTTATTATTAAGGGAAGCGTCGAAAAAAGCCCCGCTAAAAATATTCTCTCAACCTTTCTCCACATCATTACTTTTCAGCTTTCTGAGGAATCTTTAAAAACCTCTCAAAGAAGTCAAAGGATCTTTTAAAAACTTCTATCCAGCTTTTATGCATCAGAAAACTATGCACTTCATCGGGAATTACAAGAACTTCAACATGAGCTTTTTTAAGTTCCCTTAGTTTCTGGGCTAGAATTATTGTCTGAATAAAATCAACATTTCTATCATCGTCGCCGTGAACAAATAGAACAGGTGATTTCCAGAAATTAACATCTGCAATTGGAGATGAATCATAAGCAATTCTGTACTCCTCCTCTTTTATATCCCATCCTCCTCCATCCCTTCTTCTTGCCCTCAAAACCCAATCGTGAACTCCATGAAGATCAACGCCAGCGGAAAAAATTTCTGAGTCCCTTGCAAGTCCAAGAGCGGTTAAATAACCTCCATAAGAACCACCCCACAAACCTATTCTATTGGGATCAACATCGTTTCTTGCCCGAAGATATTTAGCTCCCGCTATGACATCCTGATATTCCGATGCCCCTCTTGGACCCTGATTGATAGCTGTCCTGAATACTCTACCATAGCCAATTCCACTTCTGAAGTTCACTGATAACACAATATAACCTTTTGAAGCCAAGAATTGATTGAAGGCATAAGCATTGTGATAGTAAGAGCTGTAATGCCACCCAAGAAGCATCTGTCTTATAGGACCACCATGGAGATAAATTACAGCTGGTAATCTCTCACCCTTCTTAATATTTTTTGGAAGGAATAGTTGTCCATGAATTTTTAGTCCATCAGCTGAATTAAATATAACCTGTTGAGGTTCCACAAGTTGGTTGATTGGAAAATCTTTGGGAATCAGGTGAGCACCAATAAGTTTAGGCTCTTTTGATGATAATTCCAAAACAGCGGGTGAGGCGGGCTGATAAGCGGTGGAACAAAAATATATGAGAAATTTTCCCGATGAGGAAACTACAGGATTCCATTCTATCCCTTTTCCTGAAGTTATCTGCTGAGGATTTCCACCTGAGACAGGAACACTCCATATATGCCTTCTGTCAATATCATTCTTGTTGGAGTTAAAGAATACTGTTTTTCCATCAGGAGAGACTGCAACATTTTCGACCTCAAATTCTCCAGGGGTAAGAGAAATAGCATTCCCACCCCTAAATGAAACAGAATATAGATGAAGCCATCCTTCATGTTCTGAGTAAAAAACGATTCTGTCACCTGCCCATAAAAGAGGGGTTGATGGATATCTCTGGGCGAATCCACCTGATTCATCAGGACATTTCCAGGATTCCCAACATTTATTTTCTTGAACATCACAGACTATAATAGAAAATCTTGAACCGCCGTATATGTAAGACCTTCTTTCTCCTCCAGGGAATCGGAAAAAGGCAACATATCTACCATCAGGAGACCAGACAGGATTTATGTCGAACTCAATTGATGGAGATAGCCATTTTATAGAATTTTCCTTTAAATCAAATATTCCTATGAAACTATGATCCTCTCTTAAGCTATCAAAGGCAATTTTACTACCATCGGGAGACCATGAGAAATTGGAAACCCTTCCCCTTGCATAAAACATCAAATGAGACTTTTTTGAGCCATCAATACTTGAATAGTATATTCTTCCCTGCCTTAGAAAAACAATAATATCTCCTGTTGGAGAAAACTCTGGATTTGAACCTTCACCAAGATTTAAATTTTTACCATCTTCAAGATTAATAGCCCATATCTCTTGCTTTGCTCCCTTTGGGTCTGAAGTAGGATTTGGGACATCTCCCTGTCTGTTAGGAGAACCACCCAGAACAAAGACAATAAATGAGCCATCAGGAGAGAAAGAAAGATCTGAAATTTCTATACCGTTGTCTTTATCGAAAGAGGTGATCTGTTTCAGATCCCATTCTGGACCATCTGCTATCCATATGTTTCTTTTCCCTTCTATGTTGAAAACCAATGCAACCCTATCCCTGCTTTTGCATGATACAAGTCCTGATGGAAAAGGAGCCTTCATAATATCTTCAATTGTAAATGCGAATAATGTTGTAAATACCAAAAGAAAACAGACAATTAATAAAATTATTCTCTTCCACATCTCTTCCTCCAAAATTATTATACGAGATTTTCAGATATTTTATTAGAGTTTATAATTTCTTTTGAAATCTAATAAAACTCGAAAAAAGAACTATTAAACCCCAGAAAAGTATAAAGAGAGCTTCATCGTAAAGTTCTTTAAATCCACTCCCTTTCAAAAAAATCCCCCTTACAATTACCAAGAAGAATTTCAATGGAACAAAATTTGTAAAGAATCTTATCACTACTGGCATATTCTCAACAGGAAAAATAAATCCTGAAAGTAGAATGGAAGGAAGGAAAATAAAGAACATAGCAGTAATCATTGCCTGTTGCTGGGTCTTTGAGATTGTTGAGAGAAATATCCCTATTCCGACAGTATAGAGAATGTAAAATCCCGAAAATAGATAAAGAAGGGGGGTACTCCCTCTCACAGGAATCCTGAACCAGTAAATGGCAACAAGTATTATTAATGATATATCGAGGTATCCGATTAAAACAAAGGGAATAACCTTTCCGAGAATTAGCTGGTAGGGTTTTATAGGAGTAACAATCAATTGCTCAAAGGTTCCACTCTCCCTTTCTCTAACAATTGCCATTGTAGCGAGAACCCCTATTATCAATGTTAAAAGAAGGGTTACAACTGCGGGAACCATAAAGTGAGACCCCTTCAGTTCAGGGTTGTAAAGTATTCTGCTCTGGAGTTTTATCCCACCAAAATTTGCAGGAATTGTTTTATTTAGTCTTTTTAAGTAGAATCTGCTCAAAATCTGGAGGGAGTAGTTCATTGCAATTGTTGCAACAGTAGCATCTGTTCCATCAATAATAATCTGAACACTGGATCGATTCCCATAGGATTTTTCCTTTTCAAATTTAGGGGGTATGAATAGAACCATTGATACAAGTCCTTTCTCAATCATCTTGTCAATTTCTTTTATATCACTGAGATAAGCTTTTTCAATGAAATATCCCGTGGAGGAGAAACTTCTTATCAATTCTCTGCTAAGATAAGAATTGTCCATATCAAGGATTCCCATTTTAATATTTTTAACATCAATATTAGCTACATACCCCAAAATTATTAATTGTAAAATTGGAGCAATGAAGAGAAGAGGGAACATCATTCTATCCCTTCTCAATTGAACGAGTTCTTTGACGATTATAAAAATAATTTTTTTCATTTTTGTCTTACAAATTTCATTCTTTTGAGAATTATTAACAATAGAATTACGGAAAAAATGAGAAGGTAGCAAATCTGCTCTGAAAAAGAAGAGAAGGAAGCACCCTTTAAAATTATAAGTCTGATTATTCTCAAGTAATATCTTGCAGGGACTAAGTATGTAAATAACTGAATGATTTTGGGCATATTTTCAATGGGAAAAATGAAACCCGAGAGGAGAATTGAAGGAAGAAGGGAGGTTAGAATGGCAAGGAGAAAAGCAATCCTTTGTGTTTCAGCAATTGTCGATATGAGAAATCCCATAAGCAATGTGCAGGAAATGTATATACAGGTTGAAAGAAAAAAGAGGGAATAACTTCCCTTTATATCTATGTGAAATAAAAATTTCGAAAAAAGAATAATAATTGTGGTGGCTAATAAAGAGATGATTATGTAAGGAATGATTTTTCCCGTGGCAAACTCTGCTGAAGTTAAAGGAGTAACATAAAGTTGCTCAAGAGTTCTTCTTTCCCTTTCCCTTACCACTGAAAGAGATGTTGAGAGAACAGTTGTAATCATTAATATAAAACCAATCAAGCCAGGAATTAAGAAATTTGTTGTTCTTAGCTTCTGATTGTAAAAAACCCTCAAGGAAACTCCAAAAAATTCTTTTTTATAAAAAGAATTGGCTACTCTAAGAATAAATCTTTGGTTAAAATTGTTTATATAAGAATTAAGATACCCAAGAACAATTGCTCCCTTATTGGAGTTAGATCCATCAATAAAGGATTGAATAGATACCTCTTCCATTCTTTCAAGGGATTTCTTGAAACCATTAGGTATTACAAGCAAAACAGAAATCTTTCCGTTCTGGAGGAAGGAAATGCCCTCCTGATAGTCGCTTAAATAATTCCTCATTATGAAATACTCTGATACTTTCAGAGAATTTACGAAATCTCTACTCAGGTCAGTTCTGTCAAAGTCTATTACCCCAAAAGGAATATTTTTAATGTCAAAGTTAAGGGCATATCCATATAAAATCAATAAAATGGCAGGGATAAATAAAAGGGAGAACATGAATCTCCAGTCTCTTTTCAGCTGTCTGAATTCTTTTTTTGAAACTGCTAAAATCGACTTAATCATGAAAATCACCTTTTTTTACAGTATGGATAAATACCTCTTCAAGAGTGGGTAAAACTTTTTCCCATGATACCACATTTATACTTCCCTTTTTTAAAATTTCTAAGATTTCCTTTAATTCCTTTAAATCTTTACTCAATATCCTTAATTTTTTACCTCTAATAGATATATCCTCCCATCCCTCTTTTTCTAATAAAAAGAATGCCTGAAATGGCTGAGAACATTCTATTTCGTAAACTTCCCTTTCTCTTAACATTTCTTTTAAACTCTGGGGAGAGCCAATTCCACTAATCTTACCATTATTTATAAAAGCTACTTTCTGACAGTTTTCAGCCTCTTCTACATAATGGGTGGTTACAAAGAAAGTAAGCCCTGATTTTGAAAGAGAATAGATCATCTCCCAGAAGTTCCTTCTTGAAAGAGGATCTATACCACTTGTTGGCTCATCAAGGAAAACAATTTCCGGCTCATGAACTATTGCACATCCAAATGCAAGTCTCTGTTTGTAAGCTCCTGAAAGTTCTGATGTTCTCACCCTCTCCATTCCTTTAAGATCTGCCATCTTTAAGATCCATTCTTTCCTCGAATTAACCTTATTTTTTGGAATTCCATATATGCCTGCGTAAAAATTAATGTTTTCTTCGACAGTGAGGTCATTGTAAAGGGAAAATTTCTGAGACATATATCCAATTTTTCTTCTTATTCTTTCAGGATTTTTCCACACATCATCTCCATCAACAAAAACTTTACCTGATGTTGGTTTTAGAATTCCACAGATCATCCTTATTGTGGTTGATTTGCCAGCGCCGTTGGGGCCTAAAAAGCCGAAAACCTCTCCTTTCAATATGGAGAAACTTATCCTATCCACAGCAATAAAATTTCCAAATCTCTTTGTCAGCTCAACACACTCAATTATGTTCATCATCTTTTTTTAAAATTGAGACGAAAGAATCTTCAAGGGTTGGGATAAGCAATCTTTTCTGTAAAATTTTAATGTGGTTTTTTTCCAGAATTTTTTCAATCTCTTTTTCGAGCTCTTCTAAATTAGTTGTTATTATCCTTATTCTATCTCCCAAAATATTTAAATCTTCCAGATAAAAGCTTGCCTTTAATATCTCAAGAGCTTTAATTGGCTCAGAGAGGGTTAAATCAAGAACAAATTTTCCCAAACCCATTCTTATTTTGTCTGGATCTCCCGAGTAAAAAATTTCACCATTTAGCATAAGCGCAATCCTGTCACATCTCTCAGCTTCGTCAATATAGGAAGTGCTTAAAATAACAGTGAGCCCTTTATTGGCAAGTTGAAATATAATCTTCCAAATCTCCATTCTTGAAATAGGGTCAATTCCTAAGGTGGGTTCATCAAGGATAAATATTTCGGGTTCATGGATCAATGCGCAAGCAAGTGCAAGCTTTTTCTTCATCCCTCCAGAAAGCTTTTCTGTGAGTCTTCTCCTGAAAGTAATCAAATTTGTAAATTTTAATATTTCCTCTCTTCGATTCTTCCAGTTCTTCACCTTGTAAATTTCTCCAAAAAATTCAATATTTTCATCTACTGTAAGGTCTTCATACAGATTGAATTCCTGGGAAAGGTATCCCAAAATCTTTCTGATCAAACTATATTCTTTCTTGATATCTTTACCCAAAACCTTTATCTCCCCTTTCTCAAAGGGGAGTAATCCACAGAGCATCTTTAGTAAGGTAGATTTCCCAGAACCATCAGGACCAACAACACCAAAAATTATACCTTTCTCTATTGAAAGATTTATATTCTTTAAAGCAATTAAATTTTCGTATCTCTTCTCTAAATTTTTTATCTCAATTGCAAGTTCCATGGAGAGTTTATTTTATTTTTATGAAAGCATCTGCTGGCATTCCAGGCTTGAAAATTCCATCTTTATTCTCCAGTTCTATTTTTATTTTAAATACAAGTTTTGTCCTTTCATCCTCAGTTTGAATTTGCTTTGGGGTAAATTCAGCTTCTGGAGAAATATAGACGATTTTTCCATTAAATTTTCTTTCAGGAAATGAATCTATTCTTATTTCCGCCAGCTCCCCGATTTTGACCAATCCGATTTCCTTTTCAGGTATGTAAACATGAAGAAATACCTTTTCAGTATCAATTATTTTTAAAATTGGATTTCCAATATTAACGATTTCTCCCCTCTCCTTTAATTTTACTGATACAATTCCGTTAGAAGGAGAAAAAATCTCACAATCTTTAATTCTCTTTTCAACCGCTTCAAGAACCGCAATTGCCTCTTTAAGCTTTGCTCTCGCCAATTCGATCTCCTCCTCCCTTGCCCCTTTTTTTGTTTTTTTTAGATTTTCCTCGCTCTGTTTGAACTGGGCTAATGCGAGCTCATATTTAGTTCTTGCATCTTCCCACTGTTTCTCGGTTATGCTTTTTTCTTCAAAAAGTCTTTTTGCTCTATTCCAATCCCTTTCAGCATTCCTCAAATTTGCCTCCGCCTGTTTAAATGTCTCTTCTGCCATCCTAATATCTTCCATCCTTGGACCTTTCTCCAGGAGCCTCAGATTTGCTGAGGCAGATTCAACCATTGCATCAATCTGTCTCTTCTGTATTTCGAAATCTGAACAATCAATAACAACTACCAGATCATTTTCTCTAACTCGATCTCCTTCATTAAAATAAATATCTTTTATCCTACCTGCTATTTTCGAGGAAATTTCAACCTCTTTACCTTCTATAATTCCAGAAAGTTTAAGATATGAATTATCTTTTTTAGAGCATGAAATGCTCAAGAAAAGGAAGATAAATAAAATACCAAAAATAAATCTATTCATATAAAAAAGAATATTCGCTAACAAAAAGTCTGTCAAGTAAAAATAATCTTATGAGTAACTCGGATGAAGATAGAAGCAAAAACAGCTTTTAGGTTCGAACTACGGAACACTATCCTCTCTTTTTCGAGGACTTGAAATTCAAGATTTTAATTTATAAAATTAGGATGGAAAATTTTTGGAGAGAAAGAAGTGAGATCGGAGTGCAAAAACAGAAAAAAATAAGGAGGTATTATAAATGTCTACACAAAAAATTTTAAAAGTAAAGGAAAGATTGGCTGCTCTTGTTCCCAAGTGGAGGGAGGAAAGGACAAAGCTTGTAAAAGAACTCGGCGACAAACCCATTGACAAAGTAACAGTGGAACAGGCTCTTGGTGGGATGAGGGATGTAAAAATACTCCCCTGTGAAACATCATATCTTGACCCTATTGAAGGTATTCGTTTCCGAGGGATGACAATTCCAGAAGTAAGGGAAAAACTTCCAAGACCCGCTCCAGGAGACGAGCCATATCCCACTGGACTCTGGTATCTACTTCTAACAGGAGAGATTCCAACAAAAGATGATGTTCTTGAGCTGGAAGAGGAGATAAAGAAGAGACAGGATGTTCCAAAGTATGTTTTTGATATTCTTGATGCTCTACCTAAGGACACTCACCCAATGACCCAGATATCAATGGCTGTTCTTGCAATGCAGAGGGAATCTGTGTTTGTAAAAAGATACAATGAAGGGATGAAGAGAGAGGAGCACTGGGATGCAACCTTTGAGGATTCCTTAACGCTCCTTTCAAGGATGCCTGTTGCAGCAGCTTATATCTACAGGAGAAGCTATAAAGATGGAAAATTCATTCCTCCTGATCCAAAACTCGACTGGGGAGCAAATTTTGCCCACATGATGGGGATTGACAATCCTGAGTACTATAATCTAATGAGACTCTATCTAATTCTCCACTCAGACCATGAAAGTGGAAATGTTTCTGCCCATACTGGATTTCTTGTCAATTCTGCATGGTCAGATGTCTATTATTCAATATCAGCAGCTCTAAACGGTCTTGCTGGACCCCTTCACGGACTTGCAAATCAGGAGTGCCTGAAATGGATTCTTGATCTAATGGATGAGTATAAAGGTGTTCCCACAAAGGAACAAGTTGAAGAGTATGCATGGAAAACCCTTAACTCAGGACAGGTTATACCTGGTTATGGTCATGCGGTTTTAAGGAATGTTGATCCAAGATATACTGCCCAGAGAGAATTTGCATTGAAGTATTGCCCTGACGATCCGGTATTTAAGACTGTCTCCAATGTTTTTGAAGTTGTTCCAGAAGTTCTCAAGAAACATGGAAAGGCTAAAAATCCTTGGCCCAATGTTGACGCCCATTCAGGATGCTTGCAGTATCACTATGGAGTGAAGGAGTTCGATTTTTACACTGTTCTTTTTGGTGTTTCCCGAACAATGGGAATCACAGCTCAAGCTGTATGGTCAAGAGGAGTGTACTTCCCCATCGAAAGACCAAAGTCCCTAACTTTGGCAATGATAAGAGAGGCAGCAGAAAAGGGTATGGAATAAAAAATTCTTTAATAACTGAAAAATGAGGGGGGGGGTTTCCCCCCCCTCAAATTTTATTGGAGGAGATGATGAAAATTGGAAGAAGGGATTTTCTGAAAATCATTCCATTTATTATCACCTTAGGCAAAAGTGCAGGTGGAGATATAAAAGAAAGTTCTGTTGTTGATGAAGAGGTTTTCTGGAAAGTTGTTCGTTCAGAGTTTTTGCTTTCAAAGAAAGGTATTTATCTTAATTCAGGAACCATTGGAGTTTCTCCAACATATGTCCTTGAAGGGACTATAAGAGATATGGTGGCTCAGGAGGTATTTTTCACTGAAGAAAAAGAATCTTTGGATGGATTGAAAAAATTGGCGGGAGAATTTCTCGGTGCAGAACCTGAGGAAATAGTTTTTACCCGGAATACTACAGAGGCAATGAGTATGGTTGCACAGGGGCTCGATTTGAAAATTGGGGATGAGGTTATCCTAACAAATCATGAGCATATTGGCGGAACCGCTTGTTGGGAAGTTAAAGAAAAAAGAGAAAAAATAAAAATCAAGAGAGTGAATCTTTCGTTAACTCCTTCTTCCGAGGAAGAAATTGTTAAAGAGATTTCAAAAGCTATAACAAAAAAGACAAAAGTTATAAGTATAAGTCATATTCTTTGCACAAATGGTGCTATACTTCCTGTTAAAAGAATTTGTGAGCTTGCTTCCTCCAGGGGTATTTTGACTCTTATCGATGGAGCTCACGCTCCAGGAATGATAAAAACCAATATTAGAGATATAGGATGTGATTTTTATGCGGGTTCTTTCCACAAATGGCTTCTTGCACCGAAGGGGACAGGTTTTCTATATATAAAGAAGAGCAAAAATCATCTCCTCAATCCCATCATTGCGAGTGAAGGATGGAACGAACTCTCAAAGTTTTCTGATAGATTTACCCTTGGGACTATTAACAATTCTTTGCTTGTAGGACTTAAGAGAGCCTTTGAATTTCAAAACAATATAGGAAGGGAGAAGATTGAGCTCAGGATTAGAGAGCTCAATACTTATTTAAGAGGAAGACTTACGGAAATTCAAGGTCTTGAGATGAAATCTCCTTCAGATCCAAAAATGTATTGTGGTATGGTAGCTTTTAAAATTAAAGGGATTGAATCAGAAAAAATCTGCGAGATCTTAAAGGAAAAATGGAAGATTGAGGTAAGATTTGTCTATGAGTACTCCCATAATCTGGTCAGAGTATCAACCCATATTTACAACACATTTTCAGAAATAGATAAATTTTGTGATGCTTTAAAGGAAATAATTAAAGGAGTTTAAAATATTTTCAAGAAAAATTTTCCCCTTTTACTTCTTTTCTTTATTCCCTTAGCTCGAACATTTTATCTTTATAAAGAAGAGTTTTTATTAAGAATTTTTCTCCTTTTCTTTCTGATTTTTGCCCTTTACATTTATTTGTTTGCCTTCAGTAATGGATATAAAAAGAATATAAGAAGAATCATTGAAAGTTTTGAAAAATTGAGTGTAAAAAAAATTCTTTTTATTATTTTTTCAGTATCTATTTCATTCTTCAATATTTCTCTCGTATTTTCTTTGAAAAATGGTCTTGTTTACCTTGGAGATGAGCCCCACTATCTTTTAATTTCCCACTCTCTAATCTTTGACAAGGATTTAAATCTTAGAAATAATTATCTGAGGGGTGATTATAAAAAATTCTATCCCGGAGATCTTGGTTTTCATGCCCATTACGGAAAGAAGGGTGAGGATTACTGGTACTCCTTCCATCTTCCAGGCCTTCCCTTTCTTTTAATCCCATTTTATTGGCTTTCTCTGAAAATTCCCATTTTAATGAATTATCTTCCAAGGGCTTTTATTATACTTTTAATGACCTTCGGTGGGGTTCAGCTTTTCCTTCTCCTTTATCAGCTGGGGATTTCAAAATTTAGAGCATTTTTAGTCTGGTTTCTTTACTCCTTTACTTCTCCAATCCTTTTTTACACATTTCACATTTATCCCGAGCCTGTTTCAATTACTATCTCCCTTTACCTAATAAGGAAATTTATTTTTTCGAACTTAAGAAAATCTGATTGGTTTTTTATTCCTTTTTCCCTATTTTTAATACCATGGCTTGGTGCTAAATATATAATTGTTGCGGTTCCTATAATTATTTTAGGATTATACTTTTCATTAAAGAGAAAATATTCCCTTAAATTGATTATCCTCTCCTTTGTATCCCTTGCAACTTCTTATTTAATATTCCTTCTCCTCTTATATAAATGGTTCGGAAGTTTCTCCACTCTTGCTCTCTACCATGGTGTCCTCACAAAGGAAAATATTTCATATATTAAAGATTTAATACTCTACAAGATTCCACTAACAATGAGGATAGAAACTCTCTTGGGTTATTTTTACGACCAGAGGGATGGGTTCCTTTTTTATTCTCCGTTGTATTTCTTTTCACTATTAGGTTTTTTTGAAATGATAAAGAGGGAGAAGGAAGAGGCATTATCCCTCCTTTTAATCTCTATACCATTCTTGTTAAATTATTCTTTCCTGACTCACAGGGGTGGCGCAAGCCCTCAGGCAAGACCAGTTCTTCCGGTTTTCTTTATATTCCCTATTTTTCTTTCTTACTATTTAGAATTCTTTAAAGGAAGGTTTTTTAGATTCCTTTTCTTTTCTGCGGTAGTAATTTCAATAATTTTTTCATTGATTTTAATAAAAAATCCATTATTTCTCTATCAGCCGACCACTCACGAGGTTAAGGAAAGAAGTGCGTCTCTCTTCAAATATCTCAGCACTTTCTGGCTACCACTTTCTGAGCTACTCCCATCCTTTATAAAGGCAGATACCTCCTATTATTTACCCAACTATATCTGGTTGGTTATAACATTTATTTTTGTCTTCGGGTATTTGATAAGAGAAAAAATCAAATTAAAAATAGACTTTGAAATGGTTGGAGTAATAACAATTTCCCTCATTTTTTCCATATATTTTGTTCTTTTTCCAAGAGGTTATCTCGAAGGGAGCAAAAAAGTTTTGTATACACTTAAGACAAAGATTTCCTTCCACTCCTTACCTGAAAATTTTGAAGTTGGAAGGGAGAAAATCGTTGTTAGGGAGAAGAGAAGATTCGTAATCCCCTTTACATCCTTTGAAAGAATTGAGGAAATATTTGTTGATTACAAAGGAAATGGGAAAATTTTAATCGGAGATCATTTAATTCAAAGAAATCAAATAATTAAGAATCCGCCATTCATTAGATTTAAAGGTCGTTATTTATATCTTTTGCGAATTTTTTCAGAGGGAGAAATGGAAATAGTTTTTTCTCCTTCAACAAAGCGAGCATAGGCGTCAGAGTCCCACCCATCCTTTTTTCCATTTATAAAAAGTTTGTAAGCGAGGGATGCAATCATTGAAGCGTTGTCGGTGCAGTGTCTTGGGGATGGAATATAAACTTTTATCCCCTTCTTTTCCATCTCTTTAGAAACCCTTCTTCTCAATTCTGAATTTCTTGCGACTCCACCACTGACAACCAATGAATTTGCAGGGTAATCTTCAAGGGCTTTTTCAATATTGGAAATTATGTGGTCAATTATGCTTTTTTGAAAGCTTGCAAGAAAATCTGGGAGTTCCGGGCTATCTTTGCTCACAATCCCCTTTTTAATATAAATATAAGCTGCTGTTTTCATTCCAGAAAAGCTAAAATCAAGACCTCCTCCTTTTATTAAAGGGATTGAAAATTTGAACCTTTCAGGGTCACCATTCTTTGAAAGTTTCTCAATAGCTGGACCTCCAGGGTAGCCAATTCCAAGAAACTTGGAAATTTTATCCAGAATCTCTCCCGCTGCGTCATCCCGAGTCTTTCCAAGGAGTCTGAAATGAAGGGGCTTTTCCATGTAAAACATACTTGTATGCCCTCCAGAAACAACAAGGGCAATAACAGGGAACTCGATTCCCTCATTTTCAAGGAAGGCTGACTCAATATGGGCATGAAGATGATCAACCCCAATAAATGGTTTTGAGAGGGAATAGGCAAGGGATTTTGTGAATGTAAGACCCACAAGAAGGGAGCCTATCAATCCTGGGCCTCTTGTGCAAGAGAAAAGTTCTATGGCATATAGGTCTAAATTAGCTTCGATTAAAGCTTCCTTTAAAACCGTGTCAATTATTTCTATATGCTGTCGGGAAGCAATTTCTGGGACAACACCACCCCATGGTTCATGGATGGAATCCTGCGAATAAATAATCTCTGAAAGGATCTCCCTCCCATCCTTAAGTATTGCAACAGATGTTTCATCACAGGAAGTTTCTATTCCGAGAATTATCATAATTTCTAAGAAAAATTCTCTTTTATTTTTAAAAAATGCTCCTTATAAGGAGGTTTAAAAATTCCATTTTCAGTTATTATTGCTGTGATGAGTTCATTTGGAGTAACATCGAAAGCGGGATTTTCAACATTGAAATTTCCTAAGTTATCAATCCCCTTTATGATGGATTTAACCTCTTCCCCTTTCCTTTCCTCTATTGGTATATCTTCACCACTATTAAGTTTAAAATCAATTGTAGAAATGGGGGCAGCTACATAGAAAGGAATGGAGTTCTCTTTTGCAAGAACTGAAAGGGAGTAGGTTCCGATTTTATTGGCGGTATCTCCGTTAATTGTAATTCTATCTGCACCAACTATAACTAAAGAAACCTTACCTTTCCTCATAATCCATCCCGCCATGTTGTCAGTTATTAGTGTGAATGGAATCCCCTCCTTTGAAAGTTCAAATGTTGTAAGACGAGCTCCCTGAAGAAGAGGCCTTGTTTCGTCAACATAAACATGGATGTTTTTCCCCATTTTATGTGCCATTTTTATCACTCCAAGAGCTGTTCCCCATCCTGATGTGGCGAGACCTCCCGCATTACAATGGGTAAGGATAGAGGAGTTCTCAGGAACAAGCTCAGCCCCAAAACGGGAAAGTTTTAAATTGGCTTCGTAATCCTCCTTTTCCATCTCAATTGCTCTCCTCTCCATCTCTCGCTTAATCTCATCAAGCTCCTTATCCTTCACCCTTTCAAAAAACTTTTTCATCCTTTCAATGGCAAAGAACAAATTTCTTGCTGTAGGTCTTGTCCTTTCAAGGGTTTCACAAATTTGACTAAACTCTTCTTCTATATATTTCTTTATTCTAATTTTTTTCACACCAAGAGCAACTCCGTAACCCGCAACAATACCTATAGCGGGAGCGCCCCTTACAGCCATGTTTCTTATTGCATCTGCAACCTCTCTATAATTTCTTAACTTCAGGTATCTTTCTTTCTCAGGAAGCAACCTTTGATCAAGAAGGAAAAGATGATCCCCTCTCCACTCGAATGTTGGTAGCATTATCTTCCTGTGAATTCCTTCAATCCCTTTTCAAAAATTGTCATTGCTCTATTAATACTATCTACATTCAGAACATATGCCAAACGAACTTCATTCTTTCCCAGCCCCTCTGTCCCATAGAAACCGTTCCCAGGAGCAACCATAACAGTTTCCCCATCCACTGAGAAGTCTCTAAGAAGCCACTGGGCAAACTCATCCGCATCCTCAACAGGAAGTTTTGCAAAGATATAGAAAGCTCCCTGAGGTTTCTTAATTGTAACTCCCTCCATCTTTTCAAGAGCGGAAAACATGGCGTTCCTTCTCCTCTCATACTCTTCATTTATTGGTTTAAAATAGGATATTCCCATTCTGTAAGCAGCTATTGCACCAACCTGTTCAATTGTTGGCGGACAGAGCCTTGCTTGAGCAAATCGAACAAGGGAGTCCATAACCTCTTTATTTCTTGTTATTATCGCACCAATTCTTGCTCCACAACTACTGAATCTTTTTGATATTGAATCCACAACGATTGTTCTCTCCTCAACACCTTTTAATTCAAGAATGCTTCTGTGTTTCAAGCCATCATAAATAAACTCTTTATATACCTCGTCCCCAATTATGAATAAGTCATGTTTTTTTGCAAGATAAACTATTCTTCCCAGCTCTTCATCGTTGTAAACTGTTCCAGTGGGATTGTTGGGAGAGCAAATTAGGATACCTTTTGTTCTTGAAGTTATTCTGCTTTCAATTTCTTCAACTGAAGGGAGCCTGTATCCATCCTCAGCCTTTGAGGTGACAGGGACAATTTTAACTCCTGCAAAGGAAGCATATCCATTATAATTGGTGTAATATGGCTCAGGGATTATTATTTCATCTCCTGGATCAGCTATGACCGAAAAGGCAAAATGAATCGCTTCGCTTCCTCCAACAGTGATTAAAACATTCTCCATTGTCAAATCAATACCGTATTCTCTGAAATATTTTGCAATCTCTTCCCTCAGCTCAGGGAGTCCCTGGGATGGACCGTAACTTAGAACTTTCTCGTTAAAATTCTTTATCGCCTCATAAACTGGCTCTGGAGTAGGGATGTCAGGCTGTCCTATGTTGAGATGATAAACCTTTATTCCTCTTTTTTTTGCTGAGTCAGCGAGGGGAACAAGCCTTCTAATAGGAGATGCCTGAATATTTCTTCCTCTCTCTGAAATTTTCATTATTAAGCCTCCTAAAAATAATAAGATTCTATTTTAAATTAACAAAAAAAATCTGTCTATTATTGTCAAGGGGTAAGAATTTTTTCGTTTGACTCAAATTTAATTTCATATGTGCCGGAGGAGGGAGTCGAACCCTCACGCTCCCGAAGGAGCCCAAGATTTTGAGTCTTGTGCGTCTGCCAATTTCGCCACTCCGGCTTCTCCTCAAATTTTATCATTTGTTTGTTTCCTCTTCAATAGTTTTCTCATATATGTTGAAAATTCCTATTTATGAGTTTTTCTGAGGTTTCTATGATGAATCATATTTCAGTGATGGGAGCAACTTAAAAGGAAAGGGGGCATAATTTTACCCTTGAAATAATAGTTCTTTGCAATTCAATAAATTAGATGTATAATCTTTTTCTGACATGAAATATAAAAAGGAGATTCTCAATGGGTAGAGGTAGGTGTTTGTCTTCAGTTGTTATTTCAGGTTTGATTTTTCTTATGCTTATCCTTATAAACTGTCAGCCTCTTAATTACACTTTGACAGTGATTGTTGATGAAGGAGTTACAGGAACTCCTGAATCAGGAAAATATACTTATAAAGAACTTTCTACAGTAGAATACTCTTACACTCCCATAAATCCTCTTCATACAGTTGAGGTTTTAATCAATGATAAATATAGAAAGCCCGCTCAGGATTCAATAGTTCTTTACGGAGATGAGTATGTTTTGAGAGCAAAGATTATGGATGTTAGAGGAACCTGGAAGATAAAGATGACTAAATCTGATTCAACCTCTGTGGATTTCGAATTTACAGTAACTCTCACTGGAAATGATGTTATCTCAGGAATTTTCACAGATAGCAGAGGATATCGCGGCACATGGGATACATCGTATGCTTACACTGGAAATATAATCACTTTGAGATATGCGGATTGGAAGGATTATATTCTTACAGGGACTTATTTCGACATGAAGGGAAATTTTATGGGAGAGGGGACAACAGGCTCATGGACTTCCGAGAGGGTTCAATAATTTTTATTGACTTCCAAAAATTCTCTTTAGAATTGAAAATGCCCTATCAGTGCTTTTGTTTTCAAGAATTATTGTGAACTCGTTGAATGTTGAGACCACTATTGAGCCTTTGAGCTCTTATGGGATCTATCCAATTGGAATGACCCGCCCCTCTATCCCTCAATCTGTTGTATGACAGAGATAGGAAGGGTAGGGAGATTTGCATCTTCTTCCAAACTCATTGGTTTCTGTGGACTTGACCCTGTGGTGAAGCAGACGGGAAGGTTCAAAGGAAAGTATAAGATCTCCAAAAGAGGGAGTCCTCATCTTAGAAGGATTGTATGGCTCATGGCAGAGGGAGCAAGGAAGTACTCCCATTATTTCA
>CAZYPR010000019.1:40280-44728 GCA_964649495.1 uncultured Clostridia bacterium | reverse complement strand
TATTTCAACTATCTCCCACCTATTCCCTAAAATGAGCAGAGTTACAGTTTAAAAATAAAATTTGTTTAAAAATCTTCTCTACAAACTCAAAAACTTTTTCTTTTTTAACCCATTCATTTTCTGGATAGGTTGATAGAATGTAAACTCTTTCTCCTTTTGGAGCCCATATTTCTGGGTCTGTTTCTTTGAAGAGAACAATTGTTGGAACACCGAGCAAAGCAGAGAGATGAGAGATGCCCGAGTCATTTCCTATGTAAACAATCCCATCTAAAATTTCTTTTATTAATTCCCTCAGAGGAAGATTTCTTTTCACTTCAACACCTTTCATGTCAAAAAATACAGAGAATTCCTTTCTCTCCTCTGCTTCTCCAAGGATTACTTTTATTTTTTTGTTTTCTGAGAGGAATCTTTCAATAATAAAAAGAAAATTTTCAATAGGCCATACCTTTTTTATGCTTCCAGAGCCAGGATGTATTATGATTTCTTCTTTGCCCTCTGGTTTCCAATATGGAAGATTTGGAAGCCTGAGATAATCTGGAAATTTTATATCTCCACTGATTTGAAGAATCGGAGAAAAAAGTTTTAAGCTCTGATGAACTCTTTCAGGTTTAATATCTCCATAGACCACTTTATTTGCTATCTTTGAGAGATTCTTAATAAAAACCTCCTCTTTATCCCAGTGCCATGTGACTGCAATGTCGAATCTTCCAAGGACTTTCTCGAATTCCTCGCAATTATCCCAGAGGGAATGAATAAGACTCCCTTCAATGGGGATCAACTCCGCAAATCCATCAAAAAGAGAATCCCACTGAAACGGAACAGCGATATAAAGTTCATCCACAATACTTTTTAGAGCAATAAAAGATGGGACTGTAAGAATTATGTCCCCAAGCCCTCCACCTCTTATTGCAAGCACTCTCATAAATTTTTGGCTACCACCTTAAAAATAAATTATAATAGAAATTGTCATGAAAGAAGAAATTTTAAAATTGGTTGAAAAGGGTTCTGAAGAAGAAAAGTTAATTGAGAGTATAGATTTTTCAAAACTTCCCATCCATGTGGCGATAATCATGGATGGAAATGGAAGATGGGCTAAAATGAGGAAACTTCCGAGAATAGAAGGACATAAAGCGGGGATTAGAAGTGTGGGAGTGGTTGTTGAGACCGCATATAATGTCGGCATTAAGTATTTGACCCTTTATGCTTTTTCAAAGGAAAACTGGAAAAGACCAAAAACAGAGGTGGATGCTCTCATGTCTCTTCTTGAGGAATATCTTGAAAAGGAAGAGGGCAGGTTTTTAGAGGAGGATATAAGGTTTAGAGCCATTGGAAGGATTGAGGAGCTTCCCACCCATATAAACATAAGACTCAAAAGACTGGAGGAGCTCACAAAGAATAAGGATAAAATGAATTTGATAATTGCTTTAAACTATGGCGGAAGAACTGAGATAGTGGATGCAGTAAATAGAATGCTCAGGGAGAATCCAAGACTCAGAAAGATTGAGGAGAAAACATTTGAGAATTTTCTCTATACCTCTGGAATTCCTGATCCTGACCTCCTTATAAGAACTTCTGGAGAACAGAGAATTTCCAATTTCTTGCTATGGCAGATTGCTTATACAGAACTATGGATAACTCCTGTTTTGTGGCCAGATTTTTCAAGGAAAGATTTTTTAATGGCGATAAAAGATTATCAAAGAAGGGAAAGGAGGTTTGGAGGGATTGGAGAATCTAATTCATTCTGAGACCGATCAAGAGGTAATGTAGATGATGGAAGAGAGTGTTTTGAGGGTTCAGGATAGCACATTTAAAGACTTAGGAAAGAGAGTAATTGTAGCAATTATTATTATCCCTTTTGTCTTTCTTGCCATCTACTTTCTTCCCCCTCTAATATTCTTTTTTGCTTTACAAGCTGTTATAATAGTGGCACTTTTTGAATTTTATATTCTTTCAGAGAAAAGGGGTTACCATCCTTTAAAGCATTTAGGAATTCTATTTTCAGTCCTTTTGGGTCTAAACTTTCTTTTAGAATTTAAATATTTTAACGAGTTTCTTTTCCTTTATATCTTTATTCTTGGCTCTTATCTTCTTTTTACAATACGCTCAAATGGTCTCGAAAACTTTATTCCTTCGATTTCAATAACCTTTTTTGGTGTCTTTTATCTTTCTTTTACTCTCAATTATATTTATTATCTAAGGAATCTTGGAATTCCATATCTTTTTACTCTTCTTTTCTCAGTTTATATAGGAGACACAGGTGCTTATGTTTTTGGAAAAACTCTTGGGAAGACAAAAATTTTCCCTGTTGCATCTCCTAAAAAGACTGTAGAAGGTTTTTTGGGAGCAATCCCCCTTTACATTCTCGGAGGGCTTCTTGGAAATTGGATTTTCCTTAAATATTCAAAATATGGAAAACTTATTCTGATCTACTTTTTATTGAGCTTCATCTCACAATTTTCAGATCCAGTGGAATCCCTTTTTAAGAGAAGCGCTGGGGTAAAAGATTCATCAAGGATTCTTGGTGAACATGGTGGTATTCTCGACAGGGTTGATTCATTAATATTTTCCGCTCCATTTTTTTATTTTATATGTAAATATTACCTTAAATGAAAAAAAGAGTCTCCATTCTTGGTTCAACAGGGTCTATAGGAAGAATGACCCTTGAGGTTGTTGAAACTTATCCTGAAAAATTTGAAATTTTTGCTCTTTCCGCAGGTGAGAATATCTCTTTGCTAATGGAACAGATCAAAAAATTCAGACCATCCTTTGTATCAGTAAAGAGAAAAGAAGATGTTTTCAATCTGAAAGAAATTTCAAGGGAGATGGGCTTTGAGCTTCTCAATGGTATAGAAGGAGCATCTAAGATTGCAACCCTTGAAGAGGTAGATATTGTAGTATCTGCAATTTCTGGGATAGAGGGATTCCTTCCAACATATTCAGCAGTCAAAGGAGGGAAAAGGGTTCTCCTTGCTAACAAAGAATCCCTTGTCATGGGAGGACCTTTAATAAAAAAGGAAATGGAAAAAAACTCATCTTTTATTATTCCTATTGATAGTGAGCATAATGCCCTATTTCAGCTTATAGAAAACAGAAGAAGGGAAGAAATTAAAAAATTTATTATAACTGCATCAGGTGGTCCATTTTTTAAAAGAGAAGTGGAAAAGATGAGATATGCATCAAAGGAAGAGGCTCTCAATCATCCTGTCTGGAAAATGGGCAAGAAGATTACCATAGATTCAGCAACCCTTATGAATAAAGGCTTTGAGCTTATAGAAGCTCACTGGCTATTTTCAATCCCTCCAGAAGAAATGGATGTATTCATCCATCCTCAGAGTATAGTTCATGCAATAATACAATTGAAGGATGGTTCAATGGTTGCTTTCTTGAGCATCCCTGACATGAAAATACCGATTCAATTTGCTCTTTTCTACCCTGAGTCTCCAGAAATTCCAATAAGCCCTCTTGGCTTGGATAAATTGAGAGCTCTTGAGTTCTATCCCGTTGATTATGAGAAATTTCCATGCCTTTCCCTTGCAATCTTTGCTCTTAAAGAGGGTGGAAGTTTTCCCACTGTCCTCGCTGTTGCCAATGAGGTTGCAGTAAATAAGTTCCTCAGGGGTGAAATCAAATTTTTTGAAATATACAAAGTGGTTGAGAGGGTTGTCAATGAGCATAAAAAATGTGAGATAAATTATATAGAGGATGTTTTGATGATAAAGGAATGGGCAGAAAAAAGAGCCCTTGAAATAGTTGGAGGAGAAAATGATTCCATTAATTGAAAGAATTTTCTGGTTTCTTGTCCTGCTCGGGATAATGGTTTTAGTTCACGAGTTTGGGCATTTTATATCTGCAATAGTTTCAGGGGTAAGGGTCGAAATCTTTTCTTTTGGATTTGGTCCAAGACTTTTCGGAATAAAGAGAAAGCATACAGACTATCGGTTTTCCTTAATCCCCCTTGGTGGATATGTAAAACTTGCTGGTGAATCTTACGAAGAAGAGTTTAAAGGAGAACCTTACGAGTTTCTATCACAACCAAGATGGAAAAGATTTATTATTCTCTTTATGGGATCTGCAATGAATATTTCCCTTGCAATACTCCTTGTTTTCTTTATTAATATTATTGGTGTTTCAGTTCCCGCATATCTTGAAAATCCTCCTGTAATCGGATGGGTTGAGGAGAGCACGCCTGCCCACGAAGCGGGACTTTTAATTGGGGACGAGATATTATCAATAGATGGAAAGAAGGTCTCGAAAGCACAGGAAGTTGAAAACATTATATCTACAAGCCCTGAAAAGACTTTGAAAATTAAAATAAAGAGGGACGGAAATATAATTGAGAAAACCCTAAAGACAAAATCGAGAAGCAGGTATGGGATTGGAGATGCTGGAATATTCTTTATGATCCCTCCAAGAATAGGTTTTGTCTCTGCGGGACTTCCAGCCTCAAA
>CAZYPR010000019.1:0-40270 GCA_964649495.1 uncultured Clostridia bacterium | reverse complement strand
GGCTGGTTTAAAACCTATGGATAGAATCCTTGAAGTAAATGGAGCGAAAGTTAGAAGTTATTTTGAAGTAAGGGATATAATCAGGAAAAGTCCGGGGAAGGAGGTATCTCTTCTCATTGAGAGAGGAAAAGAGATAAAAGAAATAAAAATTGTGCCAATTAATGAAAAGGGAGTAGGTGTAATAGGAATTACATTCCATGTTGAGACCACAAAAAAGAAATACGGTGTTTTTAAAGCCTTCTCCAACTCAATAAAAGAAAATGTAAGACTGATCTTTCTTTTTGTTGATGTTTTGAGAAAAATGTTTAGAGGTGAGATATCTGTAAAAACTTTATCAGGTCCTGTAGATATAGCAGATTTTTCATATCAGGCAGCCAAATCAGGTTTTATTGGCTTCCTTTCATTCCTTGCCATTATCTCACTCCAATTGGGAATAATTAATCTACTTCCTATTCCTGGTCTTGACGGTGGACATATATTGATTGTATTGTTAGAATCCATCATAAGAAGAGATCTCAGTCTTAAATTAAAGGAAAGAATTGTTCAGGCTGGATTTCTGATTTTGATTTTATTGATGGTATTTGTTATTGCCAATGATATAGTTAAAAGGTTACCCTCGGGATGGAAAAGTTTAATGCCATAACAAGCTCACTGCTATTTTATTCGAGCTCTTGCTTTCTGAGGCTCAAGATGGTATATTCCGAGTGTTTTTTTGTGCTGAAAGAATGAAAGATAAGCAAGGTATACATAGCCAAAGAAGAAAATGAGAAGGAAAGGAATTGTCATATAAATCTCAGTAATGACCGCTCCTATGATAACAATAAGAAAATAAATTGTCATGCCGAGTTCAAGATAGGGAATGTAACTTCTATTTCCTTTGTATTTCTTTTCAACCCAGGATTGGTTTTTTCCTTTAATTCCGTATTTAGGAGTTCTAACAAATTCAGAGCTCTTCCCTTTCAAAGCTTCAAGAACAGCAATTGTATTGTTTATAGAAAGTCCGACCCCTAAGGAAAGGACAAAAGGTATATACTTTATATTTTTATCCCAGTCTGAGTAAAGTTCCTTCTGCGCAAGAGCATAAAATATTGCAAAGGAACCCGTTGCAAAAAGGAAGAGAGGAAGATCAACAATTACCATATCATATAATCCAAGACCCTTCCTAATTATAACAGTTGGAAAAACAAGGATGGAGAGAGGGATCATAAGGGGGAATGTAAAGTTTCCAGTTAAATGGAAGAAAGCTTCTATTTTAATTTTTAAGGGGATTTTTGCCTTCATTATTTTGGGAAGAAGCTTCATTGCAGCCTGGACAGATCCCTTTGCCCATCTATGCTGTTGGTTTTTAAAACCATTTATGTCAACAGGTAATTCAGCGGGGACTGAAAAATCGGGCAAATAAACGAATTTCCATCCAAGGAGTTGTGCCCTGTAACTCAGGTCTAAATCTTCTGCAAGGGTGGAGCCATCCCATCCGCCTGCCTGAAATATGGCAACTTTTCTCCATATTCCCGCTGTTCCATTAAAGTTAAAAAATCTTCCTGACCTGTTCCTTGCAACATGTTCTACAATAAAATGACCATCGAGGAGAATGGATTGAACCATGGTAAGAAAGGAGAATTCTCGATTTATATGACCCCATCTTGCCTGAACAAGGGCAATAGATTCGTCGGTGAAATAATGTATTGTCCTCCTCAGAAAATCTGGATTGGGGATAAAATCCGCATCAAATATAGCCACAAAGTCTCCCTCTGCCTTTAAAAGACCCTCCTGAAGCGCACCCGCTTTGAATCCCTTTCTTGAATCCCTGTGAAAATATTTGATGTTGAAGCCAAGATTCTTATACTTCTCTACCTGAGCCATTGCAATATCTTTTGTTTCATCAGTGGAATCATCAAGAACCTGAATTTCAAGTTTATCCTTTGGATAGTCCAACCTGCATACAGAATCTATGAGTCTTTCAACTACATATACCTCATTGTAAATGGGCAGTTGAACAGTTACTTTGGGAAGCTCCTCTTCACGGAAATAAGCCTTAGGAGTGGTTACTCTATTCTTATACTTAAAGAAAAGGTATAGAAGAATATACCTGTGAATTCCATAAAGGGAGAGGATGAGCAAAATCGAAAAATAGAGGGATAATATTATTATTTTCAAAATGGAAATCATTTAAAATTTTATCTTTTGTTTGAACTTTTGTCAAGGATTGGGGATTCTCAACGAATCAATTTTTCCCTTTACCCATCTCTTCAATTCAGGAGGGAAGTCATCAGGAGCCAATTCAAGAAGCTTTAAAAAAGAAGATAATGCTTTTTCTCTTTCGTTCTGATTTAAATAAATTATGCCAAGATAGTAATAGGATTGATAAAGGTCATTTTTTATTTTCAGTGATTTTTCAAAATATTCTTGAGCATTTTTAAATTCATTTTTTTTGAAAAGTGCAATACCTATATTGACATTAATTTCCGGGTCTGAAGGAGAGAGTTTTAAAGCATTTAGGAGATAATCAATTGCCTTATCATATTCTTTTTTCTCAAGATAAAGAACGCCAAGATTGTTCATAGCTGTTAGATAGTGAGGGTCAAGCTCAATAGCTTTTAGGAATAATTCCTCAGCCCTTTTCCAATCACCCTTATTTTTGTATGCAACGCCAGCATTTAGAAAATATTCTTTCTTTTTATTTCCCTCTATTATTTTTTCCCACAGAGAACATGCCTTCCCCCACTCACCAGTTTTTTCTAACCTTTCAATCTCAAGGAGTTCCTCTTCAATACTCGATTTTTTCGAAGAGATAAAAGACCTGATTATCTCTATCTCATCTTTCTTTTCCTCCTCCTTTACTGATACTTTTTCTTTAGGTAATTTCTCTGGTAACTTTTTTTCTTTCCTCTTTTTTTCAGATTGAATTGGAAACTGAGGAATTATAGGTTGAGAAATTTTCAATTCATCCCTTCCCCTCTCTTCATAACTTCCTGGAAAATTTTTCTCATCAATTTTCCCTGGTTCCTCCCTTAGGGTTTCTTGAAGTTCCTTTTTCCCCTCTTCCTGAAAAGGTTTCTGTTGTTTAGTATCTGTTTGAGAGATTGATGGATTTACAGTATTTCTGTTTCTAATCTTTAATATTTTTTCCATCTGAATATAGAAATATACCGAGAAAAAAAGGAGAAGGATTGCGAATATGGTTAATCCCAATAAGGGTCTTTGCTTTTTTCTCTTTCTTTCAGGTTGATAAGGAGCTGGGAGCGAAGGAAGACCATCTTTTTTCCCTCCTCTCTTTCTCTGGGCTTCCTTTAAGGCATCAGAAATAAGGCTCATCTTCTCGAAAGATTAAAATCAAGAAATTTTTTTCTTTTAAAAATGGAAAAAATTTTTTTAAAATCATTTTTGCCTTTGATAATTTTTTCAAACTCCTTCTCCTTTTCTCCAACAAGACTCTTTCTTGCCTTTATAACCATTCCCCTGTCAATTGTTGTTGAATTCTTTACAAATCCAGCAAGTAATGCTCTATCACAAAGCATGTTTATTAAACGGGGGACACCCTTTGAAAACTTGTAAATTTCCTTTATAGCGCTTTTTTTAAATTTTACTTCCACCTGAGGAGATGCGATTTTCAACCTGTGTTCTATGTAATTCTTTACCTCCCTTTTCTTTAGGGGGGATAAAAAATATCTTGTTGCGATTCTTCCGTTCAGCTGTCTGAGGGATGGATGGGAAAGCTTTTTCACAAGCTCTTCCTGACCGATTAGAAGGATTTGAAGAAGTTTTTCCTTGTCTGTTTCAAGATTTGATAAAAGCCTTATCTGCTCCATCACTTCCATGCTTAAATTCTGTGCCTCATCAATTATTACAAGAGCTCTCTTGCCAGAGGGAGCAACCTCATTTAAAAGGAATCTATTAAGTTGATCAATCAGTTCTTTTTTTGTGTTCCCAGAAGGAATTAAACGAAAATCCCATAAGATAGAGCTTAAAAGCTCTGTCTCTGTGAGGAATGGATTTAGAATAAGGGAGGTGTAAAGAAGATTTTCAAGCCTTTCCATTAAAACTCTTGAAATTGTTGTTTTCCCAGTCCCGACCCCTCCAACAAGGACTATGAAACCTTCACCCTGATTAATGGCAAATATTATGTGAGAAAGAGCCTCCTCATGGTCTTTACTAAAAAAGAAATATTTTGGGTCAGGAGTTAGAGAAAATGGATTCTCTTTAAATCCGTAAAAAGCCTCGTACATCAGTTATCCTTTTTCTTTTTCAATTCTCCTTTCACACCTTCTTTCCAGGGCTCTATATCTCCAAAATGAAATGGTCTTACAGCTTCTTCAACTCTTTTCCTTTCATCTTCAGAAAGTTCCTGAATCTTTTTACCAACCATAAGGGTTGGAGTTATTAAAATTACAAGCTCTGACCTTTCTACACTCTGCTCAGTTCTTCTGAACATTGCTCCGATAAATGGTATTTTCATTAGAAAAGGTGCTCCCCTAAGCTCTTCTTTCTTCCTCTCTTTTATTATTCCAGCAATTATTATGGTCTGCCCATCCTTAACCTTGGCAACTGTATCTATACTTCTTCTATCAATCACTGGTTGGGTAGCCATTGCGCCCTGAGACTGAAAGGTTCTTATTTCAACAAGTTCTGAAATATCAGGGTTTATACTTAGAGTTATCTCTCCATTGGGAGAGATCTGGGGAATTATATCCATCATTATCCCAACAGGAACAATCTGTAGATTTATTGATGGAGCGGTTATTGCTCCCGCCTGTGCAATAGTTGTAAGAGTATATAGATTGAAAAATGCTTCTTCCCTTACAACCCTTATAACAGCCTTTTCGTTATTTAATGCAGAGAGTCTCGGTGAAAGAAGAACTTTCAGCTGTCCCTGTCTTGAAAGGGCATCCAAAATAAAATCAATTTTATTGTTTGTGACTCCGTATTGAAAACTACCATAGGAGGCGGATAAATCCTGATTAATAGGTTTCCTTGTATCCAAAGATACTGATGGATACATTACAGTTTCAGTGGATGGAAGAAGCCCTAAAAAACTTTCTCCAGGATTTAGAACTGCATTCCAGTTTACACCCATCTGATGTTTCTGGTCAAGGATTACCTCGAGAATTTTTGCTTCTATCCAGACCTGTCTTTGGGATGAGCCTTCAAGAGATTCTATGAAATGAGCCGCCTGACTTAGCTTCTCAGGATAATCTGTAATCATTATTACCCCTGTCTGGGGTGATATTATTAATCTTCTTCCTTCTTCATCTGAACGGGAGTAAGGTTCTGGAGCCTTGGATCTTTCTCCAGTTCCTGTGCTTTTTCCAAAAACTATAGCTTCAAGCCCTGAAACAAGATCATTCCATATGTTTGTCTCTGTCTTTGTCTTTATGTTTGTTGTGCTTTGCGCCTCTGCTCCACCACCTCCTCCTACAAATCCACCCATTCCCGCTCCTCCAACAACTCCAGCTCCTCCACTAACACCTCCCATTGCACCAATTCCACCTCCACCGACTGTGGAACGAGTGGAGTAAGAAACATTCCTTTCTCCTTCCCTGGCAACTGCAATGTAATTCAAAGAAAACACCCTGGTTTCAAGTTTTGCTTTAAATACCCTTAAAATCTTTCCATCCCATGAATATGCAAGACCGAGTTGAGGAAGAATATAATTAAGTAATTTTCCCAATGTTATATCTTTTACATCAAGAATTGGAATAACACCCTTTACATTAGGTTCTATTATCAAACTAATGTCAGTGTCTGCAGTTAGAGCAAGGAGTAGATCCTTTATTTCTATGTCATTTACCTTCACACTCTGCCTCATTTCTTCCTCAGGAGGAGCTTCTTTTTTTATTTCTTCCTTTTTGGTGATTGTTAGGTCAAAAGGTGGTATCTCTTCCATCTTTTTCTCAGGTGGTTTTGTCTCGACCTTTTGAGTTTTTGGAGCACAGGAGAAAAGCATAAGAAAGATTATGCTTAAAATTAAAAGCTTACTTTTTTCTTTCAAGTCGACCTCCTTCCGGAAGATTAAAAATATAAACATACTCATCACCTGCTCCTCTATCTATTATAACACTGTCTTCAAGAATCTTTTTCACAAAAATTCCATTTATTCTTTCTCCTTCTTTAACAGTTTTTCCATTTAATACTGCAAAAACTCTATTTTTGCTCCTTAAAATAGCAGTAAGTTTTGGTAGCTCCTCTGGCATAGCTTTTTCAATTTCTTCTTTTGAAACTCTCATGAAAGGATCCCTCCCCCACTCCTCATCAGGGTTATAAAAAATCTGCTCAATTTTAAAAGGATTGTTTAAATCCATATCATCCCTTGCTGTGGCTTCATATTTCTTTTCAACAATTTGAGAAGGTTTCTGGGTAGTTGTTTTGGCATGCTTTTTCATAATAAACCCTTTCCCAAATGAAAAATAGACAACAATGATCGCAACAATGGATAGAAATATGGCAAAATATTTGTTTCTAAGCATTTCTTGTCCTTTTAAAATAAAATTTTACATAAACAACATATACAGGTTGAGATTCACGGGCATCAACCTCTATTTTTTCTATTGATAAAAGATTCGAAATTGATGGAAGAGATCTTATAAAAAGAGAAGATGTTCTTATATCAGAGCTGAAAGATATCTTGAATCCAATAAAATTAAGTCTTCCTATAGGCTCTCCAAAATCATCTTCTCCCTCTATATTCACCATCCCAGTTTCTCTTATACTCTTTATTAAAAGAGGAGAGGTGGGATCAGGATTTACATTAATTGTAAAACTTTTACTCTGAGACTGTATCATTAATTGTCTTATTCCTAAAGAGAAGGCTTTATCCTTGATTTCCCTCAGAAGACCAGAGAAATGGGAGAAAATCTCCTCTTCTGAACCAAGTTTTTTTATCTTTGAATTAAGCTCCTCTTCCACCCTCTTCCTGAGTTTTACTTCATCTTCAGTTTCTTTTTGAAAGATAACCTTATCCCTGTCAAACTTCTCTATTATAGCCTGATTTTTTCTCATTTCTTCTTTTGCTTTCTGAAAATATGCTAACTTTGGTCGGAGGGAGAAAAGAAGGAAGGCAATTGAAACAATTACTATTAGTGATATCCCACCTATTTTTACTAAATAAAAAATAAATTTTTTCTTCTCCATTATAGTTCAATCTCCCCCTGAATTCTAAAAATCATTGTTACTTTGTTAGATTCCATGGGATTATTCTTCATCTGAAGGGATGAGATGTTAAGGTTTTTAATAGATTGAATTTTTTTAATCTTCTCAGAAAAAATTGAGAATATTTCCTGGGCTTGAAGTGGGTCATCTGCAACAACATTTCCGTCTAAAGAGAACCTCCATCCATTTTCAATTTTATCTGATTCGAGGAAATCTATTTTTATCTCATCAGGAGCATTTAAAGAGATACCTCTTAAAAACTCAGAAAAGGCTAAAGAGTATTCATAGGGAGATTTGAGGACAGAAAATCTTTTATAGGCAAGCCACCTTTCATTTTTTGAAGATTCGATTTCCTTAATCTGAGATGTCAATTTTTCTATATAATTTTTCTGAATGAGGAGGGACTGGTTATAACTATATTGGATGGAGCCAAGATAATTATTTGCAAAAACAACAATTAAAAGAAGGAGAAGGGCTGATATTCCAAGACCTCTCAGCCTGTATCTTAGCATTCTCTTTTCAAACAATTCGGGTGGAATGAAATTTACACTCTCCTTTGCAAAATAATTCAGAGAAGCCCCTATAAGCGTGAAAAATGAATTGGCAAAATAATCAAGCTCCTCTAAAGGGAAAGAACGGGAAATAATGAAATACTTTATAAATTCCCAATCCACGAGGTAAACAGGAATTCTGAGATTTTTAAAAAGATAATCTTTTATCTCTTTTAAAGCTTGGTTGCTTCCTCCAACTATCAATTGGTTAATTTCATAACCTCTGTTCTTTTGTTTAAAATAATGGAATGCTCTATTAACCTCAATGAATAATTTGTCGAGCCCTTCACCCCCTTCCAAACTCTCAAGGGTGAAATCACGAGAAAGGAACCATGTGGTTTCTCTAAAGAGGGCAATTGAAGCCTTTGACTCTGAAATATCAATGAAAGCAGTAGATTTTCCTGGTTTATAGAATTTTGAAAAAATAAGGAGATTTTGGTAAGCCTGAAAGGGAGATGTTATTATGGCAGGGATCAAACCGCATTCTTTGAGAGCATCACTGATTAAATTTATATAATCTTTTGCAACATAACTGACAACAACCTCTTGTCTTTTTTCCTCTCCCTCTGTCTTTGTCCCAGCAATAAAGAATTCGTAGCAAACATCATCGAGGGAGGGGAAATTCTTTCTTAATTCCCTTTCCACAACGCTTTTTATTTCAGACTTTGGCATTGGTGGTAAAATTAAAGTAAAGTGAAAAACCCTTGAAAAAGGTAGTAGAACTATGGCGGTTTTTTTTGTATAGCCATCTTTTTTAATTTTTTCCTTAAGGGATGACGAAAGTTCTTGTATGTTAGTTATGTTGAAAATTATAGCTTTTTTTACATTTAGTTGCTTCCCTTTGAATTCAATCTCCATTAACTTTACTTCATTTTCATCGATACCTATCGCAATAAAGGATTTTTTCACAAAAGCTCCTCTCATCTTGCAGCAGCTCCTATGGTGGATGTCAGCTTATACATGGGTAAGAATATTGAAAGAGCCATGAATAGAACCATTCCTCCCAAAAGAACTATCATTGTTGGCTCAAGGATTGCAAAAAATCTTCTTATTGCAGCTGGAACTTCCCTATCATAATATTCAGAGACTTTGTTAAGGCTTTCGTCAAGCTTTCCTGTATCTTCACCCACCTCAATCATTCTATTTACTAAGGGAGGGAAATATTTTGATTTTTTCAACCCATCAGATAGACTCTCTCCTCTTACAATACCTTCCCTGACCATCTTAATTTCATCAGCAATAATTGAATTCCCGACAATTTTCTCAACTATGTATAAAGCTTGAACAATTCCAATCCCAGCTTTGTAGAGAATGCTCAAATAATGGGAAAATCTGGAGAGGGCAACTTTTTTGTTAAGACTTCCGAATATGGGAATCTCAAGTTTTATTCTATCCCAGAATCTTCTACCTTGTGGTGTTTTATTGGTCATTAAATAAATTATTACAAAACCAATAATTACACCTAAAATTGCCCACCAGAATTTCATAAAAAATGATGAAACTGTCATAAGGATTTTTGTGGGAAGAGGAAGTTCGACATTGAAACTTTTTAAAATAGGAAAAAATTTCGGAAGGGTGAATGTCATCATTATTGTAATCACACCAATTATCAGAGAAATGACAAATGTTGGATATATGGAAGCTTGTTTGACCTGAGCGGAAAGTTCTTCCTGCCATTCAAGAAATCTCACAAGGTCTTTTAGGACCATATCAACATTACCAGTAGCCTCACCCGCCCTTAAAATATTCACATATAATTCAGAAAATACTCGGGGATATTTACTCATAGCATCAGATAGAAAAGCTCCCGCCTCCAGTTGTTTTATAATGTCATTTAGAACCTCTTTGAACTTCTGATTTTCAGTGCTCTCCGCAAAATCCCTGATTGCTGTTATTATTGCAATCCCAGCCTCAAGGGAGGTTGATAGATGGATTGTAAAGGTAATTAAATCTCTTCTTTTAACCCCAACAGGCCTTAAACTCTCCCTTTCCTTCTTTACTTCTTTTGCGCTGATAAGGTAAAGATTCATTCTCTCAAGGGTCAGGGAAAGAGCGTTCTCATTTTCAGCTATAACAACACCCCTTACTTCTTTACCCCTTCCATCTCTTGCCTTATATTGATAATATGGCATCAGAACTCTCCAAAGGTTACTCTTATCACCTCGTCTATTGTTGTTAGACCATTCTTAGCTTTCTCAATTCCATCCTCAAAAAGTGTTACAAGACCCTCTTCAAGAGCGGTTTCCCTTAATTTTACAAAATCAGCTTTTTCATTTATAAGTTTTCTGATTCTGTCAGTTATGGTAAAGATTTCAAAAAGCCCAGTCCTACCCCTGTATCCTCTTTTCCCACATTTTGGACAACCTTCTCCCTTGTAAAAAGTATGAAAACTCTTCTGCCATCCTATCCTTTTCAAAATATCTTCTGAAGGCTGGTAGGGAACTTTACAATCTTCACATATCAGTCGAACCAATCTCTGGGCAACCACTCCTATAACTGTTGCAGAAATTAAAAATGGCTCTGCTCCCATATCAATCAATCTGGGGATTGCACTTATTGAGTCATTTGTATGGAGGGTTGAAAGAACAAGATGTCCTGTCAAAGCTGCTCTAATAGCCATATCAACAGTCTCTCTATCCCTCATTTCACCAACAAGTATAACATCTGGATCCTGTCTCAGAATTGCCCTCATTGCCTCAGCAAAATTATAACCTGCCTTTGGGTTTACCTGGGATTGTCTTATTATCGGAAACTCATACTCTACAGGATCCTCCACAGTCATTATGTTCTTTTCAAGGGAATTTAGATAGGATAGAGCTGCGTATAGAGTTGTTGTCTTTCCTGAACCTGTGGGACCTGTAACAAGAATTATTCCATATGGTTTCTCTATAAGTCTTTTGAAAATTGAAAGATTTTCAGTATTGAAACCAAGCTGGTCAAGTCCGAGAAGCAATCGAGTTTTATCGAGGATTCTCAGTGCGATATTTTCACCGTATATCGTTGGAAAGAAGGATGTTCTTATATCCAGGACCCTTCTTCCGAGTTGAAACTTCATTCTTCCATCCTGAGGAAGTCTTGTCTCTGCAATATTTGCTCCACTCAAAATTTTTAATCTTGCTGTTATAGAAGGTTGTAAACTTTTGGGAAAGGTTGGACCACTGTAAAGAATCCCATCTATTCTATATCTTGTTCTGACAATTTTTTCTTCAGGTTCAATGTGTAAGTCAGTGGCGCCTTCCTTTACTCCTTTAAGAATCAATTGGTCAACAAGTTTTATGATTGGCGCTTCTTCTGCAATTGCAACCTCAGCTCCCCCAAATCTTGTTGCTAGTCTTACACTATCCTCTATTAACTCATCAATGGAAGCTCCTTCAATGTAATTGGAATCAATCGCACTTAATATTTCAGGCTCAGGAGCAGAGACAACCTTTATAAGTTTTTTAGTCATTCTTTCAAGTTCTGTAATTGTTTCAACATCAAAAACATTCGACATTGCCACTGTTAAAACATTGTTCTGAAGAGAAATTGGGATTATTTTCCTCTCCCTTGCAAAGGCTTCTGGAACAAGTTCAATGGCTTCACTTTCAACAATTGTTCTTTTCAAATCAAGATACTCAACACCCGATTGTGAGGCAAGGATTGAGGAGAGAACATCCTGGGATATGAAGCCAAGATTTACAAGAATCTCACCAAGGAGTTCTCCCGTCCTTTTCTGTTCTTTTAGAGCTATATCCAATTGCTGGGGTGTAATAAGTCCTAACTCAAGAAGTCTCTCTCCGAGAAGCTTTGGCTTCTGTTCCTTTCTTGTAATTTCCATTTCTTTTTTATTTTATCTTGATTTTTTCTGTTGTGTCAAGGAAATAATTTAAATTTTATTAGTAACTTTCGATTTTTTAATATTACAACTCTCCATATTGTAAAATTTAAAACAAGCGGAAAGAATAATAGCTTATATTTCGTTTTTCATTCACTTTTTTAATGCGTTATTGCGAATATTTGATTTCCTCCCTTCAGCCCCTTGAAGAGGCTTTTTTAAATTCCCATTGCCCTTTTTCCATTACTTCGGAAAAAAATTATTCCACCTTTGACTTCACCTCCTTTCTAGAAATGAGAGTGTTCAATAACTTGGGAAGGCTTGAAAATTGAGCCTCCGCAAGTATTGTAATCTTTCTTTCTACCGCAAATCATTGTAAAATATTATACTGGCCTTTAAATCCTCCCTCTTAATGTCATAGGAGAAATAGAGATCTCTGAATTCAATCTCTCCTCTTAGTTTTGATAGCCTCTTCCCTCCAGCATTCTCTCCTGTCAGCCTATATTCTGCAAAATTTCTATGATTTTCCCTGAAATTAGGGGGGATGCGGGTTTTCTCTTTTTCTATCCTTTTTTTCTATGTTGTCATTTATGTTTATTAAAAGAAATGTCAAAAAGAAGAAAAATGGAAAAAAAATACTATCAGTATGTTCTTGTTGAATCTGTAAGATATTTCCTTTAAGTGATGAGTATTCTGCTACTTCCCGCACTATCTCTATAAACATAAATATACTGCGGGACAAGCTGTTTCAGCTCTTCAATGTGAGAAATTAATCCTACAAGTCTGTCTTGCGAGCGTAAATCATTTAAAACATTGCAAACAGAATCAAGAAGGTCTCTGTCAAGAGTGCTGAATCCTTCATCAATAAAGAAAAATTCTATGGTTCTCTTTCTTCTTCTTTGAATGTAATGGGAAAGTGCCAGTGCCAATGCAAAGGAAAGAATAAAGGTCTCTCCTCCAGAAAGGGTAGCAACAGGTCAAGCGTTGGAAGAACATTCATAAAAAATCTTTTTCCTACTAAATCTTTTAGTAGCTCATTGGTAAGAATTACAATATCCTTCAAAAGATACCAGGATAAAAATTTGACCATTTCTTTGCCAGTGGTAAGCTTTTTCAGTAACTCTGTATGGATATATTTTTTATTAATCTCTTCCATCCCCTGCTTAACTCTTCCTTTTCTTTGAGTTGCTCCCTTTCATTTTTTATCTGTTCATTAAGGGCTCCTATTGTCTGATTAGCATGAGCAATTTTTTCATTGGTTTCATGGAGGAGATTTTCTGTCTTTAAGGGTTCATCAGGTTCAATGCTAACTCCCTTTTCCTTTGCCTTTTCACTTAACAATTGGAAGAGTTCCTGTCCTTTCTCTTTATCTTTTTCAAGAGAGGTGGTTAAAGCTTGAAGTTTCAGGCTCACACTATTTTTTTCGTCTTCCAGTTTTTTAATCGTCCTTTCATAATCCTCTCTTTTCTTTTTGAGAGCCTCAAGTCCCCTTTGTGTTTCATTTTTTATTTCTTCAGGTTCTTTTCCTTGGGTTTTTTCTATTAGACTACTTTTCTGTTCAGCAATTTGCTTTTTAATTTCATCAAGTCTTTTTGTTTCCCCTTCAATGTTTGTCTCAAGTCTCACTGCTTCCTGATTCTTCTCATTAAAACTGGATTTTTTATCAGACAAATTTTCATTTAATTGGTTAAGAAGTTGTAGTGTTTGATTGTATTTTTCTTTTTTATCTTTAAGTTTTGAAAAGATCTCTTCAGCCTTTTTCAAGTGATCAGGTGATATTTTCCTTGAAATTTCCTCCTCAATAGCTTTGGCTGATTGAGATTTTTCCTCTATTTCTGCCTTAAATTGTTCTATCCTCGTGGCTTTTCCATAGAGCTTATTGATTTCAATCTTTATCTCATCCTGAAGATTCTCAGCATTTTTAATCTTTTCTTCAAGAAATGAAAGCTCCTTCTCAATTCTTGAGATTTCTGTGCTGGAAGGGCTTTTAGCAGGTTTGGATGTTCTATGCTTCCACATACAGGACAAGGCTCCCCTGGTTTGAGTGTTTTGCTTAATGAGGCTGCGAGATCCTGTATCTCAAGATTTTTGAGCTCTTTTTTCTTTCGGTCAAGTTCGGTTCTTAGTTGCTTTATTTTTTGGGTTATCTCTTTTTCTATCCCCTCAAAGCTCTCTACTTTAATGGCAAGCTCTATTTCTAAAATGCTTTTTAGGTTTGAGAAGGTATCCTCAATTTCAGTGTTCTATTTGCCTTTCAATAAGATATTGCTCTCCCGACATACTGAACTGGAATTTGAGTTTAGTTTCCTGTCTGCGAGGGTTTATCGCTTCCTTTATGTTTGAACCTATCCTTGGAATTCTTCCGTAAATTGAAAGAATTATGGCATCAAGAATTGTTGATTTTCCAGCACCAGTGTCACCAAATATGCCAAAGAGTCTGTTTCTGTAAAACTTTTTGAAATCAATCTTTACAGGTTCAACATAACTGTTAAGCCCTTCAATATGAAGACTAATTGGAAGCACTCCTCACCTCCTCCATGCATTCGAGAAAGAGTTTTAATAGCTCTTCTTCAGGCTCTGAATTTAATTTAGACCTGTAAAACTTTCTGAAAAGCTGCTCATCACTGAGAGCAGATAAATCAATGTGTTTTTCATCCTTTTCAATAATTTTAGTCTCAAATTGCCAGCCTATCAGCTTGTCCCTGTATGTCTTAACGAGGCTGTCTATCTGGCTTGGAGTGTAAGATTCCTTACCCTTTACAAGTAGATAGTAAAAGTTTTCATCCTCTGGAATGTTTTTGATTGCATCACTAATCGATTCAAACTCTAACTTTATTATCTTTGGAATATTATTAAATTCAATAAATCGGACAATTCTGTTTTCCCAGATGCAGCCCCCCTTTTGATGTCCAATTTCTCCAGCATCAAAGGGATATATGGAACCGGAATAGACAGCATTTTTGATTTTCTGATAACGGTGGAGATGACCAAGAGCAATATAATGAGCACTCTTAGGAAGAGCCTCATATGGAAAATATTCAATGCCACCAACCTGAAGAATTCTTTCAGAACGAGATTTCTGAGCTCCAATTAAAAAAAGATGGGATAAAAAGAGGAAATATTCACAGCTAAACTGGGGCTCTTTTGAAAGATATTCATTTAAATTATTAATAAAATCTTCTCCAGAAAGTCCCATCCTTACCTCTGAAGGATATGGAACTGCTTTTATTGCTACTGTGAGATTTTGCTCTTTTAAATTTACATTAAAAAAAACCATCTTCAACTGTGATTTTTAAAAGATTGTTTTCAAATCTAAAATTTTCAGAATGATCATTGGGATTTCCTGAAATAATGATTGAATGTTTGCCATAAATTAAGGGTTGTGAGATCTTAAGTTTATCCGGGGAGTCATGATTGCCTGCTATTGCAATAATTAAGGTTTGCTCTGATAATCGGGTTATTGTTTCGTAAAAGAGCTTTTCTGCTTCAAAGGAAGGATTGTAATTATCAAAAATATCTCCAGCAATAAGCACCAGAGTTGGTTTTTCCCTTTCAGCAATTTTTATTATCTCATCCATTATTTTCCTCTGGATATCAAGCAAATCAAAGGTTGTTTCTCTGAAGTTTTTACCGAGATGCCAGTCAGATGTGTGAAGTATTTTAAGACTCATAAAAATTTTTCCGTCTTTTTTATTTCAACACCCGCTTCTTCAATTGGTTCCTCCACTGCATTCTTGAGCCAGTTAGCATCGATACCCTCTTTTGTTTGTGCTTCTATCTTTAGCGAGAGTTCACCTGTTTTTTCAGCAAGATTTCCAAGAGCATTGAAACATTTGTAAAGTTGTTGGCGATTAACCTTCAAACTATATATAATTTGAGTTATTTTGCCTGCCTCGGGCTTTTTTGGTTCTTCCTTTGGAATTGGTTGAATCTCAGGTTCTTCTTTAATTGGTATAATCTCAGGGCTCACTAAATAGCCTGATGATAAGTCAATTTCTTCTATAGGAATTTCTTTTCCTATAGTCACCTGTTCCTTTGGAACCACAGATTTGCCTTTAACCATCTGAACCTTGTCTTTGTTTATTATCCCAAAGAGATTATCTTTGACACCTTTTGAAATTGCTCTCTTAATCACATTTTCATCAACAATCCTTGGAAACTCTGGTGAAGAAAAGAAAGTATCTATAATATCTTTAGTTTCTGTGCCTTCCTCTAATTTAATTAAATCTTTTAATTTCTTTGCTGTTATTGAATCAAAAACCTTTGGTGGAGGAACTCTCATAAGTAGCTCCATTAGCCTTTCATGTATATTAGTAGCTTGAAGTGCCCTTCCACCTACTTCACATATTTCAAGAGCTGGACTACCATCTTCCATCTTTAAAAGCCAGACTTTATTGTAAAGATTTCTAAAAGAAGAATCTCTGGACGCTGTCTCTGTCTTCTCTCTCTTTCAGTTGCTCCAGTTGTTCCTCTGTCAAGTTCAATGACTTCTTCTTTCCTTTAACCCTTTCAATAGCAATTAAATACCGGACTGACCGACGCAAAGGCTCAATCTGATTTTTATCAGGTATAGCAAGGGCAAGCCCGTTTTTGTAGATTCTTGGCTTATCGCCGTATTGTGTTAAGTATTCAAGTCCAAGTTGTTCTCTCTCTTTTTTCGGTTTATAAACAAATTCAAGAGGGAAATATGGCGATTTGAAATCTTGGCTCTTTATCAGGAATATTTTTACTATGCGATGGCCAGAGGATAGCTGATTTGCCTGCAAGCTCTCTTTGTAACATTTCCTTTATCACATTTTCTATTTCATCATCTCTTACCCCCTCTGCTTCGTCCTCTAAGAGTTTATTCACATTTGGTGTGGTCTTGAAAGAATATCTTGCTCCGTCAAAATGTATATAAAGGCACTTCCCTACAAGTTCCTTTAAAACTGCTTTAATTGTGGTGGAATCAAGATATGGTGAAATGACCGAAGTCATAAGCTCATGCTCAGTAACACCCGGAGGTAACACTTCTCCTTCCTTTCCTTCCATTTTTGGTAGTCCACCAAAGGAATACATTAAAATAGCAGTAGCAATCTGTGTTGCGGGATCTTTTACTCCTGAAAAAGTTTTATCAATCCACTTTACAGTTGCGTTTGGTCCTATGAAGTCCGCTTCTAAAACTCCTTGATAAGGTTCCCTCTGTCCAACTTCTGTGAAAAATGCACTTCTAACCTCAGGGTCATCCATAGGAATATTAGTAGCGGATACTAAATAATCAAGAGCATTGCGACTTTTTAGAGCTCTTAAAACCACTGCAAGAAATCTCAAGACACCCCTTGTTCGCTGAAAATCCGGTATTGATGCCCATCTTTCTCTCATCAAATCAATAAGGGCTGGATGGAAAGGATAGGCTGACACAAATCTCTCACGCTGTTTTATAATTTTCTCCTCAAATTCACGCCGTTCCGCCTCGGACGGAATATGGGAAATTATATTTCTTTTTATTGTATCAACATAAAGATCTGCAACTTTATTGGCTATTTCTTCAGATGGTGGTTCTGCAAGGAGTCTTTTTCTCAACACCGGGAATATCTCATCCCCTCTTATTGGCTCTCTTTTCGCATCAACTCTTGAGGCGAGATGGTCAAGTGTGGCAAGAATTTCAACATTGCCGAAGAATTCCCTTGCGCTTGCCTGCAAGGAATATACCATGCATGCATATCTTGAACTCGCAACCTCAGTTGTAAGTGTCTGAATGAACTCCATTGCCCGTCCTGTAAAGTGTGGACTCGCCTACCTTTTCAGCCATTGCCCTTTCTAAATATCTTGAAACTTCGTCAAGAAGAATGAGCGTTGGCTTATCTCCAATAATCTGTTTCACAAATTCACCGCCAGGGGCTACTCTTTTCTGGTCTTGTTCCTCCACCAGTTCATAAACACCTAATTGCCAAGCAAGGAAGCCCCACAGCGTTCTTATGTGTCTTCCGTTAATCTTCGTTCCCGAAACAGCATCAAATTTTTCGCCGTCAAAAACTGCAATTTTAACATCTTTAACATCGGGCAAATCCTTTGTCTCAGGAATTGCCTTCTCCATCTCTTTTCTGTTTTTAACAGCATAATATAGCGTTGCAAGCGTATGGGACTTTCCGCCACCAAAAGGGGAACGCAGTTGTAGAACTCTGTTGCCTTCTTTCCCGGATAACCTATCATATACTTCTTCTACCAACTTTCTCATATCGCTCGTCAAATGTGTAGCACCGAAAAAGGAATATGCATCCCTGTAAGTTGCTGGAACATTTGGGTCTTTTGATACAAATGCACCCAAATCTATTGCATAGGTTGAGATAGCGGTTAATTCAGATTCTACATCCGGATGCAATCGTATAACTTCAGTCCAAGGTTTTATGTTCATTTTTTATCTCCTCCTTTTATCTTGTCCATAATTTGATAGGTAAGGTTTAGAAACCTGTCTTTCAGGTCTTTTACATTTAGCTCAACGAGCATATCTACCTGCCATTTTTCTAACTCATCGGGAAAATCTTTCACCTCTCTGAGAGCCACGCAGAACCAGTAAGGGTCAAATCCAGGGTCTTTTTGTTTTGCCATTTCCAACAGGGTTTCTATCTGTTCGGTTTTCAAAATAAAGTAGAGGTCAACGGCATCTCTATGTTGCCATCTTCCAAAAAAAGTTAAAAGCTTATCAATAATAAGGTCCTTATAGTCATTTATCTTAATTCCTAACTCTGAAGGTTGTGGCTCCTCAAACCGAAATGGCGAATCATAGGCAAAATGAAGTATTGTGCTTTTACCTTCTTCCTCCACCTCATATTCTACAAAGGACTCAAATCTACGAATAACTCTAAAAGCATATTGTTCTTTAAATAACTCTTCTTCCAAAGTTCTTGTAAAGGGAAGAATCAGCCCCTTTTCAGATGTGAAGAAGTCCAGGTCATAAGAGCGCCGATGTGCTAAGTAAAATTCAGAAAGGGCAGTGCCTCCAGTTAGATAAAAGAAAGATGCTTCATTGAACTTTCCTAAGTTAACTAATAGATTTCTTTGAATAGGTAGGAGAGTCCCTTTACCTCTTAGAATATTCAAAATAGTCCTCCCATAAATTTCTTACCCTTTTAGGCAAATTAAGTTCAGGAAGTAGCCTTCTTACTTCTTCCCAGTCGAGTTCAGCAATATCCTTTGTTAGCCCTTTGGATAACACTTCGCCAATATACCACTTTCTCTGCCATGGGTCGCTGAGATCAATTTCTTTATCCGTAGACCATACGATATATCTTTTTGGTTTAATCTTCATAACTTTTTACCTTCTAAATATTGTATCTTCAGATATCAAATTTTTCCAGTTTGCTAATAATTTTGAAAGAGCAGTTTTCTCATCAGCTGTTGTTTCAATGAGTTCCTGACTTCCTGAAAGTGTTGTTCCTGCGAAAGCCTGGGCTGTAAGTTTCAATAGGTCGTAGTTTGGCATAGATTGGCTTAAATATTCCTGGATTTTGTATGCCTGGTTTTCTAAAAGCCAGAGGAGTCTATGGAGGACATCTATGGTAGCCACTGGCGACTGGGCAAATAGTTTTTGAAGTATCGTTTCAAGCACAAGCCCTTCTACAATATGCAGGAACTTTTCTGATGTTACCTCTTCACCATTGGCATATTCTACCCTTTCAAATTGTGTGAATGCTTTTAAACCCGCACCAACGCAGGCAATAACTAAATCAGCACCAGTTATGCCTTTTGAAAATAGTGTATTTACCCTTTCTTTTACAATCTCTTCAAGTTGCGGATAGACTTCATTCTCATAAGAGCCAATTTTACCTTTTTCTCGTTTTCTTGCACAGAGGAAGATGCTTGAGGCAAGGGCGGAGGAGCCAATTTCTCTTAGTCTTCCAGGTCTTTCTGTATGAACAGACCACGCTTCCTGAATTATAAATCCTGTCTTTCTCAATGCTTCTACAAGAGTAGACCAGCCAGCAGTTGTTTTATGGGCATATACCATAACTAATGGACAATTTGGTTTTAATACTCTCCATGCCTCTTGTAATGACTTTTCCATCATATTTTCATAAAATTTCTTTGCCTTCTCTTTGCCACCAAATCTTTTTGCATCTGCTACAATCTCTTTTTTCTTTGGCGTAAGCTCTCCTGAAAAATGCTCTGGATATAAATGCCCAATTGAGCGCTTTAGCCAGACATAGAAGAAATCAGAAAGATCGGCATAAGGGACATTGTCATAATAAGGTGGGTCTGTGATAATGGCATCAAAGAAATTGTCGGGATAGGGAAGTTCTGTAGCTGAAGTGCGGAAGACTTGAGCGAAGCGATCTGTGTGGTTACAAGATTTAATAGCATATACTATTCCATCTAAAATTGATAGAGAGTTTGAGCCTGCCTCTCCAAAAAGATTTAGTTCTGCAAAATCCCAAACCATAGGAATGGATTGTCTGCCTAAGAGACCTGCCACTGCTTCTGTTTCAACAATCCATCTACAACCAGTTGCATTATAATCTGCCATTTTTGAAGATAATATACCAAAGTAAGTAGTTACTCCTCTAACCAGTTCCTCCTCATACCCCTCCTTCCTCATCTCCTCCTCTGCCTTCCTCACCCATTTTGTAAAGGTCAAAAGGGCAAGGAGTTGGCAAGGAGTGAAAAGAGTTCCAAAGGTAGTATATCCGTAGAGGTCTACCCATATGCTTCTTTTACCATCTATAACTATTTCTTCCTCAGGCACACTCAACCCCGTCTCCTCACAAAGTTCCTCAATCCTTTCCCATATCTCTTTTTTATCAGGAAGTTTCATTAGCCAATAGCCATCAGCCATTGGGGAAATCAGGGTGTATAGCCTTTCTTTTCCCCTGTTCGCTTTTTCTTTATCCACCAACTCATTGCTTACTGCGAAATAAACTTTCCCACCCCTATTGGCTATTGGCCATTGCCTATTGGCTATTGGCCATTGCCCAGTGGCTCCTCTTGTGCAAACCACAGCCATAAGTTGCTTATCAATCCTCTTTGCTTGCCCCTCCTTTTTTACATAATCAGAAGTTGCAACAGTTCCGCAGAAAACACAGGATGCATTAAACGCTTGTCTTCGTTCATTTTGCCACCTCCTTAAATCTTTTCACAGCGTTTTTAAGATAATCCATAAACTCCTCTGTTGACATACCTTTCGTTTTTTCTTCGATTATTAAGCGTGCAAGATGAACCTGCTGAAGCGCATAATCATTCGGAAACTCTTTTTTCACTTCCTTTTCAAGCTCTTCTAATTTTTCCCTTGATATTTTTATCATTCTTCACCTCCCAAAATTTCTGGTGGTGCCATAATCTCTAATAAAGGATAATCATACAACTCATTGACTATTTTTACTATTTTCTTTGTTTTTCTTCTAACAATATGTTTATAATTCCACGAAAGGAGAATCTCTATACGGTTAACTGTTGCGATTCCTAAATGAAAAGCATCTCTTTTATACTTTTCTGGGATTGCACTGTAACGGACATATTCTCCACTTAACTGTTCTGCCTCTTTATTAAACCGTAATATACTCAGATTCTTTACTACTTGCATCATTTTTTCTCCGAGATTGAAGTCAGGAGTCTCCTGTATTTCTGCAATTACTCTGTGCTCAGTAAAAATTAGAAGTTTTCCTCTCCCATCTTTAAGTTCTGCAAATTCTGCTCTCTCCAAACATTCTTTAAGTGCTTTTAATTTAGTATCTGGCGTTCGCTCATAAACAATCTTTGCCTTCTCAACGAGATCTTTTAATGCAACTATCTCCTCTTTTATCTCATTAATCTCACGAGCGCATGTAAATTCATTGATAAGTATATCCCTATCCTGCTCATCCATATCTCCCTCATCCATCTCTTCATCTATTGCTACACCTCTCCGTCTTTCTAATAACCTGAGCCTTTCGGTAGGAGAGAGTCTTTCAAGTTCTTCTAAGAACTCCTTCTGCTTTTTTAATCTTCTTTCAAGGCTTTGATAAATAGCAAAAGTAGAACTTGCAAGTCTTCTTTGAAAAACCGTCCTCGTTAACGCAATACTCTGTCTGACTCGTCCTGTTCCCTGCATTGCTAAGAACCTAAGGAGCTCATCCTGCCATTGTATTCTCAAACTCGCAGGAACTATAATCAAAATTTTTTCTATTGCATACCGCATTTTCATTTCTTTAATGAGTAATCCTGCCATAATTGTCTTACCTGCACCAGGGTCATCCGCTAAGAGAAAACGGAGGCGAGATTGAGGGAGCATTCTCCCATATACTGCTTCTATCTGGTGTGGCAGGGTTTGAATACCTGACAAACTAACCGCAAAGTAGGGGTCATAAGAGTATGCGTACCGAATACGGTGAGACTCTACCAGTAACGATAGGTGTTTAGGATCAACAGGTTTATACCTCTCTTTAGAAATTATCTCAACACCTTCTATTTCCTCTTTGGTTACCATTACCTCATCCAGATATCCGTCTATCGTTCGGACTCTTAATTTATAATGATTTCCGATTCGGGTTATACTTTCAACTTCCACAGGCTCGGGAAAATGTGTTGGCAACTTTATTGTTTTATTTAATAGTTTTTCCGCTCCCATTATTTTCACCCTCTGCACCTTCTAATTATAAATTATCGAGTGAATTGAGTATTTTTGCAACTTCTTCTTTACTTAAAAGGATAAAATTTTTATCTTCTAAATAAAATCCTTTTTCAGTATCGTCCCTATAAAACTTTATTGCGTTTATTGCTTGATCTAATTCTGCATTGACTCATTGTTTCTTTTCGACACAATTAATAAGATAACCATTTTTTTTTATTCCTCTTTCGCAATTTTTGAAGTAGAGCCAAACATCCAATCAATTGACAGATTTTAAAGAGTCTTTTAAAATAGAAAAGTGATTGAAAGATATAAATTTCAGGGAACCACAATTCTTTGTGTGAGATTAAAAGGTAGTGTTGTTATGGCAGGGGATGGACAGGTATCCCTTGGAGAGACAATTTTCAAGCAGAGGGCTAAAAAGGTAAGAAAGCTTTATAACAATCAAATCCTTGCTGGATTTGCGGGAGCTACTTCTGATGCCCTTGCCCTTTTCAGTAGATTTGAAGCGAAGCTTGAAGAGTTTAGAGGAAACCTTTACAGAGCAGCTGTTGAACTGGCAAAGGAGTGGAGAATGGACAGGGCATTGAGACGTCTTGAAGCCCTTCTTCTTGTTGCTGACAAAGAACATACCTTTCTAATTTCAGGAACAGGAGACCTCATTGAGCCTGATGATGGGATCCTCGCAATAGGCTCAGGTGGTCCATATGCCCTCGCTGCAACCAGAGCTCTTGTGAAGTTCACAAATCTCTCTGCAAGGGAGATTGCTTATGAGGCAATGAAAATTACTTCTGATATTTGTGTTTATACAAATGATGAAATTGTTATAGAGGAGCTATGAGAGAAGAGATTCTTCCTTACAAAGAGGAGATAAAGGAGGTAAGAAAGGAGGAGTTTTTAACTCCCAAAGAGATTGTTCGTGAGCTGGATAAATATATAGTTGGGCAGAGGGAGGCGAAAAAGGCTGTTGCCATTGCTCTTAGGAACAGGATAAGAAGGAGGAGACTTCCTCCAGAGATAGCGGATGAGATTGCTCCAAAAAATATCCTTATGATTGGACCAACTGGGGTCGGAAAAACTGAAATTGCAAGGAGACTTGCAAAACTTACATCCTCTCCATTCCTTAAGATCGAAGCTTCGAAATTTACCGAGGTAGGTTATGTGGGAAGAGATGTGGAGTCGATTGTCAGAGATTTAACAGAGCTTTCTGTTGATATGGTTAAGGCTGAAGAGATGAATAAGGTAAAGGAGAAGGCAGTTAGAAATGCTGAAGAGAGAATCCTCGATATACTTCTTCCACAAAACAGATTTCGTCAGAGAGACTCTTACGCAGGAGATTATAATGACGAGTATCTCAGAGATACAAGAGAGAAGCTTAGAGGACAGCTGAGGGAAGGGAAACTGGACGATAGGAAGGTTGAGATAGAAGTTAGGGAAAGAACCTTCCCTGCATTCGAGATATTTACAGGAACAGGAGCTGAGGAGATAGGAATCACAATTCAGGAGATTATGCCAGGTTTGTTTGGAGGAAGGGTTAAGAAGAGAAAGATGAAAGTAAAGGAGGCTTTGCAATATCTTATAGAAGAGGAGCAGAAGAAACTTATAGATATGGAGCAGATTGTGAAGCTTGCAATCCAGAGGGTTGAGCAATCGGGAATTGTTTTCCTTGACGAAATTGACAAAATTGCAGGAAGGGAGTCAGGTCATGGACCTGATGTTAGCAGGGAGGGTGTTCAAAGGGACCTTCTTCCAATTATTGAGGGAACAACAGTCAACACAAGATATGGAATGGTGAAAACAGACCATATTCTATTCATAGGAGCGGGAGCCTTTCATGTCTCAAAACCTTCTGACCTTATTCCTGAACTTCAGGGTAGATTTCCCATAAGGGTTGAACTTGAACCACTAACAAAGGAAGACTTCATAAGAATTCTAAAGGAACCAGAAAATGCCCTGATTAAGCAATATAAAGCCCTCCTTTCAACAGAAGGAATTGAAATTGAATTCACGGATGATGCCATTGAGGAGATAGCTGATATCGCAGAAAAGGTTAACATGGAGCTCGAGAATATAGGAGCAAGAAGGCTTCACACTGTTATGGAGAAAGTTATGGAAGACATCGCCTTTGAAGCTCCCGACATTCCTGAAAAGAGAATTGTAATTGATAGAGAATATGTGCGAAAGAAACTGGAGAGTCTCCTTAAAAATCAGGATCTGAGTAGGTATATACTATAAAATTTCAAATAAATGGTAATTTTAATAAGTAAAATAAAGGTGAGGAAGTCTTTCAAAGCTTTATTTTTCCTGTTATTTTTGTTATTTCTCATTTCCTGCGGAGTCAAAGGCCCCCCTCTTCAACCAGTAATGAAGGTTCTTCCCCCTGTAGAAAATGTAAAGTTTTATCAGAAAGGGAAGGTTTTAATAGCATCCATCACATTTCCTGAGAATTACTCTGACATCACACCCCTCAAAATAAAAAAGATCAGAGTTCATTACAATTTTTATCCATTAGAGAAAAGAGTTGAGTTGAAGGAATTTCTTAAAAAATCCTTTTTAGAAGAGATGGAGCTGAAAGAGGAGAGGAGTATAATTTTTAAAAAAGAAATAGGAAGTTTTCCAAAGAATTTTAATTTATTGATTTATTACTGGGATTCCAATGATAAAAAATCAATTCCCTCAAAGCTTTTCCAATTTGAAGTTAAAGAACCTCCCAAACCACCGGAGGAACTCGTAGCAGATTTGAAGGAAGATGGAATTCATTTAAAGTGGAAATTTGAGGAGAAAAATAAGAAGATCGGTTTCTTTGTTTATATTTACAAAGATAAAGATTTTAAAAAATTAAATCAGGAACCACTGGATAAAAAAGAATTCGTTTTCAAGGATTTTAAATGGGATGTGGAGCATCGCTTCAAAGTTAATTCTGTATCTGAAAAATTATATGAAAGTGATGATTCAGAGGAGATTTCTATCATTCCTGTTGATATTTTCCCTCCTCCACCTCCTCAAAATCTTATAGCAATCCCTGAGGAAGGTTTTATTCTTCTAAAGTGGGAAAAGGTAGAGGTCAACGATTTTGAAAAATATAATGTTTACAGGAAAGAAAATGGAAAGGAGGAACTTTTGACATTAGATGGAACAAAAGAAACATTTTTTGAGGACAGAAAAGGAGAAAAGGGGAAAATTTACAAATATTTTGTAACTGCGGTTGATAAAAGGGGGAACGAAAGTGCTCCATCAAATTTAGTTGAGGAGAGATATAGATGAGAATATGCAGGTTTATTTTTAAAGGGAAGGAGAGTTTCGGGATTGTTGAAGAAGATTACATTTATCTTCTAAAAGAACCACCCTTTGAAAAGATTGAAAAGAGCAGGGTAAAGATACCATTGGCAGATGTTAATCTTCTTGCTCCTGTCCTCCCATCCAAGATAATAGGAATAGCTTATAACTACAAAGCTCATGCCATAGAGAGAAGAGCGGAGACAAGGGATTATCCCCTCTTCCACATAAAACCATCCACAACAGTTATAGGACCAGATGAGAGTATTCTTCTTCCAAAAATTTCATCCATTGTCGATTTTGGTGGAGAGCTTGCAGTTGTAATAAAGAAAAGAGCATTTCAGCTAAAAGAAGATGATAAAACAGCGGACTTTGTCCTTGGGTACACTTGTTTTAATGATATAACTGCAAGGGATATACAGGAGATGGACAAACATTTTACAAGGGCAAAATCTTTTGATACATTTTCACCTTTAGGACCATGGATTGTTACTGATCTCAACCCTCAGGAACTTAAAATAAAGAGCTTTTTGAACGGTAAACTTGTCCAATCGGGCAATACAAAAAATATGATTTTTTCCGTTGAATTTCTCATAAGATATCTTTCCAAGATAATGACTCTTCTTCCAGGAGATGTGATTGCCACAGGAACACCATCAGCAGGAAAATCTTTGAATCCAGGAGATATTGTTGACATCCAGATTGATGGAATAGGTGTTCTTTCCAATAAAGTCATGAGAGTTTATTGAGATAAAAATTGAGGCAATGCCTCTAAAAATAGGAGGAAAAAGTGAAAATTTTTCTTGACACAGCAAATATTTCTGAAATAAAAGAGGGTATTTCCATGGGGCTTGTAGACGGTGTAACAACTAACCCTACTCTCCTTTCAAAGGAAATCGGAAATTTCAGGGAGATAATTGAGAATATATGCAAAATTGTTGATGGTCCGGTTAGTGTGGAGGTGGTTTCAGAAAGAGAAGAGGATATTTTCAAGGAGGCTATAGAGCATGCAAAAATTGCAGAGAATGTTGTTGTTAAAATACCTCTAACAGAAGAAGGGCTTAAAGCAGTAAAGAGATTATCAAAAGAGAATGTCAAAACAAATGTTACTCTTGTCTTCTCCCCATCCCAGGCACTCCTTGCTGCAAAAGCAGGTGCAAGTTATGTAAGTCCTTTTATAGGAAGAATAGATGATATAAGTTGGAACGGAATGGAATTAATAGAAAAAATAATGGTAATCTATGAAAATTATGGATTTGATACAGAAGTGATTGTAGCATCTGTAAGGCATCCTCTGCATGTCGTTGAGGCTGCTCTAATTGGAGCACCAATTGTCACAATGCCATTTTCGGTCTTCAAAGCTCTTTTTAAACATCCGTTGACAGATATAGGTATTGAGAGATTCTTGAAAGATTGGGAATCATTTAAAAAAGGTAGAAGTTAAGATGAAAAAATCAAAATTTTATGAGGTGGAGAATGGGGCTGGAAGAAAAATTTAAAATTTTTGAAGAGAAAATTAAACTTTCTGAGGCAGGAGGCGGAATTGAAAGAATTGAAAAACAGCACAGAGAAGGGAAGTTAACCGCAAGAGAGAGAATAGAGGCTCTTTTGGACCCAGGGACTTTTAATGAAATAGACAGATTTGTAGTCCATTCATGTTATGACTTCGGGATGGATAAAATGAGAATTTTAGGAGATGGGATTGTGACAGGATGGGGGAAGATTGATGGAAGGCTGGTTTTTGTTTTTGCTCAGGACTTCACTGTTTTTGGTGGAACAATGTCCGAGAGTAATGCAAGGAAAATATGTAAAATTATGGACAGAGCAATGGAGGTTGGCGCTCCAATTATCGGTTTAAACGACTCTGGAGGTGCAAGAATTCAGGAAGGAGTTGGTTCCCTTGCGGGATATGCTGATATTTTTTTAAGAAACACTCTCGCTTCAGGAGTTGTTCCCCAGATTTCAGCAATTATGGGACCTTGTGCGGGAGGAGCGGTTTACTCTCCCGCAATAACAGACTTCATAATAATGACAAAAGGGAAAAGTTACATGTTCATAACAGGTCCTGATGTAATCAAATCTGTAACCCATGAAGATGTAACAATGGAGGAGCTTGGAGGAGCTGAAACCCATAGCACAATATCTGGGATTGCCCATCTTGTTGGTGAAGATGACCATCACACCTTGTCTCTCATAAGAGAGCTCCTCTCCTTTCTTCCTTCCAACAATACGGAAGATCCTCCTTTCAAGGAGACATCAGATCCCATTGACAGAGTTGATGAATCTTTAAATCTTTTAGTTCCAGAAAATCCGAATCAGCCTTATGATATGAAGATTCTCATAAACAGTGTTCTCGATGACAACTATTTCTTTGAGATCCAGGAGAATTTTGCACCGAATATAATAATTGGATTTGGAAGACTTGGGGGGAGAGTTGTTGGAATTGTTGCCAACCAGCCTGAACATCTTGCGGGAGCTCTTGATATTAACGCTTCGGTTAAAGGAGCAAGATTTGTCCGTTTTTGCGATGCTTTCAACATTCCCCTTTTAGTTTTTGAAGATGTTCCTGGCTTTCTCCCTGGTGTTGCTCAGGAACATGGAGGGATAATAAAACATGGAGCAAAACTCCTTTACGCCTTTGCTGAAGCAACTGTTCCAAAATTAACAGTTATAACGAGAAAATCTTACGGTGGAGCGTATTGTGTTATGGCTTCAAAACATATAAGAACTGATTACAATGTCGCTTATCCCACTGCAGAAATTGCAGTTATGGGACCTGAAGGAGCTGTAAATATAATTTATAGAAAGGAACTTGCAAAAGCAAAGGACACTGAAAAATTTAGAGAGGAAAAAATAAAAGAGTTCAGGGAGAAATTTGCTAACCCATATGTTAGTGCTGAGAAGGGATATATAGATGAGGTAATAGAGCCAAAGTTTACAAGATTAAAACTTATAAAGGCTCTTGAAACATTTCAGAACAAGAGGGATAAAAACCCTCCTAAAAAACATGGAAACATCCCCCTTTGATTGGAAAAAAAAATTATGTTGAAGTAGAATATTATAGGTAAAATTGCTATGAGGAAGATAAAAAGAGTTCTTATTGCCAACCGAGGAGAAATTGCAGTAAGAATTATGAGGACATTAAGGGAAATGGATATAAAAAGTGTAGCGGTTTACTCTGAGGCTGACAGGAAAGCTCTTCATGTGAGATTTGCTGATGAGGCTTATCCCATTGGTCCATCACCTTCCTCTGAAAGTTATTTGAGAATTGATAAACTTATAGATGTTGCTAAGAAAAGTGGGTGTGATGCCATTCATCCAGGATACGGGTTTCTTGCGGAAAATTCAGAGTTTGCAAAGGCAGTTAGGGATTCGGGATTAATATTTATTGGTCCTGATCACAAATCAATAGAATTGATGGGCTCAAAGACAGAATCGAGAAAAGCCATGGAGGAAGCGGGACTTCCTGTTGTTCCTGGTCTCAAAAAACCCTTAAAAGATGAGGAGGAATTAATAAAGTTTGCCAGGGAGATTGGTTATCCATTGCTCTTAAAGGCGGATCTTGGAGGGGGTGGAAAGGGAATGAGATTGATAAAGAGTGAAGAGGAGCTCATTCCTTCTTTCAAGCTTGCAAGTTCTGAGGCTCTCTCATCCTTTGGCAACCCTTCCATTTACATTGAAAAATACATAGAGGAGCCCCATCATATAGAGGTTCAGATTCTTGTGGATGAGTTTGGGAATGCAGTTTATCTTGGAGAAAGGGAATGTTCGATCCAGAGAAGGTATCAGAAGGTTGTGGAGGAGACACCATCTCCCTTTATAGATGAAAATACAAGGAGAAAAATGGGAGAGATGGCTGTTTCAGCCATAAAAAAAGTTGGATATTTGAATGCAGGAACAATAGAATTTATTGTGGATAAGGACAAGAATTTTTATTTTCTCGAAATGAACACCCGTCTTCAGGTGGAGCATCCAATAACTGAAATGGTAACAGGTATAGATATTGTTAGATGTCAGATAGAGATTGCTGAGGGAAGACCCCTCCCTTTCTCTCAGGAAGACATAAAACCAATGGGTTCAGCCATTGAATGTCGAATCTATGCGGAAGACCCCGATAATGACTTTGCTCCATGCCCTGGAAAGATTTTGAGGCTTCAGAATCCAGAAGGAGGGATAGGAGTTAGAATAGATAGTGGTGTCTATGAGGGATTTGATGTTCCAATATTTTATGATCCCCTTATTGCTAAACTTGTTACCTGGGGGAGGGATAGGCTCGAGGCAATTAAAAGGATGAGGAGAGCTCTCCTCGAATACCATATTGTTGGAATAAAAACCACAATTCCCTTCTTTCTTAGAGTCCTTCAGCATTCTGATTTCATAAAAGGGGATTATAATACCCATTTTATTGAGAAGCTTGAAAGGGAAGAGAAAAGAATGGATGAGACAGTAGAGGCTCTATCAGCAGTTGTTGCTTATCTTAAAATGGAAGAGAAATCGAAAAACTCAGTTCTTCAGAGTAAAAAGGAAACAAATCGCTGGAAAATGATGGGTTTGTGGTATAATTTTCTGAACAGGCTATGAAGAAGCTTTTTTTAAATGTTAAAGGGAATCAAAAGGTTATTGAAATTTCATATCAAGGGAAAGATTTATACATAGCAAAGGTAAATGATTCTGAATACAATATAAAAGTTACAAATGTTGATAAAGATATTTTTCTCCTTGAACTAAACGGAAGGATTTACGATTGTTTTGTATACGAAAACAAGAATGGCTATGTGGTGTTTTTAAATGGAGAAACTGTTGAAGTCGAACCCCTCTCCGCCGTTTTAAAAGGTGGGAGGCTTGAAAAGAAAGGAAGAGTAGAAGTAAAAGCAAGGATGCCAGGAAGGGTTAAGAAGATTCTTGCAAGGGTTGGAGAAAACATTCCGAAAGATAAAGGTGTAATTACAATCGAAGCCATGAAAATGGAAAATGAGATAAAATCTCCAAAAGAGGGGATTCTTAAAGAGCTTAATGTAAAGGAGGGTATGACAGTAGAGGTTGGAACCCCTCTCTTTGTAATTGAGTAAATCTGTCTATGAAAAGAATAATTAAGAGATATTTTATACTCTTTTTTGTTTTATTTATTTTTTCTATAATCACCATTTCTTACCTCAGATACGAAGCTTTAAAAAGAATAAGCGATTTCATAAAAATTTACGGAACATTCTCTTCCCTTGATCTCAAACCCTTACCTCCTTCCCTTTCTGTGACAGGGTTAACCATTGAGATTCCCGATAAATTGGGAAAGCTGAATGTAAAAAATGCAGGGATCGAGGTGACCACAAAAGGGTTGTTCTCAAAGAAACTTATTTTTAGAGTTAAGCTGGAATCTCCCCAGTTCACCCTTTACAAGCTGGAGAGGGGAAAGGGTAAAAAAAGGAAACTTCCAAACTTTGAAATTGAAAATGGAAGAATAGTTAATGGCTCCTTTATTTTCAAAGATGAAAAAAGAGAAATAGTTTTGGACTCCATCAATGGTAGCCTTTATTACAAAAATAAAAGATTAGCTTTAAACATAAAGGATTCCGTTGGAAAAATAAATGAAAAGAAGATGGGCTTTGAAAGAGAATTTTTCATGAGACTTCTCCTCAGGGCTGAAAAAGATAGGATAAGGGTTAGAGAGCTTGAAATAAAAAATGAATTCGGCACGATTTCAACCCGTGGAATGATTTATTCCAAAGATGAAACCTTAGAGGTTGAAGGTGAGATAAATTCGATTATCTCTCCCATTAAATATAAAGGAATAGAAATAAAGGGGAATATGGAAGGTAGTTACAGAGTCGAGGGGATTAATGGAAACATGAAAGGAAAGATAGATTTTTCATTTTCTAATAGGATAAATGGAAAGTTAATGAATACTTTAGTTTCTGCAAATTTCGATGAGAAATTTAACGGAGAAGCTCACCTCCGATCTACCTATAAAAAATTCCCCTGGTTTTGCGACATAAAATTTTCAGAGGGGAAATTTTTTAATTTCAATTTGCAAAATTTCCCCCTCGAATTATTTGACTCAACTTTTCCTTACATTCCATCTGACTCTTTTCTTAATTTCGATGGAGAAATTAGAAGAGATAAATTAAATGGTCAGTTTCTTCTTCTATCCGATGAAGGAACAGTGAAGGGAAATATAAATTCAGAAAGAAAAGAGTGGAATGTTAATGTTGAAGAGATAAAATTAAAAGGTTTGCAAGGTTATGGATTGATAAATTCGAATGGTAAAAATATTGATATTTCAGGAGAAATAAAAGATTTCTCATTAAAGGAGATATTAAACTCAAAAACTCTTAAACACTTTTATACTCCTTCAAATCTTCCTCCAATTGATGGAGTTGGTAATGCTATACTAAAAATATCAGGAACAACTAATAATCCTGAGACAGATGCAGAGATTTATTTGAAAAATTTTAAGATAGGTAATATTGATATTGGGAATATTAATGGAAAAATAAAAGGAGTAAAGGATAATCTTGCATTTGAGGCGAGTTTAAAAGATGGAATTTTTGAAGGGTTGATAAGAGGTAATCTAAAGGAGAGGGTAATACAAATTGAGATAGAAAGAGCAAGAGGTGAAAAATTCTTAAAAGAATTGAAGGGAGAGTTAAAGGGAGATCTGATTTTTTATTTCAGAGATGGCATAGAAGTTAGAGGGAAGATCTTTTCCCAGTTGCTCAGATTTGGGAGGATTGAATTAAGAGAGGTCTCAATCCCCATTAATTTCAAAGATGAAATATTCACTTTAACTCCTTCCTTTTCAACAGGTCTATCCAATGTTTCTGGAGAGCTTATCTTAAATAGAAGGGATATGAAATACAAGGTTTCGGTTCCCCAAATTTCCTTTGATATATCAAAAATTAACGAAGACTTTAAAGGAGAACTTTCGCTATCCCTTAAAGGAGAGGGTAAGTTTTATGATTCTCCAATGGAAATAAAGGGAAAAATTAAAGACTTTTCTTATAAATCGGGAGAGCCAAAAAGCTTTGATCTTAACTGCAATGCATTCTTTTCAAAAGATAAAATCTCCATAAAAGGTGTTGCGGAAACTACTGCAAAAGATGAATATCTCGATTTTGATTTTTTTATAATTGAGGGTGGTTATTTAGAAGGTAAGTTCAACGGAAATATCAATGGCATAGAGAAATTGATTGAATTCCCTGGTGAAAGTATAAAAGCCAAATTCATAGGAGAAGTGAAGGGAAAATTAAACTCTTTACAAATAAAGTCTATTTCCAATGTGGAAGGTAAATCTTTTTTTATAAGAGGTTTTGCCCATGAGTTTAAAGATTTTTCAGGAACTTTAATTCAGGAGAATGATTCCCTTCATCTAAGGAATTTCAGAGCTAAAATTGGAGGAGGAGATGTGGAAGGTTATGGAGAGGCAAAAATTGGGAGATGGACGCTGGAGAATATAAAGGTTAATGTAACTGGAAAGGATATGAGACTCTCTCCCTTTGAAAGGGTGAGGGGAGTGGGAGATGGAAAAATTGAGATTAGAGGGAATCTTGAAGAGATAACTATTGAAGGAAGTTTTTCCATTAAAAGTCTTTTCTGGAGAAAGGAGATAGGTGAGAAAATCGCTTTCTCCTCAACTCCTTCCAAAGGACCTCCAAAGATATTTAAGAAAATTAATCTAAATATAGAACTCCACGCAGATGGAAATGCATGGATGGAAAACTCATGGGGGAAGGCTGAGGGAAAATTCTCCCTTAGAATTAAGGGAGATTCTTCAAATCCAATAATCCTTGGAAACATAAAAGGAAGAAAGGGAGAACTAAATATTGGAGATAGAAAATTCAAACTTATAAGAGCGGAAGTGTATTTTAACTCTCCATTTATAATTGACCCTGAAATTTACATTCTTGCAGATACATTTGTCAAAGATTACAGAGTGACATTTGAAGTGAAAGGTAAAGCATCAAAACCACTTCCTCAACTCTCCTCCTCTCCACCCCTTCCATCCCAAGATATTTTAACCCTCCTTGCCATTGGAGAAATCTACCAAAGAACAACTTACAGGACAGGAACTCAGTTTAGTTCTGCTTCCCTCCTTAGTATGGAGATTTCAGAGCAATTGAAAACAAGGGCAAAGAAATTGTTTGGAGTTGACAGGTTAAGGGTTGATCCTTATCTCCTTGGTTCCTCTTCAAACCCTGTAGCAAGGTTAACTGTTGGAAAAAAGGTATCAAAGGATTTGATTGTTCTTTACTCTTCTGATCTAACTGGACAGAGAGAATATATCGTTTATATTGAATACAGTATCTCAGAAAATCTTTCCCTTATAGGAATGAGGAATGAAAATGGCGCCTTTAGTATTGATCTTAAGTTTATAAAGAGATTGGGTCAATGAAGTTGAAAAACTTTTTCTTTCTACTCATTCTTTCTTTTAAAATAATATCTGGAGAGGATATCAGGGTAAGTGAAGTGAAATTTATTGTGGATGGAAAGGAGGAAAATGGACTTTCAGAATTTGTGCCATTGAGAAAGGGAGATTACTTAAATCCCCGCAAATTGAGAGAGGGGGTGGAGAATCTTTACAGAACAAATGAATTTTCCTCAATAGAGGTTGAGGCATTAAAGGATAAAGACAATCTTAAAATCATTTTTATAATTCAGAAAAGGAGTGTTTTAGGGAAAATTATTTTTGAAGGAGAGACAGGGACATCAAAGGGAAAGTTAAGGAGTGCAATTTCGTCACTGAAAGGGGGTGGATTCTTTAATCAGAAGGACATAGAAAAGGCTAAAGATGAAATTTTGAGTAAGCTTAAAGAGAATGGTTTCCTCGATGCTGAGGTTAGAGCCTCTATAAAAGATTCAAAGGGAAGAAAAGATGTTATCTTTAATATAAAATCAGGAAAAAGAAGAAAAGTTAAAGAGATTTTATTTTCAGACTCTTTGAACCCTGAAACTCAAGGTTTGAGGAAATTTTTATCTTTAAAGGAAGGAAGACCCCTCATACCATTCAAACTTCAAAGGGATATTGATAGAATGTTATCCTATATTAAAAGAGAAGGTTATTTAAGGGCAAAAATAAACTCTAATATTAAAAAAATGGGAAATGAATGGGTTGTTGTTGAGATTAGAGGTTTCCTCGGAGAGAAAATTCAAATTGATTTTAATGGAGCAAAAATTCCGAAAGAGCTTCTCTTTCCTTTGTGGGAAGGAGAAATTTTTGAGGAATGGGCAATTGAAGAGAGCAAGATAAAAGTTCAGAATTATTTGAAAAGTAAAGGTTTCCTATTTGCAGAAGTTGATGCTAAAGCAAAAAGAGAAGGGGATGAGTTAAAAATAATCTTTGATATAAATAAAGGAAGAAGGTTTAGATTACACAGAATAAAAATTGATACAGAAAAAGAAACTCTCAATGAGTTAAAGAAATTTCTACAGGAATACACAGAGTCAACTTTATCTTTCTGGGCTAATGGCGAATTGATAGACAACTATGAAAGTGGAATTAAAACCTTCTACAAAAACAGAGGCTACTCAGATGTGAATGTTAAGAAGGAAATATTTAAAAGAAAGGGTTCAGTGGATGTTGTATTTAAAGTTGAAATGAAAAAACCATTTTCAGTAAAATCAGTTTCTTTTGAAGGAGGGGAGCCATTCTTGGAGAGCGAGTTAAAATCAATATCTGGAATTTCTGAAGGCTCCCTTTATTCAGATTCTCTTTTGGAAAATGCAAAGGAAAGAATAAGAATATTTCTCATGAATCAGGGCTTTAAAAATGCAGAAGTTTTAGCAGAGGTAAGGGGTGAAAAGGATATAATCTTTAGAATTAATAAAGGGAAAAAATTCAAAATAAAGAAAATTCACATAACTGGATTGACAAGAACGAGAGATTTTATAATAAAAAACATGTTAAGAATAAAGGAGGGTGATTTATATTCATATGAAAAAATTCAAGCTACATTGAAGAATTTTCAGGAAACAGGTATTTTCAGTGAGATTAAAGTAAGGGAAATTGAGATGAACGATGAGTTAATAATCATATTTATTCTTTCAGAAGCGGGTGGTTATCACATTGGATTTGGTGGAGGTTATCTTGAAAGATCTGGACCAAGGGGCTCCCTTGAACTATCCCACAATAACATTCTTGGTCTTGCAATTGGTGGCTCCACAGTCATTCAGCTCAGCCCTAAGGAAAAGAGGGGGGTTATCTCCCTAACCAATAAATCCCTTATGGGTTTAAATCTCGAGAGTATAACATCTCTCTGGTGGGAAAAGGAGGAAAGGAAAAGTTTCACTTACGAAAGAAGAGGTTTTGCAATATCTGCGGTGGATAGAGCTACAGATTATTCTCTCCTTCTTTTCCGCTACAGAATAGCAAGAACAAATCTTCTCAGTCTATCGATAAAGGAATCCGCTATCGACAGAGAATACAGACCCTTCTATACTTCGTCCTTCTCTTTATCCTATCTCGTTGACCTGAGGGATGATCCGTTCAATCCAACAAAAGGGAGATACTGGACTTTAAATTTAGAAAGAGCTTTCCCCGCTTTCGGAACAGAATCAAACTTCTGGAAGTTTTCATTCAACATTCAGCACATAAAAAATTTCCCATATGATATAATTCAAAATTCATTTTTAAGAATTGGATATATATATGGAGATGCTTCAATTGCAGACAGATTTTTTGCTGGTGGAAGCTCCTTTAGAGGAGAGAAGGTTGATGAACTGGGTCCCAAAGACCCCGAAACAGGGAATCCCATTGGTGGAAACATTATCTTTCTTGCCAACACAGAATCTCTTCTTCCTGTATTTCCATGGGAAAATTTGAGGCTCTCTATTTTCCTTGATATAGGGAATGTTTTCTCCAAAAATGGTAATTTCAAGCTATCAAACTTCAATCTTGGAAGTGGAATTGGATTGTGGTACAAAACGCCGGTAGGACCTTTCAAAATATATCTTGGATATAATTTTACAAAGCCCTCCCTCAAGAGGAAAGGGGTCATTCTTTTCAACATTGGAAATGAATTTTAGTATATTATTTCTATTTGTTTTATCTCAGAGAATATTTTGGGATAAAATTGTGGCAACTGTTGACTCAGACATTATAACTTTTAGAGAATTGAAAGCTTCCTATCTTCTCCACATCTGCTCAAAAGCTGAAAGAACAAATGAAGGGGTTATGAATTGTCTAAATGAAATAGTAGATTTCTTTTTTATTCAAAAGGAGATAACCGAAAGAGAGGAGATTAGAGAAGAAGATTATGTAGAAGAGGAAGAAAGGATGATCTTTGAGCTTGGAGGATTAGACAGAGTTCTTGAGATTCTGAATGAGCTTGATATGAGCTGGGATGAGCTCAGGGAGATTCTTTCCAAAAAAATCATGTCAAAAAAACTCATTGAAAATCTTTTCTATTCAAGGGTTTCAGTGAGTATTGAAGAGATTGAAGAATATTACAAAAAAAGATATCTTCCCCTTACGGAAAGACTTGAAATACCCGCCCGTTCCCTTATTGAAATGACACCATTAATTGAAAAAGAAATTGCAAAGGATAAAACAAAGGAAATAATAAATGAATGGGTAAAAGAAAGGAGATCCTTTCATGAAATCAATATCCTCCTCACTCCCAACGACATAAAAAATATCATAGAGGATTTGGATATTGCAAAAAAATAAGGTCTTGAAATTGATTTTTTATATTTCAGTTTTTATAATGGAGATGGAATGAATAAGATTTTGAGGGATTTTGAAAGAAGCGGAGAATTTGAAGAGATAAGGAGTTCTCTAAGCTTCTTTCATACTGAAGAGCAGATTCCTTTAATAGGGGAGCTCCTTAGCCTTAGGGAGGATGAAAAGATAACAATTATCTTTAAAATTCTTTATGAAAAAAATGATTATCCCCATATAGGAATAGTTGGTGTTGCAGCTCCTGATTGGCCAGGGCTTTCCCAGTCTGCAATAGGGACTCTCCATGAAAAGGGGTGGAACCTTTTCAGACTGAATGGCTATTCCCTCACTTACAAGAATGAAAAGATAGGTGTTATAATCCTTGCTGTTCTTCTTGAAAACAGAGAGGAGGAGGAGAGATTTTTGTCTCAGAAGGATGAGATAATTTCCAATATTAGAAGTGTTTCAACTGGAGTTTCATCAAAAACATCCCTTCTTTCTGAGGAAGCTCGAAAACTAAGAATTTACAGCCAGGTGGTGGAGGAGATAGAGAGAATTTACAAGGGAGATGACATTGAAAATATTGTTGGAGGGAATGGTGAGGCTGTAAAGTTTTTTGTAGCAAGATCAAGGGAATATATTGAGGAAAGGAAAGCTGAAGATATAGCAAGGATAATAATAAACAATTATAGTTTAGTAAAAGGGGTTAGGGAGAAGAAGGAGCCACAGGTTATTATTGAAAATCTCTGGACAAAGAAGGGAGATTTTACAGGAATTACAATAGCATGGTTTGCAAGGGATATCTTTCTTGAGGATTGTCTCAGAGCCCTTGATATTTCAGTTCCTGGATATATAATAAAGCATCACAAGGAGTTTACAACCCCTGACAATATAACAGTTATAAGGATTGAAATTGTTGATGAGGAGGGTAAACCATACAAAATGTCAGAAATTGACCTAATAAAAAGAAATCTTATCTCAACAATTTCAAAGAGAAGATTGAGAACCCAGGAGTTTCAAATAAAGATTGGTGGGTTTGAGCATTATGCTCGAGCAATAATTCCTTTTCTAATGAAAGAGGCAAAAGAAACTAAAAAATCCCAGGTTTTCCTCAGTGTTGTTAATGCCTCAGAGTTCAGGATTGATTTCAAAATTATTCTTGCCATTTACTGCCCTCAGAAGGAATCTTACGGATATAGATGTATTCCATATCTTGAGTCAATAGGAGGTCTTAAGGTTTATGCTACAAATCCTCCAAAACAGTATGGAGATGTTCAGGTGGGGATATTCGACATGAGTGTCGACCTAATGCAATTTTCCAGTATAGATGAGCTATATAAAAGAATAAAGAAAGGATTAAAGGATGCAATTGGAGATTATAGGGACTTTGATGAGGGAATGAGGGAAATAGATTCCATAAAATTCCATGAGGTGAGGAGATTAATCCCAGGGATAGAAGAAAGGGAGTTAAGGGAGATCTACTTTAATATAGAGGATTTCTATAGAATTAACTCGCCTGCAGAAGAAATTGCGGAGCTTATTAAATTCATATACGAAATTCTTCGAAGAGAAGAGGATTTCCTAATTGAAAGCAAGATTATTCCTCTTGGAAAAACACATCTATCAGTTTTAGGCTTGATCTCTGACCCTTCCTGGAGACCGATTGAGAAAATCTTTAACCTTTTTAAGGATTGTGCAATCTCTTTGGTGAGGTTTGAGAAGAAGGGTAAAGTAAAAATTGTTGTTGAGATAAAAAAGGATGGTTTACCTCTTGAAAATGAAGAGCTTAAAAAACTGGAAGAAGATTTAAAAAATTTATAAAAATGGAGGGAAAAATGAAAGACCTTGTAATCAAAGTAAAGGAGATTAAAGAGAGGTGCGGCGCAAACTTGAAAGTTGGAGATGTATTTTACATAAGAGGATACGGAAAGATTGAGATACCCGCAGGAAAATTTACATGCATATATGCTTTAAATGCCCTCATGCCCTTTCTGACTGCAAAGCAGAGGGAGGAAGAGCTACCACAGGATGACTGGATTGCTGAGACAAAAGAGCTCTCATGCCCTGATCCAAAAGGAGTTATTTTTGAAATAGAGCCCCTTTGAGTTTGCAATAAATGGGAAGTGTAAAAGATCTTGTAATATTGAAAGAAGCAAAAGGGAAAAAAACCGGAGAGGGAAGGTTTGTATTTTCCGATAGGTATTCTGTTTTTGATTGGGGAGAGATGCCAGATCACATCGGAAATAAGGGGAAGGCTATATGCATTGTTACTGCATACTTTTTTGAGAAATTGGAAGAGCTTGGAATAAGAACCCATTATTTGGGTCTACTTGAAGATGGGAAGCTAAAGAACCTTAAGGATTTAAAAGAGCCATCAAATATTCTTGGCATGAAATTACTGAGGGTTTTAAAACCATTTCTAATAGATGGGAAATATGATTATTCAATTTATAAAAAAGAGAGGGTCAATTTTTTGATCCCCCTTGAGGTTATTTACAGAAACTCACTTCCCGAAGGCTCTTCAGTTTTTAAGAGATTGAGGGAAGGGACTCTAAGGCTTGAAGATATTAATCTGAAGGAGATGCCAAAACCAGGAGATGTTCTTGAAAATCCAATAATTGATTTTTCCACAAAGCTTGAAAAAATTGACAGATATTTGAAATATGACGAAGCAATCGATATAGCGGGTCTTTCTGAGGAGGAAATGGAAAAGATAAAAGAATTGAGCCTGAAAATAAATTCCATCATCACAGAGAAAGCTAAAGAAATAGGGCTTTTCAATGAGGATGGAAAATTCGAGTTTGGATTTGATGAGAAAAGAAATATAATTTTAGTCGATGCCCTCGGAACCCTTGATGAGTGCAGATTTACATATGAAGGTATCCCAGTGAGCAAAGAGATTGCGAGAATTTACTATAGAAAAACAGAGTGGTTTAATGATTTGGAGACCGCAAAGAAAATTGACAAAATTAACTGGAAATATTTAGTTAAATCCTCTCCATCTCCTCTCCCTCCAGATTTAGCAGAAACAATATCTTTGATCTATCAAGCTTATGCCAATGAGATTACAGGAAGGGAATGGTTTAAAACCCCACCCCTTAAAGAGCTTTTGGAGAGGGTAAAGAGATATATTTAAACCAGCGCGTTGGAGACAACCTCGCTTAGTGTTTTTACCTCGACTCCCAATTTGTAAAATTTATTAATCCTTAAATCTGACTGATTTAGGGAATAGATTGATGAAAAAGTAACTATTG